>ONWU01000059.1 GCA_900321655.1 uncultured Bacteroidales bacterium
TAGAAGTATACTCTCATTACCTGGCCGCGGATGAGGGCCAGTTTGTCAAAGGCGAAGACCATCCTTCCTTCGTTGCCGGGGGTGACGGTTCCAAGGCCGTAGGCCAGTCTGGGAACGATGGCTTTCTCATACTGGAGGCCGCGCTTGGTGCGTTTGCGGCTTTCTACGGAAAAGCGGGGTGCGGCCACCTCATAGCTTACAGCCGAAGTATTCTCCAGGGAGAGGACCAGTATCAGGACATCGTCCTTTACGAAGATGTTCTCGCATAAGAGGGAGATGCCATAGTCACGTACGCCTATGTGGTATAGTTCCTGTGGCCGGCGCGCAAGGCCCTCAAGGGTGAAAGTGGCCGACGGCAAGCCGTCGGCGGAGGAATGGGATGAAAGAAAAAAGGATGAATCCTTCGGATGATGATTCCCGGCGTCAACGCCGGGGATGGGGCCGGTACCGTATTGCGCGACGGGGTCGGTACCCATTTGGGCGCCGGTGCGGGTGTCCACTTCCAGGCGGTCGGGGTGTTCGCGGTAGGCTACGAGGAAGGTGTGCATAGCGCCGGAGGTCTCTAGGCAGGAGATGGTGGTGCAGTGGCTGAAGGCTTCGCGTGCACGGACGGCGACGAAGTCTTTAGAACCGTCCACGATGCGGGCCACGAGAACGCGGTCGCCGAGGCTGAGGTACTTCAGGTCGGAGGCGAAGCGAAGGTGGACCACCTGTGAGGTGCTCACGAAAAGGGTGTCTGAAGGCTGTGCAGAGGCGATTCCGGAGCATAGCCACCCAAGCAAGAATAATGCAATCAGGAGTTTCGTTTTCATCGCTTTTCAACTTTTACAAGGTAAAACTCATAGCCGCTTACCACGTTTACGGAGACTTCGCCGGTGGCGCTTTTGGCGATGGTGGCGCCGGTGCGGATGACGGTGTTGGCGATATCGCCCACTAGTCTGCCGAAGGTCCTGCCGGCGGTGGAGATGGCGTCGTCGGATGCTCTTCGGGAGTTCTTGGCAGCGGAAGTTTCCGGGCAGTAGATTCCAGGCAGGCCGTCGCCGTCGTAGGCTTCCAGAAAAAGAGGGACGATGCGGCCGCCCAACTCCAGGGAACGAACGGAGAGTTCCAGCCGGTCGCTAATCTTGCAGATGGCCGAAAGGTGCGTATTGGCGGGAATGCTAACGCCGTCCACGGTCAGATCTTCCAGCAGCCGGAGGGTCACGCGCTGGCCGTTTACCAGCTTCTGGTCCCGCACGAACATACAGCGGAAAGGCCGTATGCCCACCTCGGATTCCGATGCGGGCTCATCGTCCAGATAGGAGATAATCCCGTCGGAGGATGACGAAGACAGATCCACTCCTCTGTCGGCTCTTCTGTAGTGCCGCCGTTGAGTACGTCGCGGACCATTTCGGCACGTTTGCGGTCGTACTCCAGCTTCTCTTCCTGGGTCATCGGCCGGGAGGGAGAACTACCGCCGGAACGATGGCCTCCACCAGAGGATGCCCGCGGACGGCTGGGCTCCTCAGAAGGAACCGGAACGCCAAAAGTCCTGGCCACTACAGCGTCATCAGATTCAGCCGCGCGGGGCTCGGAAGCCGCTTTCTCGGCAGGTTCACCGGAAACCAGGGAAACATCCTCTCCTTCTTTTTCATCCTCATCCAGCTCGGCAAAGTATTTGTCGAGCGACACCGCGCCGCGCATAGCGGCACTCTTGGCTGTCGGGTGCGGGCCCGGAGCCACGGCCCCTGAATGAACTCACTACCATCATCACGATGCCCACCGTGAGCATCGAGGCAAGGCCTATGAAGGCCCACATCGTTTTCTTATCTACTGCCATAACACACTGAATGCTTTATATAAATACCAGATGGCCATAACCACCATAATCACCACGGCGCCATACACTCCCAGGCGTACCCATTTCGAATCCTTTTTCATCGCTTTCTGGTCTCTATCAAATCATTGGAAATCACTTTGAAACGCTCAATCAGCAGCCCGTGCGGATTGGCATCGGAACGCCGCCCTTCTATCACCTGGCAAGTACTCACAAAGGAGTACAGGGAGACCTTGCTTTCCCGGACCACATACTGCCGGGCGTAGGTCCGCACCTGCCAGGGATAAGAGGACGACACAATCTTCACCGAATCCACCATCATCTGCTGGCTGATGTTGGCCGATACGATGCGGCTGTAATAGCCCTTCTCGGCCAAGTCCTGCGAATAGTCGAATGCGCTGCGGTCGGCCAGATTGAAGGCCCGGTCCAGATTCTCCTGGATGGTCTGCTTCTGGGGAGAGAGCGTGAACATCAGCTCGTGGAAACGCGTCACGTGGTCGCGGATTTCCACGTCCTTGGAGAGGATGGCGTCCGTCTGCAGGGCCAGCAGCAGGCTCTTGCCCTGGTCCAGCACGTAGATTTTCTGGCGCTGCTTTTCGGCAAAAGAGAGTGCCCAAAGGGACACCACCAGCGCAAAAAGGAAGGCTCCGCCAACCGCTACAATCGTCAGCACACTCTGTCGGCGGAAGCTCTTCTCAATATCTTTCTTTATGCCTAGAATATTCATAATCAACCCTTTTTAATCATCATAGCAGCCGCCTTCTTACCCATCACGGCCATATTATGGGATAGTGAATCGGCCCCGCTGGACTGAATCACCCAACCGGCCATCGTGGGTACGGATAACAGGCAAACAAGCGTCACCGCATCCAACACCAACAGATGCAGCGGTGCCGACATCGTGGGAATGATAGAACTCCCCTGCAGGGCCACCAGCATGGCGCCCTTCAGCTTGATGTTCACCATATCC
>ONWU01000058.1 GCA_900321655.1 uncultured Bacteroidales bacterium
TGCTTGTTACCAACGGGCAGATAGTGAAGGAGTGGAAAGACGATAAAAACTCTGAAGGAATAGACAATGGCTGGTACTTCTAATAAATACTGGATGCTGCTTCTGGCTGCTTCGCTGATGGCTTTCTCCTGTGTCAAGGAGAAAGAATTGGCAAGCTTGGACGGGGAAGAGAGAGTGTACGACCCGGTGGTGCGCTTTGGCCTGGAAACCTATCAGGTGACAGAGCCGGCCACCAAGACAATCTATGCCGGAGACGACCAGCAGTATCAGCTGAATTCGGTCCGGTATGAGCGTATCAACTGGAATGTAAAGGCTACGGCGGAAGATGCCCATCTGGATACGGTTTGCGTAAAGGCCGAACTGGATTTCACGCAGAATGACAAGCAGTCTGTAGATTACAGGGCCGTGGAGATTGTGGGTCGGACCAACAGGACGGGAACAATCTACAGCGAGGCAGACACGGCTCCCGCCAGCGGAGATGCCAAGGACAACCTTTACTGGAGCACCAGTTCGAAGGACCGCTATTTCTTTGCTACATATCCTTCTCCCTCCGTGAAGAAGGCCACCCTGAAAAACTTTGATATAGACGCTGCTACCCACACGGCTACGGTAGAGGGAGAAATCCCGGACGTACAGCCTTACATCCATATCCGGAAAACCGGAACTCCCGGCACGCCCGGTTCCCCGGCTTGCATAGAGTACCTTCCCGATATGAACAACGCCTATATGTACGCCGCGGCCAAAGTGCCCGGGGCGGATGCAGGCTTCAAGAAGGTTCCGCTTCGCTTCAAGCCGCTGTTCTCGGCCGTGAAACTTATTATCACCGCCCGCGAGATGGGGGCCGAAGAGTACAGGCTCAAAAAGGTGGTGCTCCGCACGGACATCAATACGCAGAACCTGTATATGCGTCCGGATGTGGATGGTCCCGGAACGGCCCTGGCCGGCAAGTTCACCGCCAGCTTTAAAACGGATGCCAAGGGTACCACGGCAGATTTCTCGCTGGTGGGTACCCCGACGGACACCCTGAAGAAACTAACCATCGAAATCCCGGAGGCAGACCGTTTCGTCTTGGGAGAAGACACGCTGAAACTCACCTTCCTGGCTCTTCCCGTGAAGCAGAAATATCTGACAGTAGATTATACTTTCGAGCGCTGGGATGGAGCGCAGTGGAAGGAGGTGCGCCGTACCCTGGCCCTCCAGAATGCCGCCGCTCATAAACTCTATATCCGTTCCCGTGTTCCGGACATTGAATATTTCTTCAAAGTGCAGGCCCAGGGCAATTTCCCCCGCACCTGGAACAGTGCAGACGACAAAAAGGACGGCAAGCACTTCTATTCGGACGATTTCTACTCTGTCCAGAGTTACCGGGACTCTGCGGGCGTCAAGCAGTCCATGAAATGGAAGGTGACGGGCTATAAAAAGCCTGGTGACCTTAAGTTTGAAATGGGCAACAGGCCCTCCTGGCTCACCCTTCGCGGAGATGACGGAACGTGGGATCCCGACAAGGAGATTACGGATGTGGTCCATCACGGCTGGAAAGCAACTGGAGACCCATGGGAAGAGCCCTGGGGCGCAGGGACGCCGATGGAAAACGGTGATTTTGCAAAAAACAGCATTTTCTCTCCCCATGTGCGGAATTACATGAAAGAGACTTCCTTTGTAAGCTATGTGGCCGCTGCGAAAGCAAATGAGGAGGGTTATTTCCGCAACGAAAGTGTTGACGTAGATGGAAAGCCCGATGTCTTTGAAGATAACCGTGACTGGGATGTGCCCGTTTCTTTCCTTTGCAAGGACCTTGAAGGGAACTATTATTATCCGAAGGATCACCCGCATATCCCTTCGGCCGGATGGAAGGGGTTGGAAGGAGAAGCCTATGCCTATGACCTGTCCAGCCACGATATCTATGGGAATTTGTATGCTGGATTAAAGAACGGAGACTTGGGAACCACTGCCAATACTTATGTGGTGTCGGCCCCCGGCTGGTACCGCTTCCCGGCGGTGTATGGCTGTTCGGTTAAGAATGGAAGTGGCAATTCCCCGTCCTATACAGGAGCGGGGGGGACGCACTTGCTGGGCGCCTTCCTGAATCATAAAGCGGAAGGCATCACCAGTCCCGCCATTTCTGACATAGATGATGTAGACGTTCTCTGGGATGATGCCAACCACATGGTCGCCCGCAGTACTACCGTCCTCTCCCGGGCCGACAGAAAGCCCTTCTACCACAAAGATCCCTCGGAAACCTATGGCTATATCTATTTCTATGTAGATGACATCGCCCAGGGCAATGCCCTCCTTGTCGCCAAAGACGACGTCGGTACTATTGTCTGGAGTTGGCAAATCTGGGCGGTCACCAAACCGGAGACCTTCCTTAAGCGTGTGGGGGTGGAGAGCAATAAAAAGGATATATACGGAGTTAACAACAAATATCGAAGCGCTTACGGGACCAATTATTTCTGGCAGAAGGCCGATCTTGGCCAGCACGGAAAAGAATCAGGTATTGTTGAGCCCAGGTACTGTGATGTTGAATTTACCCAGTATTTCAAGGGAAAGGTAGTGAAAAAGGTGGTTGCCCGTTTCCTGCAAAGTGGGGTGAAAGATGACCGGGACGAGCCCCTTTTCTATCAGTGGGGCCGCAAGGATCCGTTCCCGAGAGACAGGATCGGAGTGGACGGTACTGCTACGGGCATTGACATAGACGACATAGAGAATACTCATATGACAATCCAAAGGCCGGACTACTTCTTTGGCGGGGGGGCCAAAAATGTCCCTACCGGAAAACGCTATGACAATCTTTGGAATACCAATATGGCTGTGGCCCCGACTACGCCGGAATCTGATGGAACGAGTACGGGCAGTTTGGACCGTAAGGTGGAAAAAACCATTTATGATCCTTCTCCCCCCGGCTTCCATATGGCCAATTTGTATGCTCTTTCCGGCTTAAACCCGATATCTCCCATTGAGCAGACCAAGATTCCCGGGGCTGCGGATGAGGTGGCCAAAGATGCTACGACTGTGACCGAGTACAAAGGCAGAAGGTATTATGACCTTTTTGCGGAATATGATGAAAATGCCGCATATAAGCGCAAAAAAGATGGGGAGACCATCCGCTTTTATTGTCTTGGCCGCATAGGTTCCAGCTCCTTTGATGATCCTACGAAGGATAATACGTATCAGGCATACTATTTCTCCTCCGAGCCTGGTTCGTGGGAGAGTAACTCTTCTTATTACGGGAGAAGTTTGTGGATTGGCAATGACGCCGCCACTAGCTATTTGTGGCAGATGTATCCGGTTGCCGGAGAATCATCTTCGCCAAAATGGCAGCGTAACCACGCTCTTCCGGTCCGTCCTATGATGGAGCCATAGCCTAATCTAACTTAAACTATGCAATCGGAGGTTGACTCAAAAGTGAGTTGACCTCTTTTTTTGTAGGGAGGGGTATGGGATGCCGGGGGGACTCCGTTCCGCTTCGCTCCACTCCGGCCCCTCCC
>ONWU01000057.1 GCA_900321655.1 uncultured Bacteroidales bacterium
AACACCAACAGATGCAGCGGTGCCGACATCGTGGGAATGATAGAACTCCCCTGCAGGGCCACCAGCATGGCGCCCTTCAGCTTGATGTTCACCATATCCACCAGTGCCGTCAGCGGCACCCAGAACGATATCTGGATGTAGCGGGCCAGCCAGCCTTCAATGTTGGAGTCAAACGTAGGGATCAGCGAGAACGCGAACACAAACGGCCCCATCAGTCCCAACACAATCAGGAACACGCTGGACACCATCGTCAGGATGTACTGCTCCAGCTTCACGATGATGGAAATAAGGGCTGACAAGATGCTGCCGGTATCGTTCACCACTTGGCCTATCTTTGCGCTCACAAAGCCTTTAACACCGCCCCAGAGACGCTTGAAAAAGCCGGGCTTCTCACCGCCGTTGGAAAGGGCCGTCTCGGCTATCGACTGGGCAATGGCAGAGCTTTGATAAGACAGGCCGTCCACATTCTCTGTGGCGTTCTCTCCCTCCATCTCCTCCTCGAAGGCCCCCAGCAGAGAGTCCTTTTTCCGTGCCTCTTCCACGGCGTCATATATCTCGTTCACCCGGCCCATAATGCCGTCACGGTCGGTATCCACCGCCGCGCAGATGCCTTTGGTAATCAGGTGTGTCACATAGTCGATCGGCGTCAGTACCGTGGTGTAGAAACTGCACGTCAGCATCAGCACCGCGCCCGTCTTTATCACTGCCGCCATATCCAGACGGCCATAAGGCTCATTCATCATCCGGTTGTACCAGTCGATGATACCGAAACTCGCGGCAATACAAGCCACGGCGCAAGCCAAGCTGTAGATGGCGCTGTGGTCGGCGGTGAAGATTTGCATCTTGATTTCCTGCATCATTTCAGGATAGTTGAACTGTATCATAGGCTTAGTACTTTATTCGGAAGGTTTCGTCCAGGCTCTCTACGGCTTCGGCCATCCGGATACCGGCGTCGATGTCCTCGTAGGAGCCCTTGATATGATAATACATAGCGGCGCTAGTCTTGGACACCTGCCGGTCACATTCCAGCAAGCCCTTCAGCCGCTCCTCCTCACTCACCTGGGACTTGCGGTCTAGGAACTCCCGGGCCCGCTTCACCTCGCGGGAGGCGTATAGCAGGTACTGGAATCCCTGGTTCATCAGGGAGCGTCCGCGGGCATAGGTAATCTGGCTGCCGTTGATCTTTTTCAGGGTCTCCACATAGCGGGTAAACATACGGGCAATCATCTCGTAGTTCTTAGCAATCCGGATGACGGACTGCGCCTTGTAGATATCGCTGCGCACTTCCTTGTAGCGCTTGTCGGCTTCCTGGAGGAATTCCAGCTGCTCTTTGGCTACGCCCAGATTCTCCAGAAACTGCTCCGTATTGAGCACCATATTGTCCCCGTCCTGCAGGAAGGAAAGCACCGCCTGTGCAAGATTAGAGGCATCAAAAGTGGCCCACTGGGCCGATGCCCGGGGCGCTGCCGCCATCATCCCGATGGCGCACAGCATCATTGTAATCCATCGCTTCATTTCACCAACTTTTTAATGGCTTTGATATAACTGCCGCCGCTCTTGGCGACAGCAGTGGCAAGCCGTTCTTTGTCCCTCTTCTGGGAGGAAAAAGCAATTTGTTCCTCCCGGGAGACCTCCAGCCGCATCACGAAACTCTTCTTGTTCCCCAGATTAAAGAACACCTCTCTTCCAGCCGCTCCTGGAAGACGGAGCCTGTTCATCGACAGCACCATTCCCTTATCGTCCTCACTCAGTCCCAGAACCCCGGCCAACTCGTCGAACTTGTTCACGTACTTGGTCTGGTCCAGCAGAATCTTCACGCCGGAGTTCTCCACTATGGTGTCCTTGATGATGGGAGACGAAGTAATGTCGTTCAGCTCCTGGGTCACCACCATTGCGGCGGTCCGGTGCTTACGGGCGGTCTTCCATAACTCCAGCATATAGGTGGCCATTTGGCTGCCCATTATGGCTTTCCAGGCCTCCTCAATACACATTACTTTGAAGTCGGAGTTGGAGCGCATCTTCTCGTTGAAAGCGTCCATTATCACCAGCGTGGTGATGGGATAGACTATCTTATCGTCCTTGATGGCATCAATCTCGAACACCACAAAGCGGTCATTCAAGATGTCGATGCTCTCGGCAGAGTTCAGAAGGTAGCCATAACTGCCGCCCTGGTAGAACTGCTCCAGCGTAAGGAGGTAGCTCTTCAGGTCGAAGTACTCCTTCTCTACGCCTTCCCGGGCCAGCTGCCCGGAATAGGTATCCCGTACGAACTCGAAGTAATGGTTGAACACCGGGTCGGAATCCTGGTCCCACTGGCCCAGGAACGCATCCACGCTGCCCTTGATGAACTTCAGCTCCGCGGTGGTGACCGCCTCGCCGTTACGCCAGAGCACGCACATCAGCGTATACAGGAAATCCAGTGCCTGGGCATCCTCTTGGAAGCGCCGCACGCCCCGGAACGGATTGAAGGATATCGGCTTGCCCTTCTCGAAGGTGTAGTAGCTACCGTCCTTACCCCCTGACTCCTCGCGGATGATATGGCAAAGAGCCCTGTAGGAATCGCCCACGTCTATTAGGAAGCAGTGTTGCCCGGCTATGTAGCAAGTTCACGATGAGGCCCTGCTCCAGGGCCATTTCTTGTATGTCAAACCTCAGCGGTATCAGCCGGATACGGTCGCTCATCTTGAGCACCCCGCCAGGAATCCCCGGCTCAAAGCCATCGCAAATCCACAGGCACAGCGCCGGCCGCAGCTCCAGGGTCATGTATTCCGTATAGGCCAGGCCGCTCTCGTTGCCGGGGATGCTGGCCCACATCTGCGCCGGAGCGTTGGACATATCCCGCACGGGCACGAGGCCCAGTCTGGAGATAGCCGAAGTAGTCGCGTGATCATCCGTAGAGAAAACGTTCAGGTGGCAACGGACAGTTGTCATCTGCTCCACGGAAGCTTTCTCCAGGTATTCGTTAATCTCTTCGGCGTACTTGCGGTTCTGGGCGTTCCGGAGGCTCATACTCTGCATCTGACGGCGCTTACTGTCCAGCTTGCCGTGCAGATCCTGCATAGGCTCTTTTACGCAGAACCAGTTCACCACGTGCTCACATTGAAGCCGGTCTCCCAGCTCGTGCAGATAGGAAAGCGCCACGGTAGAATGCTCAGTACTCAGCTCTGGAACCCTCCTGCAGGAAGACACTTCACCGGGCAACTGGTCCAGGTCCGAAAGGAGGTGGCATACCACCCGCTTCCCGCCCATCACCATCGATCCGGGCTCCACCTGGATATCGGCCAGCTGGTCCGGACCTTCGTCCGTAAAGTTCAGGTAATCCTGCAGAATGCCGGGACGCCCTTCCACTCCGAAGATATCCTCATCGGT
>ONWU01000056.1 GCA_900321655.1 uncultured Bacteroidales bacterium
GAACCACGACAACGTGCTCCACGTGATGGACACCTACATAGAAAAGATGCAGCAGTTCCGCGACGCCATCGCCACCTATGACGAAGACAAGATCCGCGAGCTGATTGCCGAAGCCAACCGGATAAAACGGATAATCCGCTGATAATGAATTACTTCCTTTTCAAGGGGTGCACCTGGGAGTGCACCCCTCGGGAAGGAAAGCTTTGATAAACAGATAGTTATGAGTCACGAGTTAGATATCATTCCCGGAACCGAGTGGGGATTTTTCACCCTGCCGCGTCCTATGTGCATTGCCGGTCCCTGCAGCGCAGAGACCGAGGAACAGGTAATGGAAACCGCCAGGGGACTGGCGGCCTTTGGCATTCACGTATACCGTGCCGGCATCTGGAAGCCGCGTACGCACCCGGGCTCCTTTGAGGGCGTGGGGGCTCCCGGCCTCAAATGGCTGAAGCGGGTGAAGGAAGAGCTGGGAATGAAAGTGTGCACGGAGGTGGCCACCGAGAAGCACGTACTGGAATGCATCAAGTACGGGGTGGACATCATCTGGATTGGCGCCCGTACATCGGCCAATCCCTTCCTGATGCAGGAGATTGCCGATGCCCTTTCGGGAACGGACATCCCCGTGCTGGTGAAAAACCCCGTGAATCCGGACCTGGACCTGTGGATCGGTGCGCTTGAGCGCCTGAACCGCGCCGGCATCCGCAAGCTGGGCGTGATTCACCGCGGCTTCTCCACATCGGCCGCCATCCCGTACCGCAACGACCCGGGCTGGAAGATTGCCATCGAGCTGCGCACCCGCTACCCGCAGCTGGCGTTCTTTGCCGATCCGTCCCATATGGCCGGAGACCGCAAGTACCTCCTGGAACTGTCCCAGAAGGCTATGGACCTGGGGCTGGACGGCCTGATGGTAGAGAGCCACTGCAACCCGGACCAGGCCTGGAGCGACGCCAAGCAGCAGCTTACGCCCACCCACCTGCAAACCCTGCTGGAGAGCCTGGTGATCAGGGAAAACACTTCCAAGCTCCTGGCAGACCGCAGCAAGGTGAGCCACCAGATTGGCCGGTACAAGCTGGAACACAACGTGGCCATCCTGCAGGCAGGCCGATGGGAGCAGGTGCTCTCCGATATGATCGAAAAAGGAAAGGCGCTGGGCCTCTCCGAGGAAAGCGTCAGCGCCATTTTCAATGCCATCCACGACGAGTCTGTGAGGGTACAGAACCGCGTGTTAGAGGGCTAAATTCCGTATACCCCTTCCACCTCGGGGGCTTCGGCGCCCCAGCGGGCGGCCACATAGTCCAGGGTGGAAAAGATTTCTTCCGGGTCTTTGGAGGTAACCAGCTTTGGCCAGGGCCACGCGGTCTTTTACGCTCATCGGGGGCAGCTCCTCCCCGGTGTCCAGCAGATGACGGATTTCCGTAAAGATCCAGGGATGGCCGAAGGAGGCGCGTCCCACCATAATTCCGTCTACGCCATACTTATCAAAGGCCTCGCGCGCCTTTTGGGCCGAATTGATATCGCCGTTGCCGATGATGGGAATGTGCATCCGGGGGTTGTTCTTTACCTCGCCAATGAGGGTCCAGTCGGCCTCTCCCTTGTACATCTGGCAGCGGGTGCGTCCATGGATGGTAAGGGCCGATATGCCCACGTCCTGCAGCCTTTCGGCCAGTTCCACGATGATCTTGGAGCTGTCGTCCCAGCCCAGGCGGGTCTTGACGGTGACGGGCTTGTCCGGAACGGCCTCCACGATGGCCTTGGTGATGGCCACCATCTTGTCGGGCTCTTTCATCATACCGCTGCCGGCACCTCGGCCCGCAATCTTGCTCACCGGGCAGCCGAAGTTGATGTCCACGATGTCGGCCCCGTGGCCTCCAGCCAGTTCTGCGGCCTTGTCGGCCATCTTGGCGGCATCTACCATGGCCTCCGGGATGCTGCCGTAGATTTGCACGGCCACCGGGGCTTCTTCCTCCAGGGTGTGCATCTTGGCAATGGTCTTGGAAACATCCCGCACCAGGCCGTCCGAGCTCACGAACTCGGTAGTAACCATGGCGGCGCCCGCTTCCCGGCAAAGGATGCGGAAGCTGGCGTCCGTGACGTCTTCCATAGGCGCCAGGGTAACCGGACGCTCCCCTAAATCTATGTTTCCGATTTTCACGATGCAAAGGTACGTAAAATTTGACTATATTTGTGGATTAATTCTTTGTACAGCTTATGGAAAGAAATATAAAGACCATCGGCATTCTAACTTCCGGAGGAGACGCTCCGGGAATGAACGCTGCCATCCGTGCCGTCACCCGCTCTGCCCGTTTCTACGATCTCAACGTAGTGGGCATTATGAGAGGTTACCAGGGACTCATTGAAAAAGAGTTTGTGAAGTTCACCTCTTCCAGCGTATCCAACACCATCCAGCGCGGCGGCACCATCCTCAAGACGGCCCGTTGCCAGGAGTTTATGACGGAGGAAGGCCGCAAGAAGGCCTACGAGAATATGGTATCGGCCAAGATCGACGCCCTTATCGTGATTGGCGGCAACGGCTCCCTCACCGGCGCCCAGCTCTTTGCCCGGGAGTATGACATTCCCATCATCGGCCTGCCCGGAACCATCGATAACGACCTTTACGGAACAGACTCCACCATTGGCTACGACAGCGCCCTCAATACTATTGTGGAATGCGTGGACAAGATCCGCGACACCGCCAACAGCCACGACCGCATCTTCTTTGTGGAGGTGATGGGCCGTGACGCCGGCTTCCTGGCCCAGAACAGCGCCATCGCATCCGGCGCAGAGGCCGCCATCATCCCCGAAGGCAAGACGGACGTGGACCAGCTGGCAGAGTTCATCGAGCGCGGCAAGCGCAAGAGCAAGAACAGCGCCATCGTGCTGGTGAGCGAATCCCAGAAAGCCGGCCACGGCGGCGCCATGTACTACGCCGAGCGTGTCAAGAAAGAATACCCCGAACTGGATTCCCACGTGACCATCCTGGGTCACCTGCAGCGTGGCGGTACCCCCAGCGCCTACGACCGCATCCTGGCTTCCCGCCTGGGTTATGCGGCCATCGAGGCCCTGCAGGAAGGCCAGCGCAATATTATGATCGGCATCAAGAACGACGAAATCGTGTACGTTCCCATCTCCCGCGCCATCAAGACGGACAAGCCCATCAACAAGGAGCTCATTTCTGTCCTTAACGTACTTTCCATGTAATGTTCTACCGGATTGCACTGGCCCTGCGCCACTTCTTTTACGACAAGGGGATCAAGAAGGTCCGCCGTGCCGCCGTGCCCACCGTCTGTGTGGGAAACATCACGGTGGGCGGCACCGGAAAGACGCCCCACACGGAGATGATCCTGGGAAAACTCCTGCAAAGCGATAACTGGGCGTACTGCAATGTGGCCGTGCTTTCGCGCGGGTACAAGCGTCGCTCCAAAGGCTTTCAGCTGGTGCCCTCGGACGGATCGGCCAACCTTTATGGGGACGAACCCGCCCAGATGGCCCACAAGTTCCCTTCCGTCACCGTGGCCGTGGACAAGAACCGTGTGCGGGGGTGCAAGAAGCTGGTGGAAGAGGAAAAGGCCGATGTCATCGTGCTGGACGACGCCTTCCAGTACAGGAAGCTGGCGGCCACCCTTAATATAGTATTGGTAGATTACAACCGGCCGGTGAACAAGGATCACCTGCTGCCCTGGGGCCGCCTGAGGGATCTTCCTTCCCGTATGAAAAAGGCCGATATCGTCATCCTCACCAAGTGTCCGCCCTATCTGGACGATTGGGAGAAGACGCAGTGGAGGGGCTATCTGGGCCTCAGGCAGGAGCAGGCCCTGTTCTTCACCTCTGTCTCTTACGCGCAGGCAGAGCCCGTCTTCCCGGAGGCAGACCCTCACTATATCTACTCCCAGCGCCTGGTGCTGGTGACGGGCATCGCCAATGACGCCCCGCTGAGGAGTCACCTTTCGGACAGTTACAAGATCATCCGCCGGATGGAGTTTTCGGACCATCACCGCTACACCCGGGGAGATATGAAAAAGCTGGCATCGGCCATCAAGGAGAACCCTACGGCCTGCCTGATGACCACGGAAAAAGACGCCCAGAGGATGCGGGACGTGAAGAAAGTGGACGAGAAAGTGAAGCAGCGCCTCTTCTATATGCC
>ONWU01000054.1 GCA_900321655.1 uncultured Bacteroidales bacterium
TCTCCCTTATTATAAAGGCAGTGCAGACTTCACCATCCGCGTGGATGAGCTTACGCCCGTGAACGTGACGGCCACCCTGCAGAACATGAAAGTAAGCTTTGTCCTTACGGAGAGTTTCAAAAACGAGCTTACGTCCTACACCATCGTGGTCACCAATGCCGCTTCCTGGGATGCGGCCGATGCGGCCGAGAAGAGCCTCACCTGGTCTTCCGCCACCGGTGACGTGGAGCAGAAGGCCGGTTATTTCTCCGTGGCTCCGCTCCGCGTGAAGGTGGACGGCTACCGGGCCGTGGACAACAGCGAGAGCCATTCTGAGCTCATTATTTCCGATGTGGCGGCCAAAGACCACCATATCATTACCCTGGATGCCCGCGTGACGGGCCTGGTGAACGGGGTGTCCATCAGCATTGACCCTTCCGTCAACGACCGGGAGAGCAACGTGGAGGTGCCCGGCTGGGACGAGGTGCCCGTGGACGGTGGTGACGAGCCCGGCGACGAGCCTGGTGATGAACCCGGTGATGACCCGCAGCCTTCCACCATCCCCGGCATGACCTGGGACGCGAATCCGAATTTTGCGCCGATGACTATCACGGATCCGATGGACGTGAACATTACCATCACCGCTCCGGAAGGCATTAACGACTTTGTGATTGATGTAAATTCTGACAAATTGAACCCCGTTATCGCCAGTATGGGCGGTGTCGCAAACCCTGACGGAACGGTAAAGATGGACTTGATTAACAACGCCACGTTGGTGGCGGCCCTTGGAAACATGGGCGTTCCCACCGGAGACAAGCTGAAGAATCAAACGGAGGTGGAATTCTCCCTGTCCTCGCTGGTTCCTATGATTCTGGGCTTTAAACCCGCTCCCAAGTCAGAGCATACCTTCACCTTGAAAGTCACGGACAACAAGAATCAGAGCTATGAGAAGGCTATCGTCTTCGTCGCTCCGGAATCAGAGTAGCAGGCCGATGAAAACAAGATATTGCCTAATCGTTGCGCTGCTGGCCCTCATGGCCTGCACGCGCGAAGCGGACCTGTCGCAGGGAACGGGCTTTCTGTCCGTGCGGCTGTCTGCCGACCTGGCGGTGACGCCGGTAGTGAAGGCCGAGGCCTATGAGGCCGATGAGCCCGATCCGGTTTTCTCGTTGGAGATTACCCCCGCAGCGGGCGGAGAAACCATCCAGGTGGCCGATTATCGGGCCCTGGCCGAAGAACCGCTTTCCCTGCCTGTAGGAGATTATACCGTCAAGGCCGTCTCCGGTCCGGATGCAAGCCTGAGTTGGGAACAGCCCCGCTATGAGGCGGAAAGCGTGGCCCACATCCAGCCCGACCGCACTTGCGAGCTGGCTCTTACCGCCAAACTGGCCCGTACCATGATTACCGCTGAGTTTGACGCTTCCATCGGTGAATTTTTTACCGATTACCGTGTCACCGTTTCCAATGAGACCGATGCGCTGGTTTTCAGCCGTGGCAACGGCAATATCGGCAAAAGCGGATATTTGAAAGCTTCGGCCCTGGATTGGGACTTGTACATGGTGAACACCCAGGGGACCGTTTACCGGGTGGGGCCGGTGAAGATTGAAAACGTGCAGCCCCGGGAGCATTATCATTTCAGATTTGCCCTTGATGAACAGACGCGTTCCCAGGCCATGAGCGGAGCAGGCCTCCTGCGGGTGCTGGTAGATGATTCCGTGAATGAGAAGTACTATGAGTTGAACTTGGACTTTACCGGCGAGGGGCTGCCTTCCATCAGCGGGCAGGACTTTGACCTGACCGATGGGATAGCCGTGAAAAAGGGCGACAACAGCAGCCATAATGTGGTGAATTTCAGTGCACCGCGGGGCATCAAGTCCCTGACGCTGAGCCACAGTGACGCCAAACTCTTGGACGCCGGCCTGCCGCAGTTTGTGCAGTTGGTGGATGCCTCTTCCGCTACTGTACAGAACCTGTCTGCCCTGGGTCTGGGGGTATCGGCCCTTAGCTATGGGCAAACGGAAACTTCCGTGGACTTCGGACCCTTCCTGGGCTCTCTGCCCATGGGCGACTATTACCTGTCCTTGGATTTGATTGACGTGCGCAACCGCTACAGTGCCGCCACGGTGGTGCTGTCCGTGACTTCGCCGGTGGAGGCCGATGCCACCTCCGCGAAACCGTGGGCGGAATTCGCCATCCTTGGCGGCCGCTGGTACACGGAAGAACGTCCTTCCGGCCTCCGTTTCCAGTGGAAGAAGGCCGGGGATACGGCCTGGACAAACTACACAGGCGATGTGACCTACAACGATGCCGCCGCCACCTTCAGCGCTGAATTATATGGCCTGCAGGCCGCAACAGACTACGTATTCCGGGTGAAGACGGACAAGGAGGAGGAGAACCGTGAGGTGAGCTTCAAAACCTCTCCGGCGGGCACCATCCCCAACCTGAACTTTGACGACTGGTACCAGGACGGCAAAGTGTGGTATGCGGCTTCCAACTCTTCCACCCGCGTGTGGGATTCCGCCAACAAGGGTGCGGCATCTTTCATCGGCAGCACCACCACGCCGGAAACCGGTTCGGTGGTCAGCGGCAAGGCGGCCCGCATGGAGAGCGCCTATGCCGTGGTCAAGTTCGCGGCCGGCAATATCTATATCGGCTCCTTTGTGGGTCTGGCCGGACTGGGTGCGGAACTGGATTGGGGCATGCCCTTCTCTTCCCGTCCGCTGGCCCTGCACGGATACTACAAGTACAGCCCCAAGGCCATAGACTACACCGAGTCTCCTTACGGCTCCAAGAAGGGCGACATGGACGCCTGCTCCATCAAGATGTACCTCTGCGACTGGAGCGCCCCGTTCCGCGTGAACACCTCTACAAGCACTTTCCTGCAGGACGATGATCCCTCCATCATCGCTATGTGTGACTTCACCTCCAACGTGGCCACTTCCGGCTATGTGGAATTCACCTTCCCGCTGCAGTACCGGGATGCCCGGACGCCCAAGTACGTGGTGATTGTGGGCGCGGCTTCCCGCTTAGGCGACTACTTCACCGGCGGCAAGGGCTCCACCCTCTGGTTGGATGAACTGTCCCTGGTGTACGATGCCGGGGAACTCTCCGAGGCCGACCGGCAGCGGGTGGGTTACCGTCAATTGTAACTATGAAAAAGCTTCTTTTACTCCTCCTGTTTGCCTGTCTCGCCGTCCCGGGACAGGCTCAGGAGAAGTTCTCCCGTGGCTTTGAAGGGAAGAACAAGACTTTCATTCCCAAGGGCAGCATAGGGGGTGGCCTCAGTGCTTCCTGGCGCAAGTTCTCGCTGGGTGAGGACGAGGGGTACACCGTCCTGTCCAAATACGTGGGAGACTTGAAAGGAGGGTACCGTACCCTGGGTGTG
>ONWU01000052.1 GCA_900321655.1 uncultured Bacteroidales bacterium
ACATCGGCCGGCACAGGCTTGATGGCGTAGCGAACGCGGAGGATCTGGCGAACTTTCTCGTCCACGAGGTCTTCGCTGAGGGCTCCGGTGGCGATGGAATCAATGACGGGCTGGCCCAGGTAGTTGGAACCGGTCATCTGCACGTTGAGGCCGTGCAGCATGGCACCCATGGTGCTGTGCGTGCCGCCCCAGTCGGAAACGGTGAAGCCCTTGAAGCCCCACTCGCCGCGGAGAATCTCGTTGAGCAGGTGCTCATTCTCGGAGCAGTAGTCTCCGTTCACCTTATTATAGGCAGGCATCACGCTCATGGCGCCGCCTTCGATGATGGCACGTTCGAAGGGCTTGAGGTAGATCTCACGCAGGGTGCGTTCGTCCAGCTGGGCGTCCACGCTGCCGCGGTTGGTCTCCTGGTTGTTCACGGCGAAGTGCTTGATACATACGGCGGTACCTTCATCCTGCACACCCTTGGTGTACTCCAAGGCCAGGGCGGCACTCAGGATGGGATCTTCAGAAAGGTACTCATAGGTGCGGCCGCCCACGGGCAGGCGCTGGATGTTCACGGCCGGGCCCAGGATGACGTCCTTGCCTCTCAGGCGGGCTTCCTTGCCCATACCGGTACCGTACTTGTACGCCAGTTCCTCACTCCAGGTGGCGGCGAGGGCGCTGCCGGTAGGGAAGTAGGTGGCGCTGTCCAGCGTCCAGCCGGCGCTCTGGAAGCCGTTCGGAACGCCTTCCTCACGGATGCCGAAAGTACCGTCGGCATAGTTCATATCGGCAATGCCCAGGCGCTCTACGCCGGCCGATGACATATTGGTCTTGCTGTGGAGCATATTCACTTTCTCCTCCAGCGTCATCTGGGCGATGAGCTCGTTGATTTTCTTGTCATTGACGGTGAGCTTGTCCTGGGGGGACAGGGGGCCGCCGCAGGCTGCCGCCAGGATGGCGGCCGAAGCCAGAATCAGGATGGTTTTTTTCATAAAAGGTATTGATTATTTAAATAGTGTCTGTGCGAGCGTGGCCAGATCGGCCCTCCAGGTGGCCCAGCTATGGCCGGCCTGGGCGTTTTCCATATATTCATACTTGAGGCCATCCTTGTCCAGCTGGGCACGGGTGTTCTTGCAGTTGTTGTAGGCGATGTCGGCGGGGCCGCCCTGGGTGAAGACCATCTTCTTGAAGTGGGTGTTCATATAGGCGGCGTTTTTCTTCACGCTCAGACGGGCGCTTTCGGCAGCCGGATCGGCCCCGGGCATAAAGGAGGAACTAAGAACCCATACATACATGAACATCTCGGGATGGGTGAAGGCCACTTCCATCGTTTCCATACCGCCCATTGACAGGCCTGCGATGGCCCGGTGGGAGGCGTCCTCCAGCACATTGTAGTTGGCTTCGATGAAGGGGATGATGGAGGTGAACATATCCTTTGCGAACGGCGGAACCTCATTCTGCACGGGGATGGTGCCGTTGGGCATAACTACAATCATCGGGAGCATTTTCCCTTCGGCCAGCAGATTGTCCAGGATCCAGCCGGCGGCACCTACGCCGGGCCAGGAAGCGTCGTTGTCCCCGCCGCCGTGGATGAGATAAAGGACCGGCAGTTTTTCGGCCGATTTCTCATATCCTGCGGGCGTCCACACGTGCAGGCGGCGCATTTCTCCCAGCGTCTCGGACCAGTAGAAACGCTGGGCCAGGGCGCCGTGCGGAACGTTTTTGATATAGCCTTCCCCCTTGGTGAGGATGCTGGCCTGTTCGGCCGAAAGGGGCGCCTTGGGGTCCTGGACCTTTACGCCGTCTACGGTGAAGCTGTAGCGGAAGCAGCCGTCTTCGAGGCCTTCGCAGAGGCCTTTCCAGACGCCGTTGCCGGCCTTTTCGAATTTGACTGGCCTGTCCCAGGGGAGGTCTCCGGAAACGGCTACCTGAGAGGCCTTGGGAGCATAGATCTGGAACAGAACCTTTCCGTCCGGAAGCACGATGGTGCTGCGGAGGGTGTCATTGGGAGTGGGCTGGCGCATCCAACCCTGGGCCGATGCAGAGAGACTCACGGCTAGGACCGCTGCGGCTGCAAGAATCTTTTTCATTGTCGATTTTAGTGTTTGTACAAAGGTAAGGAGGATTTCGGGCATTCTTCTATGCCGCTCGTTCAAATGTTTTTTCCCTTGTTCAAAGGAGTTGAAAATTGCCGGGAAATACTTATCTTTGAATGGACAAGCAAACACTTTGGATATGAAACGAATCCTTCTTTTGGCTGCGCTGGCGGGGATGACGCTGGCGGCCCATGCCCAGCAGGCCCTGGGCCCCGGTACCGGTCTGATTTCTCCGGAAATCCATCCGGACCATTCCGTCACTTTCCGCTATGTGAATCCCAAAGCCAAGACGGTTCAGGTGACCGGAGATTTCCTGCCCACTCGTCCCGTAGAAGTGGATATGGGAGATCGGAAGATGGTGTACGATGCCCCCGGCGTGGCAGACCTCAAAGAAGGCCGGGACGGCGTGTGGAGTTATACATCGGCCCCTTTGAAGGGGGAGCTCTATTCCTATTCCTTCCTGGTGGACGGAAAGAAAGCGATGGACCCTTCCAATATCTACCAGAACCGGGACGTGTCCACCTGGACCAATATCTTCACCCTCAGCGCCGAGGAAGGAGACCTGGGCTGGTACTACCAGGTAAACAACGTGCCGCACGGTACCGTCTCCCACGTCTGGTATGACAGCCCCACCCTCAGCAGCTACCGCCGCCTCACCATCTACCTGCCCCCAGGATACGAGGACAGCATAGACCGTTACCCGGTGCTGTACCTGCTGCACGGCTCCGGCGGGGATGAGGATGCCTGGAGCGATCTGGGCCGCACGGCGCAGATTATGGACAACCTCATCGCCCAGGGTTATGCCAAGCCGATGATTGTGGTCATGCCCAACGGCGTCTGGTTCAACCAGGCCGCTCCGGGTGCGGCCGTGAATATGTTCCAGCCCACCATGGGCAACAGCCGCAGCCAGAGCACCAAGGAGATTGAAGACAGTTTCCCGGATGTGATGAACTTCGTGGAGAAGCACTACCACGTGGCCAGAGGCTCGGTGAACACTGCCGTGGCGGGTTTGTCGATGGGCGGCCGACAAAGCGGTATGCTCTCCCTTCGCTACCCTCACAAGTTTGGCTATGTGGGCCTGTTCTCCGGCGTCCCCACCGTGGAAGGCAACGAAGAGGCCCTGGCCGATGTTTTCGCCGCCAAGCCCCGGCTCTACTGGATTGCCTGCGGCAAGGCCGATGGCGTGATGGTGAACTCCCGCAAACTCAAGGACTACTGCGATGCCCAGGGCTATCCCGCCGAACTCTATGAATCGGCCGGCGGCCACATCTGGCGCAACTGGAGGCTCTATCTCCTCCTCTTTGCCCAGCGTATCTTCCAGGAAGATCCCATCCGCGTGACCCCCACGCCCATTGTGGAGGAGGGGGACTGACTCAACGCGTTGCGACCACGCAAATTTTCGCTATCTTTGCGTTACCAAACCTATTCATCATGAAAAAGATATCATTTATGGCATTTTTCACCCTCCTGGGACTACTTTCCTGCGGAACAAAATTCAAGAATCTGACCGTAGAGGAATTCCAGGGCCGTTTGAGCAGCGGAGAGTCGGTTCAACTGCTGGATGTCCGCACGCCCCAGGAATACGCAGAGGGACATGTCCAGGGAGCCGTCAATATTGACTGGCTGGCCGATGGATTCGTGGAGGCCGTCCAGGCAACCATTGATCCGGAGAAGGATGTCCTTATCTACTGCCGCAGGGGCCGGCGCAGCGCCGAGGCGGCCGATACGCTTAGCAAACTGGGCTATAAGAGGATCTACAACCTGCAAGACGGCTTCAATGCCTGGAAGAATGCCAATATGCCCATAACGGTCTACGATGTGGAGCGTTTCTATACTTCGGCTTCGGATCCGATAGACATCACCCTCATCAAGCACGCCAGCCTGGCCATTTCTTACAAGGGCCTTTCCATCCAGGTGGATCCGGTGAGCAAACTGGGAGATAACGTTACGGATTACGCCACCTTCTTCCCCGAGGCCGATTATGTCTTGGTAACCCACGAGCACGCAGACCATTTTGACAAGGAGGCCCTGAGCCTTTTGGGCGGAGAAGTGATCACCAACGACAATTGTGCCAAGCTGCTGGACAGCGGTAAACTCAAAAACAAAGCCAAGGTGCTCGCCAACGGAGATTCCCTCACCCTGCAGAATGGCATCGTGGTGGAGGCCGTTCCCGCCTACAACACCTCTGACGGCCGGGAGCAGTTCCATCCCAAGGGCCGGGACAATGGGTACATCCTGAATTTGGACGGCTTCCGCATCTACATTGCCGGAGACACCGAGGACATCCCCGAAATGGCCGGCATCAAGGATATTGACGTGGCCTTCCTGCCTTGCAACCAGCCCTACACGATGACCCCCGAGCAGTTGATCCACGCCGCCAGGGTGATCCAGCCCAAGGTGCTCATTCCCTATCACTTCAGCCGCACGAATCTCTCCGGCATATCTGCCGCTCTGCCTGGCGTAGATGTCAGACTCAGAAGGATGCAGTAACTCTATGAAAAAGATTGTTTTGTTTGGAATGGCATCAATGTTTGGTTGTCTGCAGAAAATCAACCTCATCTGGGACCACCTGCTGCCTGCTCTGTAAAGCTATGAAGAAAACCACATTATTGTTGGCTGTGTGCCTGATATCAGGTTGCGCGGCGCGGTCATCGATGGACAGGTTCATCGATGATCGGATGGATCGAATGACACTGGAACAAAAGATTGGTCAGCTTAATCTCCATTCTGTATCCGGTTCCCTTACCGGGATGAAACTGAGTGACGATGACGCCAACCTTCAGGCTGTCCGTGAAGGCAAGATGGGAGCCTTGTACGGCAGCGGTAACGTACACTATCTGAAGCTGATGCAGGAAGAGGCGCTGAAAAGCGGCGCCGGTATTCCCCTCATGTTTGGCCAGGATGTGATCCACGGTTACCAGACCATTTTCCCGGTTCCGCTGGCTCTGTCTACCTCCTGGAATATGGACCTGATAGAGAGGGCCGCTTCCATTGCCGCTATGGAAGCATCGGCTTCGGGTATCAATTGGGTGTATAGCCCTATGGTGGATATCTGTCGGGATGCCCGCTGGGGCCGAATTGTGGAAGGAGCCGGTGAAGACCCCTTCCTGGGTGGTGAAATAGCCAAAGCCTATGTCCGAGGCTATCAGGGGCCGGACAACAGCCTGGACAACCACCACGTGATGGTATGCGTGAAGCACTATGCCCTGTATGGCGGGGCCGAGGCAGGCCGTGACTACAACTCCGTGTTCCTGAGCCGCCAGGAGGCACTCAACGGCTATATGCGGCCGTATCAGCAGGCTGCTTATGCCGGTGCAGGCAGCTATATGAGCTCCTTTAACGAGTTCGAAGGTATTCCGGCCTCCATGAATCACTACTTGCTTACCGAACTGCTGCGGGACCGCTGGGGGTTTGACGGGTTCATCGTAAGC
>ONWU01000050.1 GCA_900321655.1 uncultured Bacteroidales bacterium
CCCTGCATCAGGCGGATGAAGTGCGAAGGGAAGTTGATGCCGCGGTAGCCCAGGTTCCACTCGATGGCACGGAGGGCCTTGCGGGCCACTTCCTCCGGCGGCAGGATGCGGAACAGGGAGCGGATGCCGTCGAACATACCGGTATTGATGAAGTACGGGGCGATGGTAGTTACTTTCACGGGGCTCTTCTCGCGGCTCAGTTCTATCCGCAGGCTCTCGCTCCAGCCAATGGCGGCCCACTTGGAAGCGGCATACAGCGACATCTTGGGGAGGGCCAGCATGCCGGCCGATGAGGTGATGTTGCAGATATGGCCGGTTCCCCTCTCCTTCATCTCGCGAAGGTAAGGGAGCGTCACGTACATAGCTCCCTTGGTGTTGATGTCCAGGGTGCGGTCTATATCCTTTACCGTCTGCTCGGCGAACACTTTGTTGTTGGTGATGATGCCGGCATTGTTGATGAGGATGTCCACCGGGCCGCGGGCGGCGCGGGTGGCCTCATAAGCGGCCTCCACAGATTCGGGGCTGGAGATATCGGCCTTGTGTCCGTAGACCTTGCCCAGGGCCGAAAGCTCGTTCACCGTGGCGGCGATGGCTTCCTCGTTGATGTCCCAGATGATGACTTCCTTGGCGCCTTTTTCCAGGCAGCGCCGGGCCATGATTTTGCCGATCCCGGAGCAGGCTCCGGTGATCAGAACGCTTTTTCCTTGTATTTTCATTAGGTTTTAGTCTGCGCTCAAAAGGAGCATTTTCTTGATGATTCCGAAGAGGGAATACGGCATATACCGGAACTTCAGGTCTATCCAGGTGGGGCTCTTGATCACGGCACGCTCGTGGCTGAAGGCCAGGAAGCTGCGCTCGGAATGATAGCTGCCCATACCGGAATTGCCCACGCCGCCGAAAGGCACCTTGCTGTTGGCAATGTGCATAATGGTGTCGTTGATGCAGGCGCCGCCGGAAGTGGTGCGGCCGATGATATCCCATCCGTCGGCCCCCTTGCCGAAATAATAGAAGGCCAGGGGTTTCTCCCGTCCGTTGACAAAATCCACCACCTCCGAACGTTCCTTGAACGTCATAATGGGGAAGATGGGGCCGAAGATTTCCTCCTGCATCACAGGAGCGTCCGGGGACACTCCTTCCAGCAGGGTAGGCTCTATCCAGAGGTTTTCTTTGTTGGAGTGGCCTCCGGCTATGATTTTCCCATCGGCCAGATAGGCCGTGAGCCGGTCAAAGGCGCTTTCTTTCACAATGTGCACGAACTTGTCGGAAGTCTCCGTTCCGTTCGGGTACAGCCCGGCCAGCTCTTTCTTGAAGGCCTCCACAAAGGCGTCCTTGATGTCCTCGTGCAGGAAGAGGTAGTCGGGGGCTATGCACGTCTGGCCGCTATTAAGGCACTTGCCCCAGGCAATGCGGCGGGCGGCTATCTGCAGGTTGGCGTCCTTGTCCACGATGCACGGGCTCTTGCCGCCCAGTTCCAGGACCATGGGGGTGAGGTATTTGGCCTGCGCTTCCATGGCGATGCGTCCCAGCGACGGGCTGCCGGTGAGGAACACCAGGTCGTAGCGGTGCCGGAAGAGTTCTCCGTTCACCAGGCGGTTGCCCTGCACCACGGCCACGTACTCTTCCGGGAAGGTATCGGCCACAAACTCCTCAATAACTTTGGAGACGTTGGGAACGTAGGGAGAAGGTTTCAGGATGGCGGTACAGCCGGCCGATATGGCACCCACCAGGGGGTTCAGCAGCAGCTGGACGGGGTAGTTCCACGGGCTCACGATAAGCGTGCAGCCCAGGGGTTCCCGCACGATGTAGCTGGAAGAGGGAAGGACGGTGAGGGGTGTTCCCTTCCGCTGGCGGCGGGCCCATTTGCCCACCTTGCGGATGGCTTCTCCAATTTCTCCGTACACCAGGCCCAGCTCCGTCATAAAGGCCTCTTCGTAACTTTTGTGGAGGTCCTGCCAGAGGGCATCGCAAAGCGCTTTTTCCCATTTAGCCAGGCCCTTGTTGAACTTTTTCAGTTGCTCTCTTCGCCACGCTACATCGCGGGTGGTGCCGGTGGCGTAAAAGGCTCTCTGTTTTTGTACGAGCTGTTCAATTCGCTCGGGGGATGTGTTTTCCAGTGCCATAGTTTAGTTTTTAGCGAGAACAAAGTTAATAAAAAATTTGTGTAACTTTGTACCGTTATGGCCGACAATTATCTGGAAAAACGTCAGCAGGAGCTGGCCGAAAAGCGCCCCAAAGTGGTGCACAACCATCCCTCGCTGGATAGTCTTCTCAAGCGCAACCGCAGCTACCGGGGCTACGATGCCTCCCGTCCCGTCACGGAAGCCGATTTACTCAAAATGCTGGAAGCCGTGCCCTGGGCGGCCTCCGGGATGAACGCCCAGCCCCTCCGCTTCCGGCTGGTGACCGGGGCCGATACCGCCCGTGTGCACCCGCTGGTGAAGCTGGGCGCCGCGCTGCCGCAGGAGCAGCTCCCCCACCCCGGCGAAGAGCCATCGGCCTATATCGTCGTATGCTCCACCGTACCGGAAAACAGGGTGGTGGATATGGACCTGGGCATCGCCGCCCAGAGCATCCTCCTGAAGGCCGTGGAGATGGGTCTCGGCGGCATCTTCATCCTTAACTTCCAGGCCGATGCCCTCCGCAAAACCCTGCAGCTGCCGCTGCAGCCCCTGGCCGTCATCGGCATCGGCAAACCCTCCGAGCGTATTTTCCTGGTGCCTGTAAAAGAAGGCGCCCCCCTTGCCTATTACCGCAAGGACGGCGCCCACTTTGTTCCCAAGTTGCAGGTGGAGGACCTGCTGCTGAATCAGTAAGGATTGTTATTCGCCACCTTTGAGCTGGATGTAGGCCCGGAAGCCCTTCATCTGGCTTTCGTCGGCCGGGTAGGATACAGAGCCGTCACCGGTGAAGAAGAGGATGTTCTTGTCCCGGGCCGTAAAGCCGACGGGGTTGATAACAGGAATGAAGTTCACGGCTGTGGTTTCGGTCGTGGTGGTGTTCTTGTCGATGACCACATCTACAAACCGGGGATTCTCCACATCGGCCGAAGGCTTTATGATATAAGGCTTTCCGGCCTCGATGGAGGTTGCCGCCTCGAAAGTGAACGAAAGGGCGCCACTTGCAAAGGATGAATCCTTCAACTTCTTGACCACTACGCCGTCGCCAAAGACTTTGGTAACCATCGTCCCTTCAATAGCAAACGGAGCGGAGAAGCTGTTCCAGACGCCGCCCTTCAGGGTACGGCCCAGCACTACGGTATGCGTATTCCCGGCTTCCTTGGTAATGATATCAGCGCTGCTGTCACTATCCTGCAAATACAGCACTCCGTCGGCAGAGATGTACACGAGAGTAACGTCCGAATCAAGCGTTTCTTTGCTCACGTTAAGGGTGTAGTGGTCATCGGTACCGCTATATTCAGTACCGGTAAGGGTCCCGTGATTGGCAGAATAGTATTTTACAGGCGTGGGATTGCTAAGGAGCAGTTTCACATCCTTATCCTCTGCGCCCCACGGCCATGAGTAGATACCGGTTTTTATGCCGTAATTCCCAGAATAGGCGGTGATTTTGGAAACGTTGTAAACGGTTTCCGTCCCATTCAGTTTAACCGTAACGCCGTCACTGCCACCAATGTTGTACTGCCTCATACCCTGAGCTTTCACAGAGCCATTTTTCAGCAACGGGTTCAGAATAAAGGAGGGCATATAATAGCAATTTGTAATGTTAACGGTTGCCTCTTCACTTCCTCCCACAAACAGGTAAAACTGCTCACTGTACACATCGCTTTCCGGTTTTCCCTTGGTATTCTGTAACCAGACCATTCCAAAAACGCAGTCTTGAACTGTGACGTGAGCACCAGCCTGCGCAAAGCCCACGAAGCCGCCGCCTTCGTAACCGGAGTCATACCAGATAGTGCCTTCCAGACAACAGCCTCTGATAGTGAGATGCGCATTGGCATTGACTCTGCCCACGAAAGCGCCCGCATCAACGTCCGCATTATATGTGGATCTAATGCCGATATTGCTGGTCGTACAGTTCTCAATAAGGTTTTGGTCACCCATCACAAAACTGGCAATGCCAGCGGGACGCATCCCAGAAGTCTTTATGCTTCCAGCCAGGACCAGGTTCTTGATGGTGGCATTCTTGATGCAGGCAAAGGGTGCTATATAATTGCCGCTGCCATCAAGATCCAGGGTCAAGGTTTTTCCATTTCCATCCAAGGTTCCGCTGAAAGGTTTTTGCTGGCCTTCGTAGTCTCCACCATACATTCCAATCATCTTGTGAATCTTCACATTGTCGGTCAGCTGGAAATGCTTATCGGAATAGGTTTCTCCCGAAGAGACCTGATACATCAGATAATTCCAATTCTCAATGGAAGCTATCAAATAAGGAGAGTCCTCCGTTCCATCACCTTTGAAAGAAGCCAGGTCAAACAGAATTGGAAAGACATCGTCCCCAACCACGTCCCACTGTTGCCTTCCTAAAGCGCGTCCCAGTGTGAGGGCTGGCCAAGTAGAAGCATCGGTTCCCTGTTTTTCACCCATAGGAGTGACAAAGTAGCAGTTGTCCAAAGTTAGCAATTCCGGAGATCCCATTCGCACAAGCGTAGCGCAATGGGTCGTGGTCACATCCACCTGAGAAGGTTTAAAGAGGCAGTTTCTGAGGGTGACCTTTCCGTCGGCCTTTCCCACCAGGCCGCCACTGTAGTCTACCCATTTCTTTTCGGACATCTTTCCGTCGAAAAGGCAATTTTCCAAAGTCAAGTCAGAATCCGGGCCGAGCGCCTCTGCTACTATACCGCCGTTGAAAGCGTCTGAATAGTCTCTAGGGCCGGTAGTATTCACATTGGTGCTTACCCAGCAATTGCGGATAACGACCTTTTTGCTGGCCCGCGCCACCAGACCTGCCAGATACCGTTTGTAAGTTTGTGCTATTCCTACGACATGCAGGTTTTGGATGACGGCGCCGTCTCCCACGTAGCGGAACGGAGCCATATACTCCAAAACCTTACTACCGGAGCCGCCTTGTTGTTCGACATAACTTGTAAAAGTGAGGGTGTGGCCATCCCCGTCAAAAACACCTCTAAAAGGATAACTGGCAGACCAGCCTATCACGTTATCGTTATAATAATCATCAATTACCGAAATATCGGCCGCAAGCCTGAAGTATTTGCCCTCAAAGGAATTATACCAGCAATCCTCATACAACTGCTTCCAGTCTGACGCAGACTTGATCAGATACGGATTGTCCTCTGTCCCGTATCCATCATATGCAAAAGCTCGCTGGGCACCCATCACCAAAAGGAGTGCCGCCAACAGGAATTGTATCTTTTTCATACTGTTTTTCATCTTAAGTTAAGTTCATCAGAGGGCCTCGCTGGCCGGGATACCACCGTAGAGGAATTTTACTGCGTCACCATCCATAGTAATGCTACTCACCGGCTGCTTTCTGAGCTGGGCCGTAATGGTGTAGAACTTGCCGTTTTCAAAAGTGACATCTGCCTTGGAAAGGTCGTAATAAGCTGTTTCCGCCGTGGCGGAAAGGGTAACGGTCTGGTTGGAGAAGGCCGGAAGAGCCACATACACGGTGCTGATGGCCGAATCCGGCGTGACGGTATAGGTTCTGCCGCCGCTATTCAGCAGCAGCTGGGAAACGGCAAGGGCATTTCCTCCGGCGTCCTGGATGGTGAGCTTCACAATGGCCTGCTGGCTCACGAACGAGGCGGGGGTGGTGGTTATTTTCATCTCCGAAACCGTCTCTACTGTAGCCGTTGCAAGGGCATAGTCACAATTGGCGGCGATATAATCCAGCGTTCCTTTCTGGGTCAGATAGCTGTCTGAGCGGAGCTTCAGCGTGAGGACATCTCCCACCTTGGGGGCTTCCGTCAAATCTCCCTCTAAAGTGGTGGAGCCGGAGCCGCCGGTGGAGGCGGTAAGGGTTCCCAGGAGCTGGTTGCCGGGGCCGTAAACGGTCACTTTATCCCCCGCCGTCCAGGTGGACTTCAGGGTGGTTCCCATATCCTCCAAAGCCTTGGTAGGGGCCTCCTTTTCGGCCTTGATGATAAGGGTATACATTGTCTTTCCCGGGGTCTCCGGGGTCTCGCTCTGGGGAATTTCGTCCAGGCGGCTGCAGGAGAGGCCGATGAGGCCGGTCAGCAGAAGGACGGCCCAAGGTGCATAACAAGTCTTTCTCATAGCTCTACCCTCCTAGAAAAATATACCGTCTTCTTCCCCGGAGGTCACCCACGTTTCGTGCCCTCCCTCAATGTAATCCTGCACACTGGCCTGTAGCAGGGCGCAGTCCATTTTGAGTTCCACAAGGATGGCCTGCGGAGCCTCATAAATAAGTTTCTCTTTATTTTCCATAGTGTAAAGTTGTTTCCGTTGTTTTTGCTATTCGAAGCAAGTTACCAAAAAAGAAGCGCCCGAACAAACGGTTCGGGCACTTTTTGACGCAGGGTCATAAATACGCTGCATTTTTTTACGCAGAATCTATTTACCTCCTTCACACCACACATACGTCCGGCTAAGAGCAGGCCGGAGACGGATCTTCGCCACAATATGGGCCAAAACCAGGTTAAGAGCGGCCTTCCAATAAAAAAACTGGCCAAGGGACGCGGAGAAGCCGTCCGCAAGGATGAGGCTATGGCCAATTTCGATACTTTGCTATAGTTTTATTACACAACCTTGTGTTACACAACCTTGTGTAGTTGCAAAGTTATTATTCTTTTTGCAAAAAGTTCTCAACTGAAAGGGCAGGAAAACGGCGGGAAAGTAGATTCGATGCTTCAACCAATCCCGATCATAGCGCCTCGTGTCAGGCAAAATTATTTGGGGCAATTTTTGGGACACTAAAAAAGAAAACCGCCTCTGAACATATTCAGAAGCGGTTTTCTGTGGAGGTAGTCGGATTCGAATCAAAAATCCAAACCTGTCCAGAAACCCTTGTTTTAATGATTTCTATTGCGTATTTTTGCAGACGGAGTTATTTGGCTCCGTCTATTTTTGGGATATTTTTGGGATACGATTGATAGTTCAGGAGGAACCGAAAAATGAAAATAAAGCGCAATGCGGCGTTCAAGCTTTTTACCTATGGTAAAAACAAGGACAAGTACCAGATCCGGCTGAGAGTAACGTTCAACAGCCAACGGATTGACCTTGGCACAAACTGCCAGATTAACTTCTTGGGAGCCTGGAACACTGAAAACGAGCTGGTACGCCCTGGCTACAAAGGACCGAAGGGAGAAACTGCCGCCGCCATCAACGATGAGCTGCGTAAATGCAAGGACACCATTGACATGGTGTTCCAGTACTACGAAGTGAACGATAAGATTCCTACCCCATCGGAAGTGCAGGCTGCTTTCAAGGAGAGGATGGCGGGTATTCTTCCCAAACGTCCGGAGCCCGAAAAGAAGAAGCGGGAGCAGAAGCCCAAGGAGCCAGACATGTTCGTTGTATTCGACGAATTCACCCAAAAGTGCGGTGAAAAGAATGCCTGGACCATCGCCACGTTCGAGAAGATGTCTGCGCTCAAAGCCGATTTACAGAACTTCGGTCCAAAAGTTAAACTCTCCGAACTGAACGAGGATGCCCTCACAAGATTTGTCGGCTATCTCCGAGATGAAAAGAAGGTTTTCCCAGCGAAAAAGAGGGAAAAAGATGAGGAAGAAAAGGCCGTACAAGTTGGCCTTAACAACACTACCATCAAGAAGAAAATAGAGTATCTCACCTGGTTCCTCCGTTGGGCCCGCGACGTGGGGTATCCTGTAAATCCCGCTTTCAAGACCTTCAAACCCACTCTCAAGCAAACGCAGAACAAAGTCATTTACCTTACAAAAGAGGAACTGGCCCAAATCAGGGATCTGGACCTTAGTGCTGCACCTCCTGCACCTCGCCTGGAGCCCATCCGAGACATCTTCCTCTTCTGCTGCCTTACCAGCCTTCGCCACTCCGATGCCGACAACCTCCGCAAAACCGATGTTAAGGGCGACCACATTGAGGTAACTACAATCAAAACAGGTGACAGCGTGTCCATTAAACTGAACAAAACCGCCCAGGCCATCCTGGAGAAGTATAAGGATATCCCCCTCACTGGCAACCGGGCCCTTCCCAGCTACACCAACCAGGCCATGAACCGTAGCATCAAAGACCTCTGCCAACTTGCCGGCATCAACGAACTAATTCGCATTACCACTTATAAAGGTAACGTCCGCAAGGATGAGGTCCATCCCAAATGGGAGCTAGTAGGAACCCATACAGGAAGACGTACTTTTATTGTGCATGCGCTCTCTATGGGAATCTCCCCAAGCGTTGTTATGAAATGGACCGGGCATAGTGATTATAAAGCCATGAAGCCCTACATCGACATCGTGGACTCCGCCAAAGATGAGGCTATGGCCAAATTCGATACTTTGCTATAGGACTTGCGAACCGCAGCGAAGTGATTAGGGGGACGGTGTGGACGCGAAATTCGACTTTCCGGAAAAAGTGATAACTTTGTAAAGATTCTTTACAGTGGTGTAAGGAGTCTTTACGGTTTTGTGGGGATGAGGAATTCTGTAAGTGATTGGGATTGTGTGGATTGCGATGTATGGAACGGAATTTGACTCGTGCGTGGGCGTACAATGTGAATTTGACAATGGCTTCTAAAGTTGGAAAAATACTGGTGGTTGATGACAACCTGGGGATTCGCCGGGCGTTGGAGATCTTGTTGCCGATGCATTTTGCGGAGGTGAAGACTATTCCGTCGCCGGCGACTCTTGTTTCGTCACTGGAGCAGTTCCGCCCTGACGTGGTGTTGCTTGATATGAACTTCAACACGAGCATAAACACAGGCAATGAGGGACTGTACTGGGCCGGGGAAATCAAGAAGATGGTGCCGGAGGTGGAAGTGGTGCTGTTTACGGCTTATGCCGATATTGCCCTGGCGGTGGAAGGAATGAAGCGAGGGGCCTTCGACTTCATCGTGAAGCCGTGGGATAATGAGAAGCTGATTGAGGTTCTCACTGCAGCCCGGGATAAGGCCAGGAAGGCGATGAAACGGGATGCCCGGTCGGAGTCGGGCACAACGGCTGAGAGTCCGATGTTCTGGGGCTCCTCCGCTGCCATGAAGGCTATTCGAAAGACACTGGATAAGATTGCGCCCACCGATGCCACCGTGCTGATTACCGGCGAGAACGGTACCGGCAAGGATGTTCTGGCGCGGGAGATTCACGCCCACAGCCTCCGGAGTGGGAAACCTATGGTTGCTGTCGATGCTGGGGCCATTACGGAAACCCTTTTTGAAAGTGAGTTGTTCGGCCATGTGAAGGGAGCATTTACGGATGCACACACGGATCACGTCGGCAAATTCGAGCAAGCCGATGGCGGCACGTTGTTCCTGGATGAAATCGGCAATATTCCCTTGCACCTGCAGGCAAAACTGCTACGTGCTATTCAAAGCCGGAGCATCGTCCGGGTGGGTGGCAACGAGGCTAAACCCATCAACATTCGCCTGATATGCGCCACGAATATGGATTTGGAGCAGTTGGTCCGTGAGGGACGGTTCCGAGAGGATTTGTACTACCGGATCAACACTGTTCATATCAATCTGCCGCCGCTCAGGGAGCGGAAGGAAGATATCGTACCGCTGGCGCAGATGTTCCTGGAAAGGTTTGCCGAGAAATATCATCGGCCTTTGACGGGGATTGCTCCGGATGCAGCGGCGATGCTGACGGAGGGCCGCTGGAGCGGCAATATCCGCGAGCTGCAGAACTGTATCGAGAAGGCGGTCATCCTTTCTGATGGCAACGAACTGACGTCGAAAGATATCCAGCCGGAGTCGGCGTCCAAACCGGCCGGAACTACCATCAAGGCGGTGAGCGAGGCCGAGGAAGAGCGGCTGGTCCGGCAGGCGATGGACCGCACGAACGGCAATATCTCTGCTGCCGCCAAGATGCTTGGCGTGAGCCGGCCGACATTGTATGCTAAACTGAAGAAGTACGGCCTATGACCTTCACCGTCTGGCATATCGTGGGAGTATCAGTCATCGTTGCAATTGTCGCGGCGGTGCTGGCCGCCCTCCGGACCAGACGTCAGGACATCAAGAAGGTGGCCTATATGATGGATGCCCTGGAGGACGGGGAGCTCAACTTCCGCTTCCAGGACAAAAACAAGTTCAACCGTACGCTCAACCGCATCCGGACCATCTTTGAAAAGCAGCGCCAGGCACACGAACAGGATTCCTGGACCAAACTCATACGCGTGCTCACGCACGAGATTATGAATACGGTGTCACCGATTGCATCCCTCTCTGACGCAATGGCCAAGTCCTACGATGAGAACGGCCATAGTGAACTTGATATCAAGGCCGGGCTGGAAACCATCTCCGACTCCTCCAAGAACCTGATTGGTTTCGTGCAGACTTACCGGCAACTCTCGGGTGTGGCGAAGCCCATCCGCAAGGCGCTGGATTTGCGGGAGCTGATG
>ONWU01000048.1 GCA_900321655.1 uncultured Bacteroidales bacterium
GAGACCGAGGTGGTGCTGCCTCTGCTGCAAAGCGACATCTACGATATCTTCGAGGGGGTGGCCAGCGGTCGTGAGCTGGAGCAGCCCGTCTGGGCCGATGGCGTAACGCTGGGCGTGGTCCTGGCTTCCAAAGGCTATCCGGGCCATTACGAGAAGGGCGTTGCCATTAACGGGATGCACCGCGTAGGCACAAAGGTTTACCATATGGGCACCGCCCTGAAGGACGGACAGCTGGTCACTAATGGCGGACGCGTCCTGATGGTGATAGCCGCCGGAGAAGACCTGGCCGAAGCCCGTCGCAAGGTTTACGCCGAGGTGGAGAAGATCCAATGCAACAACCTCTTTTACAGAAAAGACATAGCACACATAGCATTTGAATAAAGTATGGGAAACATCATTGACGGAAAAGCATTAAGTCTGGCAGTCAAGGACGAGGTGAAGGCCGAGGTGCCCGTTTTGGAGGCCCGGTATGGCCGCAGGCCCTGCCTGGTGGTCATCATCGTGGGCGAGAACCCCGCCAGCCAGGTGTATGTACGCAATAAGGTAAAGGCCGCGGCCTATACCGGAATGGAGTCGCAGCTCATCGAACTCCCGGCCGATATCTCCGAGGAAGCCCTGCTGGGAAAGATTGTGGACCTGAACAACGATCCCAAGGTAGATGGCATCCTGGTTCAGCTCCCTCTCCCCAAACACATCGATGAGGAGAAGGTGATTGACACCATCGCCCGCGAAAAAGACGTGGACGGTTTCCACCCGGGCAATGTGGCCGGGCTGTGGCTGGGCAAGGACTGCATTGTCCCTTGCACCCCCGCCGGCGTGATGCGTATGATTGACAGCATCGGCCTGGACCTCAAGGGCAAGAATGCCGTGGTGGTGGGCCGAAGCAATATTGTGGGTAAGCCTATGGCCAAGCTCCTGCTGGACCGCCACGCCACCGTGACCATCGCCCATTCCCGCACGGCCGATCTGGGTGCCGTCTGCCGCACGGCCGATGTGCTGGTGGTGGCTGTGGGCAAGGCCGGTCTGGTGACCGGAGAGATGATCAAGCCCGGCGCCGTGGTCATCGACGTGGGAATGAACCGCAATGCAGAGGGAAAGCTCTGCGGAGACGTGGATTACGCATCGGCCCTTCCTGTGGCCGGCTGGATTACTCCCGTCCCCGGCGGCGTGGGGCCTATGACCATAGCGATGCTTATGAAAAACACCATCGCGTGCTTCCTCTCCCGTGAAGCTCACAAATAGGCTTCCTTCCAGGAAATGAAAAAAGCGCCGGGCGAAGAGCCTGGCGCTTTTGGTACTGGGTAGGAGAATCGAACTCCTATTGCGAGATTGAGAATCTCGAGTACTAACCGTTATACGAACCCAGCGGTTGGGAATGCAAAGGTACGATAAAAATCTGAATCTCCAAATTTTTTATTTGAGGAACACGAAAAAAACGGCCAGCACCATACAGAAGAAAGCGGCTATGTGGTTCCATTGGATGGGCTGTCCTTTGAACAGGAAGGTGACGATGACGGTGAAGATGGTGAGGGAAATCACCTCCTGGATCACTTTGAGCTGCATCAGGTTGAAAGGACCGCCGTTTCCCACGAAGCCGATGCGGTTGGCCGGCACGGTGAGGCAGTACTCGAAAAAAGCGATTCCCCAGGAAAAGAGGATGATGAGGATGAGCGGCCAGCCGGTGGAGATTTTCATTTCCTGCAGCTTGAGATGGCCGTACCAGGCGAACGTCATAAATACGTTCGAAAAGATGAGCATCAGAATGGTCCAAAAGCCTTGCATAAGCAACGATTTGTAAATGGGGCGCAAATTTAATAACTTTGCACGATTTAAAGAAGATAAAGACCTTAAAATATGACACTCATCAAATCCATTTCCGGCATTCGCGGCACCATCGGCGGCGCCCCCGGCAACTCTCTCACCCCCATTGATGTGGTTAAGTTCACGGCGGCCTATGCCGCCACCCTGCCTCAGCGCAAGCCTCAGCCTAACGGCGAGCGTTACAAGATTGTAGTGGGTAAAGACGCCCGTATGAGCGGAGATATGGTGGAACAGCTGGTGGTGGGCACCCTCATCGGCTGCGGAATAGACGTGGTCAAGTGCGGTTTCGCCTCCACGCCCACCACGGAAATGGCTGTCCTGTTTGCCCAGGCCGACGGCGGCATCATCCTTACCGCCAGCCACAACCCCCGCCAGTGGAATGCCCTGAAGCTCCTTAACGACAAGGGAGAATTCCTCACGGCCCTCGAAGGCCAGGCCGTTTTGGATCTGGCCGAAAAGGAAGATTTCAACTTCGCCGAAGTGGACCAGCTGGGCAGCATCGAGGAGGAAGATTTCACGGATAAGCACCTGGATGCCGTGCTGGCCCTGCCGGCCGTAGACGTGGAGGCCATCAAGGCCGCCCATTTCACCGTGGTGGTGGACGCCGTCAACTCCGTGGGCGGCATCATCATGCCCCGCCTCCTGAAGCGCCTGGGCGTCAAATGCATCGGCCTTAACTGCAATCCCACCGGAGACTTTGCCCACAATCCCGAACCTCTTCCTGCCAACCTGGTGGACCTCTGCGAGACCGTGAAAAAGGAAAAGGCAGACCTGGGTGTCTCTGTAGACCCCGACGTAGACCGTCTGGCCTTCATCTGCGAGAACGGAGAACCCTTCGTGGAAGAATATACCCTGGTGAGCGTGGCGGATTACCTGTGCGAACTGGCCCAGAAGGAAGGAAAGCCCATCGCCACCGTCTCCAACCTTTCCAGCACCCGCGCCCTCCGCGACGTGACGGAGAAGCACGGCGGCAAGTACTACGCCGCCGCCGTGGGTGAGGTGAACGTAACCACCAAGATGCACGAGGTGGGCGCCCTCATCGGCGGAGAAGGCAACGGAGGTGTCATCTATCCCGCCATCCACGCCGGTCGTGACGCCATGGTAGGAGTGGCCCTCTTCCTGAGCAACCTGGCCCACAAGAAGATGAAGGTGAGCGAGCTCAAGAAGACGTATCCGCAGTATTTCATTGCCAAGAACAAGATCCAGCTTTCGGACAGCGCCCTCATCGAGAAAATCCTGAGCGAGCTCAAGAAGATCTATGCCAAGGAGAACATCAACGACATCGACGGTGTCAAGATTAACTTCGAGGCCAATAAGACCTGGGTGCACCTGCGCAAGTCCAACACGGAGCCCATCATCCGCATCTATTCCGAAGCTTCTACAATGGAAGCCGCCGAGGCCCTGGGCAACGAGGTTATCGCCGTAGCCCAAAAGATCATCGGCTAGTGTTCAGTTTCCGAACCACCCCCCTGGAAGACCAGCTGGACAAGGCCTTGCTGTATGGCAAGGTGGGCTGCTTCTGTACCCAGAACTGCTGGGATACGGGAAAGGGCCGATGGATGTGGGATATCTTCCGCGAGCGCGGCAACCTGGTCACGGTGTTCAATCCCCGTGAAGCCGAGCTTACGCCCGGAACCAATCACATTGTCTTTGAGGCCGAACAGTTGCAGGCCCTGGACGCCGTAGTGGTGGAAATCCAGGATGTGGGGGTGCGCTACTTCAATTACACCAAGGATGTGATGCAGCTGATGGAGATGCTGCGTCTTCTGGGAGAAGAAGCCCCGTCCCTGTATATCGTAGACCACATCAACCCTTCCGGCCGCGTGGTGGAAGGCTCCATCCCCGCCGTAAGCGGAGAGATGTTTGTCCCGCAGGTGGCACACCGGCACGGCCTTACGCTGGGAGAACTGGTGAACCTGTACGCCTCCGAGATAGGCGCCAAGTTTCCCATCCACGTGATATCGGCGATGGCAACGGATGCCAACCGGCAGCTGATGCCCTGGACCATTGCCCCGGCCAGTGACATTCCCGGCCTGTTCAGCTCTTACCTGTACAGCGGCGGCGGCCTGTGGAACAACACCACCATCACCCCCGGTATCGGCACCGCCCGTCCGTACGAATACATCGGCGCTCCTTTTGTGAAACCCCTTCGGCCCGAAGAATTGCCCCAGGCGCACGGTGCGCTCATCCGCCCCTGCTCCTTCACGCCTTCGGCCGGCCGGTATGCGGGCGAACGCTGCTTCGGCTTCCAGTTGATGCTGGTGCCCGGAGAACCGTATCACAGCCTGCTGCATACCCTGCACCTGATGCGCTGGTTCCGGGAGCACTATTCGGCCTTCGAGTTTGAGCCCGCCTTCTGGACCAAACTGGCAGACCCTGTGCTGGAGGCCTACCTGAAGGAGGAAATCTCCTTCGACGTGGTGCAGGAACATGTGAAGGTGGAAGAGCAGAAGTGGATCCGGAAGGCCAAGCGCTACATCCTTTACGAGGACCAGCCCTATCGAATGAAATAAACATAATAGCCAATATCCTAAAGACCAAGCCTAATGGAAGCAAGAAAGAAAAGCCGGAAAGACCGGTGGGACGGATGGTTCCTCAAAACAGATCCACTCCACGTGATCATGCCCTATCTCTTTGGAGGGCGCACGGAAAACGAAGCGGTTCTGGGAGAAGTGATGGATTTGACGGAAGTGGACAAGTATCTGGCCGCCAAGAACGCCCAGAACCCGGAATTCAAGTACACCGTGTTTCATTTCATCAGCGCCGCCCTGGCCAAGGCCATCCTGCTTCGGCCCAAGATGAATTATTTTATCACCGCCGGCCGTTTTTATGAGCACAAGGAAATTGAGCTGGCCTTCAGCGTCAAGCGCCAGTTTGCCGATAACGGAGAAGAATCGATGGCCAAGTTCTGCCTGGACAAGGACGGAGAATCCCCTCTGGAGCAGGTGCACACCTATGTTCACAAGGTAGTGACCAAGGTGCGCGGGGAAAAGGCGAGCGTGGGGGCCGATGATGCCATCCGCTTTACCAGCCACTTCCCCCGCGTCGTGTGGTACTTATTTGCCTGGACGCTCAGAAGGCTGGACTATTTCGGCATCTATCCCAAATCCCTGGCTTACGGAGACCCCTGCTACAGCAGCTGCTTCATCTCCAATCTGGGCTCCATCAAGATGAATGCCGATTACCATCATCTGTTCAACTGGGGCACCAACTCCTTCTTCGTGGTAATCGGCGAAAAGAAGATGCGCCCCCTGTGGAAAGAGGACGGAACCTTTGAACTGAAAAATACCATCAAACTGGGACTGACCATTGACGAACGGGTGGCCGACGGCTACTATTTCGCCAAGACCCTCCGGCTGGTGCGCCATCTGTTCGCCCATCCGGAACTGCTGGACCTTCCGGCTTCAACCCCTGTAGAATTTGAATAAGACTATGCGATTCAACCTGGAAAACGTGAAGACGCCGTGGCTGAGCAGCTATGGCGAAGTCCCCTTCCACCTGGAATACAGTGACAAATCCATGTCCGGCGCTGTGCTGGAAACCATTGCCAAAGACCCCGACTTTACGGCTCTCAGCTTTATGGGCCGTTCCATTTCGTACCGGGAGCTGGGGCAGGAAATAGACCGCACGGCCCGTGCCTTCTATGCGCTGGGTGTGCGTCCCGGAAACCGCGTGCTGGTGTGCCTTCCCAATGTGCCCCAGGCCATCTACTGCCTGTACGGCCTTAACCGGATCGGCGCCGTGGCCACCATGGTGCACCCCCTTTCGGCCGTGGCGGAGATTGCCTTTTACCTGAAAGAGGCCCAGTGCGACATAGCGGTAACCCTGGACCAGTTCTACGCCAAGTTCCTGGAAGTAAGGCAGCTGAATCCTTTCGGAAAGCTCATCATTACCCGCGTGTCCCAGGAACTTCGTTTCCCGCTTTCCCTGGGGCAGAAGCTTTTGACGGAAAGAAAGTTCCCGAAGGTGGTGGAACAGGGCGGCGTACAGCTCTGGAAAAACTTCATTGAGCAGGGAAAGACTGTAACTTCCGATGCCATCTTCCCGCAGAAGGATCCGCTCACGGAGGCCGTAGTCCTGTTCTCCGGGGGCACCACGGGTGTGACCAAGGGCATCATGCTCAGCGACCTTAACTTCAATGCCCTGGCCCGCCAGACGGAAGCCATGTGTTATTATCCGGTCCGCCACGGAAAAATGCTGGCGGCCATGCCGGTGTTCCACGGCTTCGGACTGGGAGTCTGCATCCATACCATCATGGTATGCGGCGCTACGGCCATCCTGGTGCCTCGTTTCAACGTGAAGAGTTATGCCAATCTTATCCGTAAGACGCAGCCCAATTTCATTGCCGGCGTTCCCACGCTGTTTGAGGCCATCACCCGCAACCGTTACCTGGACGGAGCAGACCTGAGTTGCCTGCGGGGCGTTTTCTCCGGAGGAGATTCGCTCACCATCGAACTGAAAAAGAAGTTCGACCAGTTCCTCGCCGACCACAAGGCCACCATCCGCGTCCGCGAGGGATACGGCACCACGGAATGCGTCACCGCTTCCTGCCTGACGCCCTATAACAAGGAGAAGGAGGGAAGTATCGGCCTGCCTTATCCCGACACCTATTACAAGATCTGCCGCCCGGGAACCATCGAAGAGGTACCCTATGGAGAGGAAGGCGAAATTTGCCTCACCGGCCCTTCCGTGATGCTGGGATATATCAACCACGAGGAGGAGAATGCGCAGACGCTGCGTCGCCACGAGGACGGCCATGTCTGGCTCCATACCGGAGACCTTGGCTTGATGGACCAGGAGGGCTTCATCTTCTTCCGCCAGCGCATCAAGAGAATGATCGTCACCAACGGCTACAATGTGTATCCTTCCCAGCTGGAGAACATCCTGGAGGGGCATCCGGCCGTGCAGAGAAGCTGCGTGATCGGTGTTCCGGACCCTTACAAGATGCAGCGGGTGAAGGCGTTCATCGTGCTGAAGGACGGGGTGGAAGACACGCCCGAGGTGAGGGAAAGCATAGAGCAGCACTGCCGGAAGAACATCGCCAAGTATGCGATGCCGGCCGAGTGGGAGTATCGCGACTCTCTGCCCACTACTTTGGTGGGAAAGGTTGCCTACACGAAACTGCAATAAAATTTGGAATTCACTGAAAGAAATCCTATCTTTGCGGTCCCAAATTGTTAACAATTTTATATTTTACGTAAAATGAAGAAAGGAATTCATCCCGAAACCTACCGTCTTGTAGCTTTCAAGGATATGTCCAATGACACCGTCTTCGTCACCCGCAGCTGCGAATTTCCAACACTTCCCACCCGTTCTACACGGGCAAGGTGAAGCTGGTGGACACCGCCGGTCGTGTGGATATGTTCTATCAGAGATACAAGAGCCGCAAGAAATAATTTCTGCGACCAAAAAGGTTCAAAGGACGGCAACCCGCAGCGGGCTGCCGTTCTTTTTATATCTTCCGGGAGGGGAGGAAAGCCATCAGGAAGCCGATGGAACAGACCCCGAGAACGGTCCAGAGAAGGTCTGAGGCCTTCAGAACCACGGGATAGGAGGTGACGATGAAATTTCCCGGCATGGGAACCAGGCCGAAGCGCTGCTGGGCCAGGACAAGAAGGATGCCCAGTGCCAGGCCGATGACCATCCCGAGCAGGCTGATCAGCCAGCCTTCCCAGAGGAAAATCTTCCTCAGGAGGGCTTCGGGAGCACCCATCGCGCGGAGGGTTCCGCTGTCTTCCCGTTTTTCGATGACCAGCATCCTCAGGGAGCTGTAGATGTTGAAAGCCACCAGTAGCACAATAAAAATGAGAATCAGGTAGATGGCCAGTTTCTCGTAGCGCATCATCCGGTACAGGGATTCGTCCTGCTGCACGCGGTTAAGCACGCGGAAATCCTCTCCCAGGGCCTTCGAAAGGTCTTTCTGCAGGCTGTCTTCGGCACCGGGCGCCGTCCTTATCTCCATCGAGGAAACCTCCGTATCATATTCCAGCAGGTTCCTCATCAGGCCGATGGGCACCACCAGCAGGCGGGCGTCCAGGTCGGCATTGACGGAAAAGACGCCGGCAAGAAGCAGCTTGGAGCTGCGCAGCGAGGCCGCCGGGTTGGCCAGGTTCACCTGCTGCGTGCGGGAGGGATAGTAAATGTCCAGGGGAGTGACAAAGCGGGGATTCAGCCCCAGGGAATGGGCCAGTCCGGCTCCGGCTACCCCGTAATCCAGTTCCTGCTTCCCGAAGAACCACTTTCCGTCTATCAGCTGGTTCTGCAGGGGAGAGGTCTCCTGGGCCTGAGGGTCCAGTCCCCGCACCCGGGCCAGGCTCTGCTTGCCTTCGTAGGAGAGAAATACCTGCTCCTCCAGCACTTCGGAAAGGCTCACCACCCGCTCATCGGCCCTTACTCCCTCCCAGAAAGAAGTGTCCGGAGAGAAGACCTTGCCGGCGGCGGGACGCACCACCACATCGGCCCTGGCGTTGCCCAGGGAGTCGGAAACCAGGCGGTTGAAGCCGTTGAAAACGGAGAGGATGATCACCAGGGCCGCCGTGCCGATGGCCATACCGGCCACCCCGATGCCCGAAATCATATTGATGACGTTGTAGGATTTGCGGGCAAAAAGGTATCGGACGGCGAAACGGAGCGGGAGCATCTTACTTTTTCAGCAATTCTTCGATATGCTCGGCATAGTCCAGGGTGGTGTCCAGCAGGAAAATGAGCTCCGGCACAATGCGGAACTGCTTGGCCACCTTGTGCCCCAGCTCTCCGCGGAGGGCCTTGTTGTTTTCCTCCAGGATATGCATCACTTCTCCCTGCTTGTCGGAAGGGAAGATGCTCACGAACACCTTGGCCACGCTGAGGTCCGGGCTCACACGGACTTCACTCACTGTCACCAGGGCGCCGTCGAAGGCGGCCATTCCCTTGGCGCGGATAATTTCGGCCAGCTCTTTCTGGATTTCGCGGGCAACCTTGAGTTGCCGGGTGCTTGCGGGTTTCTCCATTATTTCACGTGGATGATGAAGTAATTCTTCTTGCCTTTCTGGGCCAGGATGTAGTGGCCGTTCACGATATCGGCCTCCGTTACATCGGCACCAATGTCCGTCACCTTGTCCTTGTTGATGGCGATGCCGTTGCCCTGGACCATCTTGCGGGCTTCTCCCTTGGAGGGGAGGATGGACGTTTTCACGGCCAGCAGCTCCAGGATGTTGCAGGGGAGGTCCTCTTTGGCGATGTCAAAGGAAGGAACGTCTCCGAAGACGGCCAGGAAGGTGCGCTCGTCCAGTTTCTTCAGGTCTTCGGAATTGCCGCCGAAGAGCATGCGGGAGGCCTCCACGGCCTTCTCGTAGGCTTCCTGTCCGTGGCACATGACGGTGACCTCGCGGGCCAGCACCTGCTGCAGTTCGCGTGCACCGGGGTTCTCGCGGTGGCGGGCGATGAGGTCTTCGATGGTCTGGCGGTCCAGCAGGGTGAAGATCTTGATATAGCTTTCGGCGTCGTTATCGGCCACGTTCATCCAGAACTGGTAGAACTCGTAGGGGCTGGTGCGCTCCGGATCCAGCCAGATGTTGCCTTTCTCGGTTTTGCCGAACTTGGTGCCGTCGGCCTTGCGGATGAGGGGGCAGGTGAGGGCGTAGGCGGTGCCTCCGTCCATGCGGCGGATGAGTTCCGTGCCGGTGGTGATGTTGCCCCACTGGTCACTGCCTCCCAGCTGCAGGATGCAGCCCTTGTTCTTCCACAGCCAGTAGAAGTCGTAGCCCTGCATCAGCTGGTAGCTGAATTCCGTGAAGGACATACCCTCGGAGGAGTCCCTGGAAAGGCGCTTTTTCACGGAGTCCTTGGCCATCATATAGTTGACGGTGATGTGCTTGCCGATATCGCGGATGAAGTTGATGAAGGAATAGTCCTTCATCCAGTCGTAATTGTTCACCAGCTCCGCCTTGTTGGGGGCGTCGGAATCGAAGTCCAGGAAGCGGGACAGCTGGGCCTTGAGGCAGGCGACATTATGATTGAGGGTGGCTTCGTCCAGGAGGTTTCTTTCGGCCGATTTCATGGAAGGGTCTCCGATCATGCCGGTGGCGCCGCCCACCAGGGCGTACGGCTTGTGCCCGCAGCTCTGGAAATGCTTCAGGATCATCACGCTCACCAGATGGCCGATGTGCAGGGAATCGGCCGTGGGGTCTATTCCTACATAGGCGGCCTGGGGACCTTCCATCAGTTTTTCTTCCGTACCGGGCATGATATCCTGGATCATGCCTCTCCATTTCAGCTCTTCTACAAAGTTCTTCATCTTATTTACAATAAATCGCACAAAGATACAGAATTTTTGCGTATTTTTGTTGAATCTGTATCAGTAAGGTTTATGAAACGTATTCTTACCCTTTTTGCCCTGGCAGGCCTTGTGGCCTTTGCCGCCTGCTCCCGTTACGAAACCGTACAGGGAGACCCTATGGACGTTAAAATCTACACCCTCAAGAACGGGCTCAAGGTCTATATGTCCGTCAACAAGGACGAACCCCGCATCCAGACGTATATCCCCGTACGTGTAGGTGGCAAGGACGATCCTTCGGACAACACCGGCCTGGCCCACTATCTGGAGCATATGCTTTTTAAGGGAACTCAGGTGCTGGGAACCCAGGACTACAGGGCCGAAAAGCCGATGCTGGAGCAGATAGACAGCCTGTTTGAGGTGTACCGCACCCTCACGGACCCCGCCGAAAGAGAAGCGCTGTACGCACAGATAGACTCCGTGAGCTATGAGGCTTCCAAGCTGGCCATCCCCAACGAGTACGACAAGCTGATGTCCATCATCGGCTCGGAAGGCTCCAACGCCTTCACCAGCGAGGATGTCACCTGCTACGTGGAGGAAATCCCGTCCAACCAGGTGGAAAACTGGGCCCGCATCCAGGCCGACCGCTTCAAGAACTGCGTCTTCCGCGGTTTCCACACAGAGCTGGAGGCCGTGTATGAGGAGAAGAATATGACAATGGTGGACGACGGTGAAAAGGCCATCGACGCCCTCAATGCCATGCTGTTCCCGCACCATCCCTATGGCACGCAGACGGTCATCGGCACGCAGGAGCACCTGAAGAATCCTTCCCTGAAGGCCATCCGCAAGCAGAAAGATACGTATTACGTTCCCAACAATGTGGCCATCTGCCTGTCCGGAGACTTCGACCCGGACCAGATGGTGGCCATCATCGAAAAATACTTCGGAGACTGGAAGCCCAATCCGGAGGTGCCCCGCCGCACCATCCAGCCCGAAGAGCCCGTTACGCAGCCCCTTTTCCGGGATGTCTACGGCTTTGAAAGCGAGTTTGTGCTGATGGGCTGGCGCACCCCGGGCAACAGCTTCGAGAAGGCCGATTATGCCAGCATCGCCAGCGATATCCTCTCCAACGGCCTGGCCGGTCTGATAGACCTGGACGTGGTGCAGAACCAGAAGGTGCTGGATGTGACCGTTTCCCCTTATTCCCGTTCGGACTGGGGCCTGATGCTGGCCGAGGTGAGCCCCAAGGAGGGCCAGTCCCTGAAGGAGGCCGAGGAGATTGTCAAGGAGCAGGTCTATCGCCTGGCTTCCGGCGCTTTCCCGGAGCAGCTGGTGGATGCCGCCAAGGCCAATTACCGCCTGGCTAGGATGAACAGCCTGGAGAACAACCGCTCCCGTGCCGGAATGATGATGAACGCCTTTGTGGACGGCCGCAGCTGGCAGTCCGAGGTGGACAAGGTGAAGGCCACCGAGGCCCTTACCAAGGAAGATATCGTGGCCTGGGCCAAGGAGAATCTCACGCCCGAAACCTTTGCCGTGGTATACAAGCATACCGGCCCGGATCCTTCCGTCAAGCGCATCAGCGCCCCTAAGATTACGCCCATCGTCACCAACCGGGACAAGCAGAGCGCCTTCCTCCAGGAGATTGCCTCCGCCGAGGTGAAGCCCATCGAGCCGGTGTTCGTAGACTTCGAAAAAGATATGCAGGTCTTCGAGAGCGATGGCCTGGAGCTTCTTTACAAGCAGAACCTGAAAAACGATATCGCCACCCTCACCCTCTGGTTCGACCGTGGCAGCAACGAAGATCCCTACCTCCCGATGGCCACGGAATATGTGCGCCACCTGGGCATTCCGGGAGAATCGGCCGAAGAAATCTCCAAAGAGCTTTATTCCCTGGCCTCCAAGTGGACGCTGAACGTGGGACCCAACCTCACCACCATCACCATCCGCGGCCTGGGAGAAAACACCGGCAAGGTGCTCAAGCTGGGTGAATCCCTCATCCGGCACGCCCATCCGGACAAGGAGTATCTGGAGGGGATGAAGGCCGATATGATCCGCTCTAGGGCCGACGCCAAGAAGCGGCAGGGGCCCTGCAATTCGGCCCTTCAGAAATATATGATGTTCGGCCCGGAGGTGATCAAGGCTTCCACCCTCACCAACCGCCAGGTGATGGACGCCGGTTCCACGGAACTGATCAAGTGCTTCCAGGATCTGTTCACCTATGAGCACAAGGTGCTCTATTACGGCCCCGCTTCCCTGGAGGAGGTGAAGGAGATGGTGTCCAATTCCCGGATGGGCCCGCTGAAGCCCGCGGTCCGCAATTTCCCTCCGAAGATCCATACCCGCGAACCGAAGGTATATGTGGCCGATTACAACTCCCGCCAGTTCAGCTATATGCAGTACTCCAACCGCGGAGAATCCCTCATCGTGGAACAGGCCCCGTACATAGACCTTTTCAACGAGTACTACGGCTCGGGCATGAATTCCATCGTGTTCCAGGAGATGCGCGAATCCCGCGCCCTGGCCTACCGGGCCGGCGCTTCCCTGGTGCGGCCTTCCTTCACCAATGACGATTATTATTTCCGCGCCACCATCGCCTCGCAGAACGACAAGCTGCAGAAGGCCGTGGAGGGCTTTGCGGAGATTATTGAAACCATGCCGGAAGCTCCCGAAAACCTGGAGATTGCCAAGAGCGCCATCCTGAACAAGATCCGCTCCCAGCGCATCCACGGCATCACGGTGCTCTATACCTATATCCGTAACAAGGAGCTGGGCCTCACCGTTCCCCGGGAGAAGCTCATCTATGACAAGGTGGGCAGCCTCACCATGTTCGACCTCCTTGCCACCCACGAAGACTGGGTGCGGGGCCGCACGTACCACTACGCCATCCTGGGAGATGTGAAGGATCTGGATATGGACTTCCTGCGCACCCTGGGCCCTGTGAAGATGGTTACCCCTGAAGAAATGTTTGGTTATTGATATGCGTAGAACTATCCTTTGTGCGGCCCTCCTGGCGGGCCTGCTCTCCTGCGGGCAAAGCCCCGAATCGGCCTTTGAAAAGGACATCGAGGCCCTCCGCGACAGCCTGGACAATGTGGGCCTGGCCGTAGCCGTGGTCAAAGACAACCAGATTGTCTATCATCATGAGTTCGGGTATTCAGACCTGGAGAACAAGACTCCGCTCCGGGAAGACAATCTTTTCCGCATCGCTTCCATCTCCAAGTCTTTCAGCGCCACTTCCATCCTGCAGCTTGTAGAGAAAGGGCTGGTTACGCTGGATACGGATGTGAGCACCCTGGCCGGTTTTCCCATCCGTAACCCGCGGTTCCCGGATACGGTAATCACCCTGGAAATGCTGATGTCCCACACTTCCAGCCTCAATGACAGCCAGGGGTACTTTGTGCTGGACGTGATCAATCCCGCCACCAATCCGGACTGGGCCAAGTGCTATAGCGACTATGCGCCCGGCACCGGCTACCGGTACTGCAACCTCAATTTCAACCTGGTGGGAACCTTTATCGAAAAGCTCTCGGGAGAGCGTTTCGACCAGTATGTGGTGCACCATGTGCTGGAACCCCTGGGCCTGTATGGCGGCTACTGCGTGGACTCCCTGGACGCTTCCCGTTTTGCCAAACTCTACGACTTCAGGGACGGCAAGATGGTGGAGCAGAAGGATGCCTATGCCCCGCGGAGCGAGCGCATCGCCAACTATTGTTTCGGCTATGATACGCCCGTTTTCTCTCCCACCGGCGGCATGAAGATATCGGCCCTGGACCTGGCCCGCTATATGATGATGCATATGGGCTGGGGAACGGCTCCGGACGGCACGCGCATCATTTCCGAGGAAGCTTCCCGCAGCATGCAGACGGAGCGTTCCGCTCCCGAGCACTACGGCCTGGCCATCGAGCACGATTTCAACAGTGTCCCCGGCGTGGAGCTGGTGGGCCATACCGGCTGTGCCTACGGACTCCGCAGCGCCATGTTCTGGGCCCCGGACCGCTCCTTCGGCCTGGTGTGCATCAGTAACGGTACCAATGACGAATACGGAGACAACGAGGCCTCCGTCATCCTCCCGCAGGTCCTGCGCAGGATGTACAAGTATTTTTGCCGATAACACACAAAAAGAGGGTGACCAAAAAGTCAAATTGACTTAGGTCACTCTCTTTTTAATGTATGGATGAGGAGTAGGAGTAAGGGATGCCCTCCCGGGGGACTCCG
>ONWU01000047.1 GCA_900321655.1 uncultured Bacteroidales bacterium
GAACGTGGTTGTGCTGGGGCCCCAGAAGCACGCCCAGGCCGTTTGCGAGCAGCGCAGCGCATCCCTTCTGCTGCTGCCTCTCCGCAATGACGAGCAGTATGCTCCCATCCTGCCCGGAAAGCTCTTCGAGTACCTTGCCGCCCGTCGGCCCATCCTGGGCATCGGCCAGGAAGAAGGAGCTATGGCGCAGCTTATTTTCAAGGCGCGCGCGGGCATCACGGCCGATTGGGAGAACCCGGCCCCGATGCAGGCCTTTATCGCCAATGCCTGGCGTCAGCACTGCGGCGGCGGCATCCCCGCCACTGACGGAGATATTACTCCTTATACCCGTCAGAACCTTACCAAAGCGCTGGCGCAACTGTTAGAAAAAGTAAGTGAAAATGAATAAGAGTCTGTTGAAGAAGATAGGTATTGCCCTGGGCATCGTGGCGCTGTTCCTGGCGCTCAGTTACGGTTTTGTGCCGCAGGTGCTGGAAGGCAGAATTGTGAACCAGAGCGATATTTCCGGCTATGTGGGAATGTCCCATGAAATGACTCAGTGGAACAAGGCCCATCCGGACAATCCTACCTATTGGACAGACTCGATGTTTGGAGGAATGCCCACAACGGCCATCTCCACCCAGAACGGAGGAGACTATACCCAGCCGCTATACAATCTGCTGTTCGCCGGCAAACGCCCGGCCACCTGGCTGTTTGTCACGATGCTGGGCGCATTCCTTCTGTTCCTGGCCCTGGGGGTAAGCCTGCCGGTGGCGGTGGGCGGCGCCATCGCCGTGGCCTTCTGCAGCTACAATTTCCAGATTATTCAGGTGGGGCACAACACCAAAATGCAGGCCATCGCCCTGTTCCCCTGGGTGCTGGCGGCGCTGGTGTATACGTACAAGGCCGATGGCCGGTGGAAACGGCTTCTGGGCGCGGCGCTTTTCGGCCTCACCCTCAGTTTCCAGGTGAAGGCCAACCACCAGCAGATTACTTACTACCTGGCCATCGTGGTGTTCCTGTATGCCCTGGTAGAACTGATCCATACTGTTAAAACCAAAGAGTGGAAGCCGTTCCTGGCGGCATCGGCCCTTCTTCTGCTGCTGGGCCTGACGGGCATCGCCACCAACACCAACAAGTTGCTTCCCCTGGCCAAATACACGCCCAATACCATGCGCGGCGGCTCGGAACTTTCCAGGGATGGCGCCAATTCCAAGGGTCTGGACCTGGATTATGCCACGTCCTGGAGCTATGGCTGGGAGGAGCTGCCCAACCTGATGATCCCCAATTTCAATGGCGGAGCTTCGGCGGGAGAGGTGAACCCCGACAAGTCCGAAACCATCCAGCTTCTCAAAAAAGCCGGGCAGCGCAACCTCAAGGAAACCGCCAAGAACCTGCCGCTTTACTGGGGCCCGCAGCCTTTTACGGCCGGTCCTATGTATATGGGGGCCATCTCCGTGTTCCTCTTTGTACTGGGCCTTTTCCTGTACAAAGGGAGAAACAAATGGTGGATCATCGCTGCCACCATCCTGGCCGTCCTGATGGCCGTGGGAAGCCATTTCATGGCCTTTACCAAGTTCTGTTTCAACGTTTTGCCGCTGTATAACAAGTTCCGGACAGTATCTATGGCGCTGATAGTCCTGCAGGTGACGCTGCCGGTGCTGGGCTTCCTCACGCTGGACGGGATTCTCAAAGAAAAATACAGCCAGAAAGCCTTCAAGAAAGGCCTGGCCTGGGCTCTCGGCCTCACGGGCGGGTTCTGCCTGCTGGCCTGGATGGTCCCCAGCCTCTTCGGCACCTTTACCTCCGACGCCGACGCCCAGATGCAGGACGTGCTGGTGGACGCCCTCGTCGCAGACCGCATCGCCCTTTTCCGGGCCGATGCGCTCACGTCCCTTCTGCTGATCCTGGTATCGGTCGGCCTTCTTTACTGGGCCTATATGCCCAAAGGACGTAAGTGGGTGGCCATGGCGGGGGTTTGCGTGCTAAGTGCCGCCAATCTTTTCATCGTGGGCAAGCGGTACCTCAACGCCGACGATTTCACCACGCCCAAGGACTTCAACAAACCCTTCGCGGAGCGTCCGGTAGACAAGATCATCAAGGCCGATGAGGACCCGCAGTACCGCGTGCTGGACCTGACGGTAAACGTATTCAACTCGTCCGTTCCTTCGTACCACCACAAGAGTGTGGGCGGCTATTCCCCCGCCAAGCTGCAGCGCTATCAGGACCTCATTGAGCACTATCTCTCCGGAGAGATCAGCGGTCTGTACAAGCAGCTTAACGAGGCCGAAGAAATAGAAGACGTGGCCGAATGGATGGCTGCCGGAACGCCGGTTCTGAATGCCCTCAACACGCGATATGTGGTCCTGGACGGCGGCTATCCGCCGCTGGTGAACGAAGCCGCCTTCGGCCCCGCCTGGTTTGTGGACGAGGCGGTTGAGGCGAAGAACCCGAACGAAGAGATTGCCCTCCTGGGCTCTGTGGACCTTCGCCGCCAGGCCGTGGTAACCGCCCCTGTCACTCTGAGCGGCAGCGAAGAGTCTGACAGCATAGAGCTCACCTCCTACGCCCCCAACGAGCTGCATTACCGGTACACATCGGCCTCCGACCGCCTGGCCGTATTCAGCGAAATTTATTACCCCAACGGCTGGCACGCCACCGTGGACGGTGAACCCGTGGACCTGATCAGGGCCGACTGGACCCTTCGCGCGGCGCTTCTTCCCGCCGGAGAGCACGAGGTGGTGATGACCTTCCTCCCGGACAGCTACCGGGTGGGCGCCGCCGTTTCCCGCGCCACTTCTATCGGTCTTATCCTGCTGACGCTGGCAGCCATCTGCCTGATGGTGTACTCTAAACGAAAAACAGAAGATGAACAGTAACGAAATCCTTCAGTGGCTGCAACAGGTGCAGCATCCCGCCAAGGAAGACCAGAGCGTGGTAGACCTGGGATTGGTGGAGAAGATTGAAATAGAGGAGAACAAGGTGCACGTAACGCTGGCCTTCCCCAAGCGTCCGGATCCCCTTAAGAACTACCTGGTGGGTGCCGTACAGGCCTGCCTGTACCGGAACGCCCCGGGCGGAACGGAGATTGAGGTGGATACCGTGGTGAAAGACCCGGCCAAACCCGCCCCCAAGGGCATCCAATTCAATTTGGAGCAGTTGCGGGAAGTGAGCCATATCATTGGAATCGCTTCCGGCAAGGGCGGAGTGGGCAAGAGCACCGTTACGGTGAACCTGGCCGTGGCCCTGGCCCGTCTGGGGTATCGGGTGGGCGTGGCCGATGCAGATGTCTACGGCCCTTCCATCCCCACGATGACGGCCACCGAAGGCGTTACCATTGAGATGGAAGGAGAGGACGAGAACAACAACCTCTTCATCCCCGTGGAGAAGTACGGAGTGAAATGGCTCTCTGTGGGCCACGTCTCCGGAGCCGGACAGGCCCTCATCTGGCGCGGCCCGATGGCCTCCACCGCCCTCAAACAGATTATCCTCCAGACGGCCTGGGGCCCGCTGGATTTCCTGCTCATCGATATGCCTCCGGGAACGGGAGACATCCATATCTCCCTGATAGGAGACGTGCCGATGAGCGGCGCTGTCATAGTGACTACGCCCCAGCAGGTGGCCCTTTCCGACGTGCTCCGCGGCGTGAATATGTTCCGCAACCCGCAGGTGAACAAACCCATCTACGGCCTGGTGGAAAATATGGCCTGGTTCACCCCTGAGGCCCATCCGGAAGAGAAGTACTACCTCTTTGGAAAGGACGGCGGCTCCAAAATGGCGGCCGATCTGGACATCCCGCTTCTCGGCCAGATTCCTCTGGTGCAAGGGATAAGGGAAGGGGCCGATGCCGGAGAGCCCGTAGCCCTTGGCACCCGCCCCGATTCCCTTGCCTTCCTGGACTTAGCCAAGAAGCTCTCCGAAAGCGTTATTTAGCGAAGGCGAGTTCGTTGATGAGGTTGGTGGCGCCGCCCACCTTCTCTACCATCCACAGGACGTAGCGGATATCCACGCAGATGCAGCGCTGGAGCTCCGGCTCGAACATCACGTCGGAACTCATACTCTCCCAGTTGCCGTCAAAGGCCAGGCCGATGAGGTTGCCCTTGCCGTCCAGGACGGGGGAACCGGAGTTGCCGCCGGTGATGTCGTTGTTGGTGAGGAAGCAGGTGTGGAGGGTGCCGTCGGCATCGGCCCAGCGGCCGTAGTCACCGGACAGGAGGAGAGCCTTCACGTCGGCCGGGAGGATGAACTCGGGATCCTCGGGATTCTCTTTCTCCAGCAGGCCCTTGGCCGTGGTGAAGTAGTTGTACATCAGGGCGTCCTTGGGGCTGTAGGGCAGCACCTTGCCATAGGTGAGACGCATCGTGGAGTTGGCGTCCGGATACAGGGCCTTGCCCTTCTGCCATTCCAGCAGGGCGCCGGCGAAGTGCTTGCGGGCTTCGTTATACTTGATATCGGCCTCGCTTTCGCCACGGCCTCTGCGGGAGCCGCCGTACAGCTGCTCATAGTACTTCATAATGGGACCGTATATGGCGGAATACAGAGAGGCAGCAGGGTCCTGGAACAGCTCTTCGGCCGTCTTGGTGGAAAGCTTTTCGAAGGAGGTGAAAGCACTGCCGGCGAAGAGCTCTTCCACATAGGCGGGAATGTCCATCGTGGCGAAGTCCTTGTCGGGGAACTGCAGGTAGTCCTCCTGCAGGGCACGCTCGCGGTAGAATTCCATCAGGGCCACGGCTTCTTTCTTGTCCAGTTCCACCACATAGTCCTTGTAAAGTTCCTTCATATCGGGCAGTACGCTTTCCAGCGTGGCGGTGGTGTCTTTCTGCAGGGCACGGCCATAGGCGTTCATCACGCTCACATACAAGCCGAGAAGCTCAATGCGATAAGGGGCCTCGGTGATGAGGGAGATGGCGCGGTTGGCGGCCGAATTGGCCTGTACGTATTCGGCGATGTCCTCAATGGGAGTGCCGTACTTTTCGGCGCGGGCGGGATCGGCGGCAATCCAGGCTTTCAGCTGGGCCTCTTTCTCCTCTTCGCGGCCGATGATGTTCAGGTTCTCGAAGGCCAGTTCCTCACCCTGCCATTTCTTCCAGCCGTTGGCGCTGCCGGCATATTTGTCGGCATACTTAAGCTGGACGGAAGGGTCTGCGCACATGGCCTCCCACATCACATCCTGACGCACGGTGCGGGCATCGATGCGGATGCGGTTGGTGGCAATCATTTCCTTCAGCTGGGCGGCGGTCTGGTAACGCTGGGTGCTGCCGGGATACCCCATGATCATGGCGTAGCTGTTCTCCGGCGTACCGGCCGTGGAGATTTTGAGGCTGCGGGCGGGCTTGTAGGGCACGTTGTCCGGGCTGTAGGCGGCGGGCATATTGTCCTTGCCGGCATACACGCGGAACATGGAGAAGTCGCAGGTGTGACGGGGCCACATCCAGTTGTCCGTCTCTCCGCCGAACTTGCCCATATGGGCCGAAGGGGCAGCCACGAAACGGACGTCCGTGTAGGTGCGGTATACAATGAGGTAGAAGACATTGCTGTTATAGAAGGAGGTAACCTGCACGCGGCAGCCGGGGTTCACCTCCTCGGCGGCCTTCACCAGGTTGGCGCGGGCGGCTTCGGCATCCTCGGCCTTTTCCATGACGCTGGTTACATCTTCCATGGAAACCAGGAAGGTGACGCTGAGGCCCGGGCAGGGGATTTCCTCGGCGTAGCTCTTGGCCCAGTAACCGTCCATCAGGTAGTTGTGCTCGTCGTCGGACAGGCCCTGGATGCTGCTGTAGCCGCAGTGGTGGTTGGTAACCAGCAGGCCCTGCTGGGAGATCATCTCACCGGTGCAGCCGCCGCCGAAATGGACGATGGCATCCTTGAGGGAAGTTTTGTTGATGGAATAGATTTCCTCGGGGGAGAGCTTGCAGCCTGCGGCCTTGAGGTCTTTTCCGTTGAGTTGTTTCAGGAGCGGCAGAAGCCACATTCCTTCATCGGCAAAGGCGCTGGCAGAGATGGCCAGGGCTGCCACAAATGCTAAGAAACGTTTCATCTTCTAAAAGGTTTTGTGTTATACTGTTTGCAAAGATAGTCAAAATAGGGAAGGTTCCAACTCTTTCACGTGGAAAGACTTCCGGTGCCAGGGCGTATAGCCGTATTTCCGGATGGCCTCGATGTGCTCGGGCGTGGGGTATCCCATATTGCGGTCCCAGCCGTACTGGGGAAATTCGGCCGAAAGATGGCGCATGAAATCGTCCCGGTAGGTCTTAGCCAGAACGGACGCGGCGGCGATGGACGCGTAGGTGGCGTCTCCGTGCACGACGGTCTGGTAATCCTTGAACCCGTACGGGCCGAAGGGGCGGAATTTGTTGCCGTCGATAAGGAGAAACGCCGGTGCGGGATCCAGCTGCAAAACCGCCCGCTGCATTCCCGTTACCGAGGCCCAGAGGATGTTCAGCCGGTCAATCTCTTCGGCCGATACGGCCTCCACGGCCCAGGCGACGGCCTCCTTCTCGATGATGGGCCGAAGCTCCTCGCGGGCTTTTTCGCTCATCTGCTTGGAGTCGTTCAGGAGCGGATGGTAGAAGTCTTCCGGCAGGATGACGGCGGCGGCATACACCGGTCCCGCCAGCGGGCCCCGGCCCGCCTCGTCACACCCGGCCTCCCTCCGGCCCGGTTCCAAATAAGCTTTTAACTGCGGAATCATTGCCCTGCAAAGATAGTATTTTTGCACGATATTACGGGCTGGGCCGGGAGGGAGGGGTGGCAGGAGCTCCAACGGCGAAAAAGGGGCTCACTCGGTCGCTTGACGGCTAACTCCTCCCTTTTAGCCACGCCTTCGGCGCGTCTAACGGTCGTCAAACACACGCCGTCATGCAAGCACCGCTCCCTGCACAGGCCCACGCGCGGACCCTTTTCCGCTCTAATTACGCTCCAGCCCACCCCTTCCTCCTTTCGGCCCTCTTCCAACGCCACGGCCAGCGATTTCTGCCATTTTTGCTTGTTGCGGCGTCGTCTGTAACGTGACAGCAAGCAAATAGCGGCAAAAATGCGGGTTGTGGCGTATGGAGATCTTCCCCGAAAAATCAGCGGAACCGGCGGAACTTTGGCAAAATATTCCTATCTTGCAAACGGATGAATAAACTAGAACGGACTTCAAAATAACCAAAAAAATGAATCGTTTTAAACAAATATCGCGTGAGATACTCTATATAGTTCTTCTGAGTGGCGAGTTATTTGCTTTGCTGTTTTCCATCTTTTTCTTTGGGTTCAATACTTCGGTAAATTTTATGTTTAGGAGCCGCAAGGCGGCGGACTAAACGAAAACATACAGTTTAACAACAAAAGTTCATTGAAAACACTGTCAA
>ONWU01000016.1 GCA_900321655.1 uncultured Bacteroidales bacterium
GCTGGATGGCGGCCGTTTCGCCACCAGTGACCTCAACGACCTCTACCGTCGTGTGATCATCCGTAACAACCGTCTGAAGAAGCTCATCCAGATCCAGGCCCCCGAGGTGATTCTGCGCAACGAAAAGCGTATGCTGCAGGAAGCCGTGGACAGCCTGTTCGACAATTCCAAGAAGAGCTCTGCCGTCAAGTCCGAGAGCAACCGCGCTCTCAAGTCTCTGTCGGATTCCCTCAAGGGTAAGCAGGGCCGCTTCCGTCAGAACCTCCTGGGTAAGCGTGTAGACTACTCGGCCCGTTCGGTTATCGTCGTCGGTCCGGAACTCAATATGCACGAGTGCGGTTTGCCTAAGTTCATGGCTGCCGAGCTGTACAAGCCCTTCGTGATCCGCAAGCTCATCGAGCGCGGCATCGTGAAGACGGTTAAATCGGCCAAGAAGATCGTGGACCGCAGGGATCCCGTCATCTGGGACATCCTGGAGAACGTGATGAAGGGTCATCCGGTTCTGCTGAACCGTGCACCTACCCTGCACCGTCTGGGTATCCAGGCCTTCCAGCCCCGTATGATCGAGGGTAAGGCCATCCAGCTGCATCCGCTTGCTTGTACGGCCTTCAACGCAGACTTCGACGGTGACCAGATGGCTGTCCATCTGCCCCTCGGAAATGCCGCCATCATGGAGGCACAGTTGCTGATGCTGGGCTCCCACAACATTCTGAACCCCGCCAACGGTTCCCCTATCACCGTTCCTTCCCAGGATATGGTGCTGGGTCTGTACTATATTACCAAGGAACGTCCCGGTGCCAAGGGCAGCGGTCTCAAGTTCTACGGTCCGGAAGAGGTGATCATCGCCTTCGACGGAAAGGTTATCGATATGCACGCCCCCATCGAGGTCCGTCTGCCCAAGGACAAGCAGGACCTGAGCAAGGGCTACGAGATGGTGAAAACCACCGCCGGCCGCATCATCGTAAACCAGTATATGCCCGAAGAGGTTCCCTATGTGAACGAAGTGCTGGGTAAGAAGGCCCTGCGTACGGTTATCACCCACGTGATCAAGAGCACCGGTGTAACCCGCACTGCCAAATTCCTGGACGACATCAAGAACCTGGGTTACGACCAGGCCTTCCGTGCCGGTATTTCCTTCAACCTGGGAGATGTGCTCATCCCCGAGGAGAAGACCGCGCTTATCGAGAAGGGTTACGCCGATGTGGAAACCATCAAGAACAACTACGCGATGGGTTTCATCACCAACAACGAGCGTTACAACAAGGTGATCGACCTGTGGACGTCCATTGACAACCAGCTCACCGCCATCGTGAAGAAGCAGATCTCTGCAGACCAGCAGGGCTTCAACCCGGTGTATATGATGCTGGATTCCGGTGCCCGTGGTTCCACCCAGCAGATCAAGCAGCTCTGCGGTATGCGTGGCCTGATGGCCAAGCCCCAGAAGAGCGGCGCTGCCGGTGCCGAAATCATCGAGAACCCCATCGTGTCCAACCTGAAGGAAGGTATGACGGTGCTGGAGTACTTCATCTCCACCCACGGTGCCCGTAAGGGTCTGGCCGATACCGCCCTGAAGACGGCCGATGCCGGTTACCTCACCAGACGTCTGGTAGACGTGTCCCACGATGTTATCATCACCGAGGAAGACTGCGGAACCCTCCGCGGCCTCATCGCCACCGCCATCAAGAACAAGGATGAGGTGGTAGAGTCCCTGGGTGAGAGAATCCTGGGCCGTACCTCCGTTCACGATATCTTCAACCCGCTCACCGGAGAGCTCATCATCTCCGCCGGCGAGGAAATCCGTGAGGACACCGCTGCCCTCATCGATTCCCTGCCCATCGAGCAGGTGGAAATCCGCAGCGTGCTCACCTGCGAATCCCGCAAGGGTGTGTGCGCCAAGTGCTATGGCCGCAACCTGGCCACCTCCCGTATGGTGGAGACCGGTGAAGTGGTGGGCGTTATCGCCGCCCAGTCCATCGGTGAACCTGGTACCCAGCTTACTCTGCGTACCTTCCACGTGGGTGGTACCGCTTCCGGTTCCGTGGCAGACAACACCATCGTTTCCAAGTACGAAGGCAAGCTCTCCTTCGAGGAGCTCCGTACCATTGACCGCGTGAATGAGGACGGCAGCGTGAACCCTGTCGTGGTGTCCCGTATGACGGAACTCCGCATCCAGGACGAGCGCACCGGTATGACGTACTCCCAGTACGACATTCCTTACGGTTCCACCCTGTATTTCAAGGACGGAGACACCGTGAAGAAGGGAGACCTCATCTGCGAGTGGGATGCTTACAACGCCACCACCATCGTGGAAACGGCCGGTACCGTCCGCTTCGAGAACATGGCCGAGGGTGTAACCTACCGCGAGGAAAGTGCCGATGAATTCGCCACCAATACGGACAAGGTGATCATCGAAGGCCGTGACAAGACCAAGACCCCTGCCATGCTCATCGTAGACGGCAATGGTCAGGTCCTCCGCCAGTACAACCTGCCTGTGGGTGCCCACATTATGATCAACGACGGCGAAGCCGTGAAGATCGGTGATGTGATCATCAAGATCCCTCGCGCCATCGGCAAGGCTTCCGATATTACCGGCGGTCTGCCGCGTGTGACGGAACTCTTCGAGGCCCGTACCCCGTCCAACCCTGCCATCCTCTCCGAAATCAACGGTGAAATTGTGATGGGTAAGGTCAAGCGTGGTAAGCGTGAGATCATCGTGAAGAACCGCAGCGGCAAGGAATGCCACTACGAGGTTCCTATGACCAAGCAGATCCTGGTTCAGGAGAACGACTATGTAAGGGCCGGCTTCCGTCTGTCCGACGGTGGCACTTCCCCCACCGATATCCTGAACATCCTGGGTCCTGTGAAGGCACAGGAGTACATCGTGAATGAGATCCAGGCCGTTTACCGCCTGCAGGGTGTGAAGATCAACGACAAGCACTTCGAGATCATCGTCCGTCAGATGATGCGCAAGGTCCAGATCGGAGACCCCGGAGACACCGAATTCCTCCCGGAGGAACTGGTGGACAAGTGGGAGTTTATGGACCGCAACGACGAGATCTTCGGCAAGCACTATGTGATCGATCCCGGTGACAGCGTACGCTTCGAGGAAGGAGACATCATCAGCGCCCGAGACCTCCGCAGCGAGAATGCCTCGCTGGAGCGTCAGGGAGCCAAGCTGGTGGTTTCCCGTCCCGCCAAGCCCGCCACCGCTTCCCAGGTGCTCCAGGGTATTACCCGCGCCGCCCTCAAGACCGGCTCCTTCATCAGTGCCGCTTCCTTCCAGGAAACCACCAAGGTGCTGTCCGAGGCCGCCATCCGCGCCCGCGTGGACTACCTCGAGGGTCTGAAGGAGAACGTGATTTGCGGTCACCTGATCCCTGCCGGTACCGGTCTGGCCCGTTACCAGGACATCGTGGTCGGCTCCAAGGCCGAGGCTATGGATGCTATGAGAGAACTCTAAGCAGTTCCTAATGATATGAAAAAGGCGTCGCCCGCAAGGGGTGACGCCTTTTTTGATGTCAAAAACTCAGAGGGATTTAATCGTACTGCCAGATGGTAACCCGAAGGTCCATATCCGGTTCTCCTCCCTCGTCCAGCATAAAGTCTGTAGCCGTGTAATAGACGGTGACAAAGCCCAGACCCCATTCAAAGTCCAGGATGGTGGAATAGAGTTGCTGATCATCCGTACCATAGTCTACATACTCTGCCGAAACAACGGGCAGGGGAGTCCAGACAGAGGTGCCATCTTCATCTTTCAAAAGCCGGGAAACGGTTACCGTACCGTAATTGAATACATTCTTTGTAATCTGAGGAACATTCAGTCTTACCCCTACATAACTGGCTCCACCCTCCAGCTCTACGACTGTCCAGTCGTTGCTGCGGATGGTATAGTCAATGTGGCTCATCTGGACACCATCGTCACCTTCAATATAATAGTCTTTGGTGCAGGCCACCGACAGGGCACAAACGGACAGGATGGCCATTAGATACTTCGCAATTTTCATAAGTCAAGATATTAGGAATTATAGGCTTTCTTCCAGCAAGGATTGTACCAAAGGGAAGGAAAAGCCTGTATTCCTTCCTTTATCTGGTGAGGGAGTAGCCTTACCTGTTAAATCCCTGGGCCGTCAGGAATTCCCAGATACGGTCCATCCACGTATAGCTTCCAGTGCCCGGCGATGCCGTGTCCTGGAAGCAGTGTTTTCGGGTGGCCAGGGTGTGCAGTTCGCTCTGGATGCCCATAGAACGCTGTTTTTCCCAGACTTTCACGGAAGCCATAGCGGCGTACGGGTCTGCGTCTCCGTGGATCATCAGAAGGGGAGCGGTGTCCAGGTCGAAGGAGAATTCCGGGGCCAGGACGTTGTTGTCTTCGTTGCCGCCGGAGCTGTTGTAGCCGTCCAGGCCGTCCGTGAGGGCATAGGCCGGATAAATGCCCACGCCCCACTGCACGTTGCAGGGAAGCTTGTCCACTTCGTCTATGGGAAGGTATGCCTGGTGGCGGGAGGAAGTAACGCCCATCAGCGTCAGATGACCGCCGGCCGAGCTTCCCATAATGCCGATTCTCTGAGGGTCCAGGCCCAGCGCCTCCGCCTGGCTTCTCACCAGCCGGATGGCCCGCTGGAGGTCTTCCCAGGCCGATGTGTGCTTGGCCAGCCCCACCGGGCGCGGGGTGCGGTATTTCATCGTGACCACCGTCATTCCCTTTTCGTTGAGGTACCTCCGGAAGGGCGCCACTTCAAAGCCGTCCGTTCCGTTGCCCTCATAGGAGCCGCCGGAGTAGATGATCTGGATGGCGCCAGTGGTTTTATTCTTGGGGAAATGCCATTCCAGATAGGGCTGGCACTGGTGCTCCTGGGCGTCCGGCATCTTTCCTTCCGGCCACAGGGGCTCTTTCCGGTACTGGCTGCGGGCCTCGTCCGAGGCATAGCGGTCCATTATATCCACTTCCGCCTCCAGGGTGCCCAGAAAGCCCATCTGCCGGAGGAATTCCACGGCCCTTTCCGTTCCCAGGACTCCGTGCCCTTTGCCGGGGTACAGGTGCACCTCGGCCGGAATGCCCATCCGGCGCAGCTGCCGGTATACCAGGGTGGAACCGTTGGGGGAGTAAGGGTCCTGTCCTCCGTGCAGAAGGATCATCGGGCAGGTTTTTTCGTCAAAATGGAAGACGCTGCTGAGGCTGACATCGGGGCCGTACCCCTCCCGGGTGGCCTTGGTGCCCGTTTCTGCGTCTGTAGTGACATAGGCAGGAGCGTGTACCACCGCCCAGTTGAGGTGGGCGGGGAGGCTGTCTGTCTTGTCTACGGGCCGATAAGCCCGGGTCTGGGAACTGGTGACCAGCAGAAGGGCCAGGTGGCTGCCGGCGCTCATGGACACCGTGCCGATGCGCTCCGGGTCAAAGCCCCTTTTGGCCGCTTCGCTCCTAACCAGCCGGACGGCGCGCTGGCCATCCTCCCAGGCGGTCTGGTACAGGGGAATGCCCTCCGGACGGGGCGTGCGGTACACCAGGTTCACGCACTGATAGCCCAGGGCCGTGTAGATCTCTTTCCATTCCTGCACCGGCTTTACGTCATAGCAGCCGTTGTAGGAGCCCCCGGAAATCAGAATCATACACCCGCCGTTGGGGTGCTCCGGAGCCGGGTACCATTCCAGATGCGCCATCCGGTTTTTCTCCGGTTTGAAATCCGGCGCCTGGGCCTTGTCCCGCATAGCTGCAATCTGGTGCGGCTGGGCATCGGGCATGGCTTTCAGCGAAGGCCATAAATTCTGTTTCTGCTGAGCCTGGGCCTGCGCAAAGGGCAGGGCCACGGCCAGTGCGAGGAGAAGGAACAATCTGTTTTTCATAGCGCTAATATACGCAAAAAAAAGCGTATATTTGTGCGATTTAGTGGAATTCAGTATGAGACCTTTATACCTTACCAATACCCTTTCCCGGAACAAGGAACTCTTCAAACCCATTCACGAGGGCCATGTAGGAATGTACGTGTGCGGCCCCACCGTGTACGGAGATGCCCACCTGGGTCACGCCCGTCCGGGAGTGACGTACGATGTCCTGTTCCGCCTGCTCAAGTACCTGGGCTACAAGGTGCGCTATGTCCGTAACATTACAGATGTAGGTCACCTGGAGCACGATGCCGACGAAGGGGAGGACAAGATTGCCAAGAAGGCCCGGCTGGAACAGCTGGAGCCGATGGAGGTGGTGCAGTACTACACGGAGCGCTACCACGAGGCCATGCGCCTTCTGAACGTGCAGTCGCCCTCCATCGAACCCCGCGCATCGGCCCATATCATCGAGCAGATAGAGGCTATCAAGAAGATTCTGGCGGCCGGGTATGCTTATGAGAGCAACGGCTCCATCTATTTCGATGTGCAGAAGTACAACCAGGACCACCATTACGGTGTTCTGAGCGGCCGGAACCTGGACGATACCCTGGAAGGTACCCGCAGCCTGGACGGCCAGGGAGACAAGCACGCCCCCTTCGACTTCGCCCTTTGGAAGAAGGCCGAGCCGGAGCACATCATGCGCTGGCCCAGCCCCTGGGGAGATGGCTTCCCCGGCTGGCACCTGGAGTGCAGCGTAATGGGAGAGAAGTACCTGGGTGAAGAGTTTGACATCCACGGAGGCGGTATGGATCTGATGTTCCCGCACCACGAGTGCGAGATTGCCCAGAATGTGGCCTCCCGCGGCACCCAGGGCGTACACTACTGGGTGCACAACAATATGATCACTATCAACGGACAGAAGATGGGAAAGAGCCTGGGCAATTTCATCACCCTGCCCCAGCTCTTTGCCGGAGACCATCCCAAACTGGAGAAGGCCTACAGCCCTATGACCATCCGTTTCTTTATCCTGCAGGCCCATTACCGCAGCACGCTGGACTTCTCCAACGAAGCCCTGCAGGCTGCAGAAAAGGGATTGGGCCGATTGATGCAGGCCTGGCGGGCTTTGCCTAAGGATGCCGCGGAGGGAACGCCTTCCGCTCCTGTATCGGCCATCATAGACGCCGTGCTGGATGCCCTCTGCGACGACCTCAACACCCCCGTTGCCATCGCCCATCTTTTCGATGCCGTGAAGCTCATCAATGCGGGCGGTTTGTCCCAGGCCGATGCTGCGGCCCTTCACAAACTCTTCGAAGAAGTGGTTGGCGGCGTCCTGGGCTTGAAGGACGAGGAAGCCGGCGCCTCCGGCAAGGCCGAGAAGGCCCTCGAAGGCGTGATGCAGCTGGTGCTGGAAAACCGCAAGAAGGCCCGTGAGGAAAAGAACTGGGCCGAAAGTGACCACATCCGAGACCTTCTGGCTTCTTACGGTATCGCCGTCAAGGACACCAAGGAAGGCGCCACCTGGACTTTGGAATAGTATGAAATTTATCTCCTGGAATGTGAACGGCCTGAGGGCCGTGGCCGGCAAGGGTTTTGCCGATATCTTTACGCAGCTGGACGCAGACTTTTTCTGTCTGCAGGAAACCAAACTGCAGGCCGGTCAGCTGGATCTGGAGTTCCTGGGCTATGAGTCCTATTGGAACTACGCGGAAAAGAAAGGCTACTCCGGTACGGCTGTCTATACCAAACATACGCCGCTTTCCGTGCGTTATGGCCTGGGCATAGAGGAACACGACCGGGAGGGGAGGGTGATTACCCTGGAGTACGAGAATTTTTTCCTGGTTTGCGTCTATGTCCCCAATTCCCAGGACGGGTTGCGCCGTCTGGACTACCGTATGCAGTGGGAAGATGCCTTCCGGGCATACCTGTCGGCCCTTCCCAAGCCGGTGATTATGTGCGGAGACCTTAATGTGGCGCACGAGGAGATAGACCTTAAGAACCCTTCTACCAATCATTTCAATGCCGGTTTCTCGGATGAGGAACGTGGAAAATTCTCGGAGCTGCTGGCGGCCGGGTTTGTGGACAGCTGGCGGTATCAGCATCCGGATGAGGTGAAGTACTCCTGGTGGAGCTACCGGATGAATGCCCGCGAGCGGAACGCCGGGTGGCGCATAGACTATTTTGTGGTGTCGGAATCCCTTAGAGACAGTATTGTCTCCACCGACATCCATAACGAGATATTCGGGTCGGACCATTGCCCCGTAGAACTGATAGCGAACTTATGATTTCTTTTACCTGCGACTACAACGAAGGCGCGCATCCGGCCATTCTGGAGCGCCTTCTGGCTACCAATTTCATCCAGCAGCCCGGTTATGGGGCAGACAGCTTCACGGCTTCGGCCAAGGCCCGCATCCGTGAGTGCATCGGCCGTCCGGAGGCCGAGGTCTTCCTCCTTACCGGCGGTACCCAGACCAATTCCACCGTCATTGCCACCATGCTTAGGGACTACCAGGGCGTTGTGGCGGCTACTACCGGCCACATCGCCGTGCACGAGGCCGGCGCGGTGGAATACACCGGCCACAAAGTTCTTACCATCCCTCAGCACCAGGGCAAGATGAAGGCGGAGGAGTTGAAGGCTTATCTGGAGGGCTATTACGCCGACGGTTCCTACGATCACATGGTCTTCCCCGGTATGGTGTACATCTCCTTCCCTACGGAGTACGGTACGCTCTATTCCAAGGCCGAACTCTCTGCCATCTACGACGTTTGCCGGGAGTATTCCCTGCCGCTGTTTGTAGACGGAGCCCGGCTGGGTTATGGCCTTATGAGCCCCGCCTGCGATGTCTCCATCCAGGAGCTGGCCGGTCTTTGCGACGTGTTCACCATTGGCGGCACCAAGGTGGGTGCCCTCTGCGGAGAAGCCGTGGTCTTCCCTTCCGGAAAGGCCCCGGAGCATTTCTTTACGATGGTGAAGCAGCACGGCGCGCTGCTGGCCAAGGGCCGCTTGCTGGGCGTGCAGTTTGACACCCTTTTCACGGACGGGCTGTACTTCCAGATTGCCCAGGGTGCCATAGACCTGGCTATGCAGGTTAAGAAACTGTTTCTGGACAAGGGCTACGAGCTCTTCCTGGATTCTCCCACCAACCAGCAGTTCATTCTCCTTACCCCTGCAGCCGCCAAGGCCCTGGAGGGGAAGGTGGCCTATGAGGTGTGGGAGCATCTGGCCGATGGCCGTGCGGTGGTTCGCTTTGCCACCAGCTGGGCCACCACGCAGGAGCATGTTTCGCAGCTCTCTGCCCTTCTGCCTTAGGTTTCCTTTTGGGCCAGGTGGCCCAAAAATTTATTTCACCAGATCAATAGCGCCAAAGACGCCCAGGGAGGCGGCCAGCATAATGGCGCCGGCCAGAAGCACACCGCCAAGGGCCGCAAGGGTGCTCTTTTTGAAGTCCATATTGAGAATACTGGCGGCCAGCATGCCGGTCCAGGCTCCGGTTCCGGGAACAGGAATGCCCACAAACAGGAACAGGGCCCAGTAGAGGCCTTTTCCGGCTTTCTCCTCCAGTTTTCGGCCACCTTTTTCGCCTTTCTGCAGGCACCAGGTGAAGAACCCGCCAATCACTTTCTTGTCTTTCCCCCATTCCAGGATGCGGCGGGCAAAGAGGAAAATGAAGGGAACGGGAATCATATTGCCGATAACGGCCACAATGATGGAAGGGACCAGGGGGAGGTCCATCCCCACGGCATAGGGAACGGCGCCGCGGATTTCCACCAGCGGCAACATAGAGATCAGGAGAACCCAGAGATACTTTTTCATCGGTCTGTGTAAACGGGGGTGTTGGCGGCAATGAGCGCGCGGATTTCTTCTTTGGCTTCCCTCCAGCGGGGAATGTCAATCTTGGTGCCGATCACCTCCACCACCTTGGCGGCAATGATGGAACCAATCTCTCCGCAGACCTTCAGCGGAAGGCCCAGGGAGTGGGCGTAGAGGAAGCCGGCGGCATAGGTGTCTCCCGCGCCGGTGGCATCCACGGGGTTGGCGGGCCAGGGCTCGATGAAATAATATTCGTCTCCGGATTTCACCATAGAGCCGGCCTTACCCACCTTCACCACAGCAATCTTACAGAGTCTGGAGAGTTCTTCAATGGCTTCCTGGGGCTCTTTTTTGGTAAAGGCCTTGGCTTCCGACTCGTTGGCAAAGACGATGTCTACGTAGTTCTCCACCAGGTTGTGGAAGAAAGCCAGGTTGGAATCCACCACATTGTAGGAAGCCATATCGATGGAGATGGTGCAGCCGGCCGCCTTGGCCAGTCGGGCTGCCTTGGAAATGAGTTCCTGGTTCTGGACCAGATAGCCTTCAATGTGGAAATAATCGTACCCTTCGAAGAAGGAGGGCTCCAGGTCTTCCGGACCCAGTTCCAGGGTGGCGCCCATATAGTCTGCGAAAGTTCTCTCCGCATTGGCTCCGGTGATGAATACCATGCACCGGCCGCTGGACTTGGTCCCATAAAGCATCTGGGCACGTACTCCGTACTGCTCCATAGTGCTTTTGAACAGGTTTCCGAGGTCGTCGTTTCCTATTTTTCCCAGGAAGCCGGATTCCATTCCGAAGATGGCGGTACAGGTGATGGTGTTGGCTGCACTGCCGCCGGGGACGTATTTGACGCCGTATTGCTTGAGGGCTTCCCAGATGCGGTCTCCGGTTTCCATATCCACGTGCTGCATACTGCCAAGGGGCAGGTGGAAGGTCCTCAGGAGGGTGTCGTCCGGAAGGACGGCCAGGATGTCGGTGAGGGCGTTGCCGATACCAAGGATGGATTTCATAACGGGGTGGTTTAACTCACAAATTTAGCCATTATTTGACAAAATTCCATTACCTTTGTGAGAGGATGGACAAGAAAACCAAGAATATCCTTCAGTACGTGTTCTGGGCGGCCGTAGCGGTTGTCCTGGTGTATTTTTGCTTCCGCAGCATAGACTGGAGCCAGTTTATGCTGGCCCTGGAACACTGCAAATGGGAGTGGGTGCTGGTGTCCATCGCGCTGGGTATTCTTTCGCTTTTTATCCGCGGCCTTCGCTGGAGGATGCTCCTGCTTCCGATGGATTCCAAGACTTCCGTACTCACCTGCTTCAACGCTTACAGTATCGGCAGCGCAGTCAATTTGTTTCTTCCCCGCGTGGGAGAGGTAGTGAGGCTAGCCTATGTGGTAGGAAACTCCTCCAGGGACGAGGAGGGGAAGCGCCTGCTTTCGGCCGATAAAGCGCTGGGATCCATTGTGATAGAGCGCGTATGGGATATGCTCTTCGTGGGACTGCTCACCACCCTGGTCCTGGTTCTGAAGTGGGAGGATTTCGGCGCCTTCTTCACGGAAAATTTCTCGGGAGGAGGCCAGGTTATGAGCCTCCTGATTCCAGGGCTTCTTCTGGGTCTCGCCCTTCTGGTACTCCTGTTCTGGCTCCTTAGGAACAAGGGAGAGTTCTGGGGCCGCATCTGGGCCTTTATCAAAGGCATAGGAGAAGGGCTGAGTTCTTTCCGCCGGATGAAAAAAAGCTGGCTTTTCCTTCTGTACACCGTCCTTATCTGGAGTCTTTACTGGCTGATGAGCGCCACCATTGTGCAGGCACTCAACGGGATGCCCGTTTTCGGTTCGTTAACCCTGGTGGATGCCCTGTTCATCTCCCTGGTGGGAAGCGTCAGTACCATGGTTCCCGTCCCCGGAGGCTTTGGCATCTATCACGGAATGGTCAGCGGTGCCCTGCAGGTACTTTGGGGCATTCCCAAAGACTCCTGTATGGCCTATGCGGTTCTCAACCACGAATCCCAGGTCCTTACCCAGGCCGTCTGTGGTCTGGTTTCCTACATCCACGAAAGCTTTTTCCGCAAGAACAAGAAATGAAGTTTGCGCTCATCGGCCATCCGGTAGAGGGCTCCCTGAGTCCGCGCCTTTTTTCCGCCGCCTACGACGGACGCTATCCGTATGATTTGATAGACCGGGAGTGCTTTGAAGATGCCTGGAGGCTGTTTTTGGAGCAGTACGACGGCATCAATGTCACGGCTCCCTTCAAGCAGGATGCCTTTGCCCGGGCAGACGTGCTGTCGGAAGAAGCCCGCCGCAGTGGAGCCGTCAATCTGGTGGTCAAAAAGGCCGATAAGCTGTACGGCTACAACACGGATGTAGACGGCATTGTCCTGGCTGTCAAAGAAAGTGGCCTGCCGGTGGCCGATGCCCTGGTGGTGGGAACGGGCGGTGCGGCCCGTGCCGCCATCGTCGCGGCCCAGAAGTTGGGCTGCCGGGTAAGCGTTACCGGCCGGTCGGAAGAAAAGGCCCAAGCCCTGGCTGCTCAATCGGGTTGCCAAACCGCTTTCTGGAAGGCTCTGGAGGCCCTTCGGCCCAACCTGATTATTTATACTCTTCCGGGTGGCGCACCCGTGCCTGCGGGCCTGAATTTTGCAGGATCTGTGGTGCTGGAAGCCGAGTACAAAAAGCCCGCGCTCTCCGGCTTTCCCTGCAAGGCTTATATCCCGGGGCAGCGCTGGCTCCTGTGGCAGGCTGCGGCCGGATACGGGCTCTTCACCGGGGAAAAACCTCATATGGAAAACCTTATTAATGCTATATAGTTATGTCACTGAACAAAGTCATGCTCATCGGTAACGTTGGAAAAGACCCGGAAGTACGTTACCTCGAGTCCAATCCGCAGAATCCGGGCAACAACGCCAAAGTCGCATCCTTCCCCCTCGCCACCTCAGAGCGCTACAGAGATCGCAACGGAGAGCAGCGGGAAAACACGGAATGGCACAACATCGTGGTCTGGAGAGGAAATGCAGATGTGGTGGAAAAATACGTGCACAAAGGCACCCAGCTCTATATTGAAGGCAAACTGCGCACCCGCCAGTGGACAGACCAGACGGGCAACAAGCGCTATACCACGGAAGTGGTAGCAGATACCTTGCAGCTTCTGGGAAAGCGCCCGGAGGGAGAAAACCAGCCGCAGGGCGGGTACCAGGGAGGCTATGTCCAGCAGCCCGCCGCTCCGGCAGCCCAGCCGGCATACCCCGCCGCTCAGCCTGCATACCAGCCCGCCCAGTCGGCCCCTCAGGCTGCCCCGGCTCCTCAGCCCGCCGCCCCCGCCTACCAGGGTCCTCTTCCGGCCGCCGAACCTTCCGACGACCTGCCGTTTTAGGGCTTAGCACAGACAGTTTTTGGGCCAGGTGGGATTTTATGCTACCCACCAAGCCCACTCAATCCCAAACACAAGCCGTAGATGCCATAAACAATGGGCCAGGTGGTACACACAAAATCCCACCTGGCCCAAACTAACCCGTGAGTTTTGCCAAGTTGCACAGCAGCAGTTCTCCGTTCTGGCCGCGGAGGTGCATACCATTGCCGCGGCACTGCTTCCACCACTTGCAGGTGGCGCAGGGACCGGTCTTGAAGGGGGTGTGATCCCGGAACAGCCCGAAGCGGTTTTCCCACACATCAACGAAATCGTCCTGGTAGATGTTGCCCTGACTGTAGGAAGAGCGGATGCTGGTACAGCCGGAGATGGCACCGTCTATGCGCACGGAGGCAATGCTCAGGCCCGCCTGGCAGGAGAACAGGTGGTCTCTCACTTTTCCTTCATACGGTCCCAGGAAGCCTTCGCAGCCGTAACTGGTCTTGATCCGGCCCTCTTTCCGGCAGGTGACGATAAATTCCATCAGGCCCTTGTACTGTTCCGGCGAAAGCTGCAGGTGAGGGTCGGTGGCGGCCCGGCCCACCGGGAAGACGGTGAAGATGCGCCAGGCCTTGACGTCGGCGGAAATCAGGTATTCCCTGATGACTTCCAGCTGGCCGAAGTTCTTTTGCGTCACGCAGGTAACGACATCAAAGCCCACGGACGGAACGCAGGTGAGGGCGCGGATGGCTTCATCGGCCCGGGCAAAGGATCCCGGTACTCCGCGCATCCAGTCGTGACTCTCTTCCAGGCCATCCAGGCTGATGGTGCAGGTTCGCATTCCGGCCGATATCAGTTCTGCGACCTTGCCGGACGTCATCAGAAAACCATTGGAAACCAGGCCCCAGGGAAAACCGAGTTCCCGGGTGCGACGGCCGCAGGAGACCAGGTCCTTTCTCATCAGGGGCTCTCCACCGGAGAAAATGACCAGAATGTCTTTGGGATTGTAGACTTCCCGGATGCGCAGCAGTACCTTCTCGAAATCCTCAAAGGGCATATCGGAGGTAAGGGCCGAGGCCGTGCAGTCGCTTCCGCAGTGGCGGCAATGAAGGTTACAACGAAGGGTACATTCCCAGAACAACTGGCGCAGCGGGTGCACCCGTGCTTCCCAATTCAGGAGGTGGCTGTGAAGAAACATCAGTTCTGTTCAGGCGTTTCCGCTTCTTCCGTAGGCAACTCTTCCTGTTGCCGGGCCTTGTCTATCTTTTCCTGCAGGGCCGCCAACTCTTCTTCTGTGGGCACTTTCTCGGGAACGGGACCGGGGCCGTAGCAAGCGGTGAAAACATTGACACCCAGAAGCAGGCAAAGGATGCGGATGAGGGCTTTCTTCACAGTGTGGTTAAATTTAGAAGAGCTTTAAATTGTCAAATGAGGGCCTGATTTTGCCGTCCTCTATGTCGTGGATGAGGGCGGTGACCTTCAGGTTGAGGGGCGTGTACACACCAAATTTGTTGCCGAAATTGGCGATGGCGCCGTTGATGGAATCCACTTCCGTTTTTTTGCCGTTCTCCAAATCCTGCAGCATGCTGGCCTTCAGGTTGGCGTGCTTGCGGATGGCATAGGGCAGGATGGAGAAGGCAAAAGCCTTGTGGAGGTAGGTTTTGTAGTTGAAAATCTTGACGGCATCCTTGCCCTGGACGGGCTCAATCTTGATGTTGGCGGCCTGGCACACGTCTATGCACTCCTTGATGAGACCCAGCACCAGCTTGCGGCTGCGTTTGTTCTGGGCGGCTTCTCCGAAGGTGCAGCCCAGGACAGCGCTCATTCCGGAGAAGGCCGAATTGATCAGGAGCTTGCTCCAGCGCATACCGATGAAATTGTGCTTGATGGTGACAGGACCCATGCATTCCAGAAGGTCCTTCACATCGGCCATATACTTGTGGGGCTTGGTGCCCACACGGCCGAGGGAGAAAGTGAGGCTGTCCGGGGAACTGGTAAGCTCGCACAGGCCGGGGCCCAGCATTGTGGCTCCCCAGGCGACGATGCAGCCCAGTACGCGGTCTTCTCCCAGCACCTCTGCTATGCTGTCTTCCGGCAGGCCGTTCTGCAGGGTAACCAGTACTCCGTCATCGGCCAGATAATCTTTCAGAAAGGTACAGACTTCGTGGTTGTGCTGCTGCTTGGTGAGGAGGATGATGATGTCGTACTTGCCGGTCATCTCTTCCGGGAGGAGGGCCGATACGGGCTGTGTGAACTCTACGGTACCCACCACGTGGGCACCATCCTCCTTCAGGGCCTCGATGTGCGCCCTGTTGTGATTGATCAGATCTATTTGTCTTCCGCTACGGGCGATATAGGCTCCCAGGATGGTCCCCATAGAACCGGCCCCATAGATAGCAGCTCTCATACAGAAATAGTTTATTCTACGAAGATAGTAATTTTTTCGTATCTTTGTACTTTACTAAGAAAAGAAGTTATTATGGCTTACGCAGAGTTTAACGAGCAGGAGCTCGGAAGAAGGGAATCGCTGACCAAACTGCGCGAACTGGGAATCAATCCTTATCCCGCGCCGCAGTACCCCATAAACACCACCACCGTAGAGATTGCGGAGGGGTTTAAGCCCGAAGAGGGAAATTTCCAGGATGTGTGTATCGCCGGCCGCATCATGAGCCGCCGCATTATGGGCGCCGCCTCCTTTATGGAGCTGCAGGACCACGCCGGTCGCATCCAGGTGTATGTAAAAAGGGACGAGATTTGCCCCTCAGAGGACAAAACCCTGTATAACACCGTGTTCAAAAAGCTCCTGGACATCGGAGACTTCGTGGGTATCAAGGGCTTTGCCTTCTTTACCCAGACGGGCCAGCTGTCCGTTCACGCCAAGGAACTCACCGTGCTGAGCAAGTCCCTGCGTGTTCTTCCCATCGTGAAGACGGATGCCGACGGCACCGTGCACGACAGCTTCGAAGATCCGGAGCTGCGTTACCGCCAGCGCTATGTAGACCTGGTGGTGAATCCCCAGGTGAAGGAAGTGTTCTTCAAGCGCACCCAGATTGTGAACACGATGAGGGAGTGCTTCAACGAGGCCGGCTGCCTGGAGGTGGAAACCCCCATCCTGCAGGCCATCCCCGGTGGTGCCACGGCCCGTCCGTTCATCACCCACCACAACGCCCTGGATGTGGATATGTATATGCGTATTGCCAATGAGCTGTACCTCAAGCGCCTCATCGTGGGCGGTTTTGCCGGAGTATACGAGTTCGCCAAGAACTTCCGCAACGAGGGGATGGACAAGACGCACAATCCGGAGTTCACCTGCGTAGAGATGTATATCGCTTACAAGGACTACATCTGGATGATGGAGTTCACCGAGAAGATGCTGCAGAGAGTGGCCGAAGCCACCGGCGGTGTGAAAAAGACCATCGGCGGCAACGAGATTTCCTTCGAGGGCCCGTTCCGCCGTCTGCGCATCCTGGACGCCATCAAGGAGTACGCCGGCGTGGATGTGAAGGGAATGGGTGAGGAGGAGCTCCGCGCCACCTGCAAGAAACTGAATGTGGAAGTGTCTCCCGAGATGGGTGTTGGAAAACTCATCGACGCCATCGTGGGAGAATATGTGGAGAAGAACCTGGTTCAGCCCACCTTCCTCATAGACTATCCCGTGGAGATGAGCCCGCTCACCAAGCGCTGCCGCTACGACGATACCCTCACGGAGCGGTTTGAGCTCTTTGTAAACGGCAAGGAACTGGCCAACGCCTATTCCGAACTCAACGACCCTGTGGACCAGCTGGAGCGCTTCGAAGAGCAGGCCGCCCTCAAGAGCAAGGGAGACGATGAAGCTATGTACGTGGATTACGACTTTGTCCGCGCCCTGGAGTACGGTATGCCGCCCACTTCCGGTATCGGCATCGGCATAGACCGTCTTACCATGTTTATGACCGGCCAGGAGAGCATCCAGGATGTCCTCTTCTTCCCGATGATGAGACCCGAGAAGTTCTGATGGAAACCATTACTTCGGCCCAGAATCCCAAGATTAAGAACTTGCTCCTGCTGCAGGAAAAATCCAGAGCGCGGCGGGAGCAAGGCCTTTTTGTGGTGGAGGGCCGAAGGGAACTGGAGCACTGCCTCGGCGCCGGTTATACCGTACGGACCCTCTTTATCTGTCCGGAGATTTATGGAACTATGGACTCTGTGGAAAATTATTTTTTGTGCAGTAGCCCAAAAAACCAATTTTCCACAGAGTCTGGCCTGTCGGTCATAGAGATTCCGGAGCAGTTGTACAGGAAGGTGGCGTATAGGGAGAGTACGGAGGGAATTATTGCGGAGGTGGAGTATAAGTCTTTGAAACTGGAAGACTTGAAGCTGCCGGAAAATCCGCTGGTGATGGTGCTGGAGAGTGTGGAGAAGCCGGGTAATCTGGGGGCTGTATTAAGGAGTGCCGATGCGGCGGGGGTGGATGCGGTCATCTTCTGCGACCCGCTTACGGACCTTTACAATCCCAATCTGATCCGGGCTTCCATTGGAGCTGTTTTTACCGTGCCCACCGTGGCCGCTTCCTCGGAGGAGACCATCGCTTTCCTGAAGGCACGGGGTATCCAGATCCTGACAGCGCAGCTGCAGGATTCTTCCCTGTATTACGATGTCGATATGCGCCGCGGAACAGCCCTGGTGATGGGCACCGAGGCCACCGGCCTCACCGATGTCTGGCGCCAGGCCGCATCGGCCCATATCCGCATTCCCATGCTGGGGCGGCTGGACAGCCTGAACGTTTCCGTGAGCGCCGCCATCCTTCTTTTCGAAGCCGTTCGTCAGCGGCAATAGGCTGCTGGTCCGGAAAATAGCATCCCGCGTTGGAAAAACGCGGGATTTTTTGTATTATTGTATGCTTAACGAACTAATGACCAAAAATATATGAGAAAAATTCTGTTTGCATTTCTGGCCGTGGCTGCCCTGGCCTCCTGCGCCCGGCCCTACCACCCGGAATGGACGTACGATTCCGTAGTATATGAAGTGAACATCCGCCAGTTCTCGCCCGAGGGAACTTTCAAGGGCGTCGAGGCCCAGTTGCCCCGCCTGAAGGAACTGGGCGTGGACGTGCTCTGGCTTATGCCGATGTACGAGATCGGCACCGTGGAACGCAAGGGAACTCTGGGCTCCTACTACGCCATCTCGGATTACAAGAAAGTGAATCCGGAGTTTGGCACGATGGAAGATTTTGAGCACCTGCTGGCTGTGGCACACCAGATGGGCTTCAAGGTAATCCTGGACTGGGTGGCCAACCAGACCGCCCCGGACCACGTCTGGATGACGGAAAAACCGGCCGATTTCTATGAAAGGGATGCCGAAGGCAATGCCATCTGGGAATATGACTGGACAGACACCCGCAGCCTCAATTACGAAAACCAGGAAGTGTGGTGGGCCCAGGACGATGCTATGCGCTTCTGGCTGGAAAAAGGCGTGGACGGCTTCCGCTGCGACGCCGCCGGAGAAGTGCCGGCCGAATTCTGGTACGCCATTATGCCCAAGATGAACAAGGATTATCCCGAGGCCTATTTCCTGGCTGAGGCCGAGCGTGACAACCTGGCCGATTCCCGTACCACCTTCGACGCCAACTACGCCTGGGAACTGCATCACCTTCTGAACAGCCTGGCCCAGGGCAGCAAAACCCCTGCAGACCTGAAAGAATACCTGGACCGCGACGCCGCCCGCTTCCCGAAGGAAGCTTTCCGCCTCACCTTCACCTCCAACCACGACGAGAACTCCTGGGCCGGAACCGAATTTGAGCGCGAAGGCAAGGCGGCCGATGCCTGCGCCGTGCTGTGCTTCACCCTTCCCGCCTCCCAGCCCCTTATCTATACGGGCCAGGAAATCGGCCTCAGCCGCCGCCTGGCCTTCTTCGAGAAAGATCCCATCACGGACTGGAGTGCCAATGAGCATACGGCTTTCTACAAAACCCTGGTAGACCTCAAGCACAACAACCCCGCTCTCGCCGCCGGTGAGCGCGGAGGAAAAATGGTGTGGTGGGAAGCCCCCGAAGGCTGGGTGGCTTTCCATCGGCAGGTGAAAGACAATATGGTCATCGTCCTGGCCAACTTCGGCACCCCTGTGGAGCAGGAAGCCGTCCAGGAGAAGGCCGAAGCCAATGACAACCGTCCCCAGGGAGACAAGGTGGCCGTTCCTTTCCTGAACCTGGAATCGGCCCCGGTTACGATGACGTTCAACCTGCCGGGAGAATACAGGAACGTATTCACCGGTGAGGTGGTAACCTCTCCTTTTGAGCTCACCCTGGCTCCGGGAGAATATATGGTCTTAACCAAGTAAAAGATATGAAAAAGACATTCGCAGTAATACTTTCCGGCCTGCTGCTGGCGGCCTGCGGCGGAAACGCCCCGAAAGTACAGTTCAGTGAGATCCAGAAAATCAAGAGTCCCGGAGACGTTCTGGAACTCACCGTGGGCATAAGCCCGGAAGGCACCCCGCTGTATACCCTCAGCAAGGGAGAGCAGGTGGTGGTGAAACCCTCCCGCCTGGGCTTTGAACTCCTGGACCAGGAAGACCTGCTTACCGGATTCACCGTAACGGGTGTGGAACTGGGAAGTGAAGATGAAACCTGGGAACCGGTATGGGGAGAGGAAGCCTCTATCCGCAACCATTATAACGAGATCCTGGTTACCTTCGAGAAGAATCCGGAGGCCGCCCGCGCCGCCCAGATGGGTGTGAGCCCCACGGATCCCGAATATACGGCCGATCTGGGCAATCCCTACGGAAAGGGTGCCGTGATGAAGATCCGCTTCCGCCTGTATGACGACGGGCTGGGCTTCCGCTACGAGTTCCCCCTGGAAAACAAGCTCACCTATTTCAAGATCAAGGAAGAAAAGACAGAGTTTGCCATGACGGGAGACCACACCGCCTGGTGGATTCCCGGAGACTATTCCACCCAGGAATTCAATCCCACGGAATCCAAACTCTCCGAGATCCGTAACCTGTCGGACATTCCCCGTCCCCGCGGAGGCGCCCCTCAGCAGGGCTTCTCTCCCACCGGTGTGCAGACGGCCCTTCAGATGAAAACGGCCGAGGGCCTGTACATCAACATCCACGAGGCTGCTGTTCTGGATTACCCTACCACCAATCTGGATCTGGACGATAAGAGCTTCGTGTTCACCACCCATCTTACCCCGGATGCCGAAGGCGTGAAGGGGCGTATGCAGGCCCCTTGCAAAACGCCTTGGCGCAGCATCATGGTTTGCTCCAGCGCCACCGAGGTGCTGGCTTCCCGCCTGGTCCTGAACCTGAACGACCCTTGCGTCCTGGAGGATGTTTCCTGGATCCACCCTGTGAAGTATATGGGCGTATGGTGGGAAATGATTACCGGAAAGAGCGAATGGAGCTATACCAACGAGTATCCTTCCGTGCAGCTGGGCGTAACGGACTATGCGCATTCCAAGCCGCACGGCCGCCACGGTGCCAACAATGAAAATGTTCGCCGGTATATAGACTTTGCCGCCGAGAATGGTTTTGACGGCATCCTCATCGAGGGTTGGAACGAAGGTTGGGAAGACTGGTACGGTCACCAGAAAGACTTCGTGTTCGATTTCATCACCCCTTATCCGGACTTCGACCTCCCGGCCCTGAACAAGTATGCCCACGAGAAGGGCATCCGTCTTATCATGCACCACGAAACCTCTTCCTCCACCCTCAATTACGAGCGCTGGATGGAAAAGGCGTACAACCTGATGAACCAGTATGGCTACAATGCCGTCAAGAGCGGGTATGTAGGAAAGATCATCCCGTACGGAGACTATCACTACAGCCAGCCCACCATCAACCATTACCACTATGCCGTCACGGAAGCGGCCAAGCACCACATTATGGTGAATGCCCACGAGGCAGTGCGCCCCACCGGCCTGTGCCGTACCTGGCCCAATATGATCGGCAACGAGAGCTCGATGGGTACGGAGTTCCGCGGCACCATCCAGCCCGGTCACACCACCATCTTCCCGTTCACCCGTCTGCAGGGCGGTCCTATGGACTTTACCCCCGGTATCTTTGAGACCGATATGTCCAAGAACAACCCCAATGACAAGCAGCATATGCACCATACCCTCTGCAACCAGCTGGGCCTGTATGTCACCTTCTACAGCCCGCTGCAGATGGCGGCAGACCTCCCGGAGAACTACGCCCGCTTTATGGACGCCTTCCAGTTCATCAAGGATGTGGCCGTAGACTGGGACAAGAGTATTTATCTGGAGGCCGAACCGGGCGCCTATATCGTGACGGCCCGTCATCCGAAGCTCTCCACGCTGAATGCATCGGCTCGCAGCACCGCCACGCTGCCGGATGCCAAAAAGGATATGGTCACCAATGCCGCCAAGTTTGTCTATGCCCTGCCGGAGAACGCTACTGCAAGGGATCTGGCTGCCGCGAAGCCTCACGATGTGTGGTATGTGGGCGGCGTTACGGACGAGAACGCCCGCGAGGTAAGCGTGAAGCTGGACTTCCTGAAGCCCGGTGTGGTGTATGAGTCCACCCTCTATGCCGACGGCCCCACCGCAGACTACGAGACCAATCCCCAGTCTTACACCATCACCCGCGGAGAGGTCACATCGGCCGATGTCGTCAAGGTGAGGATGGCCCGCGCCGGAGGATTTGCCCTGAGTCTGAGAGAAAAATAAACTATGCCTGATATCCAAGTTTACATTGAAAATGAGGGTCGGGAAAAAACCGTCCCTGCCGGATCCACGCTTTTGAGTTTTGCCCCGAAGGAGGTGGAAGACCCGAAGACCGGGAAAAAATATCCCACGCTGGCGGCCCTGGTGGACCACAAGCTGAAGGCGCTGGATTTCCCGGTGTTTTATCCGCACCAGATAGAGTTCATCGGATTTAACCATCCCGAGGGACGCAGGACCTATGGCCGTTCACTCAGTTTCCTCGCGCAGGTGGCCGCCCGTCACCTGTTCCCGGAGAAGATCTTCAAGATCAACCACTCCCTGCCCAGCGGAATGTACTGTAAGTTCCGGGCAGAGCATATTCCGGACGAAGAGATCCTTCGCCTGAGGGAAGAGATGCGGCGCCTGGTGGCCCTGGACCTCCCGTTCGGCCATCAGAAAATGCTGGCCGAAGATGCCATCAAACTGTTTGAGAAGCAGCGGCAGCCCCTGAAAGCCGGGGTGGTTCGGTCCCTGGGCCGCTATTTCTGGACGGTCTACACCCTGGACGATGTAACGGACAATTTCTACGGCCCGCTGGTTCCTTCCACCGGCTTCCTGAAGGTTTTCGACCTGATGCCCTTCCACCACGGTTTCTGCCTGCAGCCTCCGATGGAAGAGGATATTACCCGGGTGATCCCGCGCACCAAACAAAAGAAACTCACCATTACCCTCAAGGAATACGGCCATTGGTGCAAAACCACCGGCATCGTGAGCGTAAGCGCTCTGAACCAGCGTTTGCTGGATGGAAAGGCCGTGGAGCTGATCAACCTCTGTGAAGCCCGTCAGGAAAGGGGCTACGCAGAGCTGGCCGATAAGATTTATGCCGAGAGGGAAAGGGTGAAGATTGTCTTTCTGGCTGGTCCCTCCTCCAGCGGAAAAACCTCTTCCTCCCTGCGGGTGGCCCAGCAACTGAAAGTGCTGGGGCTGAATCCCAAGGTGATAGAGCTGGACAACTACTTTGTGGAAAGGGATAAAACGCCCAGGGACGATGAAGGAAATTTCGATTTCGAGGCCCTGGAAGCAATGGACCTGGACCTTTTGGGAAGGCACCTGAATGCCCTTCTGGAAGGGAAGGAGGTGGAACTGCCCCGCTACGATTTCAAGCAGGGAAGGCCCTTCTTCGAAGGAAAGATGATGCATCTGGAAGAGAATGACATCCTGGTGATGGAAGGTATCCACGCCCTGGATCCCGCCATGGTCCCTTCGGTGGATCCTAGCCGCATCTACCGTATTTATGCATCGGCCCTTACCTCTCTGAAGCTGGACGAAAACTGCTGCATCTCCACCACGGACAACCGCGTCCTTCGCAGGATGATCCGGGACAACCGCGTGAGGGGCATTTCGCCGGAAGAGACCATCCTTCGCTGGCCGTCCGTGAGAAGAGGGGAGTCCAAGCACATCTTCCCTTTCCAGGAAAATGCAGACTCTCAGTTCAATACGGCCCTTCTGTACGAACTTCCCCTTCTGCGCTACTACGGAGAGCCTCTGCTCCGCCGCATCACGCCGGCCTCCCCGGCCTATGCCGAAGCCGTGAGACTCCTTAAGTTCCTGGAGTACATCACCCCCCTGCATCCTTCGGAGATTGAGGCCATTCCGCCCACATCTATCCTGAGGGAGTTTATCGGCGGGCAAACCTTATAAAAATTTGTTTTTTATAAGGTTTTCCCCTAATTTTGTATCCCGGTTAGACTCTAATCGGGATTTTTTATGTCTGCTTGTTTGCAAGAGGCAAGCCTTCATTCTGTTGGCCTGTTGCAAGATACAAATGTGTATGAACTGCAGTCCAGGCAGTTTGTCAACCGTTATTTCATTCTCAGTAACGAGGGAACCCGTCGCCTGATGGCGTTTCCGGAAGTGGTGGGCTTTGACACCTACCAGTGTATGCTTCCCGCCACGGTGGCTGCCATGAAGCATTTGTTCCCTTCCGGAGGAAAGGAAGTGGATATCCTTACCATCCTTCGCGGAGGACTGAACTATCCCGTGGAGGAGGCCTGTTTCCGCAGCGGAATCCGCGTAAGCGACATCCATTTCGTTTCCTGCGAACGCATCATCGAAGACCATATCATTACCGGCCTGGAGATCAAGTACGAGAAGCTGCGCATTACCCGGGACCGCACCCTTGTCATCGGAGACATTATTGCCACCGGAGACACGCTGCGTCTGTGCCTGGACCAGGTGGTAGACCGCTTCCGCCGCCGCGGAGGCAGCATCCGGAAGATTTTTTTCTTCACCATCGGCGGCACCCGCGCCATCGAGCTGATGGAAAAGAAGACGGAGGAAATCCGCCGCGTCTTCCCGGAGTTCGAGGGTTTCGAATGCTTCTTCTATGAAGGTATTTTCACGGTTTATGAGAATAAGGGTGTAACGGGCATCAATGTCCCGGACATAGACTTTGGCTGGAAGGGAGGCGTCGTGGCCCCGGAGTTCCGACGCTATGTCCTGAGTCATCCCTATTCCATCCTGGAGAAATGCATCATCTATGATGGCGGCGCCCGTCGCTATGAGATCCCGGTCCATTTCCGAGAGGCCCTGGAGTATTGGGAAGGCCTCTGGAGCCGGGCCGATGGAATAGACCCGAGGAAGCTGGTGGGGGAGAAGCTGGGCTTCGAGGAACCCCTCTCTTTCCCGCAGTGGCTGGCCGTGAACCGCTTCGAGGATTTGAAGGACGATACCCTCTCTGCCCTTTGGGCCGATGAGACGGCACTTCTGAACAATGCTTCCGCCCTGTCTCTGGAGAGCATCGCCATGCAGCGCATCCAAGCTATTAAAACAAACTTACAGCAATATGAATAACAACAAGATCTTTGACGCGGATTACACCACTTCGGCGGTGGACAAAGCGGGCCGCAAAAGCAATCTGAGCATGTTTATGGTGATGCTCGGCTTCACCTTCTTCAGTGCCAGTATGTGGGTGGGACAGCAACTGGCCAGCGGACTGGACTGGAGTGGATTTCTCTGGGCTATGCTGCTGGGCGGCCTCATCCTGGCGGCTTATACCGGAGCCCTGGGCTGGATTGGTGCCGAAAGCGGCCTTACCCTGGATATGCTGGCCCGCCGCAGTTTTGGTACCAAAGGAAGCTGGCTTCCCAGCGCGATGATCAGTTTCACGCAGACGGGTTGGTTCGGCGTCGGCCTGGCTATGTTTGCCATCCCCGTCGCCAAGGAATTTATGGGCTTGGAAGTGGCTCCGGACAATATGCCCCTGGAGAGCTACCTGCTGGTAGCCATTGCCGGTGTCCTGATGACTTCCACGGCCTACTATGGTATTAAGAGCCTCACCATTGTGAGTTACATCGCTGTTCCCGCCGTGGCCATCCTGGGTACGATTGCTATGATCCTGGCCATCCGCAACGGAGATACCGGCCTGGTGGAACAGTTTGCCAAGGGCACCAAGGATATGGGTATCATTGCCGGTGCCGGTTTGGTTGTGGGCAGCTTCGTTTCCGGCGGTACCGCTACGCCCAACTTCACCCGTTTTGCCAAAAACGGCAAGGTAGGCCTCATCATCACGGTGGTGGCTTTCTTCCTGGGCAACAGCCTTATGTTCCTGTTCGGCGCCGTTTCCAGCATCTATGCCGGTGGTAACGATATCTTCGAGGTGATGCTCAACCTGAACCTCTTCTACCTGGCTGTCCTGGTCCTGGGCCTGAACATCTGGACCACCAATGACAATGCCCTTTACACGGCCGGTCTGGGTCTTTCCAACATCTTCGGCTTCCCCAAGAAGATGATGGTTTTCGCTTCCGGTATCATTGGTACCGTGTCTGCCATCTGGCTGTACTGGAATTTCTGCAACTGGCTCAATATCCTTAACGCCACCCTGCCTCCCGTGGGTATTATCCTCATACTGCACTATTTCCTGCACCGGGGCAAGAAAGTGGAAGAGAAGGTAGTGGACTGGAGCGCCATCATTGGCGTTGTGGCCGGTGCCGTGGTGGCCAATCTCGTGAACTGGGGCTTCGCTTCCATCAACGGTATGGTGGTAGCCGCCATCTGCTGGGGCGTTGGCCAGTTCATTCAGAAGAAAAGATAACTTAACCTGTTAATATCTCTTTCAAGAAGGGTCCGGGCCTTTTGGTGCCGGGCTCTTTTTTGTCTCTCGTACACGAAAACGGCCCTTTTGGTGTACGAACCGGCTTTTTTCGTATCTTTGTAGTCTATGGCAAAGAGGGAATTCATACAGATCCGGGGTGCGCGGGCCAACAACCTGCAGAACATAAGCGTGGATATCCCTCGCGGGGAATTCGTGGTGGTTACGGGCCTCAGCGGTAGCGGCAAGAGTTCGCTGGCGTTCGACACTATTTATGCCGAGGGCCAGAGGCGCTATATGGACACCCTTTCCACCTATGCCAAACACTTTATGGGCATCCTGGAAAAGCCCCAGGTGGAGGAAATCACCGGGCTCAGCCCCATCATTGCCATCGAGCAGAAAACCACCGGCAACAACCCCCGCAGTACGGTGGGAACCATCACGGAAATCTACGACTTCCTGCGTCTGCTGTATGCCAAGGGCTCCCGTGCCTTCTCTCCCGAAAGCGGCAAGGAGATGGTTCGCTATACGGACGAGCAGATTGTAGACCTGGTGATGAGCCAGTATGCCGGCAGAAAATGCTATCTGCTGTCTCCCTTGGTGCGGGGCCGAAAGGGCCATTACCGGGAACTCTTCGACCAGCTTCGTAAGAGGGGGTACACGGAAGTTCGCATAGACGGAGAAATCCTGGAACTGCAGGAGGTATCGGCCTTGGACCGCTACAAGCCCCATTTCATCGAAGTGGTGGTAGACCGCCTCAAGCCCGAGGCGGGAGATGACCGCCGCGTCCGGGACTCTGTGGCGCGGGCGCTGAACATCGGCAAAGGGTCCCTGGCCATCCTGGACAACGAAAGTGGAGCCCTGGCCCACTTCTCCAAGCATCTGGTAGACCCGGAGAGCGGTCTTTCCCTGCAGGAGCCTCAGCCGCACAGCTTTTCTTTCAACTCTCCGCAGGGGTACTGCCCGCACTGCAAGGGCCTGGGAACCATAGTGGATGTGAACATAGACACCATCATCCCGGACCGCAGCAAGTCGGTGGCCGATGGGGCCATCGTCCCCTTGGGCCGTGTGCGGGAGAATCGCAAGTTCGATATCATCCGGGCCATCGCCCGCAAGTATAACTTCAGCCTGTACGACCCTATCGAGGCCTTGCCGGACGAGGCCGTGAGCCTGCTGGTGTACGGCTCCGAAGATCTTTTCCGCGTGGGAGAAGGGTCCCTTACGGAGATGGAGAGCTGGGGTGGCGTACTGGACAATATAGAAGACACCGTCACCTGTCCGGTGTGCCACGGCACCCGTCTCAATAGCGAAGCCCTCTGCTTCAAAGTGGACGGCAAAACCATCCCGGAGGTGGCCGCTATGGAAATGACAGAGCTGCGTGCGTGGCTGGATGCCATTCCGAAGGGCTTCAACCAGCGGGAGAAGAACGTTTCCCGGGACATCCTGAAGGAGCTGCGGGAACGCGTGCAGTTTATGCTGGACGTGGGCCTGGACTATCTGTCCCTGGACCGTCCCACCGGTTCCCTTTCTGGCGGCGAAAGCCAGCGCATCCGCCTGGCCACCCAAATTGGTTCCAAACTGGTGAATGTCCTTTATATCCTGGACGAGCCTTCCATCGGCCTGCATCAGAAAGACAACCGCAAGCTCATCGCCTCCCTGAAGGCTCTCCGCGACGAAGGTAACTCCGTGATGGTGGTAGAGCACGACCTGGAAACTATGCTCAGTGCCGACTGGCTGGTGGACGTAGGGCCCGGCGCCGGAGAGAACGGTGGCCGCATCTGCGCCAACGGCCCGTTGAAAGAACTGCTTAAGAGCAAGGAGTCTTCCATTACGCTGGACTATCTGAGGGGCAAGCGTACCATTTCTGTCCCCGCTTCCCGCCGCCCTGGAAATGGTCTCTTCCTAACCCTGAAGGGTGCTACGGGCAATAATTTGAAAAACGTGGACGTGAGCTTCCCGCTGGGCTGCCTTATTGGTGTAGCGGGCTTGTCGGGCTCCGGCAAGAGCTCCCTTGTGAACGAAACGCTGATGCCCATCCTCAAGCGGAAATTCTACCGTTCCAAGGAAAAACCGCTGCCGTATGAGGCCATCGAGGGCGTGGAGCATATCGACAAGCTCATTGAGATTGACCAAAGTCCCATCGGTCGGACACCCCGTTCTAACCCGGCCACCTTCACGGCTGTTTTCAGCGACATCCGCACCCTCTTTGAGGAGACGCAGGATGCCAAGGTGCGGGGTTACAAGGCCGGCAAGTTCTCCTTCAATGTGCCCGGAGGCCGATGTGAGGAGTGCAAGGGGGCCGGTATCAAGGTGATTGAAATGAACTTCCTGCCTTCCGTCCACGTCCCCTGCGAAGTGTGCGGCGGTACCCGTTACCAGGAAGATGTGCTGGCCGTCAAGTACAAGGGAAAGAACATCAACGATGTGCTGGAGATGTCTGTCAGCGAGGCATACGAGTTCTTCAAACCCGTTCCCAAGATTGCCGCCAAACTGAAGGCCCTGGTAGATGTAGGTTTGGGTTATATTAGGCTGGGCCAAAGTGCTGTTACCCTATCCGGCGGTGAAAGCCAGCGTATGAAACTGGCGGCGGAACTGTCCCGTCCCTCTACCGGAAAGACGCTCTATATCCTGGACGAGCCCACCACCGGTCTTCACTTTGAAGACATTCAGGTGCTGATGGGCGTGCTGCAGCGCCTGGTGGATGCCGGTAATACGGTCATTATCATCGAGCACAATCTGGACGTGCTCAAGAGCGTGGACTACCTCTTTGATATGGGCCCGGAAGGCGGACGGAGGGGCGGCCGCATCGTAGCCCAGGGCACGCCGGAGGAAATAGCAAAGGATCCGGCTTCTGTTACCGGCCCCTTCCTCAAAGAAGTATTGTAATAGATTTATTCCCCTGGAAAGCGGACGCCCCACTCGGCGCGGAGACGGTCCATCAGGTGCATGATGTAAAGAATTTCCGAATGCGGCATCTGGGGCGCTTCCACAAGTCCGGCCTCGATGGCCTCCTTGCAGGCGAGGAACTGATACTCAAAGCCGTTGAACTGCGGCGGAACCGGGATTTCCTTTTCCACCACGTGGCGCTTTCGGCAAACGCGGATGTGCGTGGGATGGATCAGGTCGTCAAAGGTGAGGTAGCCTGTGGTGCCGGCGATTACTCCCACGTTCTCTCCCTGGCACCAGGCCGATGCCTGCACGGAAGCCAGGGTACCATCGGCCAGCACCATAGTAATCACCTCCGTGGCATCCACGCCGGAGTCGGCCCGGATGCAGGTGGCATTGATTTTCTCGATGGGGGAGTCTGAGTACATCCTTACGAAATTGAGCACGTACACTCCCAGGTCCAGAAGGGCACCGCCGCCCATTTCCGGCTTCAGAACCCTCTCTTTGTCGGATACATTATAGGTAATGGTACCGGTTATCATCCGGGTTTCCCCAATGATGCCAGACTCCAGCAGCTCCCGGGCCATCCGGCGAACCGGCATGTAGCGGGACCACATGGCTTCGGCCACAAAGACTCCCTTCTCCCGGGCCAGAGCCAGGATGGCGGCGGCCTCGGTGGCATTCATCATAAAGGATTTCTCCACCAGGCAGGGCTTGCCGGCAAGGATGGCGTCCCGTGTCACCTCAAAGTGCAGGTGGTGCGGAACAGCCACATACACCAGCTGAACGTCCGGATCATGCAGGAGTTCTGCATAGGAGCCGTAGGCCCGGGGAATGCCGAACCGGCCTGCAAAGGCCTGAGCCTTTTCCAACGTGCGGGACCCAACGGCCAGGCACTGCATATCCTGCATCTGGGAGAGCGTGGTGGCCGCTTTTTCGGCAATGTGGCCGGTGGCAATGATTCCTACATTCATACGCGTATCTTTTGATAGGCCAGGCGGGGTGCTCCGGAGGCGATATGGATAATTCCGCAGTACGTGAATCCGTAGCGCTTCAGGAGCCCCTGCATAATCTTGTTGTCTTTATGGGTGTCTATGCGAACATTGTCCGTGATGCCTTCCAGATACTCCATCAGGGTTTGGAAAACCCCGTGCACTTCCGGATAACTGGCAATGCGGTGAATCACATAGTACGGTTTTTCGTCGTCCAGCCACTGGCCTCCTTCAATGACGGCATAGGTAGGATCCGGGCTGGGGATGCAGGCGAAGTACGCCACGATGCGCCCGTCCTCCTCCATCACTTTTCCGTACCCCGGGCCGATGTCTCCCCGCACCATTTCCCGGGTAGGGTACCCCTCGGGCCATTGATGCAGGTTGCCGGACGCAAGCATAATGCTGCGCCCGGCTTCCAGTACTTTCATAATGGCGGGGAGGTCCGCCTCTGTGGCTGTCCTGATTGTCATCCTACTGCTTCAGGGCCTGGTGGTTACGGACATTGTGAATGTCCTTGCCTTCGGCCGTGTAGAGGTAATCCAGCAGATCGGCGTAGTGCTCTTCCACCTTGCCTCGTACAATCTTCATAGTGGAGTTCATCATCTTGTTGGCGATGGTGAATTCTTCGTCGCAGAGGCCGATGGCGGAAGGAAGCCAGCGCTCCGGGAACATGCCCTCGTGCTTGCCACCCTTCTTGTAGCTGTCCACATCGGCCTGGATCAGATCCAGCATATAGTTTCTTCCTTCCTCACTGGCGGGATCCAGTCCGTGCTTCTGGGCGGCTTCGGCCAGGGCGGCCTTGTCCGGGACGAAGAGGGCCACACAGAAGGGCTTCTGGTTGTTGTGCAGCACACAGGCGTTCACCCACTTGGAGGTTTCGGTGATGCTGTCCTCGAAGCCTTCCGGAGAATATTTTTCACCGTCGGAGGAGATGAGGAGGCTCTTGAACCGGCCCACTACATACAGGAAATCGGGATCTTCGGGGCAGATGTAGCCCATATCCCCGGTGTGCAGCCAGCCGTCGATGACGGTATCGGCCGTGGCCTTGGGGTTCTTCCAGTAGCCGGCCATCACGTTCTCTCCCCGGATCACAATCTCTCCGCGGGTTCCGTGGGGCACTTCCTTCCCTTCGGCATCCAGGATGACGCAGTCCATAGGCTTTACGATGCGGCCGCTGGAGCCGAAACGGGCGTGTCCGGTGGAGTTGGCGCAGATGATGGGCGTGGCTTCGGTGAGGCCGTAACCCTGGAACATAGGCATACCTACGGCGCAGAAGAAGCGCTGCAGTTCAATGTCCAGCAGGGCACCGCCGCCCACGAAGAACTTCATACGGCCGCCAAAGCTTTCGCGGACCTTGGAGAAAAGAATCTTGTCGAAGAGGTCCACCAGGGGCTTGCGCCAGAAAGTTCCTCCGGTTCCGCGGTTATAGTATTCCTTGTTGTATTTGATGGCGTTTTTGACGGCAAAATTGAAGAGCTTTTCCGTGGTGGCGCCCTTTTTCTTGATACCGGTCTCTATGTTTTTCTTGAAGTTGCGGGCCAGGGCCGGAACGGAAAGCATCACGTGCGGACGCACCTCGGAAATGGCCGTAGGGATATTTCTGAGGGTGGCCATGGCATTTTTGCCGATGGGCACGAAGGCGATGGAACCTCCGTAAATCATCATCGTGTACATACCGGCCACGTGGGCGAAGCAGTGGTCCAGCGGGAGGATGATGAGCATCACGTTGCCCTCGTCGATGGAGATGACGGAGTTGCCCTGCTCCACATTGGCGGTGTAGTTGCGGTGGGTGAGGAGGATGCCCTTAGGGTCTGCCGTGGTGCCGGAAGTGTAGGAAATGTTGGCGTAATCGTCCGGGCCGATGGATTTGTAGCGGGCCTCGAATTCGGCCTTGTGGGCCTTCAGGAATTCGTCTCCCATCTTCTGGATCTCGCTCATCCGGATTTCCTTGTCCTCCAGTTTGTCGTAGTCGAAGGCTACGTCGTCAAAGACGATGACTTTTTCCACATTGGGGCATTCGGAAAGGATGGCGCGGATCTTGGGCAGGTGGTTGCCGGAAACCAGGATCCACTTGGCGTCCGAGTGGTTGATGCGGAAAATGAGGTCCTTCCCTTCTCCCAGGTTCACGGACAGAGGAACGTCCGTTGCACCGGCGTAGAGGGCGCCCAGCTCGGCCAGGATCCACATGGCGCGGCTTTCGGACAGGAGGGCGATCTTGTCTCCTTTCTTCAGGCCCAGCGACATCAGGCCTGCACCGATGCGGTAGGCTTCTTCGCGGGTCTGGCCCTGGGTGATTACCTTCCAGTTGCCGTTCACCTTCTCCCTCAGATAGGGATGGTTTTCGTATTTGTGGGAATACTTTTCTACAAAGTCAATAATGGTAATTCTTTCTTCCATAACAGTTTATGTTTTTATTCAGTAGGGAAGAGACCGTAGAGTTCCGCGTCAATCTTGTCTGTGATCTGCTGGAAATCTTCGGGCTTGTTTTCAAATTTGATATTGTCTACGTCTATGATCAGAAGACGGGACTTGTAGTCTTTGATCCAGTCCTCATAGCGCTGGTTGAGGCCGGTGATATAGTCTATGCGGATGGAGCGCTCGTACTCACGGCCGCGCTTCTGGATCTGGGCTATGAGGTTGGGAATGCTGGAGCGCAGGTAAATCAGAAGGTCCGGCGGGTTCACCAGGGACATCATCAGGTCAAAGAGGTCTGAATAACTTTCGAAATCCCGGGTGGACATCAGGCCCATAGCGTGCAGGTTGGGGGCGAAGATGCGGGCATCCTCGTAGATGGTGCGGTCCTGGATGATGACATCCTGGTGCTTGGAAATCTCCACGACATCCTGGAAGCGTTTGTTCAGGAAATAAATCTGGAGGTTGAAACTCCAGCGCTCCATATCCTCATAGAAATCTGAGAGATAGGGGTTGAAATCTACGGACTCGAACTTGGGCGTCCAGCCGTAGTGCGCTGCCAGCATCTTGGTAAGGGTGGTCTTGCCACTGCCGATGTTTCCTGCTATTGCTATGTGCATAGTATGGTGTGTTTAAAATAATCCGTATAGTTCTGCGTCAATCTTGTCCGTGATGAGGGCGAAATCTTCCTCCCGGTTCAAGAAATCCAGGTTGTCCGTATCTATGGTGATGAGCCTGCCTTTGTAGGACTCTATCCATTTTTCGTAACGTTCGTTCAGGCCGCTCAGGTAGTCTATGGAGATGGACTGCTCGTAATCCCTTCCCCGTTTCTGGATCTGGGATACCAGGTGGGAAATGCTGCTTTTGAGGTAAATCAGCAGATCCGGCTCCTTCACCACTTCCATCATCACGTTGAACGTGTCCATATAGGTGTTGTAGTCCCTTTCGGAAAGATTGCCCTGGGCATAGTTGTTGGCCACAAAAATGTGCACGCCTTCCTGCAGGGTGCGGTCCTGGATGATGACATCCCGGGACTGGGAAATTTCCAGGACGTCGTGCAGGCGCTGCTGCAGAAAGTACATCTCCAGGGCGAAGGACCACCTTTTGATGTCGGCATAATAGTCTGAGAGATAGGGATTGTAGGTAACGGATTCGAATTTGGGCGTCCAACCATAGTGACGCGCCAAAAGCGTGGTGAGAGTGGTTTTTCCGCTGCCTATATTTCCGGCTATTCCGATGTGCATCTGTCAGACTTGTTATATTCTACAAAGTTGGTAAAATAATTGTAAATTTGCAATGAATAATGATTCGCCTGTCGATATGCTTCATTCCAGAATATTTACTTTCAATCCGCTGGGAACCAACTGCGTGGTCCTATGGGAAGACGGCCAGAAGGCCTGCACGGTGGTAGATCCCGGTATGTCATCGGCCGATGGGGCCCAAGACCTTTTCGATTTCTTTGAAAAACAAGGGCTTACGCCGGATGCCATTCTTCTTACCCACGGCCATTTCGACCATTTCTGGGGCGTGGAGAAGCTCCTGGCCCGGTACCAGGTTCCGGTGTATCTGCATCCCGAGGACAAGGAGGTGATGGACAATGTCACCGGCACTCCCGGCGTGACGGAGTCTTTCTCCTTCCTACACCACGATTTTCCTACGGTGGATGTGGCCGACGGGGAAGTTCTTACCACCGCCGGTACGGCCTGGAAGGTGATCCATACGCCCGGCCATACGCCCGGCGGCGTCTGCTATTATTCGGCCGAAAACAATCTTCTCCTGAGCGGGGATACCCTCTTTGCCGGCAGTATTGGCCGGACAGACCTGTACGGCGGAGATTACGACAAACTGATGGCTTCCATCCAGGGCAAACTGCTCACCCTGCCCGGAGAAACGGACGTGATTCCCGGTCACGGGCATCCCACGTCCATTGCCCAGGAGGGGATGCACAATCCTTTCCTGCAGCCGTTCAACGAGCCCGGAGGAGATTTTCCGGAAGAGGGTATATCCATTGAAGGAATATGATCATCCACTGGCTGGACAGCATCGACTCCACCAATTCGGAGGCCTTGCGCCGGCTGCCGGAACTGCCCGGCGGTACGGTACTGGCGGCTTATGAGCAAACTGCCGGCCGCGGACAGCGGGGCAACACCTGGTTCACCCAGGCGGGGAAGAACCTCACCTTCTCCATCGTCCTGAAAGACCTTTCCCTGTCGGCCCCCGAGGCCATCCGGCTCAACTATCTCACGTCCGTGGCCGTCGCAGCCTATTTGGAAAGCCGGGGAGTGAAGGCCGATATCAAATGGCCCAACGACATTTATGTTAACGGCCGGAAGATTTGCGGAATGCTGCTGGAAAATACCCTGGGGCCCGGCGGAAGGCTGCTGGCTTCGGTGGTGGGGATAGGCATCAATATCAATCAGAAGGAGTTTTCGCAGCTGGCCAACGCCACTTCGCTGGGGCTTTGTACGGGCCGGGAATACGGTCTGGAGGAAGAGCTGGAGGCGTTTCTTTCTGTCTTTGAAGGGCTTTTGCCGCAGCTCTCTTCCGAAGAACTGTTTGCCGCCTATTCGGCCCGGCTTTTCCGGAAGGGCGTTCCGGCCCGCTACCACGATCTTCTTTCCGACTGTGAGTACCAGGGCGTCATAGAAGGGGTAGAGCCCGACGGCCGCCTCCATATCCGCAACCTGGACGGGGGAGACTATTATTACAGATTCAAAGAAGTAAGCTACATATTATGAAAAGAGAAGTCTGGTTGGATTTTCTGCGGGTCACGGCCTGCTTGATGGTGATGGTTATCCATAGTACGGAGCCCTTTTATCTTGGGGGCGAGGGAGGACTCATCCTGTCGGCCACGGATGCCTTCTGGGTGGCCGTCTTCGAGGGCATCTGCCGCTGCTGCGTGCCGGTTTTTCTGGTGGCATCGGCCTATCTGCAGTTCCCGTTGCACTATTCTACCGGAGAATTTTTCCGGCGCCGTGCCGTGCGCATCCTGGTTCCGATGGTGATCTGGACGGTGGTTTATGCGCTGGCTTTCGGGGATCCGGTGCAGAACTTCAAGGGCCTGCTGCTCAACTTCAACTATGCGGCCGGTCACCTCTGGTTTGTGTATATGCTGGTGGGGGTGTACCTCATTATGCCCCTCCTCTCTCCCTGGGCCGAGAAAGTGTCCTTGAAAGAGCTGGAGGTATATCTGGGAATATGGCTGCTCACGACGCTTTTTCCCTTCATCCGCGAGGCGGCCGGGGGAGAGGCTCCGCTCATTCAGGCGGCCGACGGCTTGCCCGCCCAGGCCCTGTTCCCGCTGTGGGGTGAGGCCTCCTGGAACCCCTTCGGCCTGTTTTACTATGTGAGCGGCTTCTTCGGTTATCTGCTGCTGGGCCTGTACCTCCGCCGCTTTGTGGGAGACCGGCGCTGGCTCAAACTGGCCGGCTGTTCGCTCTTCCTGCTGGGTTTTGCGGCCATTGTCGGTGGCCTGCTCCGCCGCTTCTCCGATACTTCCGACGGGTTCCCGCTCGCCGGCCCGCTGTCCACTGCCGTGGCCTGGGAAACTCCCGTCACCTTCTGCGGCCTGCCCGTTGTGATGACCACTGTGGGCATCCTTCTGCTGTTCCGCTCCTGGTTCTCCGGATGCTCCGAAGAATCGGCGTTCTATCGCCGTGTGATCCTGCCCCTTTCCAAGGCCGGTTACGGGATGTACCTTATCCATATGCTGGTCCTGGCCCAGTTCTCCGGCTGGTTCCGTAGCTGGCTGGGCCTGGGCTCCGAGGGCGTTCTGGGCGCCTGGACCACCCCGGTCCAGATTCTCTCCACGACCCTCTGCAGTTTCGTGGTGGTCGGTCTTGTCGCCGTCCTTCTCCAGCGCATTCCCCGCGTAGGCAAGTATCTGATGGGCTAGGGCCTTTTTTGTCTCCTTCCTGCCACCCGTAACGCGTTTTAGGGCCCTGGTGCGTAATGCCTGGCTCACGCGAGCCACTAGTTACGCGTTTTAGGGGTCTAATGCGTAGTGGGTGGCAGGGAAGTAATGTACAGGGAAGGTTAGAAGATGGTTTTGACGGCCGACTGGATGTTGCGGAGGGCGATGGAGGGGGTAAGGGCCTCGCGAAGGGGCAGATTACGGGGCGAAACTTCCACCACGGGACGGAAGCCGGCCGATTCCAGAGCCTGGCGGTCTTCGATACGGCCGGAGACCAGTGCCACGGGCACGTTTCCGGCATTCCGCAAAACCCCGAAGGGCACTTTCCCTTGCAGAGTCTGGGCATCAGACCGGCCTTCACCGGTTATCACCAGACGGGCGCCCTCGACGAGACCATCCGGGCCCCCAGATAGGCCATAAGGGCGCCACCCAGGCCCCCGGCCGCTCCGGCGCCGGGCATTTGCCGGACGTCCACCCCGGTCTCTTCCTGCATACGGGCCGCCAGGCTCAACATACGCGTTTCCAGCATTTCCACCTCTTCCGGAGAAGCTCCTTTCTGAGGAGCGAATACCCGTGCAGCGCCGGTAGGCCCCACAAAGGGAGCGTCTACATCGCAGAGAAGCTCCAGAGAAGTGAGGTTCCTGATGCCAGGAACCGCCATCATACCGGCACCGCCGTCACAGATGGCGCTGCCGCCAAGGCCTACCAGAAAGTGTCGGCAGCCTTCGGTATAGGCAGCTACCAGCAGTTCCCCCACGCCCCGGCTGGAGGTAACGAGCGGATGACGCTCTTGAGGCCGGAGCAGCGAAAGCCCGCAGGCCTGGGCCACTTCGATGATGGCCGTTTCCCCTGCCACACCATACCGGGCCCGTACCGGACGGCCCAGCGGATCCGAAACCGTAACTTCACGGAGGCTCGCCCCCAGGGCTGGAACCAGCACCTCCAGCGTACCTTCTCCGCCATCGGCCAGGGGCATCCGGATAATCCGGGCCGACGGACAAGCCTCCTGCACAGCCTGTGCCATAGCCCGGGCCACCTGAGCGGCCGTCAGACATTCCTTGAACGAATCCGGTGCAAGGACGATTTTCATAGGGATTTTAGATGAGTTCGTCCCGCTCGCGAATGTCTTTGAGACGGAGCTGGACCGTGGAGGAACCGCGGTAGAAGTTCTCCACAATGGAATAGCAGATATCGATGGGGTTGCCGGCCTTGATGTGGTCGTAGTATTCGGCCATATTGAAGCCGATGGCGGCAATTTGCCGGTACGGCTGGGTTTCCTGCATCAGGTCCAGCTTGAGGTGGAGGCCGCCGGCGCCCACTTTTCGGCCATTACCGGCATCGTAGACATCTTCCGTCAGGAAAACGGGGTTGTTGTTGCCCGGGCCGAAGGGCTGGAACTGCTTCAGAAGGCGCGTGAATTTGGGCGTAATCTGGGAGAAATCCAATTTGGCGTCAATTTCCACTACAGGGGTGAGCTCCTCCCGGGTGATGTTGCCGGAAACAAAGCTGTCCATCCGGCGGCAGAACTCCTCCAGATGCTCCTCCTTCATAGTGAGACCGGCGGCATAGACGTGGCCGCCGAAGTTTTCCAGGAGGTCTGCGCAGCTTTCGATGGAAGCATACAGATCGAAGCCCTGGACGCTGCGCGCACTGCCGGTGACAAAGCCGTTGCTCTTGGTGAGCACCACCGTAGGTTTGTAGAAGGCCTCTACCAGACGGGAGGCCACAATGCCCACCACCCCCTTGTTCCAGGTGGGGTTGTACACGATGGTAACGTTTTCCGTGGCCAGAGCCCGGCCGCTCTGTACCATATCCAGGGCCTCCTGGGTAATTTCCCGGTCTATGGACTTGCGTTCGTTGTTGTTGTCATTGATCTGTTCCCCAATGCGGAAGGCCGTGCGGTCGTCCGTAGCGGTGAGCAGTTCTACGGCCAGGCGGCCGCTTTCCATTCGGCCGGCTGCATTGATGCGGGGGCCGATTTTAAAGACAATATCGTCTATGCTGATGTGCCCGGGCTCCAACTTGGCCAGGTTGATCATTGCCAGCAAGCCCTTGCGCGGGTTTTCGTTAAGGCGTTTGAGCCCGTAGTGGGCCAGGATGCGGTTTTCTCCGGTCATAGAGACCAGGTCTGATGCGATGGAAACCACCTGCAAATCCAGCAGGGGTTCCAGCAGGGAGAACTCCAGCCCATATTTCTGGACATAGCCCTGGGCCAGTTTGAAACCTACGCCGCAGCCGCAAAGATCGTCAAAGGGGTAGTGGCAGTCTTCTCTTTTGGGGTCCAGGATGGCAACGGCAGCCGGGAGGGCATCCTCGGGAAGGTGGTGGTCGCAGATAATGACCTCAATCCCTTTGGCGCGGGCATATTCCACTTTGTCTATGGCTTTAATGCCGCAGTCCAGGGTGATAACCAGGCCGATCCCATTGTCCGAAGCCCAGTCCAGGGCCTTGTAGGAGAGGCCGTAGCCCTCGTCGTAGCGGTCCGGAATGTAGAAATCCACCTTCTGGGTGAAGTGGCGTATGAAGGAGAAAACCTGCGCCACGGCCGTGGTGCCGTCTACGTCATAGTCTCCGTATACCAGGATTCTCTCCCCTCCCGTGATGGCCTGGTGCAACCGCTCCACGGCTTTGTCCATATCCTGCATCAAGAAAGGATCGTGGAGGTCTTCCAGGCGGGGACGGAAAAAACTGCGGGCCTGCTCGAACGTCTCTACACCGCGCTGGACCAACAGGTCTGCCAGGACCCGGTCTATGCCCAGTTCCGTCGCCAGCTGCGAAGCCTTTTCAGGATCTGCAGCCGGAATCAGTGTCCACTGACGTTCCGCAATTCCCATAGTAAACCCTGCCCCAAATTAGGGCGTCTTACAAAGATAAGGAATCTGCCGAAAAATTACAAACAGGAGATAATGATTTCATCGGCTATCTCTTCGGGCGTCAGGCCGATGGTATCGATGGTTACGTGCGCGGCCTTTTCATACAGGGGCAGCCGCTGGGCCAGGCGCTCTTCCCAGCCTTCGCCCGCGAGAGGGCGCCCCTCCTTCTGCCCTTCCAAATGGGCTCGAAGGGTATCGGCATCGGCCTGAAGATAGATACAGAGGGTTTTTTCCTGCAGCAGGCCGATGGCTCCGGGCACCGTCACCGTCCCTCCGCCGAGCGCCAGCACAGCCGTGCTCTCGGCGTATTTGCCCACCGTCTGCTCCAGTGCCTGCTTCTCTTTTCGGCGGAAGCCCTTCTCTCCCTCGGCCTCAAAGATGACCGGGATGGAATGCCCCGCTTTTTTCACAATGATTTCGTCCAAATCCAGGAAAGGGCAGCCCAACGCATCGGCCACCAGGCGGCCGACGCTGGTCTTCCCGCTTCCCATAAATCCTGTGAGTGCGATTAACATACTGCAAAGTTACAACAAAACCGGGCTATTGCAAGCCATCCGCCACCCACTACGCACTAGAGGCCCAAAATGCGTCACTAGTGGCTCGCGTGAGCCAGGCATTACGCATTAGACCCCCAAAACGCGTAACGGGTGGCAGGATTCACGGATTTCACCGCTGTTTTCCAAAGTCCTTGGCCCGTAGCAGTTGCAAGACCATATGTTCGGACAGGTCTGTGGCAGAGGAGATAACATCGGCCGGAAGGTCGTACTCTTTAGACAGCAGAGTGACAAGCCGGCCTTTCTCCTCGTTGGAGAGTTGACGAAGTTGTCGGCCCGAATAAAAGTTTTGTAGCAGCTGGTCTACTATCTCCTTAACCTCGAATGCGGTAAAATTGAGCGTTTCATTCAGGGATCGGCTCACTTTTACGAAAGCCTCGTAATCTTTGACCAAGCGGGATTCGTACTCTTTGGGTCCCTTGAACAGCCTGAGGAAGAGGCTGTTATCTACAAATGAAGAGGGAAGGAGCCCATATTTGGGATGGAACTGCCAATGGTTTGGAATGGGGATTCGGGATCCCGTCATCTCTTCCAGCTTCCGCTTGGAAAAGGCCGATGCCGGCGTCCCGGAAATCATATCATTTACGGCCGAATAATGAAGGTATCCCGAGCCCCAGGGATAGCCGGAAGGGATGAACTGTTGCAGCTCATAGGCATTACGGTCCAGATAAATGAAGTTGTTCTTCATTTGCTCCGGATTATCCACAGATCTCAGTTTGAACCAATAATCATCCGGCAGGGGCGGGTATCCGTCTTTGCTAAGACGAGATGATACCTTTTGTTTAAGATAATCGAATGCAGCCAGACAAGAACTGCCCGTTCCACTGAGCAGGATGTGAACGTGATTGGGCATAAGTGTAAAGTCATAGATGGTAATTTCAAACAGGAGGGTGAGAAGTCCTGTTACGGTCATCCCGTATGCGTACTGTTCTGAGTTGTGAAACAGGAATCCTTCTCCCCATCCATCTGTGCTTAAGTGGTAGTACCCTTTCTTGAGGGAGTGAATGTGATCTCTTTCTGATCTTTTTCTGACCATATTTTCAGGGCATAGGGTTTTAGGTATGCCGGTCCCAAACTTACGGCCTGTTATGACAAAAAACAAGGATCGAAAAAAAGATAGTGTTGTTTCACATTCTTTTTTTGGGTTTTAAAGGAAGAATCGCTTAAAACTTGAACATGTTTTTGTATATGGAGCCCCGGACGGAGCCGTCAACGTATTAAGAGTAAGCCGTCTTTGATACGGGGGCAGTCTGTATGTGTGATCGGAGCCACCCCTGCCACCCACTACACACCAGAGGTCCAAAATGCGTAACTAGTGGCTCGCATGAGCCAGGCATTACGCACCAGGGCCCCCAAACGCGTAACGGGTGGCAGGGGACCGATAAAGTGGCAGGAATAGGGCCGAAATAGAACCGAGGCAGGACCAGAAGGCGCCGAAATAGAACCGAAAAAGGCTGATTAGAACAGCGTAGGTTCCCAGTTGCCCATATCGATAGGGTCGTCTGGGGAGTTGGAGTCTTTCAGCAGCTGGGAAGACTGGCCGGTCTG
>ONWU01000029.1 GCA_900321655.1 uncultured Bacteroidales bacterium
ATCCATACGGGAGAAAGCATCGTGGTGGCTCCTTCCCAGACCCTCAGCGACCGGGAATACCACCGCCTCCGCGAGATTGCCATCAAGATCATCCGCCACGTGGGCATCGTGGGAGAGTGCAATGTGCAGTACGCCCTGGATCCGCAGTCGGAAGATTACCGCGTGATCGAGGTGAACGCCCGCCTCAGCCGTTCCTCGGCCCTGGCTTCCAAGGCCACCGGCTATCCGCTGGCCTTCGTGGCCGCCAAGCTGGGCCTCGGGCTGGGCCTGGACGAAGTCCCCAACTCCGTGACGAAGGTGACGTCGGCCTGCTTTGAGCCGGCGCTGGACTATATCGTGTGCAAGATTCCCCGCTGGGATCTGGGCAAATTCGAAGGCGTTTCCCGCCAGCTGGGCTCCTCGATGAAGTCCGTGGGCGAGGTGATGGCCATCGGCCGGTCCTTCGAGGAAAGCATCCAGAAAGGCCTCAGGATGATTGGACAGGGCCTGCACGGCCTGCTGTGCAACAACGTGGAAATAGAAGATGTGGAGGCCGAACTCCAGCATCCCACGGACAAGCGCATCCTGGCCATCGTGAAGGCTTTCGAGCAGGGCTATTCCATAGACCGGATCCACCAGATCACCAAGATTGACAAGTGGTTCCTCTTCCGCCTGGAGAACATCTTCCGCTACGGCACCCGCCTGCAGGAACTGGGCTCCCTGGAGAAGCTGGATGCCGAAACCTTCCTGGGTGCCAAGAAGCTGGGCTTCTCGGACTGGCAGGTGGGCTGCCTGGTTTCCGGCTCCTGCGGCCCGGACAGCCACGCCCGCGGCCTGGAGGTAAGGCGCCTTCGCAAGTCCCTGGGCATCCGCCCGTGCGTGAAGCAGATAGACACGATGGCGGGGGAGTACCCGGCCACCACCAATTACCTGTACCTTACCTACAATGGCTCTACGGACGATATCGAGTTTGAGAAAGACCTGAGGTCCGTGATTGTGCTGGGCAGCGGCGCGTACCGCATCGGCTCCAGCGTGGAGTTTGACTGGTGCGGCGTGACGGCCGTCAAGAAGATCCAGGAGATGGGCTACCGGGCCATTATGATCAACTACAACCCCGAGACCGTGAGCACGGATTACGACGTGTGCGACCGCCTCTTCTTTGATGAACTGTCCCTGGAGAGGGTGCTGGATATCTGCGAGCTGGAAAGCCCGCTGGGCGTGATTGTCTCTACCGGTGGCCAGATTCCCAACAACCTGGCCCTGAAGCTGGATGCGCAGGGCGTGAGGATCCTTGGAACCAGCGCCCGGTCCATCGATATGGCCGAAGACCGCGAGAAATTCTCCCGGATGTGCGACTCCCTGGGCATCGACCAGCCCCGCTGGAAAGAACTCTCCAGCGTGGAGGATGTGTATGCCTTTGCCGATGAGGTGGGCCTTCCCATTATGATCCGTCCTTCCTACGTGCTCTCCGGTGCCGCCATGAAGGTGGTCTCCAGCCGGGAAGAGCTGGAAAGTTCCCTGAAGGATGCCGTGGTGGTGAGCCAGGAGCATCCGGTAGTGGCTTCCGAGTTCCTGCAGCGCGCGAAGGAAGTGGAGATTGACGCGGTGGCCCGTAACGGAGAAATCAAGTGTTACGCCATCTCCGAGCACATCGAGTTTGCCGGCGTGCACTCCGGAGACGCCACGGTGGTGTTCCCCGCCCAGAAACTCTATTACGAAACCCTCCGCCGCATCCGCAAGACGGCCGCCAAGATTGCCGCTTCCCTGCAGATTTCCGGCCCCTTCAACATCCAGTTCCTGGCCAAGGACAACGACCTTAGGGTTATCGAGTGCAACCTCCGGGCTTCCCGCAGCTTCCCCTTCGTGTCCAAGATCACCAAGTTCAACTTCATTGGAATGGCCACGGAGATTATGCTGGGGAAGGATGTGTCCCCTTACGGAAAAACCTTTGCCGATATAGACTATGTAGGCGTCAAGTGCTCCCAGTTCTCCTTCTCCCGCCTGCTGAATGCAGACCCGGTGCACGGGGTGGATATGGCTTCCACCGGAGAGGTGGCCTGCATCGGCGACAACTACTACGAAGCCCTTCTGATGAGTATGCTCTCTGTGGGCTACACCATCCCTTCCAAAGAAAAGGGCATCCTGATGTCCTCCGGCGCCTCCCATTCCAAGGCCGAGCTGCTGGAAGCCGCCCGGATGCTGCAGGAGGCGGGGTACAAGCTCTACGCCACGTGAAAAAGCCCAATGTGCTGGAGCTCATTGAAAACCACGCCTTCGACCTGGTCATCAACATTCCCAAGAACTTCACGGAGAGGGAACTGAGAAACGGTTACCTTATCCGCCGCAAGGCCGTGGACCACAATATCCCGCTCATCACGAACGCCCGTCTGGCCAGCGCCTTCATCTACGCCATCTGCAAGATAGACGTCTCTTCCCTGGCCGTGAAGGCCTGGCAGGAATATTAATTTTGAGAAAAGACAAGTTCTGATTAACTTTGCTTTTATGGGAAAGCAAAAGGAAATGTTAAGCAAGCAGGACCTCCAGCGTGTGCTGGGCGTCAAGGGCTGGGTGGGCCGATGCCTTACCTCCCTGGTGTACAAGGTCCTGGAAGTGGATAAAGTGAACCGGACCCAAGCCCGGAGCGCCCATCTGATGGGTCCGGACTTTGCCGCCAGTATCCTTCAGGACGTAGGCGTCACCTATGACGTTCCGGAGCAGGAGTTGGATTTCATTCCCTCCGAAGGAGGTTTCATCACCGTCTCCAACCATCATTTCGGTGCCCTGGACGGCCTCATCCTCTGCGACACGGTGGGCCGCCGCCGGGAGGATTACAAAATCCTCACCACCTTTATGCTTTCCCTCATTCCCAACCTCACGGCCAACTTCCTCCCGGTGAACAACCTGGGCGGCAAGAACGACACCCGCAGCATCAACAGCATCCGGATGGCCCTGCAGCACATCCAGGACGGCGGCGCCCTGGGGCTCTTCCCGGCCGGAGAAGTGGGAACCTATCAGAAAAAAGACAGGCGCACGGCCGTCACAGACCACCCCGTGGTGGAAGACAAGCCGTGGGCTCCCAATATGATCCGTCTCATCCAGAAGAGCGGTCTGCCCGTTGTTCCCATCTATTTCGACGGGGGCAATTCGGCCAATTTCCATTTCCTGGGGAAGATCCATCCCCGTCTGAGAACCGTGCGGCTGGTGCACGAACTCTTCAATAAGCGGGGAACGCACATCAAGGTGCGCATCGGCCGGCCCGTGACGCCGGAAGAAATGGCCCGTCTGGGCTCTGCCGAGGCGGTGGGGGCATACCTTCGCAACCTCACCTATGCGCTGGAAGTGAATTGCATCCAGGAGGAAAAGAGGGCCGATGTGATGGAGATGGAACCCATCCGGGAGGCCGTGGAACCGGCCCTCATGAAGGCCGAGCTGGAGAAAAACCGGAAGGATCTGCTGTTTGAATGCGGCAACTTCCGCTGCTATTTCTCCCGCGCAGAGGATATCCCCAATACCCTGACGGAAATCACACGCCTGCGGGAGGTGGTGTTCCGCTCGGTGGGGGAGGGCTCAGGAAAAACCCGGGATACAGACATTTACGACACTTATTACCGCCATCTCTTCCTTTGGGATACCGAGAAGGAACAAATTGCCGGAGCCTACCGCATTGGCGTAGGGCCGGAGGTCCTCACCCATCCCGAGGGCTTCTATACCCAGTCCCTCGTAGATTTTGAGAAGGACCTTTCTCCGTACCTTCCCAAGGTGCTGGAACTGGGCCGTTCTTTCCTGGCCCCGGATTACCGCAAGGAAGTGCTTCCCCTCAAGCTCCTTCTTTCCGGCATCCTCACCGCCTCCTGCCAGTGCGAGGGGGCGGAATATACGATGGGCCCCGTGAGTGTGTCGGGAGATTTCCCCACCTTCTACAAGAGCCTTATCTTCCATTATTTCCAGAAAAACCACTGCGTAGAGAACGCCTCGCAGCTGGTCCGGCCCCGTACCCCTTTCAAGACGGATTTCCTGCGCGTGAATCCGGACGGCCTGCTGACCGGCTGCAAGAGCGTGGAAGACCTGGACCGCCTGCTGCAGTACCTTTCCGGCGGCACCTTCCGCCTGCCGGTGCTGTTCCGCAAGTACGCCTCCCTGGGAGCCCGGTACGTGGCTTTCAATGTGGATACGGAGTTCAATACGCTGGATGCCTTCATCCTGCAGTGGCTGGGAGATATGCCGGAGAATTCCTTCCATTCTTTCTCCCGGTTCCTGGAACCGGAGCAGGTGGAAGCCTTGCAGGAGCGTCTGAAACACTAAACCACAGCATATGAAAATAGCTTCCATACTGGCCTGCGGGGCGCTTTGCCTAGCAAGCCTCTCCTGTAGTGAGAAGAATCCGCTGGTGCTTCATTACAATCGGCCGGCTACCTATTTCGAGGAGGCCCTTCCCCTCGGGAACGGCAAACTGGGCGCGCTGGTGTATGGCGGCCCCGTGGAAGACCGCATCTCCCTGAACGACATCACCCTGTGGACGGGAGAGCCGGACCGCGGGGCGGACCATCCGGACTATGCCGTCGTGGAAACCCTCACCCCCTGGGGGCAGTCGGCCGGCTGGGTGGAGAAGATCCGGGAAGCCCTGGAAGAGGAAGATTACCGGAAGGCCGATGAACTGCAGCGCCATCTGCAGGGGCATTTCAGCGAGAACTACCAGCCGCTGGGAAAACTCCTGCTGCGTTTTCCGGAGGGGAAAATCACGGACTACCGCCGCTCGCTGAACCTTTCGGACGCCAGCGCCACGGTGAGCTATCTTCGGGATGGGAAGGCCTTCGAGGCCCGCTATTTCGTATCGGCCCCGGACTCGGTGGTGGTGATCCGCCTCAGCAGCGAAGAGCCGCTGGAGGTTGAGGTGCTGCTGGAATCGGAACTGCCGCACAGCACCCGGGCCGATGGAAACACCCTTCTTAGCGAGGGCTATGCCGCCTGGCACGCCTATCCCGGCTATTATGCCCCGGAAGGGGAGCGGCTGGCGTACGATCCGGATCGAGGCATCCATTACCGCACGGTTGTCCGCTGCGAAGCCGCCAGGCCCGAAGGGGAAGGCCTTCGCATTGCCGGGGTGAAGGAAGCCGTTATCATCCTGGCCAACCAGACCAGTTTCAACGGATTTGACAAAGACCCGGTGAAGGAGGGGAGGGAATACAAGGAAGCCGCCCTTCAGAATGCTTCCCGGGCCGCTCAGGCAGGCTGGACCGCCCTTTGGGAGCGCCACCTGCAGGATTATTCGGCCCTTTTCGACCGCGTGCAGCTGAATCTGGGAGAGACAGACCCCGCCGTGAGGGCCCTTCCCACCGACGAGCAGCTTCTCCGCTATGCCGAGGGGGAGGCCAACCCCGAACTGGAGGCCCTTTACTTCCAGTATGGCCGGTATCTCCTTATCTCCAGCTCCCGCACGGTGGGCGTTCCTGCCAACCTGCAGGGCCTGTGGAACGAGAGCATGGACCCGCCGTGGAGCAGCAATTATACCACCAATATCAACTTGGAAGAAAACTACTGGCCGGCCGAAGCCGCCGCCCTGCCGGAAATGCACGAAGTGCTGCTGGGCTTTGTGAGAAATCTCTCCGTCACGGGAGCCCGCAGTGCCCTCAATTACTACGGCGTGGAGGAAGGCTGGTGTGAGGCCCATAACAGCGATATTTGGGCTATGACCTGCCCCGTGGGCTTGGGAACGGGAGACCCCTGCTGGGCCAATTGGAATATGGGCGGGGCCTGGCTCTCCACCCACATCTGGGAACACTGGCTCTTTACCCGGGACCGGGAGGCCCTTCAGAGGGACTATCCGGCCCTGAAGGGCGCCGCGCAGTTCTGCCTGGGCGTTCTGGTGAAAAGAAAGGGCAAGTGGATAACATCTCCTTCCACCTCCCCGGAGAATATCTACAAAACCCCCGATGGCTATGAAGGCCGAACGGCGTACGGAGCCACGGCCGACCTGGCCATCCTCCGGGAATGCCTGTTGAATGCCCGGGATGCCGCCCGGGAGCTGGGAGATGAGGAATTCGTCCAGCGGGTAGAGGCCGTGCTGCCGGATCTGATGGACTATCAGGTGGGCCAGAACGGAGCCCTGCAGGAGTGGTATTACGACTGGGAAGACTGGGATCCCCGGCACCGGCACCAGTCTCATCTGATTGGCGTTTATCCCGGCCATCAGATTCAGGCCGGTTCAGATCTGGCCCGGGCCGCCCACCACACCCTGGAGCTGCGCGGCTTCGAGACCACCGGGTGGAGCTGCGGCTGGAGGGTGAACCTCTACGCGCGCCTTGGAGATGCGGAAAGTGCCTACAAGATGTATAGAAGGCTTCTTCGCTATGTGAGCCCGGACTGCTATGAAGGGGAGGATGCCCGGCGGGGCGGCGGCACCTATCCCAACCTGCTGGATGCCCACTCTCCTTTCCAGATAGACGGCAACTTCGGCGGCTGCGCCGGCGTGATGGAAATGCTCTTTCAGTCCACTCCGGAGGTGGTCCGGCCTCTTCCGGCCCTGCCATCGGCCTGGCCCAGCGGGTATATAAAAGGCGTCCGCACCCGGACGGGGCAGACGCTGGATCTGGTTTGGAAAGATGGAAAGGTGAGCTCTATGAAGCTGCGCTAGGGGATGAGCTCCAGCGCTTTGTTCACCGTATCATCTACCGGCAAGTAATATTTGTAGAAGGCATTGTCTCCCAGCTTGGAATAGCGGGCGATGAGGGCCTTCAGCTGCGGCTCCAGGTAGGAGGCCGTCTGGTCCCATTCGGCCTCGGTGCAGCGGATGTCGTCCTTTCTGCGGGCGAAGGCCGGGAATTCCACCTTCAGGTTGAGGCTTTCCAGGAAGCGGTCCATCTCCGGATAGTTATCTATGGCCGAAAGACGGGAGGTGTAGCGGTCGAAGATATCCGAAGCGAAGCGCATCTGCGTGGCCTTGCGGTTGCAGGCAATGTAGAAATTGGTGGCGCGGGTGGTATCCATCGGCACAAAGACATCCGGCATGATGCCGCCGCCCCCGTACACGATGCGGCCGCTGCGGGTGTGGTGCACGTCTTCCTTGTTCAGCTTGACGCTGTCTTCGCTGAAGACTTCTCCTTCCGTATAGCGGCGGTAGATATCGTAGCTGTAGTTCTCCGTACCTCCGTAGGGCTTCTGGATGCATCGGCCGCTGGGGGTGTAATACCTTGCCACGGTGAGGCGGATGCCGGATTTGTCCGTGAAGAAGAAGGGCTCCTGCACCAGGCCTTTGCCGAAGGAGCGGCGTCCCACCACGGTGCCGCGGTCGTTGTCCTGGATGGCGCCGGCCAGGATTTCACTGGCCGATGCCGAGTTCTCGCTGATGAGCACCGTCAGCTTCACGCTCTGGAACTTGCCCCTTCCGTCGGCCTTGAAGACTTCTTTGGGCCGATGCAGGCCTTCCAGGTACACAATGGTGTCTCCGGAGGAGAGGAAGTCGTTGGACAATAGCAGGGCCTGGTCCATATAACCGCCGGAATTGTCCCGGATGTCGAAGATAAGGTGGTCCATTCCCTCTTCCAGCAGCTTCATGGCGGCCTCGTGGCACTCCTGGTAGGTGGTGCGGGAGAACTTGCCCAGGCGGATGTAGCCCACGCCGGGCTTCACCATGAAGGCGGCGTCCATGCTGTGGACGGGAATCTTGCCGCGGGTTATCTCGAAGGGGATGATATCGGCCCCTCGTTTGACGGTGATGGTGACTTTGCTGCCGGACGGGCCCTTGATGTGGCGAACCATGCTGTCCTGCGGGTACTTGACGCCGGCTATCACCAGGTCATCCACCTTCAGCAGGCGGTCTCCGGGCTGCAGGCCCACCTTCTCGGACGGGCCGCCGGCAATCACTTCCAGCACGATGGCCGTGTCGTTGGGCACATTGAACTGGATGCCGATGCCGTCAAAATTGCCGGAAAGCTCCTGCTCGGAGGCCTCCAGCTGCACGGGAGGAAGGTATACGGAATGAGGGTCCAGCTTGGCCAGGGCGGCCGATATGGAAGCTTCCGTCATGCCCTTGTAGTCCAGGGTGTCCACGTAGTTCTTTTCCACGATGCCCAGAATCATGTTGAGCTTCTGCCAATCCTGCAGCTGGGTGCGGATCAGATGCTGCTTCTCCCGGAAACGCACCACGGAGAAGGTGATGAGGGCGCCGATGGCTACCCCCAGCAGCACCTGGAGAATCTGGAGGAGGGTCTTTTTCTGCATAGGCTATTGGATCTGTTCTACTTTTATGCCGGCGCGGGCAAGGAGGTCTATTCCGTCCGTGAGACGGTACGCGTCCCGGTACACCACCCGGCGGATGCCGGCCTGGATGATGAGTTTGGCACATTCGGCACAGGGAGAGGCCGTTACATAGAGGGTGGCGCCTTCCGAGGAGTTGCCGCTCTTGGCCACCTTGGTGATGGCGTTGGCCTCTGCGTGCAGGACATAGGGCTTGGTAACGCCGTTCTCGTCTTCGCAGATGTTCTCAAAGCCCGAGGGCGTGCCGTTGTAGCCATCCGAGATGATGGTGCGGTCCTTGACCAGCAGGGCTCCCACCTTCCTGCGCTTGCAGTAGGAGTTCTGGGCCCACACCTCGGCCATTTCCAAATAGCTTCTGTCGAATTTTTCCATTAGTTGCGCTGATACAGATACCGCTTGATGCTCTTCTTGGGCGTACGCTCGAAGTCTTCGGGCATCAGCTCTATTTTCTTGATCTGGGCATACTTGGGAAGCTCGTCATTGATGGCGGGCAGCATGCCGGTGATGCGTTTCTTGAACTCTGAACGGGTGAAGCCGTCCAGCTCTCCCTGGTGCCAGTCCGGATAGATGAGCGCGGTGAGGCCGCCGTCGTCTTCCACCACCAGGGAATCTACCACGTAGTTGAAGTTGTTGATGGTGGCTTCCACCTCTTCGGGGTAGATGTTCTGGCCGGAAGGGCCCAGCACCATGCACTTGGAGCGGCCGCGGAGGAAGAGGTATCCGTCCTCGTCAATCACGCCCATGTCTCCGGTGCGGAACCAGCCGTCTTCCGTGAAGGAAGCCTTGGTGGCATCCTCGTTCTTGTAGTAACCCAGGCACACGTTGGGACCCTTCACCTGCACCTCGCCGGGAATGTTGCGGGGGTCCGAAGAGTCTATGCGTACTTCCATATTAAGGGCGGGGCGGCCGGCGGAACCCACCTTCACCTTGTCCCAGTGGGCATAGCAGATGATGGGGGCGCATTCCGTCATACCGTAGCCCACGGTATAGTGGAAACCAATCTTGTGCAGGAACTTCTCCACCTCCGGGTTGAAGGCGGCGCCTCCCAGGATCACTTCCTCGAACTGGCCGCCGAAGGCGTTGGTGAGCTCCGTGCAGAACTTGTTCTCGATCACCTTGTCCAGCACCGGGATGCGGCGGTAGAACTTGGTCTTGTCAATCAGGGGCTTGAGCTTGCTCTTGTACACCTTCTCCATCACCAGCGGAACGGCAATGATGATGTCCGGATGCACCTCGCTGAAGGCCTGCATGATAATCTTCGGGCTGGGTACGCGGCTGAGGAAATGCACGTGCATGCCGATGGTCATCTCGAAGAGGAACTCGAACATCATTCCGTACATATGGGCCGAAGGCAGCATGGCTACCACGTTCATGCCGGGTTTCAGCATGGGACAGGCGTCCTTGGCGGCGAACTCGATATTGGAATAGAGGGCGCGGTAGGGAATCATCACACCCTTGGAGAAGCCGGAGGTGCCGGAGGTGTAGTTGATGATGGCCAGCTGATCTGCGGAATCCTCGTAGTAGTTGAGGTTCTCGGGCTCGAAGTTGTTGGGATAGCGGTGGCCGAACTCCTCGTTCAGATGTTCCCGTACCTGGGCCAGCTCTTCGGAGGCGGCATACAGGAACTTGAAGTTGTTGATCTGGACCACGACGGCCAGATCCGGCATTTCTTCGGCCGACAGGCCCTCCCAGATAACCTCGTCCACAAACAGGACGCGGGCCTCGGAATGGTTGACCAGATAGTGGATATTGCCGGGTTTGAACTCGTGCAGGATGGGGACGGCAACGGCGCCGTAGGTGATGGCGGCGAGGAAGCTCACGCCCCAGTTGGACTGGTTGCGGGAGCAGATGGCCACCTTGTCTCCTTTGTGCAGGCCGCACTGCTCAAAAGCGATGTGCAGTTTGGCAATACGGCGGGCGACATCTCTGTAGGCGAGCGTGGCGCCCTGGAAGTTGGTAACGGCGGGACGGTCCCAGTTCTTTACCAGACTTTCCTGCAAAATCTTGTTGACAGATCTGAATTCCATTATTAATCAAATAGGTTTTAGTTCAACTTGTAGTCCCGGGTGCGGCCGTCGTAGCATTCTCCGCTGATTCCCTTGGACGTTATCTTCAGCTGGGCGTCGGGGCGCAGCATCTTGTTGCCTTCCTCTTTCACCAGAGGTTCTCCTCCGGCGAAGGGATACACCAGGGTGCGTACGCTGGTTCTCACTACCCAGTAATTCTTTCCTCCGACTTGTATCAGTTCCGGCAGGTTCTTCACCGTTTCGGGAGCCCGGATGCCCTTCCAGCCTTCGGGTTTCTGGCCGTGCAGGTTGTACCGCTCCAGGCTGTTGTCCTTGTGAAGGATCATGACGGTGTAGCCGCCTGCGCCGGTGAAGTCGTAGACATCCGGACCCAGGAGCACGGGCTTCGGGAGCTTCACGGGGAATCCTCCCACCCAGTGGCCCAGGCGGTCCAGCAGGTACAGTTTATCCGATGCGGCAAACAGGAACTGGATCTTGCCGTTCTTGTAAAAGTCTATGTTCTGTACCCTGCCGCAGAGGGGCTCCTTGAAGGGAATGCCCCAGACGCCCTTCCCGTTTTCATCGTTCAGGCAGATGGAAAGGCTCTTGTTCTGGTATAGGGTATTGGTTTTTCCGGTATAGTAATTCTGTACGGGGAAGGGGCCGGCGGGAACGGTGACGGTGGTGTCCCGCTCCATGACCTGCACCTTGCTGCTCTTGATGGTATGGGTGCTGAGCTGGATGCGCATGGCCGGAAGTTCTCCGGACAGATCCAGCGAAGTGGTGGCGGGAGCGAATCCCGCGCCCAGGGCAAATTGGCTGACGGGTGCGGCCAGGTCTTTCTCCAGCAGTCGGCCCGGAAGATCCGGCGCGTCCGTGAAGGAACCGTATGCCACAAAGCCTTCCGGCAGAGAAAGCGAGGCATCGGCCAGCCGGTTTTTCAAAGTATATTCCTTGATGGAAGGGTCCTGGAGGGCCTGTACGGCGGGAGCATCTGCAAAAACGCTCCATTTGCCGCCCAGGGAGGCGCAGAGGGTGTCTACTACGGCGAAGCTTTCCCCGGCCACCCGCGAGAGGATGCCGCTGTAGAGGTTGGGCGTTCCGCTGCCCAGCTTGAGGTCTTTGGCCGATTTCACCAGCAGGGCTTCCCGGAGTTCTCCCTTCTCGAAGAAGGCGATGTGCGCCAGTTCCCGGGGCTGGAGGCTGCGGAACCATTCTTCGGCCGACAGGGGCCGGCCGGCCTTGGCCTTGAGGTCTTTGTTATACTGGGCCAGGTGCCCGTTGCCGTCTTCCTGCTTGCGGCGGGAGGCGAGGTAGGAATCTACATCGGCAATAGGGACGGCCAGTGCCCAGGCGGTATAATAAGGTACGGCTTCGGGGAATTCCGCCATCGGGGCCGATGTTCCCCGGAAAGCGCCGAAAAAGCTGGCGGAAGCCTCTCCGGGAAGGGCCACGCCCTTCAGGCCGATTTTGTCCGGCTCGCTTTCCTGGATGGTCCAGGCGCTCCAGGCGGTGAGGTCCTTGACGAACTCGCTCTTGCGGTATTCTTTTCCGGCGAAGGTTTGCAGCAGCTTGGAGGCGTGGGCGTGGGACACCAGCACCACGGCCTGGCCGGAGACGTGGGCCACCAGATCCTGCAGGCGGCGGGTGCCCAGGATGGACAGGCCCTCTTCCAGGTGGCGGGCCCCGGCGTTCACAAAGGTTTCCGAACGGGAGGCCAGCAGGAACCCTTCTTTCTCCAGGGTTTTGAGGCCGGCTCTGGCGGCCAGCTTCTTGGAAAGGGTGTCTGAAGGATGGATTTGTGCGGCCACCAGGGGAACCAGGGTGCCGCTGTTGTGCAGTGAAACGGCCATCTTGCGGCGGCCCAGGGATTGGAGGAAATCCATAAAGGCTTCATTTCCCGGGGCGATGAGGCCTTGCAGCAGGCCGGTGGAATCTGAGAGGATGCGGGCGGCTTTGGCGCTGCCGTCAAAGACGAAAACGGCGGCGGCATCCGAGGGAACGGCCCTCAGAACGGTCCAGCCCGTGGGGGCCGGGGCCGCAGAAGATTCCTGCGGAACCTGCGTGTACAATTTGATGACGGCAAACACAATGCCTGCCAGAAGTACAGCTACTAACGCTACGGCTGCTATAGTGCTTCGTCTTGCCATATTATGCAAAGTTAATCATTTTTTCGTATCTTTGCCTTATTAGTACTAATTACCATGAAAAAACTAACCCTAGTTCTGGCGGCTCTTCTGCCCCTTCTGGTTTCCTGCAATCAGGAACCTGCCACTGTTAAAGTTATGTCCTACAACATCCGTTACGGCACGGCCGATGACGGAGACTACATCTGGGCCAATCGCCGGGATGCAGCCGTTGCCATGATTCAGGACCAGGACCCGCTGGTTTTCGGCGTGCAGGAAGCCCTGGATTTCCAGCTGGAATACCTTGAGGAGAACTGCCCCGGTTACAAACACGTGGGTGTAGGTCGTGAGGACGGCGTGTCCGACGGAGAACATATGGCCGTCTTCTACAACAGCGAGAAGGCCGAACTGGTGAACTGGGGAACGTACTGGCTGTCGGAGACGCCGGATGTGCCGTCCCTGGGCTGGGATGCGGCCTGCAAGAGAACCGCCACCTGGACGCTCATCAAGGATCTGACTACCGGCAAGCACTTCTATTTTGTGAATACGCACCTGGACCATGTGGGAAAGGAAGCCCGCCGCAACGGCCTTGTCCTTCTGGTGGAGAGAATCGGCGCCATGAACCCCGAGGGCTATCCTATGATTCTTTGCGGAGACTTTAACGTCTATCCCACAGACCCTTGCCTGAAGGATCTCCGCGGCCTGATGCTGGATGCCCGTGAAACCGCCACGGTGACGGATGAGGGTACCACCTGGCACAACTGGGGCAAGGTGGACGGCACGCCCGGAATCGACTATATCTTCTACAAGGGCTTCAAGGCCTGCGACTCTTTCCAGCGCGTTACCCAGCCCTATAACGGCGTCAACTACGTTTCGGACCACTATCCCGTCACGGCCGTGCTGCAGTATTAGACCGAGAGGGAAATACAAAAGAAAAACCGGAGTTCCTGTGAGCTCCGGTTTTTACTTACCTATTATTAACTAAACCAACTAAAACTAACCGTGGCTAGTTAATGCAAGCGGCGTGCCAAACTTTATATTTCGTGTTCCCTTTCTACTTCGGCCCGGGCTCTTTCCACTGATTTAGAGCGTTTCAAGACAAAGCCGGAACCCAGGTACTTGGTGCGGACGTCCTCATCGGCCGCCAGTTCTTCCGGCGTACCGGACTGCAGGATGACGCCCTCGTACAGGAGGTATGCACGGTCTGTGATGGCCAGGGTTTCACCCACGTTGTGGTCTGTGATGATGACGCCGATGTTGCGGTATTTGAGCTTGGCGATGATGTACTGGATGTCCTCCACGGCAATGGGGTCCACTCCGGCGAAGGGTTCGTCCAGGAGGATGAACTTGGGGTCTACGGCCAGGGCCCTTGCAATCTCGCAGCGGCGGCGTTCGCCACCGGAGAGCTGGATGCCCAGGGACTTCCTCACCTTGGACAGATTGAACTCATCTATGAGGTTTTCCATCCTCTCTATCCTTTCAATCTTGGTCATATCCTGGGTGCTCTTGGCCAGCTCCATCACGGAAAGGATGTTGTCTTCCACGGACATTTTGCGGAACACCGAGGCCTCCTGAGGGAGGTAGCCGATTCCTTTCTGGGCCCGCTGGTACATCGGCAGGGTGGTGATTTCCGTGGTGTTGCCTTCGTCATCGTCCAGGTAGATGTTGCCCCCGTTGGGCTTCACCTGGCCGGTGATCATGTAGAAACTGGTGGTTTTACCGGCACCGTTGGGGCCCAGGAATCCCACGATCTCTCCCTGCTGCACCTCCATCGACACGCCCTTCACTACGGTGCGGACGCCATATTTCTTGATTAACTGTTCGGCTCTGAGTCTCATAGGCTACTTGGTATCCAGGCCCATATCGGCCACAAAGGCGCGTACCTCCGGATTTTTCTCCATCAGGTCCTTGGCTTTTTCTTCGGGCATATAGGGCACTTTTTCTATTTCTTCCATCGGGGTTACGGAAACCAGCACATTCACCTTGGTGCAGGTGACCAGCTCCCTCAGCTTGTTTTCCAGCTCCCGGAGCATCTTCTCTTCCACCCACTGCTTCTGGGCTTCGTTGGTAACGAAGAATTCCACCAGTTTGGTTCCGTTCTCTTCGGAAAGCTGGATGTTGCCGCTCTGCAGCATGCTCTGAAGGCGCGGCTTGGAACTGTACTGGCCGGCCAGTTCCTTCCACTTGAGGCGGACCACCTCGTCTTCCGGAAGAGCCTTGCTTTCTGCCACGGTTTCCACCGGCGCTTCCTCCTCCTTCTTCTCTTCCATCAGTGCGCTCATCGAGAGGGCCGATCCGGTTTTGGGTGTTCTGCGGCGGACCGGGGCTTCGGCCTGCGGGGCCGGTTCGGGTTTAACCTCGGGTTTCACCTCTGGAACCGGGGCTGGTTTCACCTCCGGTGCCGGGGCGGTGGCGACGACGGGCTTGTCTGAGGGCTTGCCCATCAGGTAGCTCAGACGCATCAGGGTGAACTCTATGTGCAGGCGGGGATTCACGGCCGCCTTGTAACCGGTTTCACAGGCGGTGGTGATGCCCAGGGCCTCGTACAGGAACTGGTGGGAGCAGCGGGAGGCTTGCTCCTGGTAGAGTTTTTTGAGGGAATCCGGCAGCTCCAGCAGGGGTTCCAGCCCTCCGGTCTTGGCCACCACCAGGTTGCGGAGGTGGCTGGACAGGGAGCCCACGAAATGGAGGGCGTTGAAGCCCTTGGCCAGGATTTCGTCAAAGGTGAGGAAAGCCTGGGCGTAGTTGCCCGTGAGGAAATTCTCCACCAGCTGGAAGCAGTACTTGTAGTCCAGTACACCGAGGTTCCGGATAACATCTTCGTATTTTACCGTGGTGCCGCAGAAGGCCACCGTCTGGTCAAAGATGGTGAGGGCGTCGCGCATGGCGCCATCGGCCTTGGAGGCTATCTCGTGCAGGGATTCGTCGTCTATGGTGATGCCTTCCTTCTGGGCAATGCCGCGAAGGTTTTTCACCATGTCCGGGATGCTGATGCGGTTGAAATCGTATGTCTGGCAGCGGCTCAGGATGGTGGGCAGGATCTTGTGCTTTTCCGTGGTGGCCAGGATGAAGATGGCGTGTGCCGGCGGCTCTTCCAGGGTTTTGAGGAAGGCGTTGAAGGCACTCTGGGACAGCATATGCACCTCGTCTATGATGTACACGCTGTACTTGCCCACCTGCGGCGGCACCTGCACCTGCTCCATCAGGGTTTTGATGTCCTCCACGGAGTTGTTGGAGGCGGCATCCAGCTCGTGGATGCAGTAGCTTCTCCCTTCCTGGAAGCTGACGCAGGACTCGCATTCTCCGCACGGCTCCATCTCCGGCCCGGGATGGGCGCAGTTGATCATCTTGGCGAAGATACGCGCCGTGGTGGTTTTACCCACGCCCCTGGGTCCGCAGAAAAGGTATGCGTGCGCCAACTGCCCCCTCCGGATGGAGTTGGAAAGGGTGCGCGCGATGGTGTCCTGGCCGATCAGGGATTCGAAGGAGTCCGGCCTGTACTTCCTTGCCGATACGATGTAGTCGCTCATAGACTACAAAGATAAGAAAAAGCGCGGAATATCCTTCGCCCTTTTCCCCTTTTCACAGGGTGTTTTTCTTTCTCAGACAGACTTTTGGGCCAGGTGGGCACCACTTTTGGGCCAGGTGGGATTTTGTGCCACCTACCACGCCCATCGATTCCCAGGCACAAGCCTTGTGTGGCATATTAAGAGGGCCAGGTGGTACAGCTAAAAACCCACCTGGCCCAAAGATTAAAATTCAGGACTGCCTTCCAGACATACCGGCGGCGGCAGCATAGGAACCGGATGCGGCGGAACGATGTCGGAAACGCCTGCGGGACGAAGGGTGGGAGAGCCCATCGAATCCCGGTTGGGATCCCGGGGATCATCTGATACCAGGAAGGAAGTAAAGCTCAGTGCTCCCAGTCCGGCAAGGGAACGGATGCGGTTCACAATGAGGTACCGCTGCCAGGTGGAGAAGTAGAAACGGTTGTCAATCATACAGCTGATTTTCTCGCTTCTCCAGCGGTTGAACGTGGAAACCTGAGCACCCTGGAAAACACCTATGCGCTGGGCATACAGCGGGCTCTTTACGGCCATAAGGGATTCGTTGTCCGTTTCAAAGAGAATGGACCAGGGGGTATTCTCTGCCACAGATGTGGCCGAAATGTTCAAGTACCTCGGAACCGGCAAACTGTGTTCTGCAATGGCTGCTACAGGTGCCTTGTCCGCATTGTTGGGATACCAGTATTCGTCCCCCAGTCTGGCTATGCTGTGTCCTCCAAACTCGTGGACCAGGATGTTGGTCCAATCGCCAATGTTCGGATTCTTTATGGCCTCTTTCTCCTCAGCGGTCACATTGTGCAGTCCGTCGGAACGGGTAGCCGTTACGCCGGCAGCCTCCTGGGCAGCATAATTCCAGGTAAGAGGCCCCGTGCTTTTGGGGGCCATACAGTAGGTATGTCCATTTTCCCAAGTGTGGGCTATTCCTCCGTATCTTGTGTCGTTGATAATCAGAAGGATAGGCACTTTGTCTGGGGTCTTTGCTCCGCTTAGGATATCCGGGCAGTTATTGGCGACGAACGAAAAGACACGCCCGGCATTGGCTTCCATACTGCCATAGTCACTTTGTTGCCAGGAGGACTGGAAGTAGCAATCCCGGTTCTGTTCCGCTACGGTTCCGTCCGAAATGCGGGCTCCGGACTCTTTGGAAGCAACCGGCATAACCCACACATTGAAGTAATTCTTGTAGGTCTTGTAAGGCTCTGTATTGAACAGGGCCGCAAGACCTGTGTTGGCATCCGCCTTAAACTGATTCATCTGCTCTTTGGTATAGCCATCCGGAATAACGGCGATGGTGGCGTAATCAGAGGTTGAGTGAGTTGTCCACAGGTAGGGCGCCATTTCATCTCCGTCAAACGTGTCCCCCAGGGCAATGGTGCCGAAGTCCGTTATCTGGGAACGGTTCAACACCAGTTTTTTGCTGGAGAAGCGGGTAATCTTCTGGGTGCCGTCGGCATTTTCAAACACCATCGAAAAACCGTCCTGCGTAGAAGGAGCCACACAGATGTAGTAATCCGTATCGGTGGCAAAGGGAATATCACCAGTCAGGGAAAGGGAAACGATGCTGGAAATGGGGTAGCCCGTAAACGAAAGACCCGGCAGAACTTCCAGATACTCTCCATTTTCCCGCATAACTATGTATCCACACAGGTCCTGGCTACCGGCAAAAGACACCTTCTTAACCTGGTTTACGATGCTTCCGGACAGACGGAATTTAATAATGGAACAGGCATTGGTAAAATGCAGGTTTGTGGGCACGGGCTCTGTGGAACGGGCAAAAGACAGATTGGCTCCTTCGGCCAGCAGATTGGCTCCTTCGGCCAGCTTGCCAGGGGCGGCCACCTGGTTTTGGGGGATTTCAAGGCCGATAATAAAGAACTTTTCCGAGCCATATTCTCCCCATTTAGAACAGGCGGAAGCCGGATAAAAAGAGAAGTAGTTATCAAAGCCGGTTTCCAGGGATGCGCCGGTAAAATCTGCCAAATCTCCTCCAGTGGAGGTTGAGTACACGGAATAAGAGGCCGTTTTCTCTCCGGTATTGTGCCCGTACATCCGGAACGAATCCCCGGCCGTCCAGACCACCCTGGCCGATGATCCGTCCACTACCAGCTGGGATTTGGTTTCGTCACCGCCGGCCGTGATGGTAACTGGCTTGCCGGTGGCCGGTATTGCTTCCAGGGGAACCAAGGTCCAGGGGTCCTGTACCGGTTCCGGAGCAGAGATTTCTTCAGATACGAGGCCGGCCTTGGAACAAGACCAGACCATCAGCGGAAGAGCCGCCATCAGTTTCAGTAATCCTGTGCCTCATTGCTGCCGGACAGAAGCAGTCCGTCCCGGGGCATAAGACGCACCTCGCAGGACTCGGGTTGCAGATAAAGTGTTTTCATATCAGTGTGGTTAACAATCAGGTACGCAAATATAACAATCTGCGCCAAAAGATGCAAGTCTTCCACCGTCTGCTCTTCGCCACGATATGGGGCAAAATCGAGTTAAGAGCAGGCCGACGGGGGATCTTCACCACGATATGGGGTAAAATCGAGTTAAGAGCCGGAAGGGGAGGGGGGAGCCGGGCCCACCTGGCCCAAAACAGAGCCCACCTGGCTTAGGCAAGGGTTCGCGGCAGGCCCAAAACAAAAAACCGGAGCTCAGAGGAGTTCCGGTTTTTTATAGGAATAGGTGTGGAAAGCTTACTGCTCTTCCTGAAGACGAAGCTGCTGAACATAGATAGCCTTCTGGAGCGCCATGCGCTTTTTCACGGAAGGCTTCTCGAAGTTTTTGCGGGCGCGCATCTCGCGGACGGCACCGGTCTTCTCGAACTTGCGCTTGAATTTTTTCAGGGCTCTTTCGATGTTTTCGCCTTCTTTGATGGGTACGATGATCATGCTTTTTACACCTCCTTTTTCTAAATTGGGCTGCAAAGTTAAATAAATTTTGACAACGGACAAAATTATTTATTATATTTGCAGTAACACGAATGTTATTTCGCCGATAACCAAAACACTTAGCATATGAAAAAGCCTGAACAAAACACCTATCCCTGGGCCTTCACATCCGTAGGAGGCACCGTTCGCGTGAAAATCCGCAGTGGAGAAGACATCTCCCACCTGGGAGAGCTGGACCGCAAAATGTGGACGGTCCTCAGCTGCCCGGTGAAAAACCTGGAGCTCGATGAAAAATGCCTTCAGTACATAGATGTGGACCAGGACGGCAAGATCCGCGTGGACGAGGTGATAGCCACCGCCCGGTGGATCACCGCGGTCCTCAAGAATCCGGACATCCTCCTGCAGGAAAACGATTCCCTGCCGCTGGAGGAGTTCAATGCCGAAAACCCCGTAGGTGCCCGTCTGCAGGCATCGGCCCGCCAGATCCTGAGCAATCTGGGGCTTGAGAAAGACGCCATTTCCCTGGAGGATACGGCCGATAACGTAAAGATCTTCGCCAACACCCGGTTCAACGGAGACGGCATCATCACCCCCGTCAGCGCGGAAGATGAAACCACGGCGGCGCTTATCGAGACCATCGCCGGCATCTCCTCACAGATGGACCGCAGCGGCGTTGCCGGTATCACGGCAGAGCAGGTGGAAGCCTTCTACGCCGCCTGCGAAGACTACGCCGCCTGGCAGAAAGCCTGCACCAAGGAAGTGCTTCCGTTCGGAGAAAAGACGGCCGATGCCCTCGCCGCCGTCCAGGCCCTGCAGGATAAGATGGCAGACTATTTCATGCGCTGCAAGCTCATCAGCTTCGACGCCGCCACCGCCCCCGCCGTGGATGTGAGCGTAGAGAAGATCGCCGCCATCGAGGGCAGCCTGGCATCGGCCAGTGAGGAGATTGCCCTGCAGCCGCTGGCGAAGCCCGTGGTGGACGGCGTGCTCATCCTCAGCGCCGTGAACCCCGCCTGGAAGGACGCCGTGGATGCCATGACAGCGCTCATCGGCTGGAAGAAAGACCGCATCTCGGAAGGGGAGTGGGCCGATGTCTGCGCCCAGTTCGCCCCCTACACCGCCTGGCTGGATGCCAGGAAGGGTGCCGAGGTGGAAGGCCTGGGGATCGAGGCCGTGAACGCCATCCTGAAGGAAGACAGGAAGGCCGCCCTGCTGGAACTGATAGAAAAGGACAAGGCCGAGGAGGCCAACGCCCTTTCCATCGAAGAGGTGGACAAGGTGCTGCACCTGCAGAAGAACTTCTACCGCTTCCTTAATAATTATGTAGTGCTGGCCGATTTCTATGATCCGGAGCGGAAAGCGATGTTCCAGGCCGGCCGGCTGTACATAGACCAGCGCAGCACAGACCTCTGCATCAAGGTGGACGGCCCTTCGCCGGAAATCTCCTCCCTCAGCGGAATGTACATCCTGTACTGCACCTGCACCAGCGAGAAACTGGGCCGGAGCTTCCACATTGCCGCCGTCCTCACGGACGGAGACGTGGACGGCCTCCGCGAGGGAAAGAACGCCATCTTCTACGACCGGGAAGGCAACGACTACACCGCCAAGGTCATTGCCATCGTGGACAACCCCATCTCCGTGCGCCAGGCCTTCTGGTCCCCTTACAAGAAGGTGGCCCGGATGATCAGCGACAAGATAGACAAGAGCGCCGCCGAGAAGAACGAAAAGTCCCTTTCGGACCTTACCGCCAAGGCCGATACGGCCACGTCCGTCAAGCTGGAAGGAGACGGGAAGGAAGCCGCCAAGGCAGCCACCTCCAGCTTTGACATCGCCAAGTTCGCCGGTATCTTTGCCGCCATCGGCATGGCCATCGGCTTCATCGGGGAATTCCTGGTAGCCGTCATCTCCGGCGCCGCCACTCTTAAGTTCTGGCAGCTGCTGCTGGTGATCGCCGGCATTCTGCTCCTCATTTCCGGCCCGTCCATGATCATTGCCTGGAGGAAACTCCGCAGGAGAGACCTGGGCCCTGTTCTCAACGCCAACGGCTGGGCCATCAACGCCAAGTCCCTGGTGAACGTGAAGTTCGGAAAGACCCTCACCTCGCTGGCCAATTTCCCTCGCCTGACGGCCGTGGATCCCGCTGCCCGCAAGAAAGCCTTCTGGAAAGGCTTCTGTTGGGTGGTGATCTGCCTTGCCCTGGCAGGTGGCCTCGTGTACGGTATCTGCACCGGCAAACTCTGCAAGAAGAAGGATGCTCCTGCCGCCCAGGAGCAGGTGGAGGAAGTAGCGGAGGCTGCCGCTGAACCCGCTGTTGAACTCCCTGAAACTGCAGAATAAAATGATTGACACCGCTTTCCCCTATGCGCAGTATGTGACCGGCAAGAACTTCGTAGGAAGAAGGGCCGATGTCACCCTGATGGGAAACCTTCTGGGCCAGGGGGAGAATGTCCTGCTGAGCGAGCCGCCCAAGAGCGGCAAGACCTCGCTGGTGCAGCAGGCCCTCTTCTCTATGCGGATGTCCGGCAAGGTGTTCACCGTGGGGCAGTTCTCCGCCCTGAACATCCGGACGCCCGAAGCTTTCCTGCTTCGGCTGGGGAACACCGTCCTCCGGATGGTGGCATCGGCCCCGGCCGATTACGCTGCCCTCACAGAGAAGTTCCTTGGAGGAACCCACTTTGTCTTTGATCCCGCCAGCTACACGGACGAGGACAAGATCCTTTCCCTGAACTGGGATCTGGAACCCTCGGACGTACAGGCTATGCTCCGCTTCCCCTATGCCCTGGCCCAGGACCGGGGAGCGCGCCTGATCCTGATTATCGATGAATTCCAGAGCCTGCTCCGCCTGGAGGATCCGGACACCATCCTGCGCCCGCTGGATACCTGTATGAGGGGGATGAAGGGAAACAACCTCTTCTCCTGGGTCATCTGCGGCTCCGGCGTGAACGCCATGAAGACCATCTTCCACGGCAGCCAACTCTTCTACAAGCAGCTGGAGCGGGTCACCCTTTCGCCGGTGGACGAGAGGGAAATGGCGGATCACGTGCACAAGGGCTTCCTCGCGGCCGGCAAGGTGGTGGAGAAGGAACTGCTGCAGGGTGCCTGCCGCCTGTTCCGGGGGCATCTGTGGTACATCAACCACTTTGCCGCCATCTGCGACCATATGAGCAAGGGCTACATTGTGGAACAGGCGCTGGTGGAGGCCCTCGCTACGATGGTGAACATCCACGAGCCCCGCTTCACCACCATCATGGAAGACCTCACCACCCATCAGGTGAATCTGCTGAGGGCCGTGGTGGACGGTGTGACGCGCTTCAGCGCGGCCGATGTCATCCGCAAGTACGGGCTCAACTCGTCGGCCAATGTGAAGCGCGTGAAGGATGCCCTGATGAAAAAAGAGGTGCTGGTCTTCGACGAAAACGACAATCCGCACATCATAGACCCTCTCTTTGAGTACTGGATCCGGAAGTATTACTTTGAACTGAAAGAGGTATGAAAAAGCACATAGTCGTCTTGACCGGCGCGGGCGTATCGGCCGAAAGCGGCTTCGCCACCTTCCGCGATACCGGCGGCCTGTGGGAGCAGTACGACGTGAATGACGTCGCCTCCATCGAAGGCTGGTACCGCAACCGCCAGCTGGTGCTGGATTTCTACAACCAGCGCCGGGCCCAGCTCAAGGAAGCCAAACCCAACGCCGCCCACGAGGCCATCGCCGGCCTGGAAAAGGAGTATCTGGTGGATGTGATCACCCAGAACGTAGACAACCTGCACGAGCGGGCTGGTTCCACCCGGGTGCTGCACCTGCATGGGAAACTGACCAAGGTGCGGCCGGAGAACGGTATTTACGACCGCACCGCCTCTGAGGCGGAGGTCATCGATGTGGGTTATCGGCCCGTTGTCCTGGGAGATTTGGCCCCTAACGGCAGCCAGCTGCGTCCGCACATCGTCTTTTTCGGGGAAGCCGTCCCCAACATAGAGAAAGCCATCAACCTGGTGGAAAAGGCCGATATCCTCCTCATCGTCGGCTCCTCCCTTCAGGTATATCCCGCCGCGGGCCTCTACCGCTATGCCGGCAACGACTGCCCCATCTATGTGATAGACCCCAAGCCCGTTCCCCTCTCAGACCCCCGCGTCACCTTCATCCAGGATGTGGCCACCCGGGGGATGGCGCAGTTCGTGCAGCTAATTAGCTAATTCTCAGAGAAATACGAATAGAGGGGTGCACTTCCAGGTGCACCCCTCAAATTATAACTAGCTGATAATCGGCCGATTAGTCTATGCGGTCGAAACCGGTGTAAGGCCTCAGGACCTCGGGGATTTCGATGTAGCCTTCTTTCTGGTTGTCCTCCAGCAGGGCGGCCACTACGCGGGGCAGGGCCAGGGAGCTGCCGTTGAGGGTGTGAACCAGCTGGGTTTTGCCATCGGCATCCTTGTAGCGGCACTTGAGGCGGTTGGCCTGGAAGCTCTCGAAGTTGGAAACGGAAGAGATTTCCAGCCAGCGGCCCTGTGCGGCGCTCCACAGCTCGAAGTCGTAGGTGATGGCCGATGTGAAGCTCATGTCTCCGCCGCAGAGGCGAAGGATGCGGTACTTCAGGCCGAGGGCGTTCACCAGGCCTTCCACGTGGGCGATCATCTCGTCCAGGGCGGCGTAACTGTTCTCGGGCTTTTCGATGCGCACGATCTCTACTTTGTCGAACTGGTGCAGGCGGTTGAGGCCGCGCACGTCCTTACCGTAGGAACCGGCTTCGCGGCGGAAGCAGGGGGTATAGGCCGTAAGCTTCTGGGGGAACTGGTCCTCCGTGAGGATGACATCCCGGAAGATGTTGGTCACGGGAACTTCTGCGGTGGGAACCAGGTAGAACTGGTCCTCGTTGCAGTAGTACATCTGGCCTTCCTTGTCCGGCAGCTGACCGGTACCGAAACCGGAAGCGGCGTTCACCACCACGGGCGGCTCCACTTCCTTGTAACCGGCTGCGGTGTTGCGGTCCAGGAAGAAGTTGATGAGGGCGCGCTGCAGTTTGGCACCCTTGCCCTTGTACACGGGGAAGCCGGCACCGGTGATCTTGACACCCAGGTCGAAATCGATGATGTCGTACTTCTTGGCCAGGTCCCAGTGGGGAAGGGCGTGTTCCGGAAGGGCTACCTCCGGGCCGCCCATCTTCACCACCACGTTGTCCTCGGCACCCTTTCCTTCCGGCACCTGGGCGCAGGGGATGTTGGGAAGCAGGGCCAGCAGCTCGTTGAGCTTGGCGTTGTTGTCATCGGCCATCTCCAGCAGTTCGCTGGAACGGGCCTTGAGCTTGGCTACTTCGCGTTTGGCCTCTTCGGCCTCCTGTTTCTTGCCTTCCTTCATCAGCTGGCCGATGGCGGCCGCCGCTTTCTTCTGCTCTGCGAGCATAGCGTCGCTGCGGGTCTGGAGGGCCTTGCGGTGGTCGTCCAGGACGATGATCTTGTTGACGATGTCCTGGGCGTCAAAGTTTTTAACGGCAAGTCTCCGGATTACAAAATCCGGAGACTCGCGTAAAAGTTTTAAAGTAAGCATGTCTTAGTTCTCGAAGGGAAGTACGGAAACAAAAGACTTGTCTTCGCGCTTGCGGGTGAATTTCACGGTTCCGTCGATAAGAGCGTAGAGGGTGTGATCTTTACCCATACCCACGTTCAGACCCGGGTTGTGAACGGTACCGCGCTGACGCACGATGATGTTACCGGCCTTTACGACCTCCTCGCCGAACTTCTTGATGCCCAGACGTTTGGAATGCGACTCACGGCCGTTCTTGGAACTGGATTGACCTTTCTTGTGTGCCATAATCTAATTCTGTCTTTAAAAGTTAAGCGATAGCGTCGATGTGGATCTTGGTGAGCTTCTGGCGGTGGCCATTGAGCGTCTGGAATCCCTTGCGACGGATTTTCTTGAACACGAGCACCTTCTTGGCCTTGGCATCATCGTCTACGACGGTGGCGGAAACCTTGGCGCCCTTCACATAAGGAGTACCGACCTTTACCTTGCCCTCGTTGTCTATGAGGAGCACTTTGTCGAACTCTACGGATTCTCCGTTCTTGGCCTGGAGGCGGTTCACGAAGATATCCATGCCAGCTTCTACTTTAAACTGCTGACTTGCAATGTCTACGATTGCGTACATTTTAATAAAAACTTGTTAAAAGTTTTGGACCGTAAGCGTCTGCCATCTCGGCAGATCTTATAGGGCTCAGCGGCCATCTCAAAAATTGGGACTGCAAAGATACGGTTTTTTCTTTGAAAACCAAATTTTTCCCTCAAAAACTACCGTCTTTCACCGGGTTGGCGCCCAAAGAGTTCCTTGAAACATTTGGAAAAATAGGACGGGGTTCCGAAGCCCACGGCATAGGCGATTTCCGCCACGGTCTTGTCCGTGGTCTTGAGGAGCTGCTCCGCGGTTTTGAGCCGGGTGATGCGGATGAGTTCCACCGGAGAATAGCCGGTGAGGGCTTTCACCTTGCGGTACAGCTGCACGCGGGAGAGCCCCAGGGCCGATCCGATCTGCTCCACGCTCAGGTTTTCATCGGCCAGGTTTTCCCGAACTACCGCCCGGAAGCGGGCCAGGAAGTCGTTTTCCTGGGGCCTGGCGGCGCTTTCCCCGGTCTCCAGATAATGTTCCTTCAAAAGGATGCGGCTCTTCAGGAGGTTGCCGATGCGGGACAGGAGCACGCGCTCGCTGAAGGGCTTGGAGATGTAGGCATCGGCCCCGGAATCGTAGCCCTGGGCCCGCTGGTCCTCCAGGGATTTGGCCGTCAGGAGGATGACGGGAATGTGGCTGGTGGCCAGCTGCCCCTTGAGGGCCGAGCACAGTTCCAGCCCGCTCATCACGGGCATCATCACATCGCTCACCACCAGGTCCGGCAGTTCCCTGGAAGCTTTTTCCAGGCCCTCTTCTCCGTTACAGGCCGTCAAAATCCGGTATTCTCCTTCCAGCAGGGTGCCGATAAAGGAGCGGAGGTCTGCATTGTCGTCCACCACCAGGATGGTGGGGCGGTCTTCCGGCTGGATAACCCGGCCGGCCGCTTCCTTGCGGCGGGTATTGTCCGTGGTGTATACTTCCTTGTAGTGTTCGGTATAGGCCGATGCCTCCTTCCCTTCTACCACCTGGGCGCCCTTCTGCTCCAGTGGGATGCGGAGGGTGAACAGGGAGCCTTTCCCCAGGGTACTGGAGACGGCCACGCTGCCGCTGTGCAGCTCGGCCACGGCTTTGACCAGCGCCAGGCCTATTCCGGTTCCCGTCGTGGACTCCGAAGCCTGGTAAAAACGCTCGAAGATATAGGGAAGCTTGTCTTCCGGGATGCCCTCTCCGTCGTCTTCCACCTTCAGGACGGCTTCCTGCCCTTCCCGCTTCACGGAAACGGTGATGATTCCGTCCTCCCGTGTATGCTTGATGGAATTGCCCAGCAGGTTGAAAAGGATGCGCTCCAGAAGGCGCATATCGGCCTCTACCGGCAGGCTGTCCTCTCCCTCGAAGCGGAGCTGGCGCTGGGTTCCCTCAAAGCCGGTCATCCATTCCTTCACGGCGGCGGAGAGATTGAAACGGGACACTTCCAACTTCTGGTTTCCGCTTTCTATCTTTCTGAAATCCAGGATGTTATTAACCAGCTGCCGGAGAATCTCCACGTTTCTTCGGGCCATCAGGAGGGGCTGTCGCTGGCTTTCGTCCACTTTTCCTTCCAACACGTGGTCCAGCGGACCCGCCACCAGCGTGAGGGGCGTGCGGAGGTCGTGGCTCACGGAGGTGAAGAACTCCAGCTTGGCCTGGGTGCTTTCTTCCAGCTGCTGCTTGAGCTGCCGGGTAATCCGGTAACTCCAGTAGGTCTGGGAGGCCACCAAGATCAGTAGGACCGCAAGGGCGATCACCATCCACATAATGATACGCTGGTTGTTGTACTGGAGGAGGAATTCGTCCAGCTGCCCGTTCACATTCCGCACCATGTCCCGCTGGGTGGCAATCTCTTCTTCCTGCATCTTGAGCATCAGGGCGTTGTGGCTGTCTACCAGCGCACTTTCCAGCCGTTTTTCCCGTTCGTAGGGCTTTCCCTGCAGGATGTTCAGGGCCAGCTCCATCACCAGGTCTCCCCGGGTGGGATACAGGTAGGAAGCCGTAAGAACCCCGTCGATGACATCCTGCAACCCGGCATCGGGCAGGGCGTCCACGCCGAAAAACGGAATGTCCGAGGGCTCTCCCAGGGCCCGGCGGGCACCCAGGGCCATCCGGTCGTTCTGGCCGAAGACGGCATCCGGCCGGATGCCCTTTTCCTTCAGTTCCAGCATAGCCTGATAGCCGTCTTCCTCCAGCCAGTTGCCGTAGGGGGCGGCCAGCAGCTTCATCCCGGGATGCTCTGAAAGCGCTTCCACAAAGCCCTTGTGGCGGTCGTCCGCCGGGGAGGAGCCCGCCAGGCCCTGGATCTCCACCACCTGGCCTTCCCCTTCCAGGAGATCGGCCATCAGCTGCCCCATCATCCGCCCGATTTCCACGTTATCGGCCCCGATGAAGGCCGTATACTTGTCCGAATCAATCTTGCGGTCGAAGAGGATGACGGGAATGCCGGCGTCAAAGGCCTCTTCCACGGCGCTGGTGATGGTGCTGGTCTGGTTGGGGGAAACCACCAGGAGGTCTACTCCTTCCCGCACGAACTCCCGGATCTGCTCCATCTGCCGGTAACTGTTGTCATCGGCTGATACAAAGCGGATCTGAACCCCGCTGATGCGGGCGGCCATTTCCAGTTCGTCGTTCAGTTTGGTGCGCCAGATGTCGTTGCTGCACTGGGATACGCCAATAACCAGGGACTTCTTCCCTCCGCCACAGGCCGAGAGAAGAAGTGCCGCTGATATGATAAGAAGGAGTTTTTTTAACATCTATTCTATTTTAAGGAATCCGGGACCACCGGCATGGCTCCGCTCTGGGTGCACACATAGGCCGATACCCTGACGGCCGTCTCGTGGGCCTCGGGAACGGTTTTTCCGTTCAGCAGGGATCCCACGAAGGCTCCGGTGAAGGAGTCTCCGGCGCCCACCGTATCGGCCACCTTCACCTTGGGCGTGTCCAGGAAGGACAGGCCGCCCTCGTAGAAGACGTAGCTGCCGTTGACCCCGCAGGTGAGGATGAGCATCTGCAGGTTATAGGTTTTGATGAGGCTGCGGCATTTTTCCTCCAGGGAAAGGCCCGGCAGCTCGAACAGGCGGGAGATAACCACCAGTTCCTCATCGTTGATCTTGAGGATGTCGCAGCAGTGGAAGGAAGCTTCCAGCACTTCCTTGCTGTAGAAATCCTGCCTCAGATTGATGTCAAATACCTTCAGGCAATCCTTCGGCACCGCCTGCAGGAACAGGCCGATGCTCTCCCGGGAAACGGCGTTGCGCTGGGCCAGGGAGCCGAAGCAGACCGCCTTGCAGTCTGCGGCGAGGGCCGCGAGCTCTTTGGTATACGGGATGTTGTCCCAGGCTACGTCCGTCTTGATCTCGTACTGGGGAACCCCCTGCTGGTCCAGGGTTACCTGCACCGTGCCGGTGGGATACTCCACGCGGTCCAGGTGGTAGGGAAGGTGGTGCGCTTCCAGCGATTCCACAATCTCCTCTCCCAGGGCGTCCTGGCCGATGGCGCTCACCGCCATTCCTTCCAGGCCGAACTGGCTGGCGTGATAGGCAAAGTTGGCGGGGGCGCCGCCCAGTTTCTTTCCTTCGGGAAGCATATCCCAAAGCGCTTCCCCTATTCCGATAACGAATTTACCCATGATTACTTGCTCACTTTATTGAAATAGCAGAAAAGGTAGATGACACCCACCGTCATCACGGCCACGGCACCGGCCTGGCCCACGGCGTCGGAAGCAAAGCCCATAAGGAGCGGGAAAACGGTACCTCCGAAAAGGCCCATGATCATCAGGCCGCTCACCTCGTTCTGCTTCTCGGGAACGGCCAGCAGGGCCTGCGAGAACACGATGGAGAAGATATTGGAGTTGCCGAATCCCACCAGGGCGATGGCTACGTAAAGGATTTCCTTGCTATGGCCGAAGAACATCCCGCACATCGAAAGGGCCATCAGCACCACGCTCACCAGGAAGAACTTCCGGTGGGAGAACTTGGACAGGATGAAGGATCCGGACAGGCAGCCGATGGTACGGAAGATAAAGTACAGGCTGGTGGCGAAACCGGCCTCCGTGAGGGTCATTCCCACCCTTTCCATCAGGAGTTTCGGGGCGGTGGTGTTGGTACCTACGTCAATACCCACGTGGCACATAATGCCCAGGAAGCTGAGCAGCACGATGGGTTTTCCCAGCAGCTTGAAGCACTCCACAAAGCCGGAAGCCTTGTCGGCCACCTGCTCCCGCTCGATGGGGGAGAGGGACAGCAGCAGGGCTGCCAGGATGCCGATGGCGCCGTACACCGGGAAGAGCACCCTCCAGCCCAGGCCGAAGGACGGCAGGGCGGCGGTAGCGCCCCACATGGCGATGTAAGGGGCCATGAAGGAGGCAATGGCCTTCACGAACTGGCCGAAGGTCATGGTGCTGGCCAGTTTGTCCCCCTTGATGATATTGGTGATCAGGGGGTTCAGGGAGGTCTGCATCAGGGCGTTGCCGATTCCCAGCAGGGAGAAGGCGGCCAGCATGAGGCCGTAGCTTTCCCCGAAGATGGGAAGGATGAGGGAGACCACCGTCACTACCAGAGAAAGCAGCACGGTATTCTTCCGGCCGATGCGGTTCATCAGGATGCCCGTGGGGACGGAGAAGATCAGGAACCAGAAGAACACCAGCGAAGGGAAGATGTTGGCGGCCGAATCGGACAGATTCAGGTCTGCCTGGACATAGTTGGAGGCGATGCCCACGAGGTCTACGAACCCCATCGCAAAGAAGCAGAGCATCACCGGTATGAGTTGTATCTTTTTGTTCATTACTTGGCTATAGGATAAAGTGTTACATCGGCCTTGGCGTTGCCGTAAAGCCTGAGCGTGTTGTAGGGGGCCGAAGGGAAGACGAGGTTGGTCATCGCGAAGTCTTCACCGAAGGCCTCGATGCTGGCGCTGTCCACCAGCAGGCGCAGCTCCATCCTGCCTCCCACGCGGGTGGGGGCGGTGGTGACGGCGGCGAACTTCTTGGAGAACTTCACCATTCCGCTTCCGCGGCGGTCCATCGAGAAGGTCTGGGACTCCGGCTCATAGGAGAAGACCACCTGCTCTCCGGACTCGTTGGAAAGCACGAAAGTGGCGCCTTCCTTTTTCTGCAGGGTGAAGCGCAGGACCAGTTCGTAGGCCTTGGCCGGAGCCTCAAACAGCTCCACGGGGGCCGTCGACAGCGTGTACTGGACCGGGTTGCCCCGGAGGGCTTCCACTTCCCGGGACGGGGTGCTCCTGAGGATCACTTCCTTTCCCTTGCGGATGAGACTCAGGTCACGCGGGACGGAGTTGGAGCTGCGGAACTGGGTGGTGGGAACGGAATTGGCATACTGCCAGTTGCTCATCCAGGCGATGGCCACGGTGCGGCCCTCCGGAGCGTTGCTCCAGGTGACGGCGGCATAGTGGTCCTTGCCGTAATCCATCCAGCGGGTGACGGTGGGAAGGTCATCGCATTTGAACGTCTTCCCGTCGTAGCTGCCCACAAAGTACTGGGTGGCGCTGCCGCCGAAGGGGCCGCCGGGGTTGATGTTCAGAAGAAGGACCCACTTGTCTTTCCCCTCGAAGGGCAGACGGATCAGGTCCGGGCACTCCCACACACCGTTGTGGTTGCCGTAGGACAGGCCGAAGCTGCTGTCATACGTCCAGTCCCTGAGGTTGTCGGAGCTGTAGAACTGCACCTCCTGGCCGGCGGCCAGCACCACCTTCCACTGGCGGGTCTGGTCGTCCCAGAACAGCTTGGGGTCCCGGAAGTCGGGCGTATCTTCGGCCATGATCACCGGATTGCCGGCATATTTGGTGAAGGTGCGGCCGTTATCCAGGCTGTAGGCGATGCTCTGGGTCTGGTTGTCTCCGTCGGAAGTATACATCGCAATGATGGCGCCCCGGCCGAAACCGGCGGTATTGTTCTCATCCACCACGGCGCTGCCGCTGAAGATGGCGCCCAGATCGTCCGGGGCCAGGGCAACATCCAGGTGTTCCCAGTTCACGAGGTCCTTGGAAACGGCGTGTCCCCAGTGCATATTGCCCCAGAAACTGCCGTAGGGATTATACTGATAGAACAAATGCCATTCCCCGTCCTTGTAGACCATTCCGTTGGGATCGTTCATCCAGCCCCACTGGGGGGAGAAATGGTAGGTGGGGCGGTAGAGTTTTTCCTTGTTGGCGGAATCTATGGCGGGCAGGGTGACCATTTCGCTCCAGCACACATCGTCGGACGGGTCCCGGCGCACGCCGCGGCCCTGGGTCATCTTGATATCCAGCAGGATGCTGCTGCCGGCCCATTTTCCCAGGTCCAGCGGAACCAGGTAGTCTGTCTTGTCTATGGCCAGGGAAACGTTGGCCTTCAGGACGGCCTGCCCGTTGGAGAGCACTTTCACGGTGGCTTCCTGGGCCGTTTCCTGTACGGGAAGCATTACGTAGCGGTCTTTCCCGCTCACCTGGATCATCGTGTGCGTTTCACTCAGGTGGGTAACAGTAAGGCTCTGAGCCCCGGCAAGGACCGGGAGCATCAGAGCCATAAGAGTGAGAAGTCGTTTCATGCTTCAAATATAGCTAAAAAACGAGACTTTTAGTACTGGGAGACAGACAGATCCGAGATGGTGATGGTTCCGCCGTAGCTGTTGATGCTCCAGCAGTTCTTCTGGATGCCGTAGATGCGCTGGGTGTAGGAGCAGACATCGTTGATGTACATCACTACTACGGAGTTGTCCGTGAAGATGTCAATGTTGTAAACATTGTCCTCGGGACGGGCGAAAACGTAGCCGTCAATGCCTTCAATGAAGCCCTTGCCTTCTTCTCCCTGTTCCTCGAAGTTCACCTTGCGGGCGAATGCTTCATCCCATTCGGGGTTCACGACCATCGTGTAGTACTTCTTGGAATCCTTTCCTCTCACCAGGGAGATGCCGAAACGGTCCCATTTGTCGGAAGCGGTCACCTTGAAGGAAATGTGGTTGTGGGCACCCAGGCGGTTGTAGAGCACATAGGCGTCTTCTCCGGAGAGCTTGCCGTCGGTGTTGTTGGCGGGCGTGTAGCCGTTGGAGGCCATCACTTTCACGCTCTTGTTCTGGTTGTACTTGCCGGCGAGGGCGGGTACTTCACCCAGGACGAGGGTACCGTCGGCCTTCTGGAGGAGCTTGTGGCACACAAGGGCTCCGGACCAGTTGGGCTCGCTGGCCGCACCTACGTTCACGTTGCGGTCAAAGATAGTGGCACCGGTACGGGTAGGGCACCAGCCCCAGATGTAGCGGTCGGTTCCGTTGGAAGCGGTCTTTCCGGCATAGAAAGCGCGGGTCTCCAGCACGCCTTCGCGCATATCCTGCGGCCAGTGGGCGCCCGGGTTGGAGAAGCAGTCCTTCAGCCCTTCCCAGGAATCGGCCATCATATACTTGACCTTGCGGCTCCAGGGAGCGCGGTAGCCTTCCGAGTAGATGAAATACCACCAGTTGCCCATCTTGAACACGTCCGGGCATTCGCACATACGGTCCCAGACCATGTTGAAGGAACCCACGTGGGACCAGGTCTTAAGGTCGTCGGAGACGAAATCACCGAACTTGAGGTTGCTGGACAGGACCATATGCCACTTGCCGTCATCGGCCTTGAAAATCTGAGGGTCGCGGAAGTCGTCGGCGGAATAGCCGAAATCGGTTCCCTTCAGGGCCCAGAGCAGATCCTTGGTCCAGTTGACAAAGTCCGGGGAAGTGGCGCGGAGGACGACTTCACGGTTGGTGGCGTTGCCGTTGTGGCCGGTGTAGTAGATGTAGTACAGGCCGTCGGCCTCGTTGTAGACGCAGCAGCCGGTGCCGATGGCAGCGTCCTGCTCCCAGATGGAGGCACCTGTGGGGAGAATCTCTCCGAGGGAAGTGTAGGAAGCTCCGTCTTGGGTACTTACGCCCCAGATGGGGTGGAAGTTGTAGGTGGCGTTGTTGTCAAACTCCTGCAGGTACAGGACCCTGAACTCGCCGGCCTTGCTGTCATAGAAAGGCATCGGGTCACCTACACGGCCGATAGCCGGGGTGTAGTACGTGCTGAAGCCTTTCTCATCGGCCGATTCGAAGAATTCAGCCGTCTCGTCCCAGGGCTTCGGGGCATCACCGTAGTGTTCCTTGTTACAGGAAAGGGTGGCCGCCAGGGCTACGCCGGTAAGGGCGATATATTTGAAAAATGTTTTCATAACTTCTACTTGGTCAGATGGTTAATAGCGTTCTTCGTCATGGTGGCGATGTTCGCGTGGAAGTGCTCCTCGTATTCGGGCTCGAAGGTGTAGGAATACCAGTCATAGCAGCCGGAGCCGATGCAGATGATTCCACCCTTGCCGTCCTTGGCAGGATACTCCCAGGCAACCACGGCGCCGTCACCGCCCACACCCAGGATGGTGGCACCGGTACGGGCCTCCCAGGCGGCGTGATCGTCGTATCCGCCCCAGTCCGTACCAATGTGGTACTGGGCCGTGGAGTTGGTGATATGGTAACCGTTGTCCGTGCAGTAGACCTTGTTGGGGTCGTCGCCGGCAATCAGGCCGCTGAACAGCGGGTGCTCGTTCTGGCCGCCGAAGATGTTGAAGTCCCAAGGACCCCAGCAGCGTTCTGCGCTGTCTTCGTTCTGGCCCCAGCAGTTGTTGGGAGTGGTCCACTCGTCGTCACCGGTAGCGCCGATGAAGGAAGGCAGGTTGGTGGCGTAGCGGGTGAGGAAGAAGGCGCCGCCGTTCTCGTAGTAGGCGCGGAGCTGGTTGAGGGCTGCCATGGCCTCGGGAGCCTTGGCGATGAAGCTGTCGTGACCGTCCACACCTCCGTCCATATGGAAGTGCCACCAGATGATTTCGCACTCATCCAGTTCCACGGTTCCGGCCTGGAAGTCGGCAAAGCTGGTGTACAGGGAGCCGGGCACATTGGAGAGCATCCACTGGCAGGCGGTGCCGGCCTCGGGATCCAGGTCGTTCATATTGGCAGGAACGCCGATGAACAGGGCCTTGGGCTTGTCAATGGCGGTAACCGTCACCGTATACACGCTCTTGGCAGAGTTGTTGGTCACCGTGTACTGCACGGGCTCGGTGAAGTCCTGCGGCACGCCGGAGGCGGGAGTGATGGTGGCGTTGACGCTGATGGTGATGGTAGGTACCAGGGCGTTGATGCCTTCCGACTTGGGCACGAAGGCCGTGATGGTCTTGGCTTCCTGGTCGATGGTACCGGTGTAGATCTCGTTCAGCACGAAGTGCGTGATGCGGGCTTCGTCGTGCAGGACGCTCAGCGTCCAGTCGAGGGAGGCGTCACCGTTGGTCACGTGGATACCCTTGGCAGCATCCATATTGAGTTTCTGCCCCTTGGTTACATTGCAGGAAGCCCCGCTGGAGAGGGTGAGTTCCGTGATCTCCATCTCGGAGGTGGCGTACACTTCCGGAAGACGGACCACGATCTGACGGGCGGCCAGGTCTATGGTACCCTTGAATTGGTCCAGGGAGATGGACTGCACCAGGCAGTCACCGCCCAGCTGGAGGTCGCTCACGTTTTTCTTTGCGCAGCCTGCCAGACAAAGCAGGGCGGCTGCCATATAGAGGAATTTGTGTTTCATTGTATTCTTAGATTATCACCAGGAACCGATATTCTGAGTGTAGTGGCCGTTGGAGGCGGCGATTTGAGAGGCGGGGATGGGAAGATACTCGTCCTTCTCGGCCGTGAACTTGGCATCCCTGTAGATGGTGCACCTGGAGGCTTCCTCGGCGAAGTATTTGTTCAGGACCGTGGCGGCCTCGCCCCAGCGGACCAGGTCGAAGAAACGCTCGCTCTCCATACCCATTTCCAGGCGGCGCTCCATCTTGACTATCTTGATGACGTCTTCCTTGCCAAAGCTTCCCTTGTATTCGGTAGCGTAGATCTTGACACCGTAGCGAGAAGGGTAGTCGGAGAACATCTGGGTGGAACCGGCGGCGCGGCGGCGGATATCGTTCACCAGGCCGAGGGCTTTGCCGGTCTCGCCCAGCTGGGCATAGGCTTCGGCGCGCTCCAGGATCACATCGGCATAACGGAAGACGATGCGGTTCATCGAAGAGGCCCAGTAGGAACCCTTGATCAGGTATTCACCCACCAGGGCGGGGTCTACGTTGTGCTTGAGGCTGATGTAGTAACCGTACAGGCCGTTACCGCGGCTCCACTGCTTGGTCTCGTCCTGGATGAAGTTCTTGTTGAACAGGTAGGGGAGGCCGGGCATACCCACGGTGAGGAACAGACGGGGGTCTGCATTGTCTTCGAAGCTGTAGTTCCTCTCGTTGAAGCCGTCCAGGAAAGGAAGGCCGTCGGCTCCGGTGCGGAAGGCGTTCACCAGGTTCTGACTGGGCTTGTAGAAGTCGCAGGCGCCGTCGGTGACATTGTCAATGCTGGGGCCGATCAGGCCGTAGCTCCAGTTCAGGTTTCCGTAGGTGGAACCGTCGTTGCGGGAGTACTGGATGGCCCAGAGGCTCTCCTTGCCGTTCTCATACATCTCTTCCGGGCGGAAGTTGTTGTGGATATCGGCTTCCAGACCATAGTTGGCGTAGTACTTGGGATCGGAGTATTCAATCACCTTATTCAGGTCTTCCGTGCTGATGCTGGTGACCGCGTTGGACTGGGCATTGTCCTGGTGATAGGCCTTGTACAGGTACAGCTTGGTGAGGAAGGCGGCGGCAGCAGCCTTGGTGGGACGGCCCTTTTCGGCCTGCACTTCAGGCAGCACGTCAAAGGCGGCTTTCACGTCGTCGATGATCACCTGCCAGCCCTCGTCGTTGGAATAAGTGGTGTTGGACAGTTCGTTGTACTGCTCGTAAGTGAGGGAAGGGTCGATGACGAAGGGAATGTTCCGCGCAGGAACCGCATTTCGGCCATACGCTGGTCCTTCATCGCAAAGCTGTCGTCGCACTCGTTCAACAGGGCGATGGCGCTGTTCACGCGGGAAATGGCGTTGTACAGACGCACCCAGATGTCGTTGAGGTTCCAGTTGGTGGTCAGGACACCCTGCTGGATTTCCAGCTGGTGGAACACGTCACCGTCGCTGGTACCGTTGCCGCCCTTGTAGGCGTCGTCGGAGCGGACGTCAAAGTTCCACATCGAGAAGGAGGAGTTGATGTCCTCGGCCGATGTAAAGATGGCATAGGCGGCCACCACCATACCCTCGGCATTGGCGGGGTCTTTCGCCTGCTCATCACTCAGGGTAGCCTGGGGAACCTGTTCGGACAGGAGCTTGTTGCAGGAAAACAGAACGCAGCAAGCCAGGCCCATATATAGGATGGAAATAAGCTTTCTCATAATCGGTATAGCATTAGAAGGAAACATTGATACCCAGCGTCACGTTCGTCGGGATAGGATAGCCGAAGTTGGGATTCTCCGGATCGACGCCCGTGAATTTGCTGCTTCTGATGGTGAGAAGGTTCTGGGCCGATACATAAGCTCTCAGGCGGGCCATATGAAGGGCTTCACAGACGCGCTTGGAGAAGTTGTAGCCCAGCTGGACGGTGCGGAGCTTGGCGAAGGAGCCGTCTTCCACGAAGTAGGAGGAGACGCGCTTTTCGTTGTTGTTGTCCATCGTGCTCACGGCCGGGATGTTGGAGGCCATGTTGACGGGGCTCCAGGCATCCAGCATACGGCGGCCCTTGTTCAGGTTGGAGATGTTCAGGCCGCTCCACAGGTCGGTCTGCTTCTTGAAGTCGCTGATCACATCCACACCCTGGACACCCTGCCAGAACATGGTAAGGTCTACATTCTTGTACTGCAGATAGATGTTCAGACCCCAGGTGAAATCCGGAACGGGAGAGTAGATCCATTTCTGGTCTTTCTCGTTGATGATGCCGTCGCTGTTGAGGTCTTTCCAGCGGATGCGGCCCAGGCCGGCGCCGTTCTGCACGGCGTGGTTGTCAATCTCGTCCTGGCTCTTGAAGATGCCGTCGTAGACATAACCCACCTGGGCACCCATCGGGTGACCCACCACGCTCTCCACGCCGTTACCACCGAAGGTACCGTTGGCGGCGATGGTGTCGGGCAGTTTGGTGACCGTATTCATATAGGTGCCGATGTTGGCAGCCAGGTCGTACTGGAAGTCTCCCACTTCTCCGCGATAACCCACGTTGAATTCCAGACCCTTGTTGTCCATGGCGCCGGCGTTGATCCACTGGGAGGATCCTTCACCCATTACGCCGATACCGGGCATATAGACCAGAATGTCGGTGGTTTTCTTGTAGTAGGCCTCGAAGGAGCCGTAGAGGGCGCTCTTGAACAGGGCGAAGTCCAAACCCACGTTGGTCTGGGTGGTGGTTTCCCACTTCAGGTTGTCGTTGCCCAGCTGGTTGCGCTTGAAGCCGCTGGGAAGCGTCTGTCCGCCGTTGGTGCCGGCAATGTCGTAGCTGGTACCGTAGCTCTGTCCGCCGAAGCCGGCCTCGCCGTAATTACTTTCATAGAGGGTGTAGCGGGCCACGTTGGCAATTTCCTGGTTACCGGTCTGGCCCCAGCTGGCGCGGATCTTCAGGTTGTCCAGCCAGGTGGCGTTCTCCATGAAGGGTTCCTTGTCAATTCTCCAACCCAGGGAGACGGAAGGGAACAGACCGAAGCGGTTGTTGCGGCCGAAGCGGCTGGAACCGTCGTAACGGACGGTGACGCTGGCCAGATAGCGGTCTGCGAAGTTGTAGTTGGCCTTGCCGAAGAAGGAGACCAGGGTGAATCCACCGCCGCCGCCATAGGCTTCGGCCTCTCCCACTGCGGCGCTGGGCCACATATAATCGGGATTCAGGACGGCGAAGTCATAGGCCTTGCCGCTGAACCAGGTGTCCTTTTCGCGGTTGATTTCCGTACCTACGAGGACATCGCCGCGATGTTTGCCCACCTCGAAGTTGTAAGTGGCGATGGCATTCCACATCCACTTGAGCCAGTGCTCCTGTTTGCCTTCCACTGCGTTGGTGGGATTGGCAACCGTACCTTCCGTAACGGGATAGGTGAAGATGCGCTGTTCCTTCTGGGCATAGTCTATACCGAAGGTGGTCTTGATGTTGAAACCCTTGAAGGGGTTGATGTTCAGGAAGGCGTCGCCGAAGATTCTCCAGTAGGAGTAGCGGTTGTCGGCATTGCGGGTGAGGCGGGCCAGGGGGTTCTCGCGGTCGGCATAGCCGCCCACGGGACCGGCAAACTCACCGGTGGTGGTGTATACCGGGATGGAGGGGTTGAACTGGAGCACATTCTCCAGGAATCCGCCGGGAGCCTGCACCTCGGAGGTGCGGTTCACGGTGAAGTGCTCACCTATGGTGATGATGTTGCGGTCTCCGATCTTCAGCAGCTTGAAATCCGTGTTGATACGGGCGCTCAGGCGGGAGAAGTCGGAGTATTTGATGATACCGTCGTTCTTGTAGTAACCCAGGGAGAAGAAGGAGTTGCCACGCTCGGTACCGTTGCTCAGCGAGAGGTTGTACTGCTGGACGATACCGGTGCGGGTGGTCTCGCGGAACCAGTCCGTGTCGCTGGCCGGGGTGATACCGGCGGCGTCCAGGTACTTGGTCATTCCCACCTTGTGCAGGACGGGATTGCCGCTGGCGTCATAGCCCCAGTCGTACTGGTAGCCCAGGGCGTTCATATTGGGATTCAGGCCGTCGTTCACATAGCCCTGCCACATCACCTTGCCGAATTCCTCGGCATTGAGGACCTGCATGCGGTTCACGTAGGACTGGGCGGCCACGGAGGCGTCAAAGTCAATCTTTACCTTGCCGTCCTTGCCGGCCTTGGTGGTGATGATGATAACACCGTTGGCGGCCCGGCTACCGTAGATGGAAGCGGAAGCAGCGTCCTTGAGCACCTGGATGGACTCGATGTCGTTACCGTTGAGCTCGTGCATACCGGCCTTGGTGGGCACACCGTCAATGATGTACAGGGGATCATTGTCGTTGAGGGTGCCGATACCGCGGATGCGGACCGTGGCGGCGCCGGAAGGGGAACCGTCGGCACTGATGTTCATACCGGGAACGCGTCCCTGCAGAGCTTTCACAGGGTTGTTCTCATTCTGTTTGGCCAGGTCTGCGGTATTTACCGTAGAGATGGCACCGGTGAGGTCGGCCTTTCTCTGGACCGTGTAGCCGGTGACCACCACCTCGTTCAGCAGCTGGGCGTCTTCGTCCATGACAACGGACATCTGGGCCTGGGCCGGAAGTTCGAGGGTGGAGTACCCGATGGAGGAAAAGACCAGGATGGCACCTTCCTTGACGGTAAGGGTAAAGTTACCGTCAAAGTCTGTGATGGTACCGTTGTCAGTTCCTTTTTCCTGGACTGCGGCGCCGATGACGCCGTAGCCGTCGGCCGAAGAGGTCACAACGCCTGTGACCGTGATCTGCTGCGCGAAGGCGCTGGCGCCGGCGAGCAGAAGGGCCGAAATGAAGAGTGATTTCAGTTTAAACATATAAAAATGGTTAATAGTCCCGTGTTTTTTCGGGGATTGTGCACAAATATAGAAATAAGGTGCGCTTGTGCCCTGCAACGGATATTACCACCTATGCAACAAATGATACGATGAAACATTTTTTACGGCAATTGCATCAAAGTTTTGTAACTTTGTGTGCCGATGGACAAGGAACGCATCATACTGGGAATAGACCCCGGCACCCAGTTGCTGGGCTTTGGGATTATCCGCGTAGAGGGCAAGAAAGCCCAGTACGTGGATATGGGCGTGCTGGACCTTCGCAAGGAAAAGGACGCGTACACCAAGCTCCAGGCCATCTACGAATGTATCTCGGAAGTCTGCAAGAGCTACCACCCCACGGAACTGGCCATCGAGAGCCCCTTCTACGGCAAGAACGCGCAGGTGGTCCTCAAACTGGGGCGCGCACAGGGGGCGGCTATGATTGCAGCACTGGAATATGGGGTGGAGTCCGTGACGGAGTACGCCCCCCGAAAAGCCAAGGAAGCCATCGTGGGAAACGGCGCCGCCTCCAAGGAACAGGTGCAGCTGATGCTGGAAAAAACCCTGCAGGTGAAACTGGAAAGCCGCCATCTGGACGCCACAGATGCCCTCGCCATCGCACTCTGCCATTTCTACGAAACCTCCTCCCCCTTGAAATCGGCCAAGGGCAAAGGCGGCTGGGAACAGTTCATCAAAGACCACCCGGAAAGAATTTCTTAAATTTTTATTAAACTTTCTCCCTCCTCTGGTGTCAAAAGAAACGTTATTTGCACATCAGAATATGGTTAGAAAGTTGTTGTCCGTTGCTGCCGGCCTGTTGTTTTTTATCGGCCTGAGCGCTCAGAATCACACCCTTACCCTTCAACTCCAGGACGCCGCCACCGGCGAAGCCGTGGGCTTTGCCACCGTGTCCGTCACCCCCGCCAAGGGGCAGGCCAAGTACACCCTCTCCGGCAGTGACGGCAAGGTCACCCTGGAGAAAGTGCGCACGGGAACCTACACCCTCAAGGCCGAACTGATGGGGTACAAGCCCTATGTGAAGGAATTGGAGGTGAAGGCCGACGTGAGCCTGGGCGTGGTGAAGATGGAACAGGACCTGGAAGTGCTGGAGGCCGCCTCCGTGAGCGCCGTGGGAAACCCCGTCATCATCAAGAAGGATACGGTGGAGTACAACGCCTCGTCCTTCAAGATCTCGGACGACAATATGCTGGTAGACCTTTTGAAAAAGCTCCCGGGCATCGAGGTGGCCGAAGACGGCACCATCACCTCCAACGGGGAGACCATCAAGAAAATCACCATCGACGGCAAGACCTTCTTCCTGGACGACCCTCAGCTGGCTTCCAGCAACCTCCCCGCCAAACTCATCGAGAAGGTGAAGGTGATCAAGAAAAAGAGCGAGCAGGCCGAATTCACCGGCATTGACGACGGCAACGACGAAACCATCATAGACCTCACCGTGCAAAAGGGCATGATGAACGGCGTGTTCGGAAACCTCACCGCCGGCGGCGGCCACGACATCCCTTCCCCCAACAACAGCCTCAATGACTGGCGCTTCACCGCCAACGGAATGGTGGGCCGGTTCACGGAAGGCTCCCAGCTCAGTGTCATCCTCAATGCCAACAACGCCAACGCCATCGGCTTCGGCAACTTCTCCGGCAACATGATGGGCGCGATGATGGGCGGCATGATGGGCCGGGGCGGCTTCGGCGGCGGCAGCATTCTTGGCAGTTTCGGCAGCGGCAGCGGAATCACCACCTCCTGGATGGGCGGCGCCAACGCCTCGATGGACCTGCTGGACAAGAAGATGGAGTTTGCCGCCAACTACACCTACAACGGCTCCAATACCAGCAACATCCAGGATTCCTACAAGGAGACCTACCGGGCCGACGGCTCCACCATCATCAACCAGACCGATTCCGACAGCGGGCAGAGCACTTACGGCCACCGCGTGGGGATGCGCATAGACCACAAGTTCTCGGACAACACCTCCCTGATGATCCAGCCCCAGTTCAGCTTTGGCGGCGGCAATTATCTGCAGCGCTCCATCTTCGACACCTGGAACAACGAGAAGACGGAGGCCAACCTGAGCAACGGCGGCTTCTCCAACAACAGCGGAGTGAACCGGAACCTCCAGACCAACGGCCGTGCGCTGCTGCGCCAGCGCCTGGGAATGCCGGGCCGGACGTTGTCCCTGAATGTGGACTGGAACGTTTCCAACAACAAGATGGACGGCTACAACCAGTCCCTTACCAATACCTATGTGGACGGCGTGCTGGGACAAGACCTTGTGAACCAGCGCATAGACCAGTTCACCAAGCAGCGCAGCATCGGCGCCCGCCTGGTGTACACGGAACCCCTGGGCAACTACTTCTACCTGGAAGGCAGCTACCAGGTGAACTGGTCCCACTCCTCCACGGAAAAGAAGGTGTACAACAGCGACGCTCCCTTCGACTACTACACCACCTACCCCATGGTGCTGCAGGATCTTTATATGGTGTATAAATCGGCCAATGAAACCTACGACCCCACCTACAGCAACAGCGTGGTCACCCGCAACCTGAACCAGAACATCGGCGTGGCCTTTATGTACCAGAACGGCAATACAAGGGCCCAGCTGGGCGCATCGGCCATCCCCACCAACCAGTATAACCTCACCAACGGGAAGGAGTACAACCCCGGCACCATCTGGAACTTTGCCCCCCGGGCGATGCTCTTCCACGATTTCTCGGAGAACGCCAACGTGCGCCTGTTCTACAACGGCCGCAGCGGCCAGCCCTCCACCACCCAGCTGAACCCGGTGCTGGACAACTCCAACCCGCTGTCCCTGGCCCTGGGTAACCCCTATCTGGAGCCGTACTTCACCCACAACCTGAGGACGGAACTGGAGTATTCCAACCGCGCTTCCTTCTTCACCGCCCGCCTGAACCTGGGCGGGGGAATGAACCAGCACCCCATCACCAGCGCCAACTGGTACGACGCCACTTCCCGGCAGTATTCCTTCCCCATCAACGGAAAGAACACCTTCAACACCAATGCGTCCCTGATGATCAACGCCCCCATCGCCAAGTCCGGTTTCACCCTTTCCAATACCACCAACCTCACCTACAGCAGCACCAGCAGCTACATCGGCGCCACCTCCCTGGACATGACGCCCTACTTTATGGAGGACGGAAACTTCAATTACGAGAAGTTCCACCAGAACTACTTCGTGGACCATCCGGAGCAGTGGACGCGGGACTTCCAGCTCAATGACACCCGGATGCTCAATGTGACGGAGAACCTGAGGGCCACCTACCGTTCGGACAATGTGGAGGTGATCCTGGGCGGCCGCACCACCGTCCGCAAGCCCTGGTATACGGTACAGAGCGCCGTGGCCACCACCTGGAACAACGCCGTCAGCGGCAGTTTCACCTGGACGGTGGGCCAGAGCGGCTGGGAACTGAAGACGGATGCCAATTACCGCTGGTACGTGGGCTACACCACCAACCAGCCCTCCGAACTGGTCTGGAACGCTTCCGTCTCCAAGCAGATCCTGAAAAAACAGGCCACCATCGCCCTCAGGGCCTACGATATCCTGGGGCAGGCGAGGGCCCAGAACGTGGCCGTCACGGACAACTATTACCAGGAAACCCATAACAACACCCTGGGCCGGTATATCCTTCTCTCCTTCACCTGGCGCTTCGGTACCTTCGGCGGTAACCGGCGGGGTGGAGGATTTCGTCCGGGTGCCGGCGGCCCGCCGATGGGCGGCTTCGGCGGCTATGGCGGTGGCGGATTTGGCGGAAGACGCGGGTAGAACGCTTGTGTAAGTCAATGGTTTGTTGTAACTTTGCGCGCCCTAAGAGTTAGTACAGTTTATGGTTAGAAAAATGCTGATGGCCCTTGTCGGCCTTCTGGTGGCCTGGGGCCTGAACGCCCAGAGCTATAAGATAAGCCTCCAGCTGCAGGATGCCTCCACCGGGGAGGCCGTGGGATTTGCCACGGTCTCCGTTACGCCTTCCAAGGGAGGTCAGGCCAAATATACCATCTCCGGAAGTGACGGAAAGGCCGTTTTGGAGAAGGTGCGTCCCGGAACGTACAATCTCAAGGCCGAGCTGATGGGCTACAAGTCCTTCGAGAAAGAGCTGGAACTGAGGGCCGATGCCAACCTGGGCGTCGTGAAGATGGAACAGGACCAGCAGGTGCTGGATGCAGCATCCGTGAGCGCCGTGGGCAATCCCATCATCATCAAAAAAGATACGGTGGAGTACAACGCCTCGTCGTTCAAAATCTCCGATGACAATATGCTGGAAGACCTCCTGAAGAAGCTTCCCGGCGTGGAGGTGAACGAGGACGGCTCCATCACCGCCAACGGAGAAACCATCACCAAGATAACCATAGACGGCAAAACCTTCTTCCTGGACGACCCTCAGCTGGCCTCCAAGAACATTCCCGCCAAGCTCATCGAGAAGGTGAAGGTGGTGAAGAAGAAGAGCGAGCAGGCCGAATTCACCGGCATCGATGACGGAGAAGACGAAACGGTGATTGACCTGAGTGTGCAGAAGGGAATGATGGACGGCGTGTTCGGCAACCTGATGGGCGGCGGCGGTCACGACATCCCCGCCGGCAAGGAGGGCCTGAACGACTGGCGCTGGCAGGGTGCCTTCATGGGCGGCCGCTTCTCCGAAAAGAGCCAGATCAGCATCATCGCCAATGCCAACAATACCAACAACCGCGGTTTCAACGACCTCTCCGGCAATATGATGGGAGGAATGATGGGCGGCGGCGGCATGATGGGCGGCGGCTGGGGCGGCAACGGCATCAACACCACCTGGATGGGCGGTGTGAACGCCAACTTCGATCTCTTCGACGACAAGATGAAGCTGGGAAGCAACTACCTCTATAACGGTTCCATCCGGGATGTCCTGCAGGACACCCACAAGGAGACCTACCGCACGGACGGCTCCACCCTCGTCTCCGATACGGACGGTGCCAGCCACCGCTTCACGGACGGTCACCGCTTCGGTATGCGCTTGGAGCACAAGTTCTCCGAGAACACCTCCATCCTCTTCCAGCCGCAGTTCAACTTCGGCCGGGGCAGCTACCGCCAGCAGAGCATCTTCGACACGGACACCCGGGAGGCCGACGGCACCCGGAGCCACACCAACGAGGGCTTCACCAACAATACCGGAGACAACCGCAACTGGAACACCAACGGTTTCCTGCTCTTCCGCCAGCGCCTGGGTCTTCCGGGCCGCACCTTCTCGGTGAACGTCACCTGGCGCCTGTCCAACAACCATATGGACGGGTTCAATCAGTCCCTTACCAACACCAACTTCGACGAAGGCGGTGACCCCACCATGATTACCATCGTCAACCAGAGGGTGGACCAGAGCAGCAAGAACCGCTCGGTGGGCGGCCGCCTGGTGTACACGGAGCCCCTCGGCGGCAACTTCTACCTGGAAGGAAGCTACAACATTAACTACTCCCAGTCCGAGACGGACAAGGTGGTGTACAACAGCGGAGCCTTCGACTGGGGAACCGATCCCTTTGTCATCGGAATGGGCGCCCTGGCATACAACCGGGAGGGAGAAACCCGGGACGATACCTACACCAACAACGTCATCAACCGCAACCTGAACCAGAACATGGGCCTGGCGGTGATGTACCAGGAGGAAGGCCTTCGGGGCCAGCTGGGTGCATCGGCCATTCCCACCAACACCTATAATTATACCAACGGCCGCGAGTATTCGGACAAGCGCTGGAACTTTGCCCCCCGGGCGATGCTGTTCTACGATTTCAACGAAAACTCCAACGTCCGTTTCTTCTACTTCGGCCGCAGCGCGCAGCCTTCCACCAGCCAGCTGAACCCGGTGATGGATAATTCCAACCCGCTGGCCATGAGCCTGGGTAACCCTTACCTCACCCCTTACTTCAACCACAGCATCCGCAACGAGTGGGAAGTGTCCAACAAGGAAACCTTCTTCACCCTTCGCGTGAACCTGCAGGGCGGGATGGTGCAGAACCCCATTACCAACGCCATCTGGTACGATGAGAACGGCCGGCAATACACCTTCCCGGTGAACGGGCACAATACCTTCAACACCAGTGCCCGCATTATGATCAATGCGCCCATCGCCAAGTCCAACTTCTCCATTTCCAATATGACCAACGCTTCCTACTCCAAGTCCGGAAGCTTTGTGGGAAAGAGCAACCTGGACATGTCGGAGTACCTGTTTGAAGACCACTTCGACTACGAGGCCTTCCACGAGGATTATTTCGAAAACGGAAGCACCCTCTGGAGCGAGAACTTCCAGGACAACACCACCCGCACCCTCTCCGTTACGGAGCGTCTGAGGGCTACGTACCGCTCGGACAACTGGGAAATCATCCTCAGCGGCCGCACCCGGGTGAGCAAGCCCTGGTACACCGTGCAGGAGCAGGTGGCCGCCACCTGGAACAACCGGGTGAACGGTTCCGTGAAATGGACCATCGGCAATTCCGGCGTAGAGCTGGGAACGGATGCCAACTACGACTGGTACAACGGATACACCACCCCGCAGGCTCCCCAGCTGGTGTGGAACGCCCACGTGTCCGTGCCTCTGTTCAAGCGGCAGGCCACCCTGACCCTCAGGGGCTACGACCTCCTGAACCAGTCCCGCAACCTGCAGGTGGCCCAGACGGACAACTACTACCAGGAAACCACCAACAACACCCTGGGACGGTACCTAATGCTTTCCTTCACCTGGCGCTTCGGCAACATCGGCGGCCAGAAGGGCGGCCGGATGGGCGGCCCGGGCGGAGGACGTCCGATGATGGGCCCGCCGATGGGCGGCGGCTTCGGAGGAAGAAGATTCTAGTTACTTAGTGGAGGTTGTCACGTACGACCTCCATTTTTCTATCAGGGAGGTCAAGTCTTCCGGAAGGGGGGCTTCGAAATGCAGCCGCTCTCCCGTGACGGGATGCGTAAAGCCCAGCGTACGGGCGTGGAGGGCCTGCCGGGGGCAGAGGGTGAAGCAGTTCTGGATAAACTGCCTGTATTTGGCGTAGATGGTGCCCTGGCGGATTTCGGAGCCGCCGTACCGCTCGTCATTGAACAGGGGATGGCCGATGGAAGCCATGTGGACGCGGATCTGGTGCGTTCGGCCCGTCTCCAGCCGGCATTCCACCACCGTGATGAAGCCGAAGCGCTCCAGCACTTTCCAGTGCGTGACGGCCCACTTTCCCTTCTCGGGGTCCTCGTAGACGCGGAAGCGGAGGCGGTCATTCGGGTCCCGGCCGATGGTTCCGGAAATGGTGCCTTCGTCTTCGGCAATATTGCCCCACACCACGGCTGTGTAGATGCGGTCTATGGAATGGACGAAGAACTGGTCTGCGAGGTTCAGCTGTGCGGCGGGGTTTTTGGCTACCACCAGCAGGCCGCTGGTATCCTTGTCTATGCGGTGCACCAGCACGCCCATCCTCTCGTCTTCCACATCGGGGGAGAGGTGCAGGTAATACGCCAGGGCGTTTACCAGCGTGCCGTTGTAATTGCCGTGGCCGGGGTGCACCACCATGCCGGCGGGCTTGTTCACCACCAGCACGTCGTTGTCTTCGTAGGTTATATCCAAAGGGATGTTCTCCGGAAGGATCTCGGTTCCCCGGCGCTCATAGGGCATCACAAACTTCACCACATCCCCGGGGCGCACGATGTAATTGGCCTTCACGGGTTTTTCGTTCACCAGCACGTAGCCCAGCTTGATGGCCTGCTGCACGCGGTTGCGGGAGGTGTCCTCCTGGTGGTCTGCGATGTATTTGTCTATGCGGACGGGCTCCTGCCCCTTGTCTACGTTCAGGCGAAAATGCTCGAACATTTCGTCGGAGACGCCCGTGAGTATTTCCTCGGTCATTTCTTGGCGGGGAGTTTGGACGGATCCAGGGTGAGGTAGAAGCTGACGTTGGCGCCCAGGTTGCGGCCGGCTCCGGCCGGGTCCTGCTTGTATACCACGGCGTTCATGGAGTCTGCGTAGGTTTTGATATCCTGGTCGAAGGTGACCTTCCCTACGTTGAGGAACCGCTCCTGCAGGGCGTCTATGGCGTTCACGTATTTCATTCCGGTGATCTTGGGAATGGTGGTCTGGTTGTCCTGGGGCCCCACGCCCACCATCAGGTCTATGATGGAGCCGCTCACCACCTGGTCTCCGGCCTTGACTTCCAGGCCTTCACAGCTCTGGCCCAGCACGTTGTTGGTGGCGATGTCCTTGACATAGTTGAGACGGCCCAGGTTGAGGCCGCGGTTGCGCAGTTCCGAGCGGGCTTCCGTGACGGAGTAGCCGAAGAGGTTGGGCATAATGACCTTGCGGGGCACCACCGAGTTGATGGTGAGGAAGATGCTGCGGCCCTTCTTGACGGTGGAGCCGGCCTTGGGCTGCTGGCGGTATACCACCCCGCCGGAGAGGCGCCGCACGAACACGGAGTCTACCACCTTCACGTTCACGTGGGAGGCGGCGGCCAGTTTCTGGGCCTGCTGCACCGTGAGGCTGGAGAAATCCGGGGTTTTCACTATTTTTCCGTGGCGGGTGATAAGACCCAGGGCCCAGGCGGTGAGGATGCCCAGCACCAGCACAAAGGCCACTCCCAGAAGGAGGTTCTTCCAGATCCACCGGGTGTCCCTGGCCACTTGCTGCACTTTCTTCTTGTCAGTCATTCTTTCCATTGAATTATCCCTGCGAAGTTACGAAAAAATCCGTAAATTTGTGAAGATGAAAAAAGCCCCCGTCATATTCCTTATATTATCGGCCGCCTTCGTGCTGCTGATGAGCCTGCCCTGGCTGGTTCCGCATATGGGCTGGACCGCCCTTCTGGGCCTGGTTCCGCTGCTGGTGATGGAGCGCCTGGCCACGGAGTACAAGGTGAAGCATTTCTGGTGGATCCAGTATGCCTGTTTTGTGCTTTGGAACGCCGTTACCACCTGGTGGGTGGGCGGCGCCACGGTGGGGGGCGCGGTGTTTGCCATCTTGGCCAACGCCCTGCAGATGAGCGTGGTCTTCGGCAGTTTCCGCTGGGTGAAACGGCGCACAAAAGGGGCGCTTCCGTATCTTTTCCTCGCCGCCGCCTGGATGGCCTGGGAGCGGTATTATCTCACCGTCGCAGAGATTTCCTGGCCCTGGCTGGTATTTGGCAATGCCTTTGCCGATACCACGGGCCTGGTGCAGTGGTACTCGGTGCTGGGCACCCTGGGCGGCTCGCTCTGGGTGTGGGGGAGTAACCTCGGCCTTTTCGGCCTGATGGTGGCCCTTTCCGACGGAAGGATGGCCGGGTGGAACGGGAAGGCCCGCGTAGCCGCGTTTGGCAGCGTTGTGGCCGTGTTTTTCGGGCCGATGATCTGGTCGGCCTGCCTGAAGGCAAAGCCCTCCGAGGGCAGTCTGAAGGTGGTCATCGGCCAGCCCAATTACGACCCTTACGAAAAGTTCGAATCCCTTCCGCAGGCAGAGCAGGACCGCCGTTTCCTGGGGCTTGTGGAAAAGGCCGATTGGACCTCTGAGGAACCCACGCTGGTGCTGGCGCCGGAAACCTTCACTTCGCGCGTCTTTACGGATGCGGTCTTTTCGCACGAGACCTTCGCCCATTTCCAGGCCTTCCTGAAAAAGCATCCGCAGGCTTCCATCCTGTACGGGGCTTCCACTATGGAAAGGGTGTATTCCCGCACGCAGCCGCATCCCTGCGCCTACGATTTGGGGAAGGAGGAGGACGGAAGGCACCTCTGGATCCTGATGCACAATTCGGCCATCCTTACGGATACCACGGGCCTTTACCAGCTCTACCACAAGTCCAAGCTGGTGGTGGGAACGGAGCTTACTCCGTATCCCAAGTTCTTCATTCCGCTGGAGAAGTTCCTCAGTCACGGGGAGTACCTGATGGCCAAGGACATAGGCCAGAAGGAGATTTCCTGCCTGCAGATGGGGGACATTCCCATCGGTACGGCCGTGTGCTATGAGTCTGTGTACGGGGAATTCTGCACGGGATATGTGAAAAAGGGAGCGAAGCTTCTGGCGGTTATCACCAACGATGCGTGGTGGGGAGATACGCCCGGCCACCGGCAGCACTTCAACTACAGCCGCCTCCGCGCCATCGAGACGCGCCGCTGGGTGGCCCGCTGCGGCAACACCGGCATATCGGCCCTCATAGACCCCGAGGGACACGTGGTGTCCCGCACCCCCTGGTGGGAACCGGCCCTCCTGGAAGGCAGTGTGGGTCTTGCTTCGGAACAGACCTTCTTCGTCCGCTATGGAGATATGGTGGGGCGCGTAGCCGTGTTCCTTTTCCTCCTCCTCGCCGCCGCCGCGGTGTTCCGGGGTAAAAAACCGCTTAAGGAATAGCTATCTTGTAGGTTTTGCCGGCCTTGTTGGTGAGCTTGTCTCCCCGGAGCCAGAGGTTGGCTTCTTTCAGAAGGAAATAGGTGGTGCCGTGCTCCTCGGCAAAGTCCGTGAGGCTGGGGATGGGGCCGGTTACGGTAACGGTTTCCCTGGGTGCCACGTAAGGGTAGCACTGTTCTGGACTCACGTGGAAGCCGAATTCCTCCGGGTGCTCAAAGAAGTATTTGGCCGTAAGGAGGCGGAAAATATAGCGGGACGTTTCGGCCGGAAGGGCCAGGTCCATGGCGTGTTTCTGACGCTGGGTGTCTATCCGCTGGGAGATGCCGCCCTGGCCGGCGTTGTAGCTGGCGGCCACCGTAATCCAGTCTCCGTACTTGGCATAGGCCGCTTTGAGGTACTTGCAGGCCGCTTCCGTGGCCTTGGCAATGTGATAACGCTCATCTACCTCGTCGTTCACTTCCAGTCCGTTCTCCCGGGCGGCCGCCTTCATGAACTGCCACGGGCCGCGGGCCCCGGCCACACTCACGGACGTGGGATCCAGGTTGCACTCGATGGCCATCAGGTACTTCAGGTCTTCCGGAAGGCCGTTTTTCTTCAGGATGGGAACCACCTGCGAAAACATCCGATTGGCCCTTCTGAGCATCAGGATGGAATTGGTATGCGCATAGGTGAAGGCAATCAGTTCCCGGTCCATCCTTTCGTACTGGTCCGGCCGGTCGAAACGGTACGTCTTGCCGGCAAAGCGGATGGATTCCGGCACCCGGGGCGTCTGGGCCATTGCACAGACCGAAAGAAGAAGGAGTGTCAGGAAAAGGAAGAGTTTGCGTCTCATATCAGAACAGGGTAGGGTGGTTTTCCTCCAGCTCGGAAAGCACTTTGCTCATAATGGCTTCCCGGAAGAGGGTGGCCTTGGCGTGCACCTTGAAGCGGGAACAGTACTCGTCGATGGCCGCCATCTCGCTGTCGTTGAAATACAGCATATAGCGGTTCTTGCGAAGAAGCATCTCTTTCTGCTTCTCCAGATAGGCGGGATCCACCCCGGGTATGTGCTTGAGCTTTTTGGGCATATCGGCACAAAGGTAAGGAATTATTTCAAAAGTTGCACGTACCGGTGCTCCACAATGCCCTTGCGGTCCATCTGCAGCACAAACGGCAGTACGGAAAGGTCGAAGGTGTCCAAAAGCTCTTCGGCCTTGGCGGGGTTATCCTTGAACAGAGCCTCCATATCTATCAGAAGGACGCGGACCTTTCGGTTGTTCTCCACCAGGCTGTCTACGGCCGACAGAAGCTCCTGGCAGGCCTGGCAGCTTTGGGTGTAGAAAACCAGGTAGGAGGGCTTTCCCCTCAGCTTTCTCAGGCGGAAATCTTTCGTTTTGGTCCCTTTACAGAAAAGGCCCGGCTTTCTGCGGAGGGTGCCGGGAACCGTGAGGTCCGGAATGGCCGATCCCACCGGCGTTCTCCGGGAGAGGGAGAGCATCAGCTCCCCGAGGGAGCTCACCTGGGCCTTGTCGGCCTCCGTGTTCCAGATTTCCGGCTGCTCTATGTATTTCTGGATGAAGGGGATGCTGGCGTCCCGGTACACTTCCGTTCTCTGGGAGAAGAGATAATACAGGAGGTCTCCTATGGTTTGCTTGTACGCGTTCACGTCTCCTTCCCCGAAGGTTCTGGCCGCCATATAATCGGCCACATCCATCACATCCTTCACCTTCAGCGTGTCTTCGTAGGTGCCGAAAAGCTGCCTGAGCCGCTCCATCTCACCTTCCTCTCCGTAGATGTATTCTTCGCGGGAGAGTTCCCGGTTCAGAAGAATGTCCAGGGCCGATGCATCCAGCCCGCGGCCAAGGATGGTGCCCTCCGGACCAACCAGGTACATCTTCGGGGTTTGGAGCACCCCGTACAGAAGCTGCCAGTTGGAACTGACCTCCGGGTCCCAGAGGTGGACGAAGGCATCCTTGCCCTTCCGCCAGCTCTCCCATTCTTCCTTGGAGGCGCCCACATAGATGGCGTATACCGTGATGGGATACTTGCCGGACTCCGTGAGCCCCAGCAGTTTCGGGGTTTCCCGCTTGCAGGTGGCGCAGCCGGCGTCATAGAAATAGAGTACGGAATAGCCGCCCTTCTGAGGCACATACTGCCGGGTGCTGTCCGGGGCGAAGAGCGTGAGCACCGGGGCCTGGGAGCCGATGAGGGAGTTCTCGTTGAACTGCACGAACAGCTGGGCGTGGAAGGCATCCTCCTCGCTTTTCATCTTCACTTTGCCGGAGAGGAACCACTCCCGGGCCACGTGGACGGCCACGGCGTCGTCTCCCATAATTTTGGATTTGAGGTAGTGGTCGTAGATTTTGAGGGCGGTGTACTGCCTCACCAGGGAATCCTGGCAGGTTTCTATGAGAAAATCGCATTCCTCATTCTGGACGGCCACCGGCTCTCCCGCGAGGGCCAGGAAGTACTGGTCCAGCTTGGCTCCCAGCTCCGGATAGGGCTGCTGGGCATACAGGGCCAGGGAAGCTCCGAGGGCCACCAGGCTTAGCAGAAGCCTTCTCATAGCACCACCCCCTCCGGGATAAAGGTGGAGTAGTCTCCTCCGTGGCGCAGGATATCCCTCACGGCCGAAGAGCTGATGTGCGCAAACTCCTGCGCCGTGGGGATGATGATGGTCTCTATCCCCGGGGCCAGGCGGCGGTTGGCATCGGCAATGGAGCGCTCCGTCTCAAAGTCTATCATATTGCGGACACCCCTGACGATGTGATGGATGTCCCGCTCCCGGCAGGCGTCTATGGTGAGGCTGTCGTACTGGATCACGGATACTCCGGACATGCCCCGGGTGGCCTGGCGGATGATGTCCACCCTCTTTTCCATAGAGAAAAAGCCGGGCTTGTCCTGGTTGATACCCACGGCCACCACCACCTCGTCAAACATGGTGAGGGCGCGCCTGAGAATATTCAGATGGCCGGCTGTGAAGGGATCGAAAGAGCCGGGAAAAAGTGCAACGTGTTTCATAACTGCCAGTCTATGGGCTCCAGGCCCTCAGATACTAGAATTTGGTTGGTCTTGGAAAAATGCCGGCAGCCGAAGAAGGCTCCCCGGGCCAGCGGAGAAGGATGCGCCGCCAGCAGCACGTGGTGGCGGGAAGTGTCGATAAGGGCCGATTTCTCCTGCGCATAGCGTCCCCACAGCAGGAAAACGAGGCCGCTGCGGTTGGCCGACAGGTAGGAGATGACGGCATCCGTGAACTGCTGCCAGCCGATGTTGCTGTGGGAAGTGGGCAGGCCGGCGAGGACGGTGAGGACGCTGTTCAGCAGCAGCACTCCCTGCCGGGCCCAGGGCTCCAGGTTGGGGCTTCCGCTCATTTGGATGCCCAGGTCTGTCTCAATCTCCTTGAAGATGTTCCTCAGGGAAGGGGGCGCGGGAACGCCCCGGGGCACGGAGAAGGAAAGGCCCATCGCCTGGCCGGGGCCGTGGTAAGGGTCCTGGCCCAGGATGACTACTTTCACCTTCGGGACGGGGGTGAGGTCGAAGGCGTGGAAAATCTGGCTTCCGGGCGGGTAAATTACCTTTCCATCGGCCTTTTCCTGATGCAGAAAGCGCACCAGCTCTGCGAAATACGGTTTTTCGAATTCGCCGGCCAGCGCGTCTTTCCAACTCTGCTCTATTTTTACGTCCATTGCCTAAAAGATGAAGTCGATAACATCTGCTATCGTTTTCACATAGACAAAGATAAGACCTTTTATGTAAATTTCCTTGATATCCTCCACATCTTTTCGGTTTTCCTCCGAGATGACGATGGTGTTTACGCCCGCCCGTTTGGCGGCCAGGATCTTCTCCTTGATGCCGCCCACCGGCAGCACGCGGCCGCGGAGGGTCATTTCTCCGGTCATCGCGATGCCTTTCTTGGGAGCGGTTCCCCGCAGGGCGCTCACCATGGAACTCACCATGGTGATACCGGCCGAAGGACCGTCCTTGGGCGTGGCGCCTTCCGGAACGTGGAGGTGGATGTCCTTTTTCATAAACTCTTCCGTGGTGGTGCCGGCCAGCTCCGGATGGGCCTTGATGTACTGCCAGGCAATCTGGGCGCTCTCCTTCATCACGTCTCCGAGGTTGCCCGTCATCGAGAGGTTGCCCTTGCCGGCGCTCACCTGGCTTTCCACAAAGAGGACTTCGCCGCCCATCTCCGTCCAGGCCAGGCCGGTGACAACGCCCACACCTTCGTTCCCGGCCACATCGTCGTGGAAAGAGGTGGGAAGGCCCAGGTATTCCCTCAGGTGCTCCGGGCCGATGACCCTCGGGAACTCCTGTTCCAGGGCCATCTTCTTGGCCGTGACGCGGGCGATCTTCGCAATCTGCTTCTCCAGGCCGCGGACGCCGCTCTCGTGGGTGTACTTGTCCACAATCTCCTGCAGGGCTTCGTCGGAGATAGAGAGCTCGTCGGCCCTCAGGCCGTGTTCCGTGAGCTGCTTGGGAACCAGGTAGTTATGGGCTATCTGGAGCTTTTCTTCGGCCAGGTATCCGCTCACGTTGATCATCTCCATACGGTCTTTCAGGGCGGGCTGGATGGTGCCGATGCCGTTGGCCGTGGTGATGAACAGGACGTTGGAGAGGTCGTAGTCTATGTCCAGGTAGTTGTCGTGGAAGGTGCCGTTCTGCTCCGGGTCCAGGGCTTCCAGCAGGGCGCTGGAAGGGTCTCCCTTGAAGTCCGATGCCAGTTTGTCAATCTCGTCCAGGACGATCACCGGGTTGGAGGTGCCGGCGCGCTGGATGCCGCTGAGGATGCGGCCCGGGAGGGCTCCCACGTAGGTTTTGCGGTGGCCGCGGATTTCGGCCTCGTCGTGCATGCCGCCCAGCGAGATGCGGATATACTTGCGTCCCAGTGCCCGGGCGATGGACTTGCCCAGCGAGGTCTTGCCCACTCCGGGAGGGCCCCACAGGCACAGGATAGGGGATTTCATATTGCCCTTGAGCTTGAGAACGGCCAGGTACTCGATGATGCGTTCTTTCACCTGGTCCAGGCCGAAGTGGTCCTGGTCCAGAACTTCCTGCGCGTGCTGGAGGTCCAGGTTGTCGTCCGACAGCTCTCCCCAGGGGAGGTCCAGCATGAACTGGATGTACGCAAACTGGATGCTGTAGTCCGGGGAGGTGGGGTTGTACTTCTCCAGGCGGGCCATTTCCTTGTCGAAGATGGCCCTCACTTCCTTGGACCATTTCTTTTCATCGGCCCGGCGGCGCATCTTCTCAAACTCCTCGCCCTCGTCCATCCCCAGCTCTTCCTGGATGGTTCTGAGCTGGTTGTTGAGGTAGTATTCCCTCTGCTGCTGGTCTATGTCCGTCTTCACCTTCTGGTTGATCTCCTGCTTGATCTGGAGCAGCTGGGTCTGGGCGTCCAGTACCTTCAGCAGGGCCAGCCCCCTCTCATGGATGTCCGTGATGGACAGAAGGGCCGTACGCTCCTGGAAATTCTCCACCTCTATGGTGGTGGCGATGAAATTCACCAGGAAGTGGAAGTTCTCTATGCTGCGGAGGGCGCCGATGGCTTCCTTCGGGGCGAAGGAGGAGGACTTCACGATCATCGCGGCCTTTTCCTTGAGGGAATCTGCCAGCACGCGGAGTTCCCTTTCATCGGCCTTGGCGGGAAGGTCCTCTTCCAGGTAGGTTACGCGCGCCATCATATAAGGGTCGTAACTTACTATGCTGTCCAGGGCGATGAGCTGGGAACCCTGGAGGATGGCCGTGACGCTGCCGTCCGGCATTTCCAGTGTTTTGATCAGCTTGCACACCGTGCCGTGGCTGCAAAGATCGGCCTCGGTGGGGTCTTCCACGGAGATATCGGCCTGGGGGATGGCGGCCAGCCAGCCGCTTCCTCCCTCCACGTCGCTCACCAGCTTGATGCTCTTTTCCCGGCCCACCGTCACGGGGAAGACCGTGCCGGGGAAGATGACGGCATTGCGAAGGGGCAGCACCGGCAGGGCAGGGGGGAGCTGGGAGGTGTCCACTTTCATCGAGGTGGCCTCTCCCACTACGGGCATTATGTTCACTTCCACTCCCGCAGGAGCGTTCATTTTATCTAAAAAATCCATCATGTCTGCCAAAATGTCATATCAACTGGGCACAATACACCTGTAAAGTGCCCGCGGGTATTATGGTCAAGATGCGTGCCAAAAGAAAAAACGGCAGATTATGACATAATATTTTGAAATATAAGAAATTTACTCTAATTTTGCCAAGTTTTTCCCCTCGAAGGAAACTTAATTTAAATACTATAAAAACTATGACTAAAGCAGAGATCGTAAACGAAGTAGCAAAGACTACCGGTTTTGAAAAGGCCCAGGTACTGGCCGTTATCGAAGAGTTCACCAGCGTGGTGAAGGGCTCCCTCATTGCAGGTAATCCCGTCTATATGCGTGGTTTCGGCAGCTTCATCATCAAGCATCGCGCCCAGAAGGCCGCCCGCAACATCACCCGCAAGACCACGATGACCATCCCGGCCCATGACATTCCGGCATTCAAGCCCGCCAAGAGCTTCGTGAACGCTGTCAAAGAGAAATAAAAACCATTAACTATTTTTTATTATGCCTAACGGTAAGAAGCATAAGAGACACAAGATGGCTACGCACAAGCGTAAAAAGCGCTTGCGCAAGAACCGCCATAAGAAGAAGTAAAGACTTCTTCCAAGAGTAAAGGGCTTGCATACAAAGCGCAGGCCCTTTGTCATACCAAATCACCAATTTCCAAATGGAGTCTGAAAAACCGGACAAGGATCTGATTGTTGACGTAACGTCAACGGAGGTACATATCGCCCTGATGGAGAATCATCGGCTGATAGAGTACAACACGGAGTCCAGCACTGGGAACCAGTTTTCGGTAGGAGACGTTTACCTGGGAAAGGTAAAGAAGATTCTCCCCAATCTCAATGCTGCCTTTGTGGATATCGGAGACAAGAAGGAAGCCTTCATCCACTATCTGGACCTGGGACTTTACTTTACCGCCTTTGACCAGTTTGTACGGGAGTCCAACTCGAATACCAATCTGAAGGATTTGTACTCGGGTATCAAGATCGGTGGGGCCCTTCCCAAGGAAGGCCGCATTGAGGAGTATCTCCGCCCCGGACAGATGGTTGTGGTACAGATAGTGAAGGAACCTATCTCCACAAAGGGTTCACGACTGACTGCGGAAATTTCATTGGCAGGACGAAACATCGTACTTCTCCCCTTCGCAGAGAAAGTATCCATCTCCCAGAAGATTGGATCGAAGGAAGAGAAACGTAGACTCGAGACACTGGTCAGGAGCATCCTTCCCAAAAACTACGGGGCCATCATCCGTACCGCGGCGGAGGGCAAAAACGCCGCCACGCTGGTAGGAGAGACGGAATCCCTCATCCAGAAATGGGAAGACTCCTGGAAGAAGATTGCCAAAAACAAGAACGTCCAGCTGCTGTTCACAGAGTACAGCAAAACAACTACCGTCCTGAGGGATCTGTTGAACGACTCGTTCTCCAACATCTGGATCAACGACCCCCGTGTGGCCGAAGAAGCCCGGAAGTATGTTTCGCTCATTTCTCCGGAACAGGAGAAGATAGTCCACCTGTACGAAGGCAAGCAGCCCATCTACGATCACTTTGAGGTGACCCGTCAGATCAAGGGCTCTTTCGGAAAGGTGGTTCCTATGAGGCAGGGCGCGTATCTGGTAATCGAGACCACCGAAGCGCTGAATGTAATTGACGTTAACAGCGGCATCCGCACCAAGACCAACGACCAGGAGGAGAACTCCTTCGAGGTGAACAAGATTGCCGCCGAAGAAATTGCAAGGCAACTTCGGCTCCGGGATATGGGAGGCATTGTGATAGTGGACTTCATAGATATGGAGACCAATGAGCACAAGAACGCCCTCCACAAGTTCATGCAGGAGCTGATGGAGTCTGACAGGGCTAAGCACAATGTGCTTCCGCTCACCAAGTTCGGGTTGATGCAGATCACCCGGCAGCGCATCCGGCCCGTTACGGAAATCAACACTTCCGAGCAGTGTCCCGTGTGCCACGGCACCGGCAAAATCCACTCCAGTGTGGTCATTGACGAAGAGATCGAACGCAAAATCGCCTTCTACGTCATTGAAAAGGGAGTCCGGTCCATCACGCTCAAAACCAGCCCCATCCTGGGAGCCTATCTCAAACGGGGCCTGTTCAATTCCTTTGTGTCCCGCTGGAAAAAGCGCTACAAAGTGAAGCTGGAACTACAGGAAGTGACCGATTTCACGGTCCTGCAAAATGAAATGTACAATGAAAAGGGAGATAAACTGGAGTAGTTTATCTCCCTTTTCATTTCCCGGTTTTTCACCCGGTTTTCTTCCGTTACCTCTCGGTTTCCTTCCGGTTTTCTTCCGTTCCTTCCCGGTTTCCTTCCGGTTTTCCTCCCGTTGCCGGCTCTTAACTCGGTTTTGCCCCGTATTGTGGTGAAGAGCGGACATCGGCCGGCTCTTAACTCGGTTTTGCCCCGTATTGTGGTGAAGAGCGGACACTGGCCGGCTCTTAACTCGGTTTTGCCCCGTATTGTGGTGAAGAGCGGAGGCGGGAGGGGTTAACGGATCACCAGGCGGTGGATACGGCGGGGGATGGAGGCTAGAATCTCGTAGGGGATGGTGCCCAGGATGTCGGCGAGTTCGGAGACGGTAGGGTCTTCGCCGAAGACGGTGACGGTGTCTCCTACGGCGCAGGGTACTCCGGTGACATCCAGCATACACATATCCATACAGATATTGCCGATGGTGGGAACGCGGTGGCCACCCAGGGAGAAGGAGGCGGCG
>ONWU01000014.1 GCA_900321655.1 uncultured Bacteroidales bacterium
GGAGGGGCCGGAGTGGAGCGAAGCGGAACGGAGTCCCCCCGGCATCCCATACCCCTCCCTACAAAAAAAGAGGTCAACTCACTTTTGAGTCAACCTCCTTTTGTTATGGTTCACCTCCCGCTCTTCACCACAATACGGGCCAAAACCGAGTTAAGAGCAGGACAGGACGGGATCTTCGCCACAATACGGGCCAAAACCGGGTTAAGAGCGGGGGAAGGGAGGGGTGGAGCTAGATTTTCTCTCCGTAGGCGAGGTCTCCGGCGTCTCCCAGGCCGGGGATGATGTAGTTGTGGCTGGTGAGTTCTTCGTCTATGGCGGCAACCCACAGGGTGTAGCGGTTATCCAGCCGCTGGAGCAGCTGGTCTACGGCGTAGCGGCTGGCTACGGGACACACCAGATGGATGCAGGCGGCCTCACCGCCGGTTTCTTCCAGCTTCTGCAGGGCCGATTCCATAGAGGCGCCGGTGGCTAGCATAGGGTCTGCCACTATGAGGGTTTTCCCCTCCAGGGGCGGGCAGGTGCAGTAGTCTGCGTGAACCTTGAAATAGTCTCCCTTGCCGTGTTTTCTCCAGGTGGAGAGGAAACCGCTTTCCGCCCGGTCGAAGAAACCCAGGATACCTTCTTGCAGCGGAAGGCCAGCCCGCAGGATGGCGGTGACCACCAGGGGGGTATCGGCCGTTTTCATCTGGGCAATGGCCAGCGGAGTGGTGATCTCTTTCTCCGAATAGGAAAGCGTTTTGGAAATCTCATAAGCGAAGATGGAGCCTACCCGCTCCAGGTTGATGCGGAAACGCATCCGGTCTTTCTGGATGTGGGCGTCCCGGATTTCGGCGATGAAACTGTTGAGAACGGTGTTGGTCTCTCCCAAATTGACGACTTTCATAGACTGCAAACTTAAGGTTGGAATTACAAATATAATAAAAACCCGTTTACATCTTCACAAGCTGCTCCTCCGAAAACGAAAAAAAAGAGTCTTCGGCCAGGATGACGTGGTCCATCAGGCCGATCTCCACCGCCCGGAGGGCCTTGCGGAGGATGTCTGTCTGCTGAATATCGGCCTCGGAAGGAAGGGCCTGGCCGGAAGGGTGGTTGTGCACCAGCACCACGTGCGTGCACTGCTTTTCGATGGCTTTTCTCACAATGCGGGGAACGTCTATGAGGGTGGTTTCCATCCGGCCCACCGTGATGAGCTCCTTTCCCAGCAGGTAGTTGGCGCGGTTCAGGTACAGCACCCAGGACTCCTCGTGATCCAGGTTCTTCATCACGGGAAGCATAATCTGGTACACCTGGGCGGGGCGGGTGATGGAACGCTTGTCCATCAGGGCTATCTCTTCGAAGCAACGCCTTCCCAGCTCCAGGGCGGCCGATATCCCGATGGCGCGCACCTCCCCCACCCCTTTTTGCTGCATCAGCCGCTCCAGGGGCATCGTCCCCAGCAGGGTGAGGCGCCCGTCGGCACAGGCCATCAGCTCCTGCGCCACCTCCAGCACATTCTTTCCGCCCGTCCCGCTCCCCAGCAGAATGGCCAGCAGTTCTGCATTGGAAAGGGACCTGGCCCCGCGCAGGCGGAGTTTCTCGCGCGGCCGTTCGTCCGGTACGTAGTCCATCATTTTCATGGCCGACAAGATAGGACGAATAAAACGAAAACAACACAATCGTAAAAAAGATTGTGTTGTTTTAGGGGGTATTTTGCGGGTTTTACCCGATTTTTCGCAAGAAAAATTTGCGTTTTTTACTGCACGAAGGCGATGATTTCACCTTTGGCCACGTTGTCTCCCTGCTTGCCCAGGACGGCGACCAGAAGGCCGTCCACGGCGGCGACGATGTCCTCGATGCCATAGTACGTCTGCACGTGGCCCACTACTTCTCCGGCCTTCACCTTCCGGCCCACCACGGGAGCCTTGGAGGCGTCATCCACATCCAGTTCCCAGAGCAGTTGTCCCTTCACGGGGCACTGCACGGGCGTAGCCTTGGGATAACGGGCGGTATATTCCTCGATGGAAAACTTAGGCATTTCCACCACGGGACGCTCTACCACGATGGGAGCGCCGGCCTTGGCCTTGAGCTCCTTGAGTTCGTTGTTGAAGCGCTCCTTGGCCACACCGCTGCGGTAGTCCAGGTACTGGCGCTCGTGCATGGCCAGTTCGAAGAGCTCTTCCTCGTCCTCGCCGTAATCCCAGCCCTTCTCGTCCATCATCTGGCGGAACTTCGGAAGCTCGTCGGGATAATTGTCCTGCGGGTTGCCGGTGGTGAATTCCATTCCCTTTTCCTTGGCCAGGGCCACAATCTCCGGGGCCAGTTCTCCGGGCAGTTTTCCCATATGGCCCAGGATCATTCCCCAGGTATCCTTGTCTATGGTGGTCCAGCGGGGCTTGTCCTGCAGCATATTGTACAGGTTCATCAGGGCCGTGTTCTTCACGTACTGGCTGAACGGGGTTACCAGCGGCGGATATCCCAGGCGCGGCCATACGTACTCCACTTCCTCGAAGAGTTTAACCATCAGGGTGTCCAGGCTCATTTCCGGACGGCCGTGGGCCCGCTGGGTGGCGTTGATGGCGCCCTGGAAGCCCTTCAGGTCTGCCATCATGGAGCCCATCATCCCGCCGGGCAGGCCGCAGCCCACCAGCAGGGAGGTCATCTTGGCGTTGGAAGGGTTGATCCAGTAGCCCAGGAAATCGTCTATGAACTTCTGGGTGAGGCGGCGGACTTCCATATAGGCGTCCATATTGAGGTCCTTCACCAGGAAGCCGTCGCAGCGGAGCATCTCCCGGACGGTAATCACATCCGGATGCACCTTACCCCAGGAGAGGGGTTCTACGGCCACATCCAGATAATCTGCGCCGGCACGGGCCACTTCCAGCATGGAGGCCGGAGAGAAGCCGGGGCCGGTGTGGCCGTGGTACTGCACCTTGATGTGGGGGTATTTCTTCTTGATATCGGCCACCAGCTCTCCCAGCAGATTGGGACGGCCGATGCCCGCCATATCCTTGAGGCAAATCTCGTCTGCTCCGTACTCTACCACCTTGTCCACGATGTCCATATAGTAGGCAACGGTATGCACGGGGGAATAAGTGATGGACAGGGCCACCTGGGAAATCATTCCTCCCTTCTTGGCGCCGATCACGGAGCCCTTCAGGTTGCGGTGGTCATTGAGGCCGCAGAAGGAACGGGCTATATCCGTGCCCTGTTTCTTCTTCACCTTGAACATCAGTTCACGGACATCCAGCGGCACGGGGTTCATCCGGAGAGCGTTCAGGCCACGCTCCAGCATATGGGTCTGGATGCCGGCCTTGTGGAAAGGGGCCGTCCAGGCACGGACAGCCTTGTTGGGGTTTTCTCCGAACAGCAGGTTCACCTGCTCGAAGGCACCGCCGTTGGTTTCCACACGGTCAAAGCAGCCCATATCAATGATGGCCGGAGCCACCTCTACCAACTGGTCCACGCGGGGCACGTACTTCCCCGAGCTCTGCCACATATCCCTGTATACCAGGGAGAACTTGATTTCTCTTTTTGCCATATAGCAATGTGTTTTCAATTATCTTACAGCTCCCTTCTGAGCCGTGCCTTGGGAATGTCCAGCAGGGCGCGGTACTTGGCGATGGTGCGGCGGGCCACCTTGTAGCCCTTGGCAGCCAGGCCGTCCACCAGCTCGTCGTCCGTGAGGGGATTGTGCTTGTCCTCGTGGTCCACCAGCTCCCGGAGCACCTTCTTGATTTCGCGCGTGCTCACTTCCTCTCCCTCGCTGTTCTCCAGGCCTTCCGAGAAGAAGTACTTGAGCGGGAAAATGCCGAAGTGGGTTTCTATCCACTTGCTGTTCACCACGCGCGAGATGGTGGAAATGTCAAAGCCAGTTTTTTCCGCAATGTCCTTGAGGACCATCGGCCTGAGGGAACTCTCGTCCCCGTCTATGAAATAGTCGTGCTGGAAGTCTATGATGGCCTTCATCGTGCTTTCCAGCGTGTTCTGGCGCTGACGAAGGGCCTCGATGAACCACTTGGCCGAATCTATCTTCTGCTTGACGAAAGTGGCGGCTTCCTTATCGGCCTTGGAGTCTGACAGGCGGCCGTTTTCCATGATTTCCGAGTACTTCCGGTTGATGCGGAGCTCCGGGATGGAGAAGCGCGGCATGCTCAGGATGAGCTGGCCGTTTTCGTAATCCAGCTGGAAATCCGGCACCACCTGCTGGGCCTGGTCGCTATAGGAATCGTCTATCTGACCTCCGGGGGCGGGGTTCAGGCGGCGGATCTCTTCCAGGACGGCCTTCATTTCGTCTTCACTCAGGTGAAGGCGCGTCATGATTTTCTGGAAATGGCGGTTTTTGAAAGCATCGAACTGGGTCTCCAGCACGCGGATGGCGTTGTCTACGGAAGGGGTTCTCTTCTTGTCTTCCAACTGCAGCAGCAGGCATTCGCGAAGATCCCTGGCGCCTACTCCCGAAGGCTCGAACTCCTGGATCATCTTGAGCATCTGCTCCACCTCTTCGGCCGATGATTCCACGCCGGCGCGGAAGGCGAGGTCGTCCACCAGGGACTCAATGTCCCTGCGGAGGTATCCGTCCTCGTCCAGGGAGCCGATGATGAAGGAAGCCACGGTGCGCTGGTGATCCGTGAGATGTCTGTACCCCAACTGTTCCTGCAGGCTCTGGGTGAAGCTCTGCTTGACGGAAAAGGTGTTGTATTCCGGCCTCTCGTCCTTGCCCCAGTTGTTCACGTGGAGGTTGTAGGAGGGGATATCGTCGTCCTGGGGGCCGTAGTTCTCTTCCAGGGACCCGCCGCTCTGCTCCTGGGCTTCCACCTGGGAGATGGACACATCCCGGGGTTCGTCGTCGGAACCTCCCTGGGGCGTGTCGTCCACCACGGGGTTGTCGTTGAGCACTTCGCGGACGTGCTGCTCCAGGGCCTGCACCGGCATCTCGATCAGCTTGATGGTCTGAATCTGGAGCGGTGAAAGCTTCTGCTGGAGCTTCTGTTCTAGTCCCTGTTTGATGGCTGCCATTAGAGAGGATACTCTATGTTGTCCTTGATGATATACGCCGTGGGATAGGTTCTCTTGAGCGCATTGAAAAGGCCCAGGGCCTCGTCCTTGGAGCGGAAATTGCCGATGAGCACCTTGTAGTTGGGGCTCTCGAAGCTGCGGTATACCTTATGCTCGGGGTACTGCTCCTTCAGGGAGTTCTCGATGGCTTCCGAACGGGAGCGGGCCTGGGGTGAGTTGTCGTGGAACACGCGGATGCGGTAACCGCTGAGGGACTTGGAGGCATTCTTGCTTATGTACTGGGCCATCGCTTCCCGGATGGCGGAGCTCTGCTCTACCTTCACGCCGGGGCCCATTTCGTTGAAGATGTTCTTTCCCAGAAGGGTGGAATCCAGGGCGGGGGGCACGGTGGCCGTTTCCTGGGCCCTCAGGCTGGCGGCAGCCAGCAGGGCGAATCCTAATATCAGTAGTATACGTTTCATAGTCTATCGTTGTGAAAGTTCGTGGAGGTCCAGGTCCCGGAAGCGGAAGGGCGCCCGCAGCACTCCGTTCTTCTTGAGGGCGGCGTAGATGTCCACATCGGCCTTCAATCCCTTCAGGTTGCCCTTGGAAGCCACGATGAGGATGTCCAGCAGCGAGGCACCTTCGGCCAGGGTTATGGTACAGGGAAGTTCGTAAACCTGCTCCGTCTTTCCCTCCAGCTGCATAGGTCCTGTCATAAAGTGTGCCAGTTCCTTGTCGTTGTAGCGGACGGTGCCCGTCACTTCCTGCACGGCAAAGGCCATGGCGGGGTTGTTGATGCCCAGTTCCAGCTTGGCGTCCATCGAGCGGGCCGATGTGGGAACGATGTACATAATGCCCACGGAAGTGAGGGACATATCCCTGACTTTGGACACGCCGCAGGAGCAGAGCGCAAGCGCCGCTACAAGAAAGATGCCGATATGCCTGAAGGCTTTCATCTACGCAAAGGTAGTGATTTTTTTCGTATCTTTGCAGCCTATGAAAAAGAAAGCCTATATTGAGACGTACGGGTGCCAGATGAATGTGAATGACACCGAGGTCATCTTCTCTATACTGGAAAAGGCCGGCTACTCCCGAACGGAGGATATGGACAAGGCCGATCTGGTGATGGCCAACACCTGCTCTATCCGCGACAACGCGGAGCAGAGAATCTGGGGCCGCATCGAAGTATTTCACCAGCTGCGCGCCACCCGTCCGGGCCTCATCGTGGGCATCGTGGGCTGTATGGCCGAAAGACTCAAAGACAAGCTTCTGGACACCCGCAAGGTGGATCTGGTGGTGGGCCCGGACGCGTACCGTTCCCTGCCCCGGCTGCTGGAAGCCGTCCGCCCCGACGCTCCCCAGATAGACGTACTTCTCTCCCGCGACGAGACCTATGCCGATATTACCCCGGTCCGCACGGACCGCAACGGCATATCGGCCTTTATCTCCATCATGCGGGGCTGCAACAACGTGTGCTCCTACTGCGTGGTACCCTACACCCGCGGGGCCGAACGCTCCCGCGACGCCCACTCCATCGTGCGCGAAGCCTGCGACGTGTATCAGAAAGGATATAAGGAAGTTACGCTGCTGGGGCAGAACGTGGACAGCTACCTCTGGAAGAGCGAAACGGAAACGGTAACCTTCGCCGGCCTGCTGGAGAAGGTGGCCGCCATCGCCCCGGACCTTCGCGTCCGCTTTGCCACTTCCCACCCCAAGGACATCTCGGACGAGGTTCTTTACACGATGGCCGCCCATCCCAATATCTGCAAGCACATCCACCTGCCCGTCCAGAGCGGCAGCACCCGCATGCTGGAGCTGATGCGCCGCAAGTACAGCCGGGAATGGTATCTGGAGCGCGTGGCCAAGATCCGGGAGGTGATGCCGGATTGCGGCCTCACCACGGACGTGATTGCCGGATTCTGCACGGAAACCCTGCAGGACCACGAGGATACGCTTTCCCTGATGGAGGCCGTGGGCTTTGACTGGGCTTTCATGTTTGCCTACTCGGACCGCCCCGGCACGCTGGCCAACCGCACCATGAAGGACGACGTTCCGGCCCCGGAGAAAAACCGCCGGCTGAACCAGATCATAGAACTCCAGAACCGAAAGTCCCTGGAGCGTTACCGCGCCCAGATTGGAAAACAGCTGGAAGTTTTGGTGGAAGGCCCGTCCAAGCGGGATCCCGACAAGCTCTGCGGCCGCGCCTCCAACAATATGATGTGCGTCTTCCCCGCCTCCGGCCGATCCAAGGGCACCTACACCACCGTCCGTGTCCTGGACTGCACCTCCGCCACCCTTATCTGCGAATAGGAAATCCCCTTTCTCACATACCTGCTGCCACGTTCCGGAGAGCGTGGCAGCAGGCGTTTTATGCGCTGTGGATAACTTTGTGGAAAAATTTGGAAGAAAATGGAAGAAAATGGAAAATATTTCCTAACTTTGTCCCCAGCGTGAAAGTAGTAAGTTTAACAAGCAATGGTCAGATTCTTCGGCAAAGCCACCGGCAAGGTAGATGACAAGGGACGTCTGGTGTTCCCGGCCATCTTCCGTGACGCCATGATCCGGGGCTGCGCGGAAGACATGACGCTTGTGGTCAAGAAAAACGTCCAGCAGAGCTGCCTGGATCTTTTCCCCTACGAGGAGTGGGTGAAAAGGTCGGACAAGGTGATGGAAGGACGAGACCCCGAACTGAATATCGAAGACGCTGAATTTTGGACCAAGTACAATGACGGTGTCTTCCCCCTGGTCCCCGACGGAAAGCTGGGTAGACTGAACATCCCGTCAGAACTGCTTGAGAGTGCAGGTATTACCAAAGAGGTAGTATTCGGCGGTGTCGGCTACAAGCTCCAGATCTGGGACGCAGAAACATACAAGGCCGACCTTCTCTCCGACGAGAAGTTCAAAGAAACCGCATCGAGACTATCCGCAAGAAAATAGGAGGTCTCGAGAATGTCTGAATATCATATCCCTGTGCTGTTGGCGGAGAGTGTATCCGCCCTCATCACAAATCCCGACGGAACATACGCAGATGCCACTTTCGGAGGCGGTGGGCACACCGCTGCCGTACTTTCACGCTTAAACGATGGCGCGCGCGTCATCGCCTTCGATCGTGACATCGATGCGATCAAGGGAGCCCTCCAGGACCCCCGCCTTACCCTGGTGCACAACAACTTCCGCTTCATCGAGAACTACGCCCGCTACGAAGGGGTACAGTTCGACGGCATTTTGGCCGATCTGGGCGTAAGCTCCCACCAGTTTGACACCGCGGAGCGGGGCTTCAGCTTCCGCTTCGAGGACTCTCCCCTGGACATGCGAATGAACCAGGAAGCCAGACTGGACGCGGCGGAAGTTGTGAACACCTACCCGGAGGAAGACCTCGAGCGCATCCTTCGCCTGTACGGAGAAGTGGACGGAGCCCGCAACATGGCCCGGCTCATCGTCCAGGCCCGCGGCGTCTCCCCCATCCAGACCACCGGGCAGCTGGACCAGGCCATCGGCCGGATGCTCCCCCGCACCGCAGAGCACAAAGTGCTGGCCAAGGTGTACCAGGCCCTCCGGATCGAAGTGAACCAGGAGATGCGTTCCCTGGAAAAATTCCTGGACGGCGCCTGCCGGAGCCTCCGCCCCGGCGGCCGGCTGGTAGTTATCACCTACCACAGCCTGGAAGACCGGATGGTGAAGAACTTCATCAAGACCGGAAACGTGGAAGGAGAGATGGTTCAGGACCTGTATGGCCGGATTCAGGCCCCTATGGAGGCCGTGAACCGGAAACCCATCCTCCCCAGCGAGGAAGAAATTGCCGGAAACACCCGCGCCCGCAGCGCAAAGCTCCGGATAGCACAGAGGAGGGCCGACGTATGACACCCGGGGAGATGTTGAAAAGACTGAAGAAGTGGATGAAGAGCTTCCGGAACGGAGAGTTCCTCCTGAAGATAGGAGCGGACAAGTTCTACATGCACATCATGTACCTCTTCCTCCTGATGTGGCTGAGCATCCTCCTGAGCCTGAAGGTGGACAAAACCCTTTCCCGCGTGGGAGACAACAAGACCGCCATTGACGAGCTCCGCATCAACCACGCCCAGAAGGAAGCCCAGCTGGTGAAGCTGCACAGCGCCTCGGCCGCTGAAAAACGCCTGAAAGAACTGGGTTCCCCGGTCACCATGCCCCAGGAACCCGCCACGATAGTCAAGAGAAAATGAGCAAAGAGCAGAGAGAAATACAGGATACCATCGAAAACCGCGACCGAATCCACGTGGTGATGTTCTTCCTGTCTTATGTATTCCTGGCCCTCGGGATAGGAATCCTCATCTGCATTATCCATATCCAGACCACCTACGAGGTGGACAGCAAGGTGATCGGCCTGTTCCGTCCTTCCTCGGTGCTGCACGTGGAGAACCCCGTTCGCGGAAGGATCCTGGCCACCGACGGGCGCCCGCTGGCCCTGTCGGCCCCGCTCTACGATATCTATATGGACTGCACCGTGAGAAAGCAGTACTACAAGGAAAGCGGAAAAGACAGCCTGGAGCACGCGTGGAGGAGAAAGGCCCGGGAGCTGGGCGTATACCTGAGCAACCAGTTCCGGGACAAATCGGCCGACCAATACGCCAACCTGATCCTCAAAGGCCGGGACAACAACAACCGCTACCTCTGCATCCGCAAGAATGTGGACCTGGAGACGGTGAAACTGCTCAAGACCTTCCCTCTTTACAAGGAGGGGGCCTACGCCGGCGGCATCATCGTGGAGTCCCACGAGGAGCGCATCTACCCTTACGACTCCCTGGCCCGCCGCACCATCGGTTATGTGAAAGATATCTCCCGAAAGGGCCTGGAGGACAGCTTTGACAGCGAGCTCCACGGCCATGAGGGCTACGAGTGGCGCCGCGTCACGGACAACAACCGCTGGGTGAGAGACCTGGATTCCGCCGTGGTGGCCGTGCAGGACGGAAATGACATCCGGACCACCCTGAACGTAGACTTCCAGGACATTGCAGATCGCGCTCTCCGCGCCCAGATCAACGAGAATCCGGACGTCAGGGCCGGCATCTGCGTCATCATGGAAACCAAGACAGGAGCCATCCGCGCCATGGTGAACCTCTCCCGCGGAGAAACGCCCCAGACGGTACTGTGGGAACGGGAGAACCTGGTGCTCACCGAAAGGGGCGAGCAGGGTTCCGTGATGAAAACCGCTACGCTACTGTCCCTGGTAGAGGACGGATACGTGAAGAGACTGAGCCAGACCCTTCCTACCAACAACGGTTGGGTACCCAACTGGCGCCGCCCGGGAAGCGCTTCCGAATACCCCCACGACGACCACATCTCCGACTACCAGCGCCAGACCGGCCGCCGGGACATCACCGTGATGCACGGCTTCGAGATTTCCTCCAACTACGTGTTTGCCCAGCTGGCGGAAACCTATTACGGAAAGCGCCCCCAGGAGCTCTTTGACCACCTGTATTCCTACCGATTAGGAGAAGCCTTCGACTTTGACATCGAGGGCCTGCGCGCCCCTTCCGTCACGCGTCCCGGAACGCCCGGCTGGTCCAACAGCACCCTGGGCACCGTGGCCTACGGATACGGCCTCAGCGTAACGCCCCTGCACGTAGTCACCTTCTACAACGGCATCGCCAACCGCGGCCGCATGATGAAGCCCTACCTGGTGGAAAGCATCGAGAAGGACGGCAAGGTGCTCAAGAAATTTGTCCCTTCGGCCCTCAACGAGAGCATCTGCTCCCCCGCTACGGCCGATACGGTAGCCAAGGCCCTCCGCGCCGTGGTGGTAAGCGGTACCGCCAGCCGCCTGAGGGGAGCCAAACTGCCCGTGGCCGGCAAAACCGGTACGGCCCGCGTGGTACTGCCTAGCGGCCAGTACCAGGACGCCTCCGGACGCAAGAAGAACCAGGGTACCTTCGTAGGCTTCTTCCCGGCCGATAAGCCCAAGTACACCATCCTGGTGACGGTGTATTCCTACCTCTCCAACAAGAGCTTCTACGGCGGCACGATGCCGGCCCTTGCGGTGAGAGACATCGTGGACCGCCTCTATGCCCTGGACCAGGACTGGCGTCCGGTTTTGCACCCGACCGAAGCGGTGCCTGTTATGGAAACCCAATAGAAATGAACTATAGTAAATTCACATCCATTACCGCCGACTCCAGGAAAGTGACTCCCGGAGGCCTGTTCGTAGCCGTCAAGGGCTTCAGCAGCGACGGGCACAACTACATAGCCGCGGCCCTGGAGAAGGGCGCCACCGGCATCATCTGCGAGTACGTTCCCGAAGGGATAGACACCACCGGAGCGGAGGTGGAAGTGGTGGAAAACAGCCGCCGCGCACTGGCCCTGGCGGCCGATGCCTTCTACGGCCATCCTTCCGGCAAGCTCACCCTGGTGGGCATCACCGGCACCAACGGAAAAACCACCACCGTCACCCTGCTGTACCGCCTCTTCAAGAGTCTGGGATACCAGTGCGGCCTGCTCTCCACCATCGCCAACTACGTGGGAGAGGAGCGTTTTGAGACGGAGAACACCACCCTGGACCCCGTTTCCCTGAATGCCCTGATGGCCCGGATGGTGGAAAAGGGCTGCGAGTACTGCTTCATGGAGGTGAGCTCCATCGGCGTGGAGCAGGACCGTGTCACCGGTCTGGAGTTCAAGATGGGTATCTTCTCCAACCTCACGCACGACCACCTGGACTACCACAAAACCTTCGCAGAGTACCTCCGGTGCAAGAAACTCTTCTTCGACAACCTTTCCGCGGAGGCCATCGCCCTTATCAATACGGACGACAAGAACGGCCCCGTGATGGTGCAGAACTGCAAGGCCACCACCGTCACCTATTCCGTGAAGGGCCTCGCAGACCACACCGCCCGCATCCTGGAACAGGGCGTGGACGGCATGCTCCTGAGGATTGACGGAACAGAAACCTGGGTGCGCCTCATCGGCGTACACAACGCCTATAATATCCTGGCCATCTACAGCGCCGCCGTCTGCCTGGGCGCAGACCCCACCCAGACGCTGGTGGCCCTGAGCCAGCTGGAATCGGCCCCCGGCCGCCTGGAGAACCTGAGCGGCCCCCGCGGCGTCACCGTGGTGCTGGACTACGCCCACACCCCCGATGCCCTGGAGAACGTGCTCAAGTGCCTGAGGACCGTGGCTCCCGAGCGGCAGCTCATCTGCCTGTTCGGCTGCGGCGGAGACCGCGACAAGAGCAAGCGCCCGGAAATGGCCCAGATTGCCCAGCAGCTGAGCGACCGCCTGGTGATCACCTCCGACAACCCTCGCACGGAGAATCCGGAGGCCATCATCGCCGATATCAAGGCGGGTCTGGATGCCCAGGGAATGGCCAAGTCGCTGGTGATCACAGACCGCCGCGAAGCCATCCGCACCGCCATCCTCACCGCTCCCGAAGGCGCCGTCATCCTGCTGGCCGGCAAGGGCCACGAGGATTACCAGATCCTGGGACACGAGAAAGTGCCTTTCGTAGAGAAAGACATTGTGAACGAAACCTTTAAACTGATGTTGCCATGATATACCACCTGTTCCAATATCTGGAAAGCCAGGGAGTGGATCTCCCGGGCATGGGCCTGATGCACTACCTGAGCTTCCGGGCCATGGCATCGGCCGTGATGGCCATGCTGGTGGCCCTGTTTGCCGGCAACAAGATCATCGACTGGCTGCGGGCCAAGCAGATCGGGGAAACCGTGAGAGACCTGGGCCTGGCGGATCAGGTGCAGAAAAAAGGCACCCCCACGATGGGCGGCCTCATCATCATCCTCTCCATCCTGTGCGGCGTGCTCCTGTTCTGCGACCTCAGCAACATCTATGTCCAGCTGCTGCTGGTGAGCACCCTCTGGTGCGGCGGACTGGGCTTTGCCGACGACTACATCAAGGTGTTCAAGCACCGCAAGGAAGGCATGTCGGAAAAAGGCAAACTGGCGGGCCAGGTGGTGCTGGGCTTCATCGTGGGCCTCACCGTGTGGATGAGCCCCAACATCGTGGTCCGTGAGAAGGTGGAAGTGAAAGAGAGCATAGAGCGCACCCTGGAGACGGAAACCACCGTCACCAGCGGCCGATATGTGCAGGAAGATGTGGTGAAAAGCACCAAGACCACCCTCCCCTTCGTGAAGAATCACGAGTTTGACTACCGCTGGCTCTCTCCCGTCAAGGGCACCTGGGGCTGGTACTGCAAATGGGCCATCTACGTGCTCATGATAGTTCTTGTGATCACCGCCTGCTCCAACGGCACCAACCTCACCGACGGCCTGGACGGCCTGGCGGCGGGGACATCGGCCGTAGTGGGCGTGGTGCTGGGCATCCTGGCCTGGCTGGGAGGCAACCTCATCGACTCCAATTACCTCAATATCATGTATATCCCGGGATCGGGAGAGATAGCCATCTTCATGAGCGCCTTTGTGGGATCGCTCATCGGCTTCCTCTGGTACAACTCCTTCCCGGCGCAGGTGTTCATGGGAGATACCGGCAGTCTTACCATCGGCGGCATCATCGGCGTAAGCGCCGTCCTGATGCGCAAGGAGCTGCTCCTTCCCCTGCTGTGCGGCATCTTCTTCGTGGAGAGCGTGTCCGTGCTCCTGCAAAGAGGTTACTTCCGCTATACCCGCAAGAAGACGGGCACCGGCAAACGCATCTGGAGCATGGCTCCGCTGCATCATCATTACCAGGACAAGAAGGCTCCGGAAGGGCCTGTCATCTTCCCCAAACCCGTCCCCGCCCAGCACGAGGTAAAGATTACGGTACGGTTCATCATCGTGGGAATGATCCTGGCTGTCAGTACATTGGCTTTGTTAAAGATTAGATAAATATGTCCAGAGTAGTTGTTTTGGGTGGCGCAGAAAGTGGTGTAGGCGCCGCCGTCCTTGCAAAAGTGAAAGGTTTCGATGTGTTCCTCAGCGACAAGGGACAGATCCAGGAACAATATGCCGATACCCTCCGCAAGTGGGAAATTCCCTTCGAGGAAGGCCAGCACACGGAAGAACTTATCCTGAATGCCGACGAGGTGGTCAAGAGCCCCGGCATCCCCGGCACCGTGCCGATGGTGCAGAAAATCCGGGAAAGAGGCATCCGCGTGGTGTCCGAGATTGAATTCGCCAGCCGCTACGACAGCGCGAAGAAGATCTGCATTACCGGTTCCAACGGCAAAACCACCACCACTTCGCTCATCTACTACCTGCTGAAGAACGCCGGCCTCAACGTGGGCCTGGGCGGCAACATCGGCAAGAGCTACGCCTACCAGGTGGCCACCGAGCACTTCGACTACTACGTACTGGAAATCAGCAGTTTCCAGCTGGACGACATCTACGATTTCCGCCCGGACATCGCCATCATCACCAACATCACCCCGGACCACCTGGACCGCTACGACCACAAGATGGAAAACTACGTGGCCGCCAAGTTCAACATCACCCGCAACCTTACCCAGGACGACTGCTTCATCTTTGATTCGGACGATGCCATCACCATCGGCCACCTGAATAGCATCATCCTCCGCTGCAAGATGCTGCCCTTCTCCCAGGAGAAGGAAGTGGAGCAGGGTGCCTTCCTGAAGGACCGCAAGATGGTGATCCGCTACGAGAAAGAGGAGACGGACATCTTCCTGGAAGAGCTGGCCCTGGGCGGTAAGCACAACATCTACAACTCCATGGCCGCCGCCCTGGCCGCCAAGGCAACGGGCATCACCAACGAGGTGATCCGGAAGTCCCTGGCCACATTCCAGCCCATCGAGCACCGCCTGGAGCCCGTCCTCAGTATCAAGGACGTGCTGTACATCAACGACTCCAAGGCCACCAACGTGGACAGCGCCTGGTATGCCCTGGAGTGCCAGAAGCAGCCCGTGGTGTGGATCGTGGGAGGAAAGGACAAGGGCAACGACTACAGCGTCCTGAACGACCTGGTGAAAGAGAAGGTGAAGGCCATCGTGTGCCTGGGCGTGGACAACAGCAAGATCCATGCGGCCTTTGAGAAGATGGTTCCCATCATTGCCGATACCGGCAGTGCCGAGGAGGCCGTGAAGAAGGCCGCCGAACTGGCCCACCCCGGAGACGTGGTTCTCCTGAGCCCCTGCTGCGCCAGTTTCGACCTTTTCAAAAGCTACGAAGACCGGGGCGAGCAGTTCAAGGCTGCCGTCCGTAAACTCTAAGCTATGGCGGAAGAAAAGACCAAAACCGGCTTCCTGGGTTATCTGACCCAGCTGATGGACCGCTTCAGCGGAGACAAGGTGATCTTTCTGATCGCCCTGTTCCTCATGCTCATCTCCGTGGTGTCCGTCTTCTCCTCCACCCCCCGGCTGGTGAACGAAGGACACGGAATAGACCGCGTGAGCATCATGCTGGACCAGCTGAAGGTGGTGGCCATCGGTTTTGTGCTTATCTTCAGCCTGTATTTCTTCGGCAAGCAGGACTGGTTCCGCTGGTTCTCGAAGCTGGGATTCCTGGTGAGCCTGGCCATGCTTTTCATCCTGGTTTTCAACCTGAACCTGGGCTTCGTGAAGGCCGGTTCCATCAACGGCGCCCGCCGTATCCTCATCATCGGAGGCTTCCAGTTCCACGTGTACGAATACGTGAAACTGTTCATGATCATGTACCTGGGATGGGCCCTGGATACCTTCAAGAACGACGGTTTCCAATGGGCCAACCGCCTGGCCGAAAAATATCCGGCGATGGAGCGCCTGGGACGCAGCAGCTACCAGAAGGTGCTTTACATCTACGCCCCCATCCTGATAGTGACCATGATGGTGAGCGTCGGCTCCAACTCATCGGCCCTTTTCATCGGCGGCATCCTTATCCTGATGGTGCTCATCGGAGGTCTGGAAGTGCGGGACGTGGCCCTGGTGGGAGTCGTGCTGCTGATGCTCTTCGGCGCCATGTTCGGCGCCTACAAGGTGGGCTGGCTGAAGGACACCCGCCTGGGAACGCTGGTTTCCCGTATCACCAATGACGACGAGGCCACCATGAAAGTGCTGCTGGAAAGCCCCCGGGAGTCTCCCGAATGGCTGAAGGCACGCGGCAAGCTGGACCAGCCCGTGGGAGCCCTTCTGGCCATCAAGGAAGGCGGCTTCTGGGGAAAAGGCATCGGCAGCAGCACCCAGAAATACCAGGTGCCGGTGATCTTCGGAGACTACATGTTCAGCTTCATTGTGGAAGAGACGGGCGTGTGGGGCGCGCTCATCCTCATCATCCTCTACTTCAGCCTCCTGGCCCGGGGTACCCTGGTGGCCCGGATGTGTGACAATTATTATGACAAGATTATCGTGAGCGGCCTCATCATCCTGGTCACGGGGCAGGCCTTCATGCATATGTGCGTGAACGTGCACATGCCTTTTGTGCCGCAGACCGGCCAGACCCTCCCGCTGGTGAGCCACGGAACCAATGCGTTCATCGTGTTCAGCGTGGTGTTCGGCATCCTGCTGAACATCTCCAAGGACGCCCGCGACAATATGGCGCGGAAAAAGGCCGAACTGGAGGCCGAAGCCGCCCGCAGTTGGACCCAAGACAGTACGGTATAATGGATTACAAACCCATCAGAGTAATTATCAGCGGCGGTGGCACGGGAGGTCATATCTTCCCGGCCGTCTCCATCGCGAACAAACTGAAACAGCTGAACCCCTCCACCGAGATCCTCTTCGTGGGGGCCGAAGGCAAGATGGAAATGGAAAAGGTTCCGGCCGAAGGCTACCGGATCGTTGGCCTGCCGATGGCGGGCGTGCAGCGCCGGCTTTCGATGAAGAACCTGATGAACAACCTCACCGTGCCCTTCCGGGTGGTGGAAAGCGTCCTGCACGCCCGCCGCATCGTGAAGGAATTCAAGCCGGACGTGGTGGTGGGCGTAGGCGGCTATGCCAGCGCTCCCCTGCTCTGGGCTGCTACGGGCATGAAGATTCCCGCCGTAATCCAGGAGCAGAACGGCTTTGCCGGCCTCACCAACAAAATCCTCGGAAGCCGCGTGCAGAGTATCTGCGTGGCCTACGAAGGGATGGAAAAATTCTTCCCGGCCGACAAGATAGTGATGAGCGGAAATCCCATCCGCGAAGTGCTGTCACAGCCGGCATCGGCCGCCCAGAGGGCCGAGGGCCTGGAGTACTTCGGCCTGAATCCCGAAAGCAGACACCTATTCATCGTGGGAGGAAGCCTGGGCAGCGGCACGCTGAACCGGGCCATGCAGCACTGGATCCAGGACGGCTGCCCCGAGGGAGAAGGCGTGGAAGTGATCTGGCAGTGCGGAAAGTACTATAAAAACACCATTGATACCTTCATGCAGGCACATCCCGAGGTGAAGGGAATCCGGCACTACGACTTCATCGGCCGGATGGACCTGGCCTACGCCGCGGCCGACGTGGTGATCTCCCGCAGCGGCGCCAGCACGGTCTCCGAGCTTTGCGCCATGGGAAAGGCCACCGTCTTCGTGCCCTCCCCCAATGTAGCCGAAGACCACCAGACCCACAACGCGATGGCCCTGGTGCGCCGCGACGCCGCCCTTCTGGTGAAGGATTCCGAGGCGATGGACGAGCTGATGCCCACGGCCCTGGGCCTGCTGGGAAGCCCCGAGCGGCAGAAACAGCTGTCCCGCAACGCCGAGGCCATGGCCCTTCGGAATGCTGCACAGGTAATTTGTGACGAGATTTATAAACTGGTATGAAAAACGTATACTTCATAGGAATAGGCGGCATTGGAATGAGTGCCATTGCCCGCTACTATAAATTCAAGGGCCTGGATGTGTCCGGTTACGACCGCACTCCCTCGGAACTCACGCACAAGCTGGAGGCCGAAGGCATCCGCGTGCACTACGAGGACAGGCCGGACCTGGTGCCCTCCGACAAAGAGGAGACGCTGGTGGTGTACACCCCCGCCATTCCCCAGGACCTGGGAGAACTGAGAAAGGTGATGGACGAAGGCTATACGGTGCTCAAGCGCTCCCGTACGCTGGGAGAAATCACCCGCGGGCAGAGGTGCCTGGCCGTAGCCGGAACGCACGGAAAAACCACCACCTCCACCCTCACCGCCCATATCCTCACCCAGACGGGCGCAGGCTGCAGCGCTTTCCTCGGCGGTATTTCCAGAAACTACGGCACCAACCTCCTGATGTCCCGTAACGAGACCGTGGTGGTGGAGGCCGACGAATTTGACCGCTCCTTCCTGCAGCTGTTCCCGGAGATTGCCGTCATCACTTCCGTGGAGGCAGACCACCTGGACATCTACGGAGACTACGCCCACGTGGTGGAGGCCTTCCGGGCCTTCGCCTCGCAGGTAAGCGGCACGCTCATCGTGAAAAAAGGCGCTCCCGTGTCGCAGGAGCACACCCGGGCGAAAGTCCTGACCTATCACTATAAAGACACATCGGCCGATTTCTATGCCGCCGATGCACACCCCGATGCCCTGGGCCACTTCCACTACAACCTCCACTACCCGGGAGGCGTCATAGAGGATATCTGCGTGGGAGCCCTCGGCTGGGTGAATGCGGAAAACAGCATCGCGGCGGCGGCCATCGCCCTTACCTACGGGGTGGATCCGGAGGGCGTGAAAGCGGCCATCGGCACTTTTGAAGGCGTGAAAAGGCGCCTGGAGGTGCACGTGAACACCCCTTCCCTCTCCTACATCGACGACTACGCCCATCACCCCTCGGAGCTCACCAGCGCCATCACTTCCATGCGGGACATTTTCCCCGGGCGCAAGCTCACGGCCATCTTCCAGCCGCACCTGTACACCCGTACGAGGGACTTTGCGCCGGAATTTGCGAAGGCGCTGTCGGCCGTGGACAAGCTGATCCTCCTGGACATCTATCCCGCCCGCGAGGAGCCCATCCCGGGCGTCACTTCCGAGATGGTGTTCCGGGATGTGACCGCCCCCGAGAAAGTGCTTCTGAAAAAGGAAGAGCTGATGGATTACCTCGCCGATGAGCCCCTGGATGTACTGGCCACCTTCGGGGCCGGCAACATAGACCGGTTTATCGAACCTATAACAGAACTGCTGAAAAGCCGCTTATGAAGCGCATCTACCGTCATATCCTGGGCCTGCTTCTGCTGGCTGCCTGCGCCGCCGTCTGGGTGTTTTCCTCCGGTCTGGCGCGGAAGGAGCTGCGTACGCGCACCTGCCAGGGAAAGGGCAAGCTGCAGGTGACGGTGACGGATTCGCTGGAGCGCCGTTTCGTGGCACGGGCCGATGTCCAGGAATGGCTGGACAAGGAGTACGGAGCGTACGCCGGCCTGCCGCTGGACAGCGTGGACCTGACGCGGATAGAAAAGCTGATCAGCCTGCACAGCGCCGTGAGGGACTGCGAGGCCTGGATCACGGACGACGGCATCCTGCACGTGGAGATCAGCCAGCGGCAGCCGGTGATCCGGCTGGAAGACGGCCAGAACGCCTGCTATGCCGACGAGACGGGCTATCTGTTCCCGCTCCAGTCCCGCGGCAGCGTGAACGTCCCGGTGGTGAGCGGAAAGATTCCCTTCCCTCTTGAAAAGGGCTTCAAGGGCTATCTTCAGCAGGCCGATGACGCCCTCTGGCTGCAGCGGGTGATTGGCCTGGTGAATTATATGAAGGGCACCGTCTGGGAGAAAGACATCCGGAAGGTGCTGGTGCGGGGTAACGGAGAACTGGTGCTGTACCCCGTCCAGGGGAAGGAGGAATTCCTCTTCGGCCCTCCGGTGAGGGTGGAAGAAAAATTCAAGCTTTTGACGGCATACTACCGAAGCGTGGCCCCTTCCAAGGAGCCCGGATACTACTCCAAGGTAGATTTAAGATATCGGAAACAACTGGTTTGCAAGAAATAAAAACAACACATATATGGAAGAAAAATACATAGCCTCCATCGATTTGGGCAGTTCCAAATTCGGCATCTGCGTAGCGCGGGTGAACGGGGACGATGTCCAGATTGTTTACTACAAGGAAAGCCCTTCGGAGGGCATCCGCTCCAGCCTCATCGCCAATCCGATGAAGGCTTCCCTCAAGTTGAAGGAAGCCATCCGGGAGGCCGAGAAAGAACTGATGATCCAGATTCTGCAGGTGGTGGTGGGAATGCCCCGGAGCGAAGTGGCGCAGGTGACGGCATCGGCCCGCATAGACCGCTCCAATCCGGACGACTACATTACCGCCGAAGAGGTGGCCACGCTCAAGTCCATCGCCCTGGAGACTTATCCGCTGGATAACCCCGAGAAGCAGATCATCTACGGGGCCGTGGCGCAGTCTTTCTCCATCGACGACGAAATCCAGCTGGTGGAAGACGAGGTGGTGGGCACCCTCAGCGCCTCCCTGGAAGGCAATTTCAAGGTGTTTGTGGGGAACCGGTCGGCCACCACCGCCCTGGACAAGATCTTTAACCAGTTGGGCATTTCCATCGCAAAGAAATACTTCCTGCCGGAGGTGGTAGCCCGCACCGTGCTCACGGACGAGGAACGCTCCAGCGGCGTGGCCCTGGTGGATATCGGCGCCGGCGTAACGTCCCTGGCCATCTACCACGGGGGCATCATGCGCTACTACGCTTCCATTCCCTTCGGCGGAAAGGCCATTACGGGAGACCTCCGGACGGAATGCTCCATCTCCGAGGATCTGGCCGAAAAGATCAAGAAACGCTTCGGCGCCTGCATGCCCGGGAAGCTGGCTTCCCTCAGCGAGAAGGTGCTCCAGATCCGCACCACGGAGCCTTACAAGGAGGTTCCGGTGCGCTATATCTCCGAAATCATAGACTGCCGGTGCCGCGAGATTGTATCGGCCATCCTCTACTATATCCAGGAAAGCGGGCTGCAGAATTCCCTCCGCAGCGGCATCGTGATCACCGGCGGCGGGGCCGAGCTGGCCAACTTCATCTCCCTGGTGAAGGAAATGTCGGGCTACGAGGTGCGCAAGGGCTATCCCCGCTTCATGTTCTCCGCCTCCGTGGGAAGCGGCGTGTATGCTACCGGGGCTACATCGGCCATCGGCATGGTGCTGGCCGCCAAGGAAGACAGCCTGCCGGACTGCGTCTCCGTGCCGGAAAACCCGGTGGAGGAGCCGGAAGACGAGATGATGGAGGTGGAAGTGACGGACGAGACGCCCGCGCAGAACACCATCTCGGACGAGGAACTGGCCAGCGGCGAGACGGGAAATCTCATTTCGCCCGACGAGTTTGGCGAGGCCGTCAAGAAAGAGAAGAAGAAGACCACCAAGGTGAAAGTGAAGAAGAGACCCGGCATCCTGGGCATTGCCTGGACCAAGATCAAAAATACGGCCCTGGACTTCTATGACGACGAAAACAAGGATCTCACTCAGGAATAACAGCGATGAAAGAAGACTATAAGAAAGAAATCATTCCCACCGACTGGAACGACGAGAATGCCATCATCAAAGTGATCGGCGTCGGTGGCGGCGGCTGCAATGCCGTGAATTATATGTACAGGCAGAACATCCAGGGCTGCAGCTTCATTGTCTGCAATACGGATGCCCAGGCGCTGCAGATCAGCGAGGTGCCGGTGAAGATCCAGATGGGCCAGAACGGCCTGGGAGCCGGAACAGACCCCACCGCCGGCCGCAACGCCGCGCTGGAAAGCCAGGACGAGATTGCCCGCAAGGTGCTGGACTGCGGCACCAAGATGCTCTTCATCACGGCCGGCATGGGCGGCGGTACCGGAACGGGTGCCTCACCGGTCATTGCCAAGATGGCCAAGGACCGCGGCATCCTCACCGTGGCCGTTGTCACCATCCCCTTCAAGAACGAGGGCAACGAGAGCCAGTCCAAGGCCGTGGACGGCATCCACGAGCTGGAAAAGAACGTGGATTCACTCCTGATCATCAACAACGAGAAACTGTATCAGTTCTTCGGGGATACGCTCATCCAGGAGGCCTTCCCCAAGGCCGATGAGGTGCTGGCCACCGCCGTCCGCGGCATCATCGAGGTAATCAGCTGCCCCGGTTACATCAACGTGGACTTCCAGGATGTGTGCAAGATGATGCGCAACTCCGGCATGGCCCTGATGGGAAGCGGCGAAGGCACCGGCAACGACCGCCTGGAGATGGCCGTGAAGGGCGCTTTCGAGAGCCCGCTGCTGAACGATTTCGACCTCAAGACCGCCAAGAACGTGCTCATCAACATCACCACCGGCAACAACGAGCGCGGTGCCAAGATGAGCGACCTGGAGCGGATAGACGATATGATTTCCGAATACACCGGAGATGCCAACCACTTCAAGAAGGGCATCATCTGGGACAACGACCCCGAGTTCGGGGACAAGGTGCGCATCACGGCCATCGTAACGGGCTTCGAGATGGATCTCGGCGGCCTGGGCCTGAACAAGGACCTGGGGAATCTAGTCATTATCGACGAGAACTTCCAGTGGGAGCAGCCCATCCACGAAGGCGAAGTGTCCATCCCGGCCGGCCCGGACACCATCAAGATCGGCTACACCAACTCCGACAACGCCAAGACCCACAACTTTGCCTCGGAGCACAAGCCGGCCCTCTGCATCGGCCCCGGCGAAAGGAAGGCCGACCTGGAGAACATCCCGGCGATCCGTCGCGCACATTCCTAAAAAAGCACTATCTTTGCACCTTCAATTTTGAAATGATGGAAAGAAGAACACGTGTAAGATTTGCCCCGTCTCCTACCGGGCCGCTGCATATGGGTGGCGTGCGTACGGCTTTGTATAATTACTTGTACGCCAAGCAGAAAGGAGGAGATTTCATCATCCGGATAGAGGATACAGACTCCCACCGTTTTGTGCCGGGAGCGGAACAGTATATCATCGAAGCCCTCCGCTGGTGCGGAATCATTCCCGACGAGGGCGTGGACGAAAACGGCAAAGTAGTGGAGGTGGCCGATAAGAAACACCCCCACGCTCCCTACCGCCAGAGCCAGAGAAGGCCCATCTATCGGCAATACGCCGAGCAGCTTGTGGCAAACGGCTGGGCCTATTACGCCTTTGACAGCGCCGAAGAGCTTAACGAGCGCCGCGCCGCCGCCGAGGCCGCCGGAGAGACCTTTATGTACAACGCCGCCACGCGGAAGGAACTTCGCAACTCCCTCTCCCTCCCGGAGGAGGAGGTGAAGCGCCTGCTGGAAACCACCACGGACTGGACCGTCCGCTTCAAGATGCCCCACAACCGCATCGTGAAGATGGAAGACCTCATCCGCGGCCACGTGGAAGTGAATACGGACACCCTGGACGACAAGGTGCTGTGGAAAAGGGCCGATGAGCTCCCCACATACCACCTCGCCAACATAGTGGACGACCACCTGATGGAAATCACGGAGGTGATCCGCGGAGAGGAGTGGCTGCCGTCCCTGCCTTTGCACTATCTGTTGTACGAGGCCTTCGGCTGGCAGGACACCATGCCCCGCTTCGCCCACCTGTCGCTTCTTCTGAAGCCCGTCGGCAACGGAAAACTCTCCAAGCGGGACGGTGACAAACTGGGTTTCCCCGTGTTCCCGCTGGCCTGGAAGAACCCCGAGACCGGTGAAGTGTCCCACGGCTACCGGGAGGACGGTTACTTCCCCGAGGCCTTCGTGAACCTGCTGGCCATGCTGGGCTGGAACCCCGGAGACGACCGCGAAATGTTCACCCTGCCGGAGCTGGTGCAGGCCTTCTCGCTGGACAAGGTGCAGAAAGCCGGTGCCAAGTTCAACCCGGACAAGGCCAAGTGGTACAACAAGGAATACCTCCGTCTCAAAACCACGGAGGAGCTCACAGACCTGTTCATCCCCGTGCTGGAAGGCCACGGCATCCAGGTAGTGGACTGCCCTTGCAACGCCCTCACCGCCGGCGCCGCCTTCGAGGGCTTCGGAGCGGATTTCGCCAACCACATCTTCACGCGTGAATACGTGCAGGCCGTGGTGGAACTGGTGAAGGAGCGCGCCACCTTCGTGGCCGATATGTGGGACATCGCCGCCTACCTCTTCGTGAGCCCCGAGCAGTTCGAGGCCTTCGGCGTCAAGGCCGGTGCCGGCCTTCCCACCAAGCCGGTGGATCCGAATCGGCCCGTAGATCCCCGCGCCAAGGTATTTGACGATGCTGCCACCGCTCCTTTCCTCGCCAAAGACGTGGACAAATTCTGGAAGGAAGACCACTACGAGTACTGCTTCGAGATCTGCCAGTACATCACCGGCGCCGCATTCGGCTTCGACGACCTGGACACCTACCGCGGCGTCATGTCGGCCGAAGCCCTCGAGACCGTGCTGGAGGAATACATCAAGAAGAATGAATACCCGATGGGCAAGGTGATGAACAGCCTCCGTCTGGCCCTCACCGGAGCGGCATCCGGCCTGGGCATCGCCGCCATCCTCGGCTTCATCGGCCGGAAAGAGTTTGCCCGCCGCATGAGCTTCGTCGCCGAGCGGCTGGGACGCAAATAAGCGCTGGCAGTTATCTGATTAACTAACAAACAGTTATAGTAACGGACGGGTATCATTTCGGTACCCGTCCGTTATTGTAAAACACTGATAATCTACGGTTTAAGTGCCAGGCTGAAATAGGGCCAGAGCCTGGTCCACGGAGAGGGCGTCTTCTATGCGGAAGGAGCCGCTGCGAGAGCGGATGAGGCCGCCGAGGTGGGCGCCGGAGCCGAGGGCTTCGCCGAGGTCCCGGGCGAAGGCGCGGATGTAGGTGCCTTTGGAGCAGGCGATGCGGATGACGGCCTCCGGCAGCCCCAGGGCCGATGTATCCGCCACGTGAATGCGGGAAGAGGCAGTAGATGAGGCACTTGTCCCTGCGGGTACAGGGGTCTCTGAATCGTCGGCTTCGCCGACCCCTCCCACTGCCTGCGGCAGCGGGCCCCTCCCTCTTACGGGGCCGAGGGTGGCCACGGATTCAGAGACCCCTATACCCGCAGGGATAAAGTCCAGAAGCTCCAGCTCCGAGATGACGATGCGGCTGCGGTGAAGGGTGTCCAGGGCGGCGGCATCGAGTTCGGCGGTGCGGCCGCTGCGGTAGAGCTTGCGGGCCAGTTCGTAGGCACGGACCCCGTCCACGCTCTTGGCGCTGAAAAGGGGTGCCACCTGCTCCTGCTCTCCGAGGAAGGCAGGGAGCGCGGCCTCGACGGCTTCGCGGGTGATGTGCTCAAAGGGGAAACGGCGGTCTACCTCCTTCTCCAGGTCGTAGGAAGGGGTGGTGGCGCCGAAGCGGATGCGGGCGATGTACTCCTTGTCGTGGTCCTGGAGCTCCTGCGCCCGTTTGCAGGCCGGGCCGATGCAAACCAGCAGCACGCCGGTAGCCAGCGGGTCCAGCGTGCCGGCGTGGCCCACCTTCAGGTTCTTTTTGGCAAAGTGGCGGATGGCCGCGTACTTGAGCTTGCGGATGACATCGGCCGATGTCCAGCGGTACGGCTTGTCTACCGCCAGGACAATGCCTTCCGGGTAATCTGCAATGTCCCTGGTAAAGCTCATCGGCAGGGGATCTTGTCTATCCTCTTCTGGTGACGGCCGCCCTCAAAGTCTGTCTCCAGCCAGGTGCGGACAATGGCGGAAGCCATCCTGTAGCTGATGAAGCGGGCCGGGAGAACCAGCACGTTGGCATTGTTGTGGCGGGCCACCAGCTCTCCGATGGCCGTGCTCCAGGCCAGGCCGGCGCGGATGCCCTGGTGTTTGTTGAGCGTGATGGCCATCCCGTTGCCGGTGCCGCAGAGGGCGATGCCCAGATCCACCTCGTGGGTTTCCACGGCGGTGGCCAGGCGGTGGGCAAAGTCCGGATAGTCTACACTGTCGGCCGTATCTGTCCCAAAATTAACTACCTCGATGCCGCGTTTGTGAAGCATCTTCACCAGTTTGAACTTGTACTCCACGCCTGCGTGGTCGTTGCAAATGCCTATTTTCATCATTTTTAAATTTGGTTGCACAAAGATACGAAAAGTTTAGATGATTTTTCCTAACTTTGCACCTTGTTATTCAGTAGTGAAACGAATGAAACACAGAATCCTTCTCAGTTTGGCGGCCGCGCTCCTTCTTGCCGCCTGTTCCGCCCCCAAGGCCGATGTTCCCGTATACGTCTGGCACCTGATTGGTAACAACACGGTCCTGGACAGTCTCCAGAAAGATTTCCAGGCGTGGAAGAGCCACGGGGTAACCGGCGTCTGCATAGAGACCCGGTCCATGGAACAGATTGAGCAGGTGGCGGCCCTCGCCCACCAAGAAGGCCTGGAGTACCACGCCTGGATCCCGTCCATGCTCCGCAGCGGAATGCCGCACGAGTGGTACGCCGTGAACCGCCTGGGACAGAGTGCCGATATGTACCCCTCCTACGCCAACACCTACCGTTTCCTGGACCCTGCCAACCCAGAAGTGAAGGAATTCCTCACCCAGCAGTATATGACCATCGCCAGCATTCCCAACGTGGACTACGTGCGTCTGGACTTCATGCGCTACCCGGACGTGATCCTGGCCAGCGGCCTGGGAGAGCTCTACGGCCTGCAGGATGTGGAAGGAGAATACGCTCCGGCAGACTACTGCTACTGCGAAAACTGCGTCAGGATCTTCAAGGAGCAGACCGGAATTGACATCACCGAGGTGGAAGACCCTTCCCAGGTGCCCCAGTGGGCCCAGTTCCGCTGCGACCAGATAACCCTGTTCGTAGACAAAGTGGCCCGCGCCGTGCACCAGCTGGGAAAGAAAGTGAGCGTGGACGTGTTCCCCGGCCCCACTTCCTATGCAGAACATATGGTAAGGCAGCAGTGGAACCAGTGGATGGTGGACATGTTCTTCCCGATGAACTACAACGACTTCTACGGTGAAACCCCGGACTGGATCACCGGAGTGGTGAAGGAAGAGGTACAGGCAGCCGGCACCATCCCGGTGATGAGCGGCCTCCGCACCACCCTGCACTGGAGAGAGAACGAGACCAAGCCCAAGCAGTCGTACTTCGGCCTGGGTCCCGATGAGCTCAAGACCGCCATCCTCAAATCCCTGGAAGCCGGCGCCACGGGCGTATGCCTTTTCAAGCCCTCCCGCATGGAGGAGGCCCACTGGACGGCCCTGGAGGAAGCCCTGGCCGAGTACAAGGCCAAGTAAATTTGGTTAATTCGAAATAAATGCCTACATTTGCAGGCTAAAATTTTTATAACTTAAAACTCATTGCATCATGGCAGAATATTTACAGCCTGAGAAAAAGCAAGAGATTTTCGCGAAGTACGGAAAGTCCAATAAGGACACCGGCTCCCCTGAGAGTCAGGTTGCTTTATTTTCCTACCGTATCGCTCACCTCACCGAGCACGTGAAGAAGAACAAGAAAGACGTGGTAACGCGTCGCAGCCTTCTCCGCCTGGTCGGTAAGCGTCGTCAGCTGCTGGACTACCTCCAGAGAATCGACATCGAGAGATACAGGGCTATCGTTAAGGAGCTGGGTCTCCGCCGATAAGCAAAAGGATAGGAAAAACGGGGGCAGAGGATTGTGCAAGGCACATTCTCTCCCCTTTTTTAGTAAAAAAGACCATCCGGACGGTCCGGATGGAATCCATAGACGAAAGACGTAACAGTAATGAACATTATCAAAAAGACCATCGAACTGCCCGACGGAAGGGTAATCGAGATCGAGACCGGAAAACTGGCCAAACAGGCTGCCGGTTCTGCCGTTGTGAAAATGGGTGGCACCATGCTGCTGGCCACCGTCACCTGCGCCACGGAGGTGAAAGAGGGAACGGACTTCATGCCCCTCACCGTGGATTATCGTGAGAAATACTATGCCGCCGGCCGTTTCCCCGGAGGCTTCCTCAAGCGCGAGAGCCGTCCCAGTGACTACGAAGTGCTTATCGCCCGCCTGGTGGACCGTCCCATCCGTCCGCTCTGGCCCAGCGACTTCCACCTGGAAGTCTTTGTGAACGTGATGCTAATTTCGGCCGAAAAAGACATCCAGCCGGATGCCCTGGCCGGTCTGGCCGCATCGGCCGCCCTCGCCACCTCCGACCTCCCCTTCGGCGGTCCTGTGAGTGAGGTGAGAGTAGCCCGCATCGACGGACAGTTTGTCATCAACCCCGGTTTCGAGGACAACAAGAGGGCCGATCTGGACCTGATGGTGGCCGCTACCGAGGAGAACATCATGATGGTGGAAGGCGAAATGAACGAGGTTTCCGAGCACGACATGCTGGAGGCCATCAAGTTCGCCCACGAAGAGATCAAGAAGCACTGCCGCGTACAGAAGGAGCTCATGAAGGAGCTGGGTACGGACGTGAACAAGCGCGACTATCCTCACGACGAGGAAGACGAGGCCCTGAAGACCGCCGTACACGAGGCTTGCTACAGCAAGTGCTACGAGCTGGCTAAGAGCGCCAAGCCCAAGCACGAGCGCGAGGACGGCTTCAACGCCATCCGCGACGAGTTCAAGGCCCAGTTCTCCGAGGAGGACCTGGAGCTGAAGGGTGCCATGATAGACCGCTACTACCACGACGTGGAGAAAGAGGCCATGCGTAACCTCGTCCTGGACGAGGGCAAGCGCCTGGACGGCCGCGCCACCAACGAGGTGCGTCCCATCTGGTGCGAGGTGGATTACCTCCCCTGCGCCCACGGATCGGCCATCTTTACCCGCGGCGAAACCCAGTCCCTGGCTTCCGTCACCCTGGGCACCAAGATGGATATGAAGGAGATGGACGAGGTGCTCATCCAGGACGACCAGCAGTTTGTCCTGCACTACAACTTCCCTCCCTTCGCCACCGGTGAAGCCAAGCCCCAGAGAGGCACCGGCCGCCGCGAAATCGGCCACGGCAACCTGGCTATGCGCGCCCTCAAGCCCGTCATTCCCACGGCTCCCGAATTCCCCTACGCCGTCCGCGTAGTTTCCGATATCCTGGAATCCAACGGTTCCTCTTCCATGGCTTCCGTCTGCGGCGGCTGCCTGGCCCTGATGGATGCCGGTGTGAAGATCAAGAAGCCGGTAGCCGGTGTGGCCATGGGCCTGATCACCGACGAGACGCGCCCCAACGACCGTTACGCCATCCTCACCGATATCCTGGGTGACGAGGATCACCTCGGAGATATGGACTTCAAGGTAACCGGTACCAAGGACGGTATCACCGCCACCCAGATGGACATCAAGGTGGACGGCCTGTCCTACGAGGTGCTGGAGAAAGCCCTGGAGCAGGCCCGTCAGGGACGCCTCCACATCATGGGCGAAATGCTCAAGACCATCCCCGAACCCCGCGAGGACTTCAAGCCCTTCGTTCCCCGCATGGTCCAGATCGAGGTGGCTTCCGAGTTCATCGGCGCCATCATCGGCAAGGGTGGAGAAACCATCCAGGGCATGCAGAAGGAATTCGGCACCACCATCACCATCGACGAGGTGGACAACGGAGACGGCACCACCAAGGGTGTTGTGGATATCTTCGGAACGGACAAGGCCGCTATGGACGCCACCCTGGAGCGTATCAAGGGGATCTGCGCCGTGCCCGAGGCCGGCCAGGTATACCACGGCAAGGTGGTGAGCATCCTGGAATTCGGCGCCTTCATCGAGATCCTGCCCGGTAAGGAAGGCCTCCTCCACGTGAGCGAGATTGCCTGGACCAAGACCGACAAGGTGGAAGACGTGCTGAAGGTGGGCGACGAGGTGGATGTCAAGCTCCTGGAGATTGACGCCAAGACCGGCAAGATGCGCCTTTCCATGCGCGCCCTCACGGAGAAGCCCGAAGGCTATGTGGAGCCCAAGCGTGAACCCCGCGGCCCGCGCCGCGAAGGAGGTGACCGCAAGGAAGGCCGCGGTCCTCGCCGCGAAGGAGACCGTGGTCCCCGCCGGGATGGAGACCGTGGACCCCGTCACGAAGGTCCCCGCAAGCCCCGCTTCGAGAATAACGAAGAGCCCAAGAACAACGAGCCCGACGTATTCTAAAAAAGACAAGTGATTTTGGGGAGGCGACTCATCAAGGGCCGCCTCCTTTTTTTGTGCGTCGGCCCATCTTGCGTTTTTCGTGCTTTTTCCATACCTTAGCGAATCAAACGAGCACCTATGAAAAAAGCACTTCTCTGGATTATCGGCATCCTTGCCGTCCTCCTTCTTGCCGTCCGCTTCATCTGGGGCGGTGAAATTACCAGCCTCCGCTCCGTCACTTCCGTGAATGGCAACCCTTACCTCTACCGGATGGAATACAAACTCGCCTACGACCTGGACGAGATTATCCGGATGGAGATTGACGAGAATGCCGAGCTGCTGGACTACGTGGTGGGGCGCATCGGCAAGGGGCTTCCCATCAAGATGAAGAGCGCCCAGGTGGCCGACGAGGAAGGCAATCTGGGAACCATCAACTGCACCTCTTTCCAGGCCAGGAAGGCCGATGGGGAAGGCTACTTCTTCGGCCGCAACTACGACTATTTCAAGAACCCCACCTTGGTTACCGTTTCCCATCCGAAGAATGGATATGCTTCCATTGCATGCAGTGACATGTCCCACTTCGGCTATTCCCTGGAGAAACTGCCCACGTCGTTCCTGAAAAAGCTCAGCTGCCTGGCCGCCATCTATGCCCCTGTGGACGGGATGAACGAGAAAGGCCTCTGCACCTCCATCATGGCCCTCCCCAAGCAGGCTTCCCGGCAGGAAACCGAGAAACCCGACGTAGGTACCACCCTCATCATGCGCCTGTGGCTGGACCGCTGCGCAACCGTGGAGGAGGCCCTGGCGCTCCTGGAGACCGTGGATGTGCGGCACGACGCCACCGTCGGCAGCGGGTATCACTATATGATTGCCGATGCCCTGGGGAACAGCGCCGTGGTGGAGTTTGACCCCAACGACGGCTGGAAGACGCTGGTGACCCGGAAACCGGAAGGACAGAACTGGATGCACGTAACCAATCATCTCCTGCACGAGAAATACTATTCCACAGAACCTGACCCCGCCCTCGGGAACCCCCACAGCAAGAGCTGGTGGCGCTATGAGACCTGCGGGGCATACCTGTCGGCCCATAACGGCATCCTCACCCTGGAAGAGGCGCAGGAATGCCTGGCGCTGGTGCACTGGAAAGACCTGGTCTGGGAAAACGGAACGGTGGAGGACACGCAGTACAGCAACGTCTACGACCAGAAAGCCATCACCCTGGACCTTCGCAACTGGAACGATTACGACACCACGTGCCATTTTGGCCTATAAATGGGTGACAAGGACTCTATTTCATCAGATTTTCACTATATTTCGGGTATGAAACGACTTATCACTTCCTTTGTAGCTCTTATTGGCTGCCTCAGCGCCTTCTGTCAAGAGTATGGTGTGGTCAATATTTCCGTCTGCAACCTGCGCCGCACGGCGGATTTTGACGCCGAAATGGTGTCCCAGGCCCTGCTGGGGACACCGGTGCACGTGCTCCAGATCAGTGAGAACGGCAATCCCTGGCCGCAGGTGCAAACCCCGGACACGTACATCGGCTGGGTACACTACGCCGGCATCAAGAGGATGAGCAAAGAGGAGTATAGCGCCTGGAACGCGGCCCCGAAGGTGATCATCACCGCCCTCACCGGGCTGGTGTACCAGGAGGCCAGCCGGAAAAGCCAGGTGATTTCGGACGTAGTGGCGGGAGACCGCCTGAAGTTCCTGGGCCGGAAGGGATGCTGGCTGAAAGTGGGCTTCCCGGACGGCCGCACCGGATTTGTTAGCAAGGAGATTGGAAAAACAGAGGCCGACTGGAGAAAAACCCTGGACCAAAGTGCCGATGCCATCCTGGCCACTGCCAAGAGCATGCTGGGCTTCCCTTACCTCTGGGCCGGCATGTCCCCCAAGGGCATGGACTGCAGCGGCTTCGTACGCACCGCCCTCTTTATGCACGATATCATCGCCCCGCGTGACTGCAGCCAGATCTACCTCACCGGAGAGCGCATCAACGACCGGAAAGACCTCGTCCCCGGAGACCTCGTCTTCTTCGGCCGATACCGCGAGGACGGCACGCCCCGCCCCTCGCACGTGGGCTTCTATATCGGCCAGAACCGCTTCCTCCATTCGATGGGCCTGGTGCAGATAGGCAGCTTTGACCCCGAAGATCCCCTCTACGACGCGTACAATACGGGCCGATACCTCTTCGGAGACCGCATCCTCCCCTACATCAACCAGCAAGAAGGACTTAACACTACATTAACCAATCCATATTATGCAGAATAGACGCGATTTCCTGAAAACCACCGCGCTGGCGGCGGCAGGCGTTGCTGTGGCAGGCTGCAAAACCGGCAGTCCCCAGCCATTCAACATTGTCAAGGGAGACGGAAAGCTCCACCTCAAATTCTTCCCCTACGAGCTCAAACTGGCCCACGTCTTTACCGTGGCCTCCTACAGCCGCACCACCACCCCGGACGTGCAGGTAGAGCTGGAATGGGAAGGCGTCACCGGCTACGGAGAGGCCTCCATGCCCCCGTACCTGGGCCAGAGCGTGGAAACCGTAACCGCTTTCCTCAACAAGGTAGACCTCTCCCAGTTCACGGATCCTTTCAAGATGGAGGACATCCTGGGCTATGTAGACAGCCTGTCGGAAGGAGACGGCGCAGCCAAATGCGCCATAGACATCGCCCTGCACGATCTGGTAGGCAAACTGCTGGGCCAGCCCTGGTACAAGCTCTGGGGCCTGGATCCCGCAAAAGCCCCTTCCACCACCTTCACCATCGGCATAGATACCCCCGAAGTAGTGAAGGAGAAAACCCTGGAAGCCGTGGGCAAATTCAATATCCTCAAGGTAAAAGTGGGTCTGGACACGGACGTCCAGATGATTGAAACCATAAGGACCGTCACGGACGTGCCCCTGGCCGTGGACGCCAACCAGGGCTGGAAAGACCGTTCCAAGGCCCTGGACGAGATTTTCTGGCTCAAGGAACACGGCATTGTGATGGTGGAGCAGCCCATGGCCAAGGAGCGAATAGACGACATCGCCTGGCTCACCGAGCGCAGTCCCCTCCCCATCTTTGCCGATGAGAGCATCCAGAGAATGAAGGACATCCCGTCCCTCGTGGGCGCCTACAACGGCATCAACATCAAGCTGATGAAGTGCACCGGCATGCGCGAGGGCTGGCGAATGGCCACCATGGCCCGCGCCCTGGGCATGAAGGTAATGGTGGGCTGCATGACGGAAACCTCCTGCGCCGTATCCGCCGCCGCCCAGTTCTCTCCCTACGTAGACTTCGCAGACCTGGACGGCAACCTGCTCATTGCCAACGACCGCTTCGACGGCGTGAAGGTTGTAGGCGGCAAGCTCTCCCTGCCGGACCGCCCGGGCATCGGTGTTGTACCACTGGCATAGAATTACGGTTGCAAAGTCCAATTAATTTCGTAACTTTGCAACCCCAACCGGTGAGTTGTCCGAGTGGTTGAAGGAGCCTGCCTCGAAAACAGGTTTGCGTGCGAGCGCAACGGGGGTTCGAATCCCTCACTCACCGCAAAGATTAGCAAAAAAGACGCGTCAAGCCCCGCTTGAACGCGTCTTTTTTGGTAAGCTTTGCACCGGGGTGCTGCACATACCCGGTATGTGCTTCCGCTGTGTGTGTCAACTCCGCCGTCTAAAGCCCCGTTTTCAAGGAAGTCAGGGCAGGAGCCCCTCCCGTTCCAGCAGAGCCATCGCTTCGACGAGCATGCAGCCGCTCAGCTGGGGCGTCATGGCCGACGGGGTGCCGGGGCGGGAGCGCCAGTCCGGGCCGATGCGCCCGTCCGTCGTAATGCCGGCGGCCCACAGCGTCTCGGCGTTATGGGCAAGGAAGGCGATGTAGCGCCCGCGGGTATCGGCATCAAGGTCCCCCTGGAGGATGAGCTGCGTGAAGTAACGCACGAAGATGCCCTTGAAGATTCCACCGTCCCCGGTCCCTTCCGGCTGAAGGATATCGCCTTCCACCGTGAGGTGCTCCAGCGTGTAATCGGCCGCCAGGATGGCATCGCCGATGTAAGAGCGCTCCCCCGTTATCCTGTACAGCTCCACGGCCGCGCCGATGAAGGTGCCCTGATTGTAGGTGAGGCAGAACTTGGCGACCTTTCCGGTCTGGGCATTGATATTGTCGTAGATGGCTCCGTTATCGAAAAGGACCTCCTTCTCCCAGGCATAGATGCGCCGGGCCCAGTCCAGATCCTCCGGCCGCTTCAGCTCCTGATACAGTCTGGCCGCGAGAATGGCCCCCGGACCGTTGGAGCAGGCATTCTTGCTCCATTCGAGCCCCTTCTTCCACGTGATGCCGCCTTCGGCCTGCTCGTTCCACCCGGGAAGGATGAAGTTCCACAGCCGCTGGGCCGCTTCCAGGAAACGCTCCTGCCCCGTGGCCTTGTACGCACGCAGGGCGGCGATCCCGTTCCACTCCATATCGTCATAGTACGGGTTCCAGAACCCGCCTTCGTTGGCGGCGGGAACGCCCTCGTACCACTGGTCATAGAGCTCCAGCACACGGGAGTCCTTACTCCTGAGGTACCAGTCCGTGAACACATCCAGCGCGTGTGCCTGGGGCCAGTAATGGAAGGTAGTATCCCCGGCGCTGTCGTAATTGCAGTAGTAAAGCTCCTTATTCCAAAAGTTCTCCACCAGGGCAACGGAGGCGGTATCCGCCCTGTGGTACCACGGCCCTTCCCCGCTAAGGCCAGCTCTCTTCCCTCTCCAGATGAAGAAGATGGCCAGGCCGATAATCACAAGGATGCCGATGAACCCGATGAGTTTATTTTTCATGGTAGTCTGATGTTTACTGACAACAGGGTCTTCATCCCCGTTTGAGACAAAGTTATAAAAAATAAGGTATTCAGAAAAGAGTTCCGTCCCCGGTCATATGCCGTTCCGTCCCCGGTCACCTGGCGTACCGTCCCCGGTCCGCAGAATTGCCGGTGACCTGCGACGCAAATCTGCCTCTCACGCAAAAAACCGTCCCCGGTCTCCCCACATTTCGCGGACCAGCGACACAAAACCCTCGGACCTGCGACGCAAAACCCCTTTCAACTGTGTCGAGTTTCCGTTATCTTTGCATAGAAATAGATTAGCTATGGCAAAAGACAGATTTGAAATCAAGGACAAGACCTCCCGACTGTTCGCGGAGGCACTGGTTGTAGTCGACAAGGAAACAGGCGTGAACTACCTGTTCTTCCACCGCGGGTACGGCGGTGGACTCACCCCGCTCCTGGATTCCGACGGAAAACCCATCATCACCAAGGACGGATACAAGAAGTAGCACCGGAAATTACCCTTTCACCCCGGCAATCACGGCCGCTGTAAACCCGGCCGCTTCCATCGCGTTCAGACCACGGATGGTAATGCCGCCCGGGGTGGTCACCCGGTCTATCTCCGCCTCGGGATGGGAACCCCGGGCGGCGGCCAGATCCACCGCTCCCTTCATAGTCTGGTACACGGCCTCCTGCGCCTCGGCCGGATACAAGCCCAGCTGGATACCGCCTTCCATTGCCGCGCGGGCATAGCGCAGCGCGAAAGCCGTGCCGCAGGAAGCCACCATCATACCCGCCTGAAGCCGCCGCTCGTCCACCAGAAGCGTCTTCCCCAGCCGGTTAAAAAGCTCAAGGACAAGGGCATCCGCCTCTCCCAGGATGGCCGATGCAAAGGTCATACTCTCCCCAATCTCCGCCGCCAGGTTGGGAATCACCATGTAGGCAGCCACAACACCCGTCCCCGAGAGCCACTCGGCCATCTGGGCCGACGGAATACCGGCCGCCAGCGAAAGGAGTACTTTCCCGGAAAGGAAGGGTGCCATCTGGCCGATAACCCCCTGCACCAGCCAAGGCTTCACGCCCAGGATAACCACGTCGGCAGAATCGGCCGAAGCAGCATTATCCAGCGAGGTGGCAATGCCCAGCGAAGCGTACTTTTCCAGGGTGGAAGCATGCGCGGTAGTAACGGTGAGGGAATATTCCGGGGCAAAGCGGTGAAGGCCGATGGCCACCGCGCCGCCCATATTGCCCGCACCAATGACGGCGACGGCCCTGCGCCCCTGAAACGGGACCTTATCTGTCTGAACGGGTTTCATAATCAGTTTTTTCTTCAAAGATAACGCTTTTGCCGATATTCTCCATCCCCTCCTCCTTCTCGTACACCAAATCACCCCTTTTCGTGTACGAACCACGAGAAATAGATTAGTCTTCCTTAGCCGACAGTTCCTTCTCAATCAGAGGAAGCAGCATCTCATCTGCCGGAAGCCAGTTCACCGAGTGGAGGTCCCGGGCCGACAGCCACCGCGCGGCCTCGTGCTCGTTCAGGTGCAGGGCCTCGCCCGCGAGGGTGCACATATAGCAGTGCATCGTGAGATGGAACTGAGGGTAGTCCCATTCGACGGTATGGAGAAGTTTTCCCACATGGATGCGGGCCGATAATTCCTCGAGAATCTCCCGTGAGAGTGCCTCCTGCGGCGTTTCGCCCGGTTCCATCTTCCCGCCGGGGAACTCCCACCAGTCCTTGAAATCCCCGTAGCCCCGCTGCGTGGCGAAGATCTGGGAACCCCGGCGGATGATGGCTGCTACGACTTCTATGGTTTTCATAATGAACGGCCGATTCAAAACGGCATACAAAGATAACCAGAATTTAACTATCTTTGTCACAACGAACAATAGCTTTTTCTCCACAGTCCCCGTACCCCGGTATCTCCCCCTCGTACAGCAAATCACCCCTTTTCGTGTACGAGTCACCCAAAATCACCCTCTCGTACACCAAAACCCACCTTTTCGTGTACGAGACACCCGAAATCAACTCTTCACAGGACCGGTTTTGCCAAGATCCTTCGCTGCGGAAGAAGTGTCCACACCAAGGCCATCATCTATATGCCGGGTTGTGGGCGGCCTGGAGGAGTTGGAGAGATCGATTTAGGTTGATGCTATTGGGAAGATACAGCGCATCCCTCTAACAGTTTCAGCGCCCAATCTGAGAGCGGATTTGGTATGCTGTACAGCCCACCGTTTTCCTGGAGATTGTTCATCGAGATACGGATTCGCTTAGCCGGGCAGAACTTCTGCGAATATACGGAGAGGCTGCGACCATTGGTATTGCCCTCGGCCTTGACTTCCAACGGAGGAAGGTTTCCAGAATATCTCTTTTAATCTCCATAACACATCATTAAGTGCAGAAAAGTGTAAATATTCCACATTTTTCCGCGGTTAATTGCAAAGATAGCGTCTGTTTTTGAGTTGAGCAAATATATCTTCCCCGAAATCAACTCTTCACAGGACCGGTTTTGCCAGAATCCTTCCGGAAGTAGTCCACATGGCAGTAGGTGTGGGCCACCAGGTGGGAATTGTCCTTGTAGCCGAAGTGGTTCTTCAGGATGGTGGTGATCAGGAAAGGCAGATGGGGGTTGCCGGCATAGGTGGTGTAGTCGAAGCAGTCCTGGCCGGTGCTGAATGAATCATCGAAAAGGGCGCCTTCCGGCGAGCTTATGAAACGCCTGGCCAGCTCTACGGTATCGAAATAAATGACCGTGACTTGCTGGAGCATCTGTCCCGAGCCATACATGAATCCGCATATTCTGATTGTCAGGAACTCAGGGTCTTCCTGTTCTCCTATTTCCGTGGCAATATAACCGCCTTCGTTGGAGAACGGTATGCGTACGAGATTGTCGGCCAGAGCCTGACAGATAACATCCGTGAGCGTCAGATCCACTGCCTCTCTACGGATGACAGAGTCTTCCTTAGTAAGCATAAAATTACTGTTATTTTAGTTGTTGTTTTCGCCGAAAAGTTATTCATTCCTTAGGAAATAATCATCATTTTCAGGGCAGAAAAATTCCGTGCGCTAAAATACTGATTATCAAATAAGTAACACAACAGCTTCTATTTGATAGTCATACGTATAGTATTGACTGATAATGAAATAAGTTCTAATGCAAAACCGCCACCTCTTGATGAAGAAATGGCGCAGAGTTGTCAGATTAGTAGTATCTTTGCCACACACAACACCCTTAACCATGGCCAGAATATACGTCGCCTCCAGCTGGAGGAACCCATACCAACCAGAAGTGGTGGCTGCCCTCAGGAAGGCTGGCCATGAGGTCTATGATTTCCGGAATCCCAAGGACAATCCCGGAGGTTTCCATTGGGCCGATGTAGACAAGAACTGGCAGGAATGGCAGCCGGAGGAATACATCCGCAACCTCACCCATCCCGTTGCGGAGAAAGGTTTCAAGGCCGATCTGGACGCCATGCTTTGGGCCGATACCTGCGTCCTGGTCCTTCCCTGCGGCCGAAGTGCCCATACCGAAGCCGGATGGTTTGCGGGCCGAGGCCTCAAGACCATCGTCTATATGCCGGAGAAGCAGGAGCCGGAGCTGATGTACAAGCTGTTTGACGGGGTCGTCGGCAGTCTGGAGGAGCTGGTGAGGTCGATTTAGGCTGATGCTATTTTTTTTCGTAACTTCGCGGAAGATATGGAACAAAAAGGACTCACAAAGAAGCAATTTCAAATACAGATGGTCTCAATGGCGCTCTATACGCTGCTGGCCGTCTATTGGATAGTTTCAGGCGCACACTCTGGCGACACCTTCCTATGGATATTGGGAGCTGTTTACCTTGCATTCATTATCGCCTATTCAGTCTATCTGATCATTCATTATAAAAGACATCCGGTAGAAGACCCCGAGCTGGACAGGAAAGCCGTTGAGAATTTTAAAACAGGCACAAAAGGTATGGCGCTTGTGCTCGGCATCATTGCTGTTGGTTTTATGATTGCTTTTGGCCTTGCGGCACTTCTGAAATAGGTGTACTCCCCCTAAGAAGGTTGAAATTCTTCGGGCCGATCTGTGCAAGATTACCCCTGACGGTGTACGATATCATCTTCGTATCATAAAGAAAAACAGGGAATTCTACCGGGATAAAGTTAATATCAAGCCGTGGGAAGTTACTGATTTTTCTGCCACTGGCGCACGTGAGAGGCGGTTAATACAAAAATCCAAACAGCCAAAGGGGAATCTTATTTCCACGGCCGAATTCTACGCCGTCAATGGCTAAAAAACTATTATCTATATCCTTTATTTGTTCAAAGCTCTTTCCGGGACGTCCTACTTCAAACAGGTACTTTTCGTCCACCAGAAAATCGCCTTTGGATGGATAATATACGTTGCAGACTCTGCTCAGCTGATTGTAGAAGAAGGACTCCCGGATGGTTCCAATCTCCGGGTTGTCAGATAAGGCATACATGAGATTGGAATTATCCAGGAAGAGTTTGTCAGGTGAGGACAGTTTCTTCACGGATTTGGGTTTGGTTTTGAGTTGACCAATAAGGGCAGCCCGCTCGAGAAGGTCCATCAGTTTAAGCCCTTGCTCCCGATTGGTCTCCAACTGATTATAAATCTCTTCCATATTGGGGATAAAAGGAACCTGGGCTGCTATGATATAGAGCAACTTCTTAAGTTTTTGTATAGTAGCATACTCCACTTCGGTAACAGCCGGGATATCCTGCTCAATCACCTGACGGCAGACCTCGGCCAGGCGGTCGTTGAATCCTTCCGGATCTTCCATATAGAAGGGGTAATAGCCGTGCTTGAGGTAATCATTGAAATAGTTTAGGACATGGATTTTGCCAGTGATTTCCGTAGCTATTTCCACATGACGGGTTAGGATATCCTCCAAACTGACTTTTTCCCAGGACATGATGCCTTCAAAGGCAAGGTATTCGCGGAAAGACATTCCGTGGACCGTGTTCATGGACGTTCTTCTGGAGAGATCCACGTTGCCCTCGCCAATCTGGAGCATAGAGCTTCCAGTGAAAACGACATTCATCGTAGGATAGTTGTCATAGATATTCTTGATACCCCACTCCCAGTTTTTGTATTTATGCACTTCATCCAGGAAGAGGTGGGTACCGCCGTGGATATAATGATACTCAACCAGGTCGTCCAGGCTGTTCCCGTTGAACCAAATATGGTCTAGTGAAGCATAAAGAATCTTGCTGTCATCAGTGAACGACTCCTTGATATGCTGCTTGAGGAGCGTGGATTTTCCCACACCTTTCGGGCCTTTGATGCCGATTATCCTGGGGCTCCAGTTGATGTGGTCATATATCTCCCGTTTGAAGTCAAGGCTGACTTGCGACACCAGTCTGTGCGAGTTTCTGTAAAGTACGTCCGGATTCAGTTCCATATCTTTGTGCTTTAAATCAATGCAAATATACAAAACAATCTTGGAAGATTGAAATTCTTTAAAAAAACAATCTTGGAAGATTGAACGAAAGGGAAGTTAGTCCCCAGATGAGAACTTACCATCGCTGTTTACCTCAATAGCGAAGTCTCCATGACCTATTGGAAAATAGGCAAATATATCGCTGGAGAGCTTGATGCCATCGGTGAGGAAAAGTATGGCTCCAAGATAGTCTCAACAGTGTCGAGACTATTGACGGAACAGTTTGGTAAAGGCTATACCAGGGCTGGGATCTTTCGTATGGTTAAGGTCGCGCGGGCATTTTCCGAAGCAGAGATAGTCGCGACACTGTCGAGACAATTGACATGGAGTCACTTTGTCTCACGGATGGATATATGTCTCAACAAATACGCGGTCAGATAAATAATGGAGTACCAGTATCTTGCGTATGGATTTTTGATGGAAGTGAAGTGAGAGTTCTATATGTAGAATCGCTAATGCAAAGTTAATACTATTTGGCGATCCAACAAACAAAATATGAGAATATTATCTAAATAAATGAATAACAGGAGAAACGCCGAGGGCGGGCCTTGAACTAGAGATTCGAATTATGAGGATTAAGATACATTCGCTCTTGCAAAAATCACCTCTAATACATACCTTTGTATATCTGGTTCTCCATCCACGATCAAATGGAACTGTAATACATGTTGATATGGATTGTATAAGGCTGAGGGTTCAGACAGTTCCAGCGACAGACCCTGTTACCAATGAAACTCATACCGCCTATTTGGTCTTTCGCAAGGATGACGAAGGTGGTATCCACTTTCATGCATCGGGATGGACACTGAGAGATGCTATCGACAATTTCTGTGAGTGGTTTAAAGTGGACCGCCACAGTATCAAGATTCTACGGCCTTTCCTTCCGCAAAGGATGGAAACCTATGATTATTAGCGCTCTACGCCGGGAAGACAATTATCAAGAATATCTAAGGTTGTTAAATGACCCCAATTATGTGGACGTCATTTTTGATGATGTTTCAGGCGGTATGAGTGCTATACATCGTGATCATCAATTTGACTCTCAAATCGGCGTCTTTGGAATAAAAAAAGGAGACTATGAAAGGATATCTGTCAATACTCTTCGAGACAAAGGACACTCTGTCATCCTCGAATCCGAAATAGCTCCGGATGGCATTATGAGTCCTGATGGATTTATTGATGGGACCATTATGGACATTAAAGCAATTGAAGGACATGGGAAATGGGCAATAAAAGACAAACTCCATATTGCAACCAAACAAGGGGCTTCTTGTGTAATACTGTATTTTCACGACAAAGAGCTATACTCATATGAAAGAATTGAAGACGGATGGGTTAAGTACTTAAATGATCGGGCTTCCCAGAAATATAATAACTGCATAGAGCGAGTAATATGTATAGTTGGTGAGCACATATATGAGTTTAGCTTCCCTAAATAAAAAAACCGCCTTGCGGCGGTCTTATTTGAAGGTTCAAAGGGGACAAGCCCCGAGGGCCCATCCCCCCTTCTTTTTGCAAAGTTATAAATATAACTGTGATTTACAAACTTTTTGTTGCCATCTTCTTGAAATACTCCCTCAGCGCCTCATCCTCGCAATACACGAAACACCCCTTCTGACCACGTGTGAGCAGGGTTTTGTAGGTATTGAGAATAAGTCGGCGGGCTATGTCGTCACTTGCGCCGCGAATGCCGGAAGATTTATCATCCCTGGAGATCGCCTCCTTGTTTGTGCGTATCTGACCGCTTGCTTGATCATACGTAAGGTCTTTTCCAATTAAAACGCCTACATAGTCGAACTCCAACCCTTGCGCTGTATGGATACATCCTACCTCCTCAAATGAGCGAGGGTTGATCGCCCAGATTCTGTCGTTCTCCAGGTTCCACTTCGCCGTGAAGCCGCCGGGAAGTTCAATGTCGATGTCTCCCCTGTGATTCTTGACATTCCAGTCGTAGCAGTAACCGGCCACCATGCGGGCTTTGTTTCCGCCGTTCTTTTCCCGAAGCGCCTCCCGCATCTGCGATGGATCGTCAAATACACGGAAATCGTAGTTAAGCTCTCCCAGAGGCACTGCCAGAGTTTCTCCACGCTGCAAGAGATTGTCGACAAATTGGATATACGCGTCGCTGCCGTTGCAACGGAACTGCGACACCAATTTCGTCTCTTCGCGCATTATCATGCTCGATCCCAGTTCCTTGCACCACCAGCTTATTTCCTGAACGCTACCGATGTCTTTCGTGGTTACGGCCTGATCCTCATCCAGCATGAATATCGTCAGCAGGGACGCATTGATGCATTCCTTTACCTGATTCTCCCCTCCCCAGTCACCATACATTTTCTTCACCAGCCGGTGTGCCTCGTCTACGATAAGGCAGTCGTATGAATTTGCCGGCACCTTCGAAAGACCGAACGGTGAACGGAACAACTGGCCAATGTCGGCAATATTCTCCGCTTTATTGCCGGACAGGATGGAGAGGAACGCCTGCCTGGGGGCGCTGTTTTTCGTGACGTACGCTGCGTTGCAGTTGCACAGGATGTAATGCATCAGCAGGTTAACTGCCAATACAGACTTACCCGTACCGGGGCCGCCTTGAATAAGAATTGTGCGTTTCTTGTTGTCCTTCAGGCACTGAAGCATAGTCCTTACACACATGTCAAAGCAGACAGCCTGCTCGTCCAGAAGGTCAAACACCGGCGTGCCTCGCACCATGGTCGCGAGCGCGTCCTGGAGAGATTTGGTGGGCTTTATCCGGCCGTGATCGATCAGGTAGAGAAGGTCTCCTTTGGATGACTTGCGGGTGACATGTTTTTTGACGAAATCGTTGAATGGCTGCACCTCGTCCATGATGAAAAATGGCGCGGAGGTGTACCATTCCTTATATATTTCCGCCGATAATGCCTGCTTGTAGGCGGGAAGGAAATTATGCAGGTAGGCGCATGGGACAAGATTGATATGGTTTTCGTTGACTATCTGGGAATAGTTACCGATGAAACGGGAATAGGAGTATGCCTGATAGGATGGGTGACAGACTATCCTGTTATCATTGGCCACATAGGTGCGGACGCTGAAATGCATATCGTCATCAACCACTTCGGCTTTGGTCCATTGCTTGAGCTCCACTATGACTATGTTGTCATTCCCCTTTTCATTTGCCCCGATGATGATGAAATCCACTCGCTTAGACGTCTGGGGGATGTTATATTCGATGGCAATTTGGACCTCGTCGTCTATTTCCGGATCATCAACAATATTCCTCATGAACTGCATGGAGTTCTGCCATGCTGCAAATTCCCGGTCCTGCCCGGCGCTCAATCCTCTTTGCTTGATTAGGTCCAGTATTTTGCTGGCGATTACATTCATCCTCACATCATGGACGAACTGCGCCTTATTAGCATTATATACAATCATAGCTCATTATACTTCTTCGCACTCCCCTTTGCCTTTTCAACAGGATACTTTGCGGCATTCTTGCGGATTTTCTCCAGCATAATCTCCTTGATATCAAGATTATATTTATCGGCCATCTGAAAGGCGTAATTCAACACATCGGCCAATTCTTCCCGGATCTTGTCGGGATTGACATCCTCCGGAGACTTCCAAAGAAAAGCTTCCAATAATTCCGACGCCTCAACAGAAAGGCCGATGGCAAGGTCTTTCCCGTTGTGAAACTGGTCCCAGTCCCTTTCCTCGTTAAAGCGACGGAGTTCGTCAATGATTTGTTCAATATCAGTCATACCGGTTATGATTCTAATTCTTTGATGCCCAGTCCCTTCAAATACTCAAACGTACCATCGTAGTACTCTGGCAGGCGCGTCGGATCCTCTGGAAATCCTTCGGGAGTCAAGTGGTTGTTTCCCTTAGGGACACAAATAACGATTCCCTGGCGGGCACGGGTCAGGAGAACGCGATAGGCGTTGAGCATGTACTTTTGATTCTCTGCGTTGTTCTCAGGATTCCACTTGTTTTTTCCGTTAAACTTGTAGAAGCCCCACGAACCATCTTCGTAACGCATATCGGCATCCCAAAGCACGCAGGCATAATCCAGTTCCAGTCCTTGCACCTGAATCTCAGTGGCTGCGTCTTCCAGATAATTGGAGGAACGGATATCGGTCTTATCTTCAAGGAACCAATGTACTGCGTTATCATCGTCCTGAGCCAGAATGTGTACAGCCAGAGGCTTGAAACGGGCCGCCACTTTGGTAACAAGGACACCTGTTTGTTGCGTACCGCGCGCCTGCTTTCTTAACCATTCCCTCGCCGAATCCATATCCCGGGTCAACACAAACGGGTAGCCTCGGCCAGAGACGTCTTTATAGAGATTGGCGGCATCAGAACGAAAAGATAACATGGACTGAACAAATGCAGAGAGGGTTTCTGCACGGAAAGAACGCAGACTAACGGCAAGATGCAAATCTTCGGCGAAGGTCACTTTTTTATTGCCCTGGAGCAGTTCATTCACACGGCCTTCGGCATACTCGGGGTCTGTAAGTTTGTCAGAGATATATACTTCCCAATGCTGGAACATGGAGTTGAGAGCCTTTATCCATTCCGTGATGCCGGCCTCGCCGGTATTGATTTCCTGACCACCCCCTACCAGGCAGACAATGACAGCCCAGTCCTCACGCTGGTCCAGCGACCAGATGAGGAATTCGGCCTCAGACATAGGGAAATTGGGCACTTTCAGCTTATTGCCATACGTGCCGCCGCGTTTCAGGTACTCGGCGATCCGTTTATGCGTCCAACTGCGCTGCGCTTCATCGAAAATGGCAACGTGCTCCACTTCTCCATAACCCGTGTGTTCCAGATGAATTGCCTTTTCCGGGTCAATTTCTACGATTCCATTCTCGACCGGATTCTTAATCTTGGCCAGCATATTATCGCGATACCGATGAATAATCTGGATATCACGAGCCAGCGCTTCTGTCAAGACCGCAACAAGGGGGCCGTTCCCAGACAGATAAACTGCTCCGTTTTCCTTGTCCAGTTCCCCATTCCTGTAGGTCTGTTTTACGGCTACATCCAGCCCGACCAGCGTTTTGCCGGCACCAGGGACTCCGGTTACGAAACAGATGCTTTTCTTTTTCTCTGTTTTGCTCCGCTCGATGACCTGAAGAATGTAGTTGATAGTACGGTCCGTAGACACCTTGTCGGCTTCGTGGCGTGTAATGTCCTCGACGGAATGGTTTTGATAAAGAGCACGTGCTGCTTCAATGATTGTAGGAGTAGGAGTGTAAGGACTGATAACCCAATTGTCGATAATTGTAGCATCCCTTGCTCCGGCATGATTAAGGATGGCCGCAATCAAACCTTTAAGATGCTCAGCACCGGTTATAAACTTGGTCCTCATAAACAGAGGGTTTGAATTCTGTGGTCGATGAGTTGCGTCTGGTTGGAATCAAAACCGGGACAATCACTTTATCATGACTGAAGCGGTGGAAATTCTTCAGATCAAGCGCATAATCCATTACCTGTTCCACATCGGCCTGTAAAGCATCCTTTTGCCCCACCTTGAACTCCAGACAGAATACGATGCCGCGTAGTAACAGTACTACGTCTATCCGCTTTCCCAGCCGCGGAATCTCATATTCAAAAATAATCTGCGCGGTATCCTCTTTCCAAGGCAGAAGAACTTCCTGCAAAATATCAATCTCACCCTTCCAAGCCTCATCGGTTGTGGTCAGCGTTTCGCCATGGTAGTTGTTGTGGAGAGCGCCAAGAATAGCCAGAGGATTCTCTGCCAAAAACGCCTTGAGCGTTGAGATGTATAAGCATCTGTTAGGCATCATTGTCGGGTTATATAAATCAGGTATATGCAAATTTAATGAATTCTATGTAAAGCCGTATAAGAAAGTGCGACAAAAAGAAATTGCCAAAGTAAATTGACGGACTGTTGTCAGAAATACTGACTCCAAAATACAAAAAGCCCCGACACGGTTGGGTGTCGAGGCAGTGGGATAGGGCGGAGTGGAATTACAGCGGTTCATTGGCGCGGTGGTTTATGAAATCTATGATGCCGTCTATGTGATGACCGTAACCGCATCGTAGTCCACGCACACGGAACGGTGGAAGGACACCTACGTAAATTTTCAGACAGGAATACTATATTTCCAGGCTAATACGGCAACTCGTCCAGGTGCTTCCGGATAGTGCCCAGCACACGCTGGCAGTTGTCCCGGGTATTGGCCGCAACAAACATAGAGGGCTTGAAAGGGGAAGGAGCTTTCCCCTCGAAATCGCACACGGCACCGCCGGCTTCGGTAAGGATGAGGCTGGCGGCGGCATAGTCCCAGGGCATGAGCCGGATCTCGAAGTAAAGATCCGCGTACCCTGCGGCCATAAGGCACAGTTCCACGGCGGCGCTGCCGGTTCTGCGAACATCGTTGCACTCCTGGTAAAGCTCATAGATGATATCGCTACAGTAGCGGGACCATTCCTTGTGATAGGTGCTCATGGCCGTGAAAAGAAGCCCCTGCTCGAAGGGCCGATTGGAAACGTGGAGGGGCTTTTCGTTACAGAAGGCACCCTTCCCCTTTTCGGCCGTATAGAGCTCTCCCCGCCAGGGGCTGAAGACAACGGCCAGGACGGGCTCGCCCTTTTCCACCAGGGCCACGCTGATGCAGCAGTTCTCGTTGCCGCGGGCATAGTTGGCCGTTCCGTCAATGGGGTCGATAACCCAGACGGCCTCGTGCCCGGAGACGTCATTGAGATCTTCCTCCTCGCAGAGGAACCCCACCTCCGGGTAACGCAAGCTAAGCTGCTTGATAAGGAAATGCTGTACGGCCAGGTCCGACGAGGTGACGATATTCTCCCGTACACCCTTGTCGTGGACCTCGAACCCGCCCGTGCGGTCCATCAGGGTGGAGGCGGCACGGACAACATCTATCACTTGCTTTAAAGATACTTGTACCATTGTTTATTTGCTTAATCTAGCTCCTCGCCGCGGTGCGGAAGGCACCGGGAGACATTCCGTACTGCTGTTGGAACAGCCGGTTGAAGGTGCTGCGGGAATTGAACCCGGCGTCCTCGCCCACGGCCGAGACGGAGAGTTCCGTGTTGCGGGACAGGGCCTCGGCCGCCCAGCGCAGGCGGTGGTGGTTCACAAAATCCCCTATGGTCTGGCCGCAGCAGGCCTTGACGGCATCGGCCAGATAAGTGCGGTTGGTGCCCAGGCGCGAGGCCAGGGTGTCCCGCGTGATGTCCGGATCCTTGAACAGTTCCTCCTCCTGCATCAACGAGAGCAGCTGGGCATACAGCTTCTCATCGGCCGAAAGCTCCCGGGAAGCGACTTCCTCCACCAGGTGCTGCTCGGCCTCTTCTTCGGCCTGGATGTGCTCCAGCGAGGCCAGGTACAAAATGCTGTTCTTTTTGCGGAGGGCTCGGGCGTTCAGGAAGGTGACCGTCAGAAGGACCAGCAGCAGGCCGATGACCAGGCTGAGGGCCGCATTCCGCTGCCGGGCAGCCCGGTTCTCCCGCTGGAGTTCCCGCAGCTGGAACTGCTTGGTGAGGGCGTTCAACTGGTCGTTGGTGCGGTGCACCTGTGCCGAATCGCTCTCCGCGGCATAGAGCCGGTAGTTTTCCACGGCCAGCTCCAAGTCTCCGTTATCCCTCTGGAAATCTGCCAGGGACTGGCGGAACTGGGCCACCTTGAGGTAGTTCCCCAGACGCTGGTTGCGGGCTATGAGGGTATCCAGATAGGCATAGGCGGCTTTCTTGTTGCCAACGGCCTGCTCGTACTGCGCCACGGCCGTCAGAACCAGCTCGTCCTGGCTGCTGTCTCCCAGGAGCGCGTGGTAGTGAAGGAGGGTGTCCTTCAGCGAGGCGGCTTCCTTCATCCGGCCCAGGCGCTGCATAATCACAAAGCGGTAGCGGCTCTGTTTGAAGCGGTTGGCCAGCTGTTTCCTGCCGGTTTTCACCTCTATCTGTTCCAACAGCGTCTGCGAAGAGTCGTTGATGGCCAGGCCTTCCTGGAGGGCGTTCAGGTTCATGGCCACGGCCTGCAGGTTGAAGCCCGCGCGAAGGGCGCGGCTGTCTTCTCCCAGCTCCTGCAGCATCCGGAAGGCACGGCGGTAGTGGGGCCGGGCTTCGGCCGGCTGGCGATTTCCCAGGTAGAACTGCCCCAGGCAGAACTCCGTGATGGCGGTGCCCAGGGGACTTTCCGTGGCATCGGAAGACATTTCCTGCAGCACGGCCATGGCCTCGTCGAATCGGCCCATTACCTGCAGACGGTCCAGCAGGGTGGCGTATGCATTGAAAAGCTCCCGCTCATTCCCCTGCTGCCGGTGGTACTGCACCAGATCCCGGCAGACCTGCAACACGCCTTCCTGGTCTCCGGCGTTATAGAGTTCGGCCATACGGGCCCGGCGGATGGAATCCTCCTGACGGGGGCTGTTTGCCGGAGCGGCTATCAGGGTAAAAAGAATGAGTACAAATGCGAGCATACGCAAATGTACTCATTTTTTTGGGAAATGGACTCACTCAGGGTCCGTCGGGGCTAAGGGTTCTGCACATTCCAGCCGGAAGGCACTGCACCCGAGGGCCAGTTGACGCCTGCTTTCCGGGTAAGGGTGCCCGTAGAAGAGGTTCCCTCCAGCCAGTCGTCCACGTTGCCCATCTTGACGGGGTCTGCCGAATAGTCGCTCAGGAGCGGATTGGTGGCCAGGCACTTGACGGCCTTCAGGGAAGAGCAGTCCCGGAACATATAGTTGTAGCAGCCTTCGGGGAGGTGGGAGGCCGGCAGGACCGGAGCATTCACCAGAGAGGTGCAGGCATCAAACATATTGCCGTAGCAGCCTTCGGCCAGGGTGGTGGCCGGGAGGGCCGGGGCAGTCACCAGAGAGGTGCAGACCGAGAACATGGCCGAATAGCAGGCGGCGGAGAGGTTTTCGGCCGGGAGGGCCGGCGCCTCCTTGAGCGAAGTGCATTCCGAGAACATGCCGCCGTAGCATTCCTCGCCCAGGGTGGTGGCCGGGAGCTCCGGTGCCCGGACCAGACCGGTGCAGCCGAAGAACATGTTGTTGAAAGCGTAGTCTCCAACGGCCTGCGCGCCCATCGTCAGAACCTGGGAAGGATGGCTCCGAAGGCCCGTGTTTCCCTGGAAGAGGCCGGAGAAGGCCCAGGAGGAGATACTGGTGATCCGGGTATGGTCTCCCTTGGTAAGGAGGCTTCGGATATCTCCGTACACATAATGCGCGGCGGAAGAAGTGATGGTGGTATTCAGGTACGTGGCACCATCGGCCCCGCCGTACACCGCGTTATCTCCCCAGAGGTAAATCTTGCCACCCGCCACCAGGGGGATGTAGATGGTGGTAAAACGGGAAGTGGACAGCGAGGTCTGGCTGATGCTCTCTCCCCAGCTGATGGAAAGGCCCTGGGGATTGCTGATGACAAGCGTACCGTTCTCGATGGCCTCCACGGTAAGGGGCGTGGGAGCGTCCGAGTTCCAACCCTCTGGAATTCCGTGTATTCCGCTTGGCCAGCCGGCGCCGGGATCCTTGATGAAGACTCCCCCGGCGGGAACGTTTTCCACCCAACTGTCGGTCGCGTTTTGGGAGCCCCAACCGGAAACGGCGTAGCAGGTGATCTGCCGCAGGCTGGGACAATAAGAAAACATAGCTCTATAGGCATAAGGAGCAGGATAAGGAGCCGGAAGGACCGGAGAAGCCTCCAGGGATTCACAGAATCGGAACATCGCAAAATAAGCTGCTTTGGGAACGCTCATCGCAGGAAGGATGGACGGGCCCGTCTTGAGTCTGTCGCAATTGGAGAACGTCATATAATAAGGTCCCCAGGGAGCCCCCATGGTGGTATAAGGTCCCCCATGAAGCTTGGTCGCAGGAAGTTCCGGGGCCTGCGTCAGGTTATCACAGTCAAAGAACATCAGGGCGTAGGCTCCGGCTTTTACCGTTTTCGCCGGCAGCTCGAGGGTTTTCTCCGGATGATTGTAAAGATGGATGTTTTCTTCGAACATCCCGGCCAAAGCATATTCTTCCATCGTATCCATATAGGTGGTCTGGCCGGGGCAGAGATAGTTTTCAAAATCAATCATACTCATCACGTTGCCGTACGCGTAAAACGGGACATTGCAGGATATGTTAAACCGCTCACTGAACGAAGACCAGGCCCGTACCCCGTTATAGAATTTTCCTCCGAGAAGAAGCCTGTCCCCGGCCTTTACCTTAATCCTGATCTCTGAATTGGAAGTGACATTGGAGTTGATCCGGCTCTGGTTCACTCCGGCAAAACCGTAGTACAAGGCCCTTCCAAGGGGATTTTTCACCGTAACCTCTCCATCGTAGAGGGCCTCGATGGTAAGCGGGATCCTCAGGGGATCGTACTCGGTCATTCCGCTCACGGTGGCCTTGTAGTACTTCCCGGCCTTCAGGCTGGCCCGGCGGGTTCCTTCAAAGATTTTTCCGCTCTCGGTCTGGGCCAGGAAGGTATACGGCACCCGGGTGTCCGAGTTCTCGCTGAGGGCGTTGGCCGGGATGGCCACCAGGAACTTCTTCCCGGGCGTGGCCGGAACCACCGTCACAGGGCCTTCCAGTCCCGGAGCGGTGATGGTGAGCTTCACAATCCCCTCGGTATTCTCCGTGGGATAGCTAAGTTCGAACTGGGTAATGCTCTGATGGTTCTTGAAGTGCGCATCCGAAAGCTGCAGGGCGCTTTTGAGTTGATTCAAAGTCACCACTTCCACCCGGGCCGATGCATAGTGAAAATTCTCGCTGATGTCCTCAATGGTACCTTTCTGGCCCTGCCAGAGCTCGGAAGCGGGCCGGACAGGGACTCTGGGATAGTGCAGCGTGTACTCACTTCCCACTCTCGGGTTCGCCAGGTACATATTTCCGTGCAGCTGGGTGCTGCTTCCCCCGACGTGCCGGGGAGTGAGGATTCCCATAGTAATTCCCTGGGAGACGCACTGCATCTCCACCTGGTCCTTTCCTCCCCAGTAGAAAGTAATATGGCTCTCTACCGAATTATCCAGCACTTTGGTCGAAGATTCGGCATCCGGATCGGAGTCTGTATCCGTATCCCGGAACGCATCCGCCGTCACCGTCCAGGTTTCCCCTTTCTGCTCCTGCATCACCGGAGCTTCCATTTCCATCTTGACACACGCGGCCGCGACAAGGGCCGTCACAAAAATCCAATACTTTCTCATAACTCGTTTCCCCATTCATTAGTAATCCATTCTCCATACTCTTCCATAAGTCCGATTCCGCTGGCGGCTATCACGCCCTCCAACCGGACCTGCACCACAACAATCTCCGGTGCCAGATAAAGCCGTTTGTCATTCAGTTTTGTCTTCATATCTCATTTTGTGTTTTGGTTTCTGACACAAAGGTGATACAAAAAGCGCAGGCGGTTGTCCCGTCTGCGCAAAACTTTGTATCACTGGCGCAAAAACGCCTCTGAGGTACTTCTACCGGCTTTTTTGGTTATCGTTATTTAGCCGCGATACACTCGATTTCTACCAGGGCGCCCTTCGGAAGGGTCTTCACGGCCACGGCGCTGCGGGCCGGGAACGGGGCCTGGAAGAACTGGGCATACACTTCGTTCATGGCCGCGAAGTCTCCCATATCGGCCAGGAACACCGTGGTCTTCACCACCTGTGCAAGTGACAACCCGGCCGCCTCCAGGATGGCCGAAGCGTTGGTGAGACTCTGACGCGTCTGCTCCTTCACGCCCCCTTCCGGGAACGCGCCGGTGGCAGGATCGATGGGAAGCTGGCCGGAAACGAATACCAATCCGGCGCCACTGTCAATGGCCTGGCTGTACGGGCCGATGGCCGCAGGGGCCTTTTCTGTCTGAATGGGTTTCATACTCAAAATTTTCTTCAAAGATAACTCTTTTTGCCGGAAGGGGATTCGCTCACCACCCAGCGGAGGGCGTTCACAAAGAGAAGGTTCTGCGTGGCGTCCGAGAAGCACTCGTCCCCGTGCCCCATATTCAGATACAGCATCCGGTAGCGGGTGTTGGTCCAGACGACGGGGAAATCTCCCCCGAAGACCACATCCTTGAGACCCATCGGGAAATTCTTCTGGGAGAGCGAGACAAGAATTCTGATGTCCGGGTTCTGCCGAGGGTCCGGCTGCCACTGGTAGTACTCACTGGAGGGGCACACGAACTCTTCCGGAAGGTTCCGGGTAACAGGGTGGTCCCGGGTTTCCACTTCCAGAAGGGCCGGCTGCGGAGGCCAGGTATTGCAGAGGAAGCGGACACCCCCCAGAAAAGTCCTGAACCAGGGCCAGGTGAGGGACTGGTCGTTGTAGGCGGCGGCGTGGAAACCCAGCCAGCCTCCGCCGTTTTCCATATAGCTCTCAAACAGGGTGCGCTCCTGCTCCGTTCCCGGATGCACATCCGGCATAATGATCACATCGTACTGGGAAAGGTCTCCCTTCCCGAGGAGCGTGGTATCGGCCTCCAGTTTCCAGCCGTCCCCTACCGTGAGCTTGTCGAAGAAAGCGATGCTCTGGTGAGTGAACTGCCGGTGCGCCTCCTCCACGTGGTCCGAGTAATACAGCAGGGCGCGGAAACGGGGCGTATCCCCGGCATAGCTGGCGGGACGGACGTCGCGGGCCGACGTGAAAGCGGTTTTCTGGCTTCTGCCGCCGCAGGAGAGCAGCGCCAGGAGTGAAAGGAGTGAAAGGATGTGACGGATCATAGCAGTAATTTTCCCAAAGGTAGCTAAATCTTGCGGAAAAAGTGGTATCTTTACGGTATGAATACAGAGCTGCTCACATACAACCTGGGAGAGGGTGTGGAGGCGTTCTCCACCAGAAGATATTCAGACCTTCCCTACCCGGTTATCCAGGGACACCAGATCCACGAAGCCCGGGTGGCGTTCATAGACCGTCCCGGAATGACCCGGGAAGAACTGGAGGGCTACGACGTGTATGTGACCACCCTGAAGGGCGTTGCCATCGGCGTAAGAACGGCCGATTGCGTACCGGTCCTCCTGTACGACCCTGTCAAAAAGGTGGTGGCGGCCGTGCACGCCGGATGGAAAGGAACGGTGCTGCACATCTCGGAAAAGACCGTGGAGATGATGACCATCAAATACGGTTGCCACGCGGAGGACATCCGCGCCGTGCTGGGCCCCTCCATCGGCCCGGACAGTTTTCAGGTGGGAGAAGAAGTGGCCGAGCATTTCAAGAATGCAGACTTCCCGATGGACCAAATCTGGTCTTTCCAGGGGATGGGAGACGGATCCCCCATGTCCGGCGGCCATCACATAGACCTGTGGAAAGCCAACCGCTGGCTGCTGGAGAAGGCCGGCATGAAGCCGGAGAACATCCAGGTGAGCGGGATAGATTCTTATACCACGGAGGACTTCTTCTCTGCCCGCCGTGAGGGCACTCACTGCGGCAGAACCATCAATTCCATTATGCTGGTATAGGGATTGACCGGTGTACTACCGGAAATCTGCCAGCAGTTTCCTGAGCAGCTTGCTCACGTCTCCTTCGTCCGTGGGATGCTTTTCGTCGGCGGGCACCTGGCGGTTGAAGTAGACCACCTCGGCCTTCTGGGCATCAATCACGGTGAGGTACATATCGTGGGCATAGGGGCTGGTGAGGTAATAGCCTCCTCCCAGATTGGTGAGGCCCCGCACGCCGGTCAAAGATTCAATGGCGGCATCCAGCAGACGGGTGGCCGCTTTTTTGGCAATCTGCTGGCCATAGGCCTCCTTGGTGGTCACATACCCCTGGGAGAAGATGACAACCCCGTAGCGGTGGCCGCTGTCTTCGATGAGTTTGATCAGGGACTTGGGAACGCGAAGGCGGCTGGCTTCGGCCGGCTTGATGCTGTCCAGCGTGAGCATCCACTGGAAGGCGTCTTCGTTCTTGCCGGCATAATCGGCCTCTATCATCTCCGAGAAGGGATATCTTTCCGCCGAGATGTGGGCGTTGATCCTTCCGGCCACGTAGTCCGAGTACTCCTCGTTGTAGGAGCCGCCGTCTACGTCAAAAAGGAAGATATACGAAAGGGGCTGGATATAGGCGTATTCCGGAACGCTGGAGAGTTTGAATCCGGGTTCTGTATGGCTGGCGCTTCCGCAGGAAACGAGCAGGAAAAGGGCCGCCAGAAGGCCGATAAGATGGGAGATTTTCTTCATAGTTGTAGTGTGTATTGCATTTCAAAGGGTAAAAATACGAATATTTTTTGTAACTTCGAGGGCTTATTATACACTAAGGTACCAATGAAACGAATCATCCTCCTCTCCCTCCTCTGCCTGATGGGCCTCTCCTCCTGCAAACAGGCCCCTTCCGCCTGGACCAACCCCGTCTTCGAGGGCTGGTACGCAGACCCTGAGGGCTTTGTGGACGGAGAAACCCTGTGGGTGTTCCCCACCAGCTCCCTCCCCTACGGAGAACAGACCTTCCTGGATGCCTTCTCCACCCGGGACCTCATTCACTGGGAAAAACATCCGAATGTTTTAGACAATGCCCACGTGAAGTGGGTGTGGCAGGCGCTCTGGGCCCCTTCCATCGTCAAGAAGGATGGAATGTATTACCTCTTTTTCGGCGGGAACGACGTGCACGAGGGAGAAGTGGGCGGCATTGGCGTAGCCTGCTCCCCCACCCTGGAAGGCCCCTTTGAGGACCTCCTGGGACGGCCGCTCATCCAGGAAATCGTGAACGGCGCGCAGCCCATAGACCAGTTCGTGTTCCAGGACCCTCAGAGCGGAAACTGGTACATGTACTACGGCGGCTGGAGGCACTGCAACGTGGTGCGCCTTGCAGGGGACTTCAAGTCCCTCCTCCCCTTCGAGGACGGCACCTATTACAAGGAAATAACCCCCGAGGGCTATGTAGAAGGCCCCTTCGTGTTATATAAAGACGGCAAGTACTACTTTATGTGGAGCGAAGGCACCTGGACCCGGGAAGACTATCACGTGGCCTACGGCGTGGCCGACAATCCCTTCGGCCCTTTCCGCCGGGAGGAAACCATCCTCCAGACAGACCCTGCCATCGGGACGGGCGCCGGGCACCACAGTGTGGTTCAGGATCCCCGCACCGGAGACTATCTCATCGTGTATCACCGGCATCCCCTGGGAGATGAAGACGGCAACCACCGGGTGGTTTGCATAGACCGTCTCCGCTTTACCCCGGATGGAAAGATCGAGCCCGTCGTCATGCATTAAACCCTGCCCCTATGAAGAACATCCCTCCTATTTTAGCCTTTCTGGCAGCGCTGCTCCTCGGCGGGGCCGCCGAAGCGCAGCAGAAGTATGTCTTCACCCCGCAGTGGACCCCCCAGGCCCAGTTTGCCGGGTATTACGTGGCCCAGGAGCTGGGCTTTTACAAGGACGCCGGCATAGACCTGGAAATCGTCCACCCCAACTCCACGGAATCGGCTATGAGCCGCCTTCGTCAGGACAAATCCCATTTCACCACCATCCAGCTGTGCCAGGCGATGGAAATCATAGACAGCGGAATGCCCCTGGTGAACATCCTCCAGACCTCTATGAACAACGGGCTGGTGATCGTTTCCAGAAACCACCTCAACCCCGCCCAGCAGAAGGGCATCCGGGTGGGCACCTGGAGCGTGGGCTTTGACCAGATTGCCCTGGCGATGAGCCTCAAAGAGGACCTCAACTACCAGTGGATCCGTTTTGCCAACACCATCAACCTCTTCCTCGCCGGCGCCATTGACGCCACCCTGGCGATGAGCTACAACGAATACTACCTCCTCAAACAAAGCGGCGTGGAAGTGACGGAAGAAAACACCTACCGTTTCTGCGACCACAACTACAACGTGCAGGAAGACGGCGTGTACATGAAGCCGGACTTCTACGAAAAGAACAAGGAAGTGGCCCACCGTTTTGCCGAGGCCAGCAAGCGAGGCTGGATCTACTGTGCCGAACATCCGGACGAGGCCCTGGAGATAGTCATGAAGTACGTGACCATGTACCACGTGGCCACCAACCGCGTCATGCAGAAGCTGCAGCTGGATGAAATCCTGAGGCTGCAGGTGGACCGGGATTCCGGACAGCGGGAATTCCGCCTTCGGCCCGATATGGTGAAGCAGGCCAGCGACCTCATGCTGGAAAGCCAGCTTCTTCTGAAAGAAGTAACTTACGAACAAATCCTGGCCCGGTAATGATACACATAGATCCCATCTATAATCCCCTGAACTTTCTCCGGGCATCCTTCTCCCGAAGACTCAATTTCGTGGTGGCCATCCTGGCCTCCGTCGTATTCTCCGTGGCGCTGGTCTTCCTCTTTGAACAGTCCCGCCAAACCGTGCAGAACGAAGCGATGGACCACGCCACCCAGCTGCTGAACAACACGGCCCTCCGCGTGAACAACATCCTGGAGCAGGTGGAAGTGGCCACCGACAACACCGGCTGGCTGGTCTCCCGCCACCTGGACGCTCCGGACTCCGCCTACGTCTATTCCCGCGCCATCGTGCAGAACAACGAGCAGGTAGCCGGCTGCTCCGTTTCCTTTGAACCGTATTATTACAGGGACAGAGGCCGATACTACTCCATCTACACCAAACGGGAGATGGGGCAGGTGATGACCAAGCAGGAAGGCAGCGAGTCCTACGAATACTTCTACATGGACTGGTACCAGCTGCCCAAACTGCTGGGCCATCCCGCCTGGACAGAGCCCTTCCTGGACGAAGACCGCGAAGAGGAAGCCGTCCAGGACAAGATGATCCTCTCCTACTGCAAGCCCATCCTGGACGAAAAGGGAACGTATGTGGGCACCATCGCCACAGACCTTTCCCTGCGCTGGCTTTCTGAAACCATCTCTGCCGTGAAGCCGTACCCCCATTCCTATAGTTTTATGATAGGGCTAGGCGGCACCTTCTTCGTCCATCCGGACCCGGACAAACTCCTCTACCAGAGCATCTTCACGGAAACCCTGCTACAGGACAACCCGGAAAGGCTGGCCCTGGGCAAGGCGATGGTCTCCGGTGAAGAAGGGATGAGGCAGCTCATCCTGGACGGAGAGCTCTGCCACGTGTTCTACAAGCCCCTGGGAGAGACCGGCTTCAGCGCCGCCATCGTGTGCCCGGAAAGGGACATCTTCTACGGCTACAACCGCCTCAGGAACGTGGTCATCCTCATTTTCATCCTGGGGATGCTCCTCATGCACATCATCCTCAGCGCCATCTTCCGCCGGGAGATCAGGCCCCTGAGCACCCTGGCCGAGCAGGCGGAAACCATCGCCGACGGCCACTTCGAACAGACGCTGCCCAACAACGGCCGCATAGACGAGATCGGCCGCCTGTGCCAGTCCTTCTCCGAGATGCAGCAGTCCCTGGTGACCTACATCGATGAGATCAAGAGCACATCGGCCGAAAAGGCCTCCATCGAAAGGGAGCTGTACGTGGCCCGGGACATCCAGATGAGTATGGTGCCCCGCATCTTCCCGCCTTTCCCGGACCGGGAAGACATAGACCTGTACGCCTCCATGACCCCCGCCAAGGAAGTGGGAGGAGACCTGTACGATTTCTTCGTGGAGAAGGACAGCCTGTATTTCTGCGTGGGTGACGTCTCCGGCAAGGGTGTTCCCGCCTCCCTGTTCATGGCCGTGACCAGGAACCTGTTCCGCGTCATCGCCCAGCAGGGCCAGAGCCCCGAGGAAATTGCCAACCAGATCAACCACGCCCTGTCGGCCGAAAACGACCAGGGCATGTTCGTGACCATGTTCATCGGCATGGTAGACCTCACTACCGGCCGGCTGGACTTCTGCAACTGCGGCCACAACCCGCCCGTGATCTGCGAGCCCGGAAGGAAGGCCTGCTTCCTGCCGATGCAGTATGTGAACACGGCCCTGGGCACCTGGGACGGCTTCGAATTCCAGGGAGAAAGCATCCCGGACATCCGGAAATGGCAGATTCTCCTGTACACGGACGGCCTCAACGAAGCCGAAAACCCGAAGTATGAACTCTTTGGAAACGACCATCTGATAGAATTGATGAACGGGGTGTCCCAGATGACGGCCCAGGAAATCATCCAGATGCTGCAGGAAGAGGTGGAGAAGCACCGCAGCGGTGCCGCCCCCAACGACGACCTCACCCTGCTGAGCCTCTCCATCAAGGAATAACACCTAAATTTTTACAGATATGAGACTGGACGGAAGACGTGAAAGCACGCATGTGGAAGACCGCAGAGGATTGAGCGGAAAAACCGCAGGCCTGGGCATCGGTGGCGTGGCCATCGTGGCCATCATTACCCTGTTGATGGGAGGAGACCTGGGAGACGTAGTAAGGAATGTATCCCAATCCGGCGGCCTGGGCTCCCAGACGGTGAGCAGCTACGAACCCACCCCCGAGAACGAGGCCCTGGCCAAGTTCTCCCGCCAGATCCTGGCTTCTACGGAAGACATCTGGACACGCTATTTCGCAGACAACGGGCTGGGAACCTACAAAGCCCCCACCCTGGTGCTCTACACCGGCAGCACCTCCACTTCCTGCGGACAGGGCCAGGCAGCCATGGGTCCCTTCTACTGCAGTGCCGATGAGAACCTGTACATAGACCTCTCCTTCTTCTCCAGCATGCGGCAGCAGCTGGGGGCCGACGGAGACTTCGCCTACGCGTACGTCATCGCCCACGAGGTAGGCCATCACGTGCAGCACCTGCTGGGTACGCTGGACCAGGCCCACCAGCAGATGGCCCGGATGTCCAAGGCCGATGCCAACCGGATGAGCGTCCGCATCGAGCTCCAGGCAGACTTCTACGCCGGCATGTGGGGCCACTACGAGAGCGCCTTCTTCGGTTCCCTGGAAGACGGAGACCTGGAGGAAGCCATCCGCTGCGCTTCCGTGATCGGGGACGATTATCTCCAGAAGAAAGCCCAGGGCTATGCCGTGGAAGAGTCCTTCACGCACGGCACCGCCCAGCAGCGCATGCGCTGGCTCAAAAAGGGATTGTCCACCGGAGACATCCGCCAGGGCAATACCTTCCAGCTGTCCGACAGCCAGCTCTAGCCTTTCCGGTATTCGGAAGGGGTGAGGCCCGTGTGGGCCTTGAAGAATTTGTAAAAGACGCTCTGGTTGGGAAAATGCAGGGCGTAGACAATTTCCTTGATGGTTTTGTCGGAATACTTGAGCATATTCTTCGCTTCCAGAATCACAAAGGAATCTATCCAGGCGGGCGCACTGCGCCCGCTTGCCTGTTTAACCAGCCGGGAAAGATACTTGGGCGTAAGGCAGAGCTTGTCTGCATAGAAGGCCATTCCCCTTTCCGTGCAGTGGTACTCCGTGACCAGGGCCATAAAACGCTCGAAGAGCTGCTTCACGCGGGCGGTGGAGGTGGGGTCGGCCTCCCGGGCCATAACTATCCGGCGGGTCCAGATGTCCATCGTCCCATAGGTGAAGGAGGTGACAAGGGCCCCCAGGATCTCCTTTTTATTGCGCATCGGGCTCCGCAGAAGGTCCCGCGACAGGTTGAAATACTGCTCGGCCATCTGCATCTCCTGCTCCGTGAGGGTGATGCAGGGGTTGTTCCACAGACTGACGCTTTCCTGCACCACTTTGTTGAAATCGAAGTGGATGCCGCTCATAAACTCCTTGGAAGCCAGCACGAAGTAAAGCTCCGCATCTCCGATGTGGTCCTCGTCATAGGCCGACAGCTTGATGATGTTGCCCGGCACGTTGATGAGGAAGGAGTTGGGCCTGACCTCGTAGGTATCCAAGTTAAGGTCTATCTGAAAATGCCCGCGGCGAAGGAAAAAGATGATGTATCCGTCAAAGCGCACGGGGTACTTGAGCATATTCAGGATGGCCTCACTCTTTTCCACCCTCTTTCCGCTCACTTCTCCCAGGATGAGGTCTGTACCCAGGGCATACTCGTCTATCACCGGCGCCAGCGAAAGGATGCGCCGGATGTCTATGGTTTGCAGTTGATCGATTTCCATCCTTTTGCAATTTTCCAACAAAGGTAGAGATTTTTTCTGAAAATTTGCAATTTTTCGCATTTTTCGACCAAAAGGACAATTTCTTGGCCATTTTGCTTCCTATTTAATTTCAAAATGGCCGTAATTTTGCACCCGCAAACCGCGCCTTTCCAAAAAGGCAAATAAGACAAAATGACAAAAAAACGATAGTATGAAAAAATTAACACTGCTTGTATGCCTCTCCCTCTGCTCCATCGGCCTGATGGCCCAGGAAGAGAATCCCGCCTACTACGGCCAGGCCCTCACCCTGGGAGACTGCCGCCAGATGGCCGTCGAATGGAGCAAAGCCCTCCAGCAGGCCCGCACCCGGGAGGAGATGGCCGGTTACGACCGCAAGGTGGCCCTCTCCTACTATTTCCCCAAAGTGACGGCGGCCGGTACCTATCTGTATAACAACCGGGACGTGGCCCTGGTGAGCAGCGAGCAGAGCGCCCGGCTGCAGAATATGGGAACCTCGCTGGAGAACGCCCTCTGGGACGAAGCCAACCGCCAGGTGAACCTCATCGAGAACCAGTATGTGAGGGAGATTGCCAAGACCGCCGTGCAGAAGATGTACGAGAACCCCAACCGCACGGACATCGCTACGCCGGTGAACGCCATCGGCGAGGAAATTGACAAGGCCCTGCATCCGGACATGCATCACCTCCTGGGCGGCACCGTGATGGTGGAGCAGCCCATCTTCGCCGGAGGTAAGATCATCTATTCCAATCAGATGGCTTCCCTGGCGAAGGATCTTTCCGAGAGCCAGTACGAGATGAAGGAGGCCGAAATCCTGCTGGATGTAGACCAGGCCTACTGGCAGATCATCTCCATCGCCAACAAGAAAAAGCTGGCCGAGAGCTACTCGGACCTGCTGCACCAGATCCAGAAGGATGTGGAAAGCGCCGTATCGGCCGGTGTCTCCACCGAAGCGGACGTGCTGCAGGTGAAGGTGAAGGCCAACGAGGCCGACATGATGCTCACCAAAGCCTCCAACGGCCTCACCCTGTCCAAGATGCTGCTGTGCCAGCGTATCGGCCTGCCGCTGAACACCCCCATCGTCCTGGCCGACGAAAACCTGGAGGTGATCCCCGTGCCCGGAAAACCCGCCTACAAGAGCCTGGAGGACATCTACGCCTCCCGTCCGGAGACCCGCAGCCTCAGCCTCGCCACCAAAATTTACGACAAGAAGGCGAAGGTGGCAAGGGCCGATTACCTGCCCACGGTGGCCGCCATCGCCGCCTATACCGTGAACAATCCCAACCTCTACAACGGCTTCCAGAACAATTGGCAGGGCGGCAACCTCACCGCCGGCGTGCTGGTGAAAATTCCCATTTTCCACGCCGGAGAAGGCTATTTCAAATACCAGAAAGCCAAGGCCGAAAAGAAACTCTACCAGCAGCAACTCTCCGACGCCCGCGAGCTGATCGAGCTGCAGGTGACCCAGCAGCGCAAGCTCTTCGACGAGGCCGGGGAGAAGCTGCAGATGGCTTCCTCCAACGTGGATGCGGCCGAGGAGAACCTCCGCAGCGCCACCCTGGGCTTCGAGGCGGGCGTGATTCCCACCAACACCGTGCTGGCCGCCCACACGGCCTGGCTCAGCGCCCACAGCGAACTCATTGATGCCGGGATAGAGCTGCAGATGGCTGCCGCCTCCCTGAAAAAAGCCGAAGGAAACAACAACTAAACGACAGACTTATGAAAACCTCGAAAAACTATAATCTTCTCATTGGGGTGGCGGCCCTCGTCGCCATCGTCCTCACCATCTCTGTTGTGGGATACATCGTTTCGCGCCCCCAGCCCGTCGTGATCCAGGGAGAGGCCGAGGCCACCGAATACCGCATCTCCGGCAAGGTGCCCGGCCGAATTGAAGAGTTCCGCGGCACGGAAGGCCAGAAGGTGAAAAAAGGCGACACCCTCGTCATCATCGACTCTCCGGAGATCCGCGCCAAGATGGCCGAAGCCAAAGCCGCCAAGACCGCCGCGGAGGCCCAGAAGAACAAGGCCATGAACGGCGCCCGCCGCGAGCAGATTACCGGGGCCTACGAAATGTGGCAGAAAGCCCTGGTGGGAGAAGACGTGATGCGGAAATCCTACGAGAGAATGGTGAAGCTGCACGACGAGAAAGTGGTCTCGGACCAGAAATTCGATGAGGTGGAGGCCCAGTATCACGCGGCCGTAGCCACCGCCAAGGCCGCCAAGAGCCAGTACGACATGGCCGTGAAGGGCGCCCGTCAGGAAGACAAGGACGCCGCCGTGGCCCTGGTGGAAAGGGCCAGCGCCGCCGTGGATCTGGTGAATTCCTACCGGGACGAGATCCGTCTCACCTCCCCTTCGGACGGCATCATTGCCGACATCTACCCCAAGGTGGGAGAACTGGTGGGCCAGGGCTCCCCTATCATGACCATCCAGGACCTGGATGACATGTGGTTCACCTTCAATGTGCGGGAAGACCGCCTGGAGGGTCTCCGGAGCGGAGACCACATCCTTCTCACGGTGCCCGCCCTGGGGAACCGGGAAGTACAGGCCACCGTCTATTATCTTTCGGCCCGCGAATCCTACGCCACCTGGAAGGCCACCCGCGAAATCGGGGAATTTGACACGCGCACCTTCGAAGTGCGGGCCCGGCCGGACTACTCCGTGGAGGGCCTTCGCCCAGGCATGAGCGTGATCCTCAAGCGCAAGTAAACGATGAAAGACATCCTTAAGGTTATCCGGAGGGAACTGGGCATCATCCGAAAGCGCCCGGTGTACATCCTGGCTTCGGTGGGGGTGCTGCTGGTGAATGCCATCTTCTACATCTCCCTGATGCGGGACGGCCTGCCGCACGACCTTCCCATCGGCCTGGTAGACCTGGACCAAAGCTCCACCTCCCGGGCCCTTGCCCAGCAGCTGGACGCCACGCAGCTGGGGAAAGTGATCTATTACGATGACTTTCACCGGGCCCGGCAGGATATGGAAACCGGCCGTCTCACCTCCTATCTGGTGATTCCGGAAGGCTTCAATGCCGATATCCAGGCCCAGCGGCAGCCGCACATCGCCTATTACGTGAACTCCCTCTATTTTGTGGGAGGAGCGCTGGCGTACAAGGATATCCTGACGATGGTGAACCTCACCAGCGGAGCGGTGCAGCGGCAGGTGCTGCGGATGAAGGGCGTGAACGAGAGGGAGATCATGAACCGCATCCAGCCCATCGTGCTGGACCAGCACCAGATTGGAAACCCCGCCACCAATTACGGGGTGTACCTGAACGGCGTGCTGCTCCCGGGCATCCTGGAGATGATTGTGATCCTGATCACGGTGTACGCCCTGGGATCCGAGATGAAATACGGAACCTCCCGGCATCTTCTGAAGATAGCCGGCGGCTCCTTCGAGAAGGCGCTGCTGGGGAAGATGGTTCCCTATGCCTTCATCTTCACGGTGCTGGGCATCACGCTGGAGCTGCTGCTGTTCCACTGGCTGAAGTACCCGCTGAAGGGGTCCCTGTGGTGGATGTTCCTGGATATTCTCCTGCTGGTGACGGCCTCCGAGGCCCTGGCGGTCTTTATCGTGGAACTGTTCCCGGTGCTCCGCATTGCCATCAGTATCGGCGCCATCGTGAGCGTTCTGGGCATTTCCCTGGCCGGTTTTACCTTCCCGGTGGAAGGGATGCCGCCCTACATCCAGGGCTTCAGCGCCATCTTCCCGCTTCGGCACTATTATCTTTTCCACGTACAGGAGACCATCTGGGGCAGCGGTTTTGCCGGCTGGTGGCAGGAGGTGGTGCACCTGCTGCTGTTCCTCTTCCTCCCTCCGGTTTTCTTCCGGCGCCTGAAGAGCGCCTATTTCTTGCAAGACTATGAAAGGAATTAGCTATCTGGGAACCTGGGTACACGACTGGTACCGCATCTTCGTGAACGAGCTCAAGCTCATCTTCACGGACGCGGGCGTGCTCATCATCTTCTTCGTGGGCGGCCTGCTGTACCCGGTTCTGTACAACCTTATCTATATGAACGGCACGGTGGACGAGATGCCCGTCGCCGTGGTGGACCACTCCGGCGGCTCCTTCAGCCGGAGGTACCTGCAGAAGGTGGATGCCACGCGGGAGTGCGAGATCCTCACCTACTGCGCCTCGCTGGAGGAAGCCAAAGGGCTGATGCAGAAAGGCCTCGTGCACGGAGTGATCCTGGTACCGGCCGATTTTGATAGCCGCCTCACCCGCGGGGAGCAGGGGGTTATCTCCACGTATGCCGATATGTCCAGCTTCCTGTATTACAAATGCCTCACGATGGGAACCAGCCTCACGATGCTGGACGAGATGCACCAGATCCAGACGGAGCGGTACTCTGCCGCAGGCTTCGACGGAAAAACGGCCTCCCAGCTGGTGCAGCCGGTGCTGTCGGAAGAGAATATGCCCTACAACCGGGCCTTCTCCTATACCATCTTCTTCATATCGGCCGCCCTGCTGCTGGTGATCCAGCAGACTATGTTCTACGGCTCTTCCCTCCTGGCGGGAACCCTGCGGGAGCAGAACCGCAGCTTTGCCTCTATGCCGCGGGAGCTGCAGGGGCTGGGCATCGGCCGGGTGATCCTGGGCCGCGGCGCCGCCTACATGGCCGTGTACCTGTGTACCGGCACCATTATCGCCCTTCTCATCCCCTGGCTGTTCCACCTGCCGCAGCACGCCTGGTGGGGAGACATTATGATCCTGCTGGTGTTCTACATCCTGGACTGCATCTTCTTCACCTTCACCTGGAGCACGCTTATCTGGAAACGGGAAACGGTGTTTGTGCTGTTCCTGTCCGTCTCCCCCATGTGCATGTTCCTGACGGGCTTCTCCTGGCCCGTGACGGCCATTCCGGAGTTCTGGCAGTGGGTCAGCTACCTCTTCCCCTCTACTTTCGGCTGCCGGGCGTTCATCAACCTGAACACGGCGGGGTGCACCCTGGCCGATGTGACACACGAGTTCCACGCCATGATCATTCAGACCGTGGTGTACTACGTGCTGGCCTCCGTGGCCATATTTATAGAGAATAAGATGCTTACTTCTTCTTCCGTCGGCCAATCAGGCGCAGCAGCACCGGAACCACATCCCGCTTCACGCCCATAGACACCAGGTGCTTGGGGGCATAGTAGGTGCGGGCATTCTGGATGCGGGCCGATATGTTCTCCTCGCTCCTGCGGACGCGGTTCTTGCTGCGGGCGAGGGCTTCGTCCAGCTGCTTCTGCGTGCTGATGGGATTGACCTTGGCATCTTCCGGCGACAGCATGCTGGTGAACAGCCCCACGAAGGTGTTCTTGAACAGGACGCTGCGGCACAGCCAGAGGATGATCAGCAGAAGGAGCAGGGCGCCGGCCACGATGAGGGCGGCATAGCCATAGCTGCCCATCCACTCTCCCAGCAGCAGGACGCCGCTGAAGGCGAGCAGAAGGACCAGCGCGGCTGCCACCTGCACAATCAGGAGGATGCTGGCCATCGCGCCTGTCCCTCGGGACAGGCCCTTGGCGGCCTGGAGCTTGACGTCGTCTATTTCAGCGTCGGCATAGCCCCTCACCTCCTGGGCCAGTTTCTCCATCGGAGAGATGAGCCTACTCATCGGCCTTCTCTACAACATCTTCCGCGGCCTTGGCCAGACCGTCTGCGAAGTTCTCCACCTCCTGTTCGGCCTTCTCCAGGGCGCCACGGAGCTTGTCCAGTCCGTCTTCTGCGCTCCTGCGGAGCTGATCGCGGGTTTCTTCTCCTTTTTCAGGAGCAAACAGAACACCAAGGATGGCACCGGCTGCCAGACCGGCTACAAGGGCAAAAAAGGTATTGGTTTTCATAGTGTTAGTAAATTAATGTCTGTACTTATACCACAAATATAATCATTTTTACCAACATCCTACCCATTTCCTGCTTTTTTTGCCCATTCCTGGCGGGTTCCGTGCCTGCTTTCGTCCTGTCTCCGTGCCTGCCTCCGTGCTTGCTTTCGTCCTGCCTCCGTGCCTGCCTCCGTGCTTGCTTTCGTCCTGCTGTCCGTCCGTCGCAGGTCAGAGCACTTTCCGTCGCAGGTCCGGGGGTTTTCCGTCCCAGGTCCAACAACGTACCGTCCCCGGTCCGCATTTTTGCCCTGGACCTGCGACGGTTTTCGGCATTCTGTGCATTCTGGCGTCCCCGGTCCCCGACAAAACTACGGACCGGGGACACAAACCCTTCGGACCAGGGACACAAGCCCAACCGACCGGGGACACAAACCCAACCGACCGGGGACGCAAACCTTTCGGACCAGGGACAGAGGTGGTGGAGAACCAGGGACAGAGGTGCCGAGGAGACCGGAAACGGGGTGGCAGGGCCGGGGCGCCAGCACGAGAGGGCACAAAAAAAACTCTCACCGGGAAGGTGAGAGTGGAAGGAGTAGGGACGATCGGATTCGAACCGATGACCTCTTCAATGTGACTGAAGCGCTCTAAACCAGCTGAGCTACGCCCCTATGATTGGGGACTGCAAAGGTAACACCTTTTCCCGAATTACCAAAATTTTTTTGGGCTATTTGCGCAATCGGCCTATGGCGTGTTCCAGACTCTCGGAAGGTTCTATGATGTTATAATCGGCCCAGAAGTCCGGGTCCAGGAACTCTTCGGCCTTGTCGTTCAGGTAATCCGTGGAGCGGAAGCGCTCCTTGCGGAGAATGGGAACGGCTTCCGGGCGCACGTCCGTAACCACCAGCTCGTTCACGGCGGTATAGCGCGTCTTGAACAGGCGCTTTCTCCAGTCGCAGGTGAAACGCATCGTGGAGCGGAAATACTCCAGGCGGATCTGGTCTCCCACGGGCCGATAATTGAGGACGATGGTGGCCTCCTCCGGGAAGAAACGCAGGCTCATAGGTTTGGAGACCAGGATGGCGCGGATGGCCTTGGCCCGGTCTCTCATATCCAGCGAGGCCTCGATGCGCGTGAAAGTAAGGTTTTCCCGGTCTATGTACAGCACCACGTAATAGAGGGCATTGTCTGCCTCGCGGGCCGGCGTCATCCGGATCACGAACTGCAGGCGGTCTCCCATATAGGCGGGCCGATCCATCTCGAAGTTATAGAACTGCATTTCGTCTTCGTCGAAAAGGAGGGCCGGGTTCTTGAGGAAATCGCAGTTGAGAACCATCTGGGGACCGCCCTGCGTTTTCACGCTGAGGGTATCCCTCTTCCGCTGGCTCACCAGCAGGCGGCTCTTTTCCAGGGCGGCGGCATCCCCGGAGTAATACTGGCGCATTCCGGACTTTTCTCGGTACAGGCGGGCCACCGCCTCGGCCACATACGTATATCTGTTCCTTTTCTGGATGGTTTCCCGGTAGAAGCACTCCAGCAGCTCCGGCTGCGGACAGTACGTATCCGGCACCCGGGCCAGGGCCGCCCGCACGATGTCTCCGGGGTCTCCGGAGACGATGGAAGCTTCCGCCAGGGTGTAGTCTTCCGGCACCAGGCTGATTTTCAGATTGTCCGAGGCCGGAACCCACTGGGACTTGTACCCCAGGAAGGAGAACTGGACGGCCTCAATGCGGCGGTCACTCTTGAGGAGGAACTCTCCGTCTGCATTGGTGACGGTGGCGTGATGGCGCCCCGGAACCGAAACGTGCACGGCTTCCAGCACCCGGCCCGTCTGGGCATCCCTTACCTTTCCCCGCACCGTGTAGCCCAGGCGGAGACTGTCCATCTGACCCCAAGCGGAAAGGGAAATGAGTGTAAACAATATGATTGTCAACCACTTTCGCATACCATAGCAAAAGTACGAAGAAAAGCGAAAAAAACAAATATTTTCCGTAACTTTGCAATCCCTTTCCGGAGGTGTGGCCGAGTGGTCGATGGCGGCAGTCTTGAAAACTGTTGAACTGAAAGGTTCCGGGGGTTCGAATCCCTCCGCCTCCGCAGATGAAATTACCGATGAATGGACCTTGAAAGTTTACTCTCTCAAGGTCCATTCATTTGAATTCTATTTCGTCAACAGGGTCCCGAAGTGATTACTCGGTGAACTTCTTGCCGGCACCCCAGGCCTTGCCCACTTCCTCTCCAACGGAGCGGTAAGACATGGCGGCCGCATCGAAGACGATGGGTTTGAGCTTGGCAAGATCCACCTTGCCGTCGGTGAGGATGCTCTCATCGGCAGACATATTCACCACTTCGCCCACAAGGATACCGCCTTCCCAGCTCACCACCTTGCATTCGAGGGTGAGGGGATACTCGTTGATGATAGGAGCGTCCACATTGGGGCTGGGGGTAACCGTGAAGCCGGCCTTGGCCACCTTGTCGGGGACCTGGTTGCCGCTCACAAGGCCGAAGTAATCGGACTCGGCTACGGTTCTCTCATCGGCAAAGGAGACCGTGAAGGCGCCGGTGAGCTCCAGGTTCTCCGTGGTCTTGTGCTTGGACATAGAGACGACAATCTGATTGTGGTCATACTGCCCGGCCCAGGCGGCCATCATCACGTCGGGGGTGTGGTCTTTGTCCCAGGTGGCGATCATCACGCAGGGCTGCGGGGTGGTCATAAGGGCGTGGGCGGCGCCGAAGTTCTTGCGCCCGGAGACTTCTTTCAGGGGTTCATTCGTATTCATATCAGATGTGTTTTGGTTACCGGTGTTTTTGCAGCCGACCGCGGAAACCAGCGCGGCAACGGCAATAATTAAGAATCTTTTCATATTGTTAGTCTTTTATCTGATGGCAATGATATTGGGGACCACGCGCTGGCCGAAGGGGTCGAAGCGGCCGTTGTCACTGGGGTGGTTCAGCACGCCGGCACTGCGGGTCCAGAGCGTAGAGGAACCGCCGCCGTCCAGGTTGAGCGCATCGGTGAGCCCGATCATCTGCGAGAGTTCCGTGAGCTCGGCGATGGTCATTCCCCCGGCATGGCCTTCGGATCGGCCGTCCACCACCACCAGCCAGACATAGCCCTCGGCATCCGTGCCGACAAGGGAGCGCGGGTGACGGGCGTTGAAGAATCCCTTCCAGCCGGGTGTGCTTTCCGAATAGGTGTACACCTCCCCGTCATCGATGAGGATGGGACCGCTGGCCATTGCCTCCCAGGCGCCGTCCTCCAGCCCCGTGGTATCGCTGGCCTCGATGCAGACTCCTTCCGTCCAGGACAGAAATACTCCGTTGGTCCGGGAGGCCTCCTTCATAGACGTAGTTCCAACGGTAAAACCGTCATCCTTCACATAGGTGACCGGCGTGAGCTCCCTCATATTGAAGTAGCTTCCGTTGATGCCGGCCAGCGCGCCGAAGCGGGAGCAGAGGGCGCTGGTACTGTCGGCCCTCTCCCCTTCCGCACAGAGGATGTCGAAAGAATAGGCCTCCGGGCTTACCCGGATGAAGGTGACAGACTGCGGCGAGCCGAAAAGCTCCGTCTGCCACTCCCCGTAAATGCCGGGAGCCTCCGCCACCTTCCGGGGAGACAGGACGCTTCCCGTCACCAGATCGTGGATTTCCGGGACCTTCGACAGGAAAGGATGTTCCGGGGCGCAAGAGGCCACAAGGAGCGCAAGCGCCAGAAGCACAATATGATACAATCTCTTCATAGTTATCCGTTTTACTAAAGGGGCTACTTCACTTCCAGTTCGGTTTCCAGGATCTCCTTCCGGCCGTCGGCATACTGCAGGGTGGCCTCGACGTGGTGGCGGCCGGCATCCAGCTGCACGGCATCCCCGTCCTCGAAGGCGGTGCCGTCAAAAAGCCAGATCACCTGGGCCGGAGCGTCTTCCTTGGCCGTGACCAGCTGGAAGCAGAAATAATCTCCTGCCTTGTAGCTGTCCTCCTGGCGGATGCTGTTGATGCCCATTACCGAATAGGGATTGGGAACCGCCTTTTCTCCCAGCACCAGCTTGCAGCCCAGCGCGAAGCCCGGCATTCCCATATCGGCCGATGGTGTCCAGGTATGGGCTTTGCCGGCACTCTCGTCATCGGTCACATAGAGGTTGGTTCCCGTATAAACGGTGAAACCGTAGTCCGGCGTGCTCAGCTGCCAGCCCACATAGAGGGGCTTGTCCTTTTCCACCACCAGGTTGTACTCCCGCACATCCACGGAGTACCAGGTTTCCTCCGTGAAGGGGAAATCCTTCACGCGAAGCAGTTCTTTTTCCGTGTTCTCGATGAAAATATCGGCCGACCGGGCCTCGCTCATACGCGTGGAAGGCCGGAAGCGGATTTGCTTGATCTGCTTGCCCACGTGCTTTTCGAGGTCTGCCACGGGGACGTACATGGCGCACTGGATGCGTTTGTTCCGGCCGCCGATCCCGATTCCATCCTCGTCGTCCGTCTCCTCGTAATCGATATAGCAGATGCTGACATCGTGCGCATCCTCCGAGCGCTCCAGAAAGAGAGGCAGGACGGTCTTCCTGGGGTTCGGGGTGCATTCCACGCTGGAGGAGGCATATCCTTCGGCCGATGCGCGGACGCTCACCTTCTCCCAGCCGCGGCCGGTGAGGATGACCTCGTAGTGGCCCTTTTCATCGGCCACGCCGGTCTCCGTGCCCTGCGAGGAGGGAAGCAGCGGATGGACGATGATCCGGGCACCGGGGACGGGAACGCCCACCGGGGTGGTGACGGTTCCCACGATGCGCTGGTCTATATGGACATCGGCCTTCCAGGTGGCGGCACTGCCGTTATAGGAAATCCCGGAAAGGGAGACTCCCGTGGTACTTCCCTCCCAGTCGACGGGTGTATAGGCCGATATGGAAGCGGCCCCCGGGAAGATCATATAGGCATCCCTTCCCTTGTAAGGATAGTTCAGATTGGTCTGGTCATCGGCCGGAATCACGTAGCAGCAGGGATGGAGACCATACGCATTGAGCCGGTTGGAGCTTTCCCAGTGGTGCCACAGGGAATAGGGCGTATCAATGCCGCTCAGCTTACGCCCCTTGGATTTGTCCACGTGATAAACCAGCAGGCCCTGGGGGGCATAGGCATCCCAGCCCTGGCCGCTGCGGTACTCATAGACAAAGTATTCTCCCTCCACGTCTGTGTAGGAACGGAGGGCCTGGTTCCGGTTCACGGGCTCCAGGCTCACCTGACCGCCGGGCATGGCCTGTGTATCTTCATCTGTCATCCAGCCCAGCAGGATTTTCTCCTCGGAGCTCAGGTAAGGGGGCGTTTTGGCGTCGTTGTTATAGCAACCGTGATCCATCAGGGAGAAGTTGTACATTCCGCCGGCAATGCCGCCGCTGCCCTTGCCGTCCGTGTCATAGAAATCCGGCATTCCCAGCGCGTGGCCGAATTCGTGGGCCGGGGTGCCTACGCCGCAGATGTTGGATCCGCTGCCGCCCCGCAGTTCGGAGGTCATAAAGAACCGGTCCACCTTCACGCCATCGGCCTCGAACTTCACACCCGCCTTATAGGGAGACAGGCCGGCGTAGGGCCATATGGAGTCTTCCGGGCCGTGTTCGGCCTGGTTGTAACCGGCATAAAACACCAGGAACATATCCACTTTGCCGTCTCCGTTGGAGTCGTAGCGGGACAGGCCCACCTCCTTTGTCAGATGCAGGAAGGCTTCATACAGGAGATCTATGGGATTCATATCCTCCCGGGCGCCGGTAAGGCCGTTGATGAAATCCTCCCCGTAATAGGCCATATTGTGCTGGAGGTCATAGGGCCGTAGACATCGAAAACCGGCTCAAAAACGCCGCCGGAGTTCTCATAGTAGTAGTCCCGGACAGAGCCCGTGGCTCCGTTGTAACCGTACCCCGGCCGGTTAAGCATATCGGAAATCCTGGCGGCGGGGTCATCCAGGACGTATTTCACGTCCGTAAAGTTCACCAGGACCACCGGGAAATGACGGACGCCGGTGGTGATGGGCTCGTACTCCTCCTCTTCCCCTTCGTCCTCATCTTCGTCATCATCGTAATCGTCGTCTTCGTCGTCATTCCAGCTCACAAAGTTCCGCCGGGAAGACCCGTTGTTCCAGTTGCCTTCCCAGAGAACGGGGCGCCAGAAGCCGTCCTTGTCCTTTTCCATCCGGCGGCCGGATTCGTCGGAATACCAGTGGACGTGGGCATTGCCGTGCACCTCCAGCAGGATGGTGGTACCGTCGGGCTGGGTAAACTTCACCTTTCCGGGCCTGGGCGGAAGGGCGGAAACACTCAGGCAGATAAGGAAGGTCAGAAGGACCAGCAGTAATTTCTTCATAACGGATCCTCCTTATTTTTTAACAACCATCCTCACCGTTCCCTCCCGGGCCTTGAGCCAGAGGAGTTCCTTCCCCACTTCCAGCACTTCCACTTCCAGGGTGCTCTCGGAGAGGGTTTTTTCCGCCGTCTTGCACAGAACCTTCACTTCGAAGCGGTCTCCCTTGGCCGCATCGGCCTGGATGGGAGAGACCTGGCACACAGAGCCATCCTTCCGGCTGAGGATACGGAGGGTCAGTGCGCCATTCGCATCGTAAGTTCTGGACAACTGGCACTTCAGCGGCTTGTAGACGTGGTCGGCTCCGGAGAGTCCGTACACGCCTACGGTGGTTTCCGTCAGGATGGGGTCCGGCTCAAAGGCGGGCTCCCGCTTGCAGGAAAAAAACATTAGCGCCGCCAGAACCAGCAGCAGAACGCCATATAATCTCTTCATAGTTATCAGTTTTAATCGTTAAATGTACAAAACAAAAACGGAAAAACCAATGCTACCCCGGCGAAACAGTATTTTTCGTCCCCGGACCACTACCGTTCTGTTTTAGGTCCAAAGGGTTTGCGTCCCAGGTCTGCAAGAGTTGTGTCTCAGGTCCGGAGGGTTTGTGTCCCAGGTCCAGAGGGTTTGCGTCCCAGGTCCAGAGGGTTTGCGTCCCAGGTCCGTAGTTTTGTCGGGGACCTGCGACGCCAGAAGGCACAGATTGCCGAAAACCGTCCCCGGTCAGGGGCAGAAGTGCGGACCTGGGACGGAAAGTGCCCGGACCCGCAACGGAAAGCCCCAGGACCCGCAACGGAAAATCCCCGGACCCGCAACGGAAAGCCCCCGGACCTGGGACACAAACCCTGCTGACCGGGGACTAAAAGTATCGGCCAGATACGTCTTTTACAGCGTACCGTATTTTTTACCGTACTGGAGCATCTGGCCCAGGTAGTCGTCCGTGTAAACCACCTCGTAGTCCACAGCGGCTCCGTCCTTCATCACGGGGACGATCTCCGGGTTTACAAAGCCTCCGTAGGGCTTCAGGCCCAGCGCCTTGTAGCGTTCCAGCACCTCCTTGTGCAGCTCCGGATCTATATGGACGGCATAGGTTTCGATGAGCTGTTTTCCGGCCTCATAATCCCCTTCGCTCTTGATGCGCTGGATCTCTCCCAGCATCTGGGCAAACAGGCCGCGCAGTTTCTCATAGTCGTTCACCACGAAGAAGGTTTTGCCGTCACGGACCTTCTTTTCGATGACCCTATCGGCCGCACCCTTCTCATAGCACCATTCGGCAATGAGCTTGCGGTTCTGCATATGGGCCTCGGTGTTGGGTCGGCCCGGCTCCACCCGCGTGAACTGCACCATCAGGCCGTTGCGGATGTAGTTGGCATATTCGGCCTTGTAGGCATTGGGATCCGGCATAATGCCCAGTTCCACCATCTTGGGATCGGCCGTATAATAGAGGCCGAAGAGGTCTGCCCTCGCTTCCTCCAGGGCCGATGCATACTCTCCCATCGCGGTGGTACTCACCCCGGGGAGGAGCTGGCCGGAGCCGTGGCCCAGGCACTCGTGGAGGTCGGTATGGATCTCGTCCGCCAGGGTTCCCCATTTCTTGGCCAGGTCTATCTCCTTCTGGTCATAGGCGAACTCCGCCAGGGTGCTGGTGGGCATTTCCTGGGCGCTGTAGTCGTAGGTGTGGGTAATGTTGGCGATGGTTACGCTCTTGGAGCCGTGCTCCTTGCGGATCCAGTCGGCATTGGGCAGGTTGATGCCGATGGGCGTGGAAGGATAGCTGTCCCCGGACAGGCACACGGCGTTGATGACCTTGGCCGATATGCCCTTCACCGTCTTTTTCCTGAAACGGGGGTCTACGGGAGAGTGGTCCTCGAACCACTGGGCGTTGGCCGACAGGATCTCCGTCCTCCGGGAGGCCTCGAAGTCCTTGATGTTTACGTAGCCTTCCCAGGAGGCCTTCCGGCCGAGAGGGTCGTTATAGTCCTCGATGAAACCGTTGATGAAATCTACGGTGCCTATGGTATCCTTCACCCACTCGATATTGAATTCGTCCCACTTGCGGAGGTCTCCCGTATGGTAATACTCTACCAGAAGGCCCAGGGCACGTTTCTGGATGTCGTTCTCCGCCACTTCACGGGCCTTCTCCAGTTCTGAGCAGATCTTCTCGATGGCGGGAGAGTAGATGCCTCCTATCTTCCAGGGCAGTTCCCGCACCACGCCGTCCTTTCCCTTCACCACCTTCGTATTGAGGCCATAGGAAATCGGCCGGGGATCCTTGGGATCCACGATACCGGCATAGTATTTCTCCACATCTTCCCGCGTGACGCCCTCGTAGTAATTGACGGCCGATAGTTTAACAATATCTCCGGAAGTCTGGGTGGAGCGCCGCTGGGGCCAGATCTCAGGATTGTAAATCACTTCCAGGAGCCCTTCATCCTGCACGCCCGCCTTTTCCAGGAGGGATGCGAAATACTCACGGGGACACTCCGGGAAGAATTTGTCCTCGGCATAATGGTGATGAATGCCGTTGGAGAAGAAAAGGCGCTTGGCATACACCAGGAAGCCCTGGTACTGGGCGCAGGCGGTATCGATTCCTTCCGTTTCCAGGATGGCCTCCACAGCGTGACGAACCCGCAGGTTGTCCCGGCAGTTCTGGTCCCAGAGGATGTCCCGCCCGTATTTGGCCGCCTCGCTGAGATGGTAGGCGTATTCTTTCTGCCGGAGGGTGAGGTCTTCCCAGCCGGGAATCCGGTAACGCATTACCTTCAGGTCTGCAAAGGTATCAATCGTGTACTTGAAGTCCTGTGACCGGGCTTCGCCGGAAGGACTCTCACAGCCCGAACACAGGGCCGCGGCTCCGATAAGGAAAATCATTTTGCCAATTGAGTTCATAAATTAATTGATTCGATGCCCAAAGATAACGATAATCTGTCAAAAACCGGCATTTTTATCTATCCCAGGTCTGTGGGGTTTCCGTCTCAGTCCCTCACCGTTGCGTCCCAGGTCCATTGGGTTTCCGTCCCCGGTCCAACGCCGTACCGTCCCAGGTCTGCGGGGTTTGCGTCCCAGGTCCGTAGTTTTGTCGGGGACCTGCGACACCAGAAGGCACAGAATGCCGAAAACCGTCCCCGGTCAAGGGAAGAACTGCGAACCGGGGACGGAAAAGGCCCGGACCAGGGACGCAAAGTGCCCGGACCCGCAACGGAAGGGCCCCAGGATCGGCAACGGTATTGCAAATCCGGCATTTTTTGCCCATCTTTGTCATTTACAAAAGAGAAGTCTTACATGCCTGAAAAAATACTCAGTCCCCTATTTGAATCCTATACCGGCCAGAAAGTGTCGGAAATCCAGGAGCTTCCCGCATCGGGCAGCAACCGTCGCTACGCCTCAAGGTGCCTGCCGTGTACGCGGTGAGCGAGGACGAAGGCGCGTACCTCCAGGAAGACCTGGGAGACAAGGTGCTCTTCGGTATGGTGGCCGAGGGCCGGGAGAGCGGCCTGTACAGCCCGGCCGAGAAGGATATCCTCAGGCGCACCATCGAGCAGCTGCCCAAGATCCAGTTCAAGGGCGCCAAGGGGCTGGACTGGAAGGTATGCTACCCGCAGGAGGCCTTCGACGCCCGGATGGTGGACTTCGACCTCAACTACTTCAAATACTGTTTTCTCAAGGCCACCGGCCTGGAATTCAATGAAGTTCTCCTCCAGGACGATTTCGAGAAGTTCAAGGCCGATCTGCTGCAGGAAGAGGATAACACCTTTATGTACAGGGACTTCCAGGCCCGCAACGTGATGATCAAGGACGGGGATCCCTGGTTCATAGATTTCCAGGGCGGCCGACGCGGTCCCATCTACTACGATGTAGCCTCCTTCATCTGGCAGGCCCGCTCCCGCTTCCCGGAGGATCTGAAGCAGGATCTCATCAAAACCTACCTCCGGTCCCTCCAAACCTACAAGCAGGTGGACGAGGAGCATTTCCGCAGCCGGCTTCGCCTGTTTGTCCTATTCCGCACCCTGCAGGTGCTGGGAGCCTATGGTTTCCGCGGCTATTTTGAGAAGAAACCCCATTTTCTGGCCAGCGTCCCGTACGCCCTCAGCAACCTCCGCAAACTGTTGCAGACCCCGTTCAAGGACTATCCCTACTTGAACGAGCTCCTCACCAAGATGGCCTCCCTGCCGGAGCTCAACGAAATTGCGCAGGACCATCGGCTCTCCGTACATATCTACAGTTTTGCATACAAGAAGGGCATTCCGGCCGATACCACCGGCAACGGCGGCGGCTATGTCTTCGACTGCCGCAGCGTGAACAATCCCGGCAAGTACGAGTACTACCGCCAGTTCAACGGGACGGATCCGGAAGTGATCAAGTTCCTGGAGGACGACGGGGAAATCAAAGTGTTCCTGGACAGCGTCTACAACCTGGTGGACGCCCACGTGAAGCGCTTCATCGAGCGCAAGTTCACCAACCTGCAGGTGTGCTTCGGCTGCACCGGCGGCCAGCACCGCTCCGTCTACAGCGCAGAGCATCTGGCCCGTCACCTGATGGACAAGTTCGACATCAAGGTCACCGTCACCCACCGGGAGCTCAACATCGAAAAAATGCTCTAGGTATGAAGGCGATGATCTTTGCGGCGGGGCTGGGAACCCGTCTGAAGCCCATCACCGACACTATGCCCAAGGCTCTGGTGCCCGTGGGAGGAGAGCCGCTTCTGCACCACGTTATCTGCAAACTGCGGGATGCCGGCTACACCCATCTGGTGGTGAATGTCCACCATTTCGCAGGGCAAATCCGGGAATACCTGGCCACCCACGACTTCGGGGTCTCCATTGCCATTTCGGATGAATCGGCCCAGCTGCTGGAAACCGGCGGCGGCATCGCCCACGCGGCGCCCCTGCTGCTGCCCAGCGAGGACCCCATCCTCATCCATAATGTAGACATCCTTTCCAACCTGGACCTGGCCTGGTTCCGGTCCGAGGTGCGCCCGTCGGCCCTCTCCACCCTGCTGGTGAGCGAACGGGAAACCAGCCGCTATCTTCTCTTCGGGGAGGACATGCGCCTGATGGGCTGGACCAACGTTACCACCGGCGAAGTTCGCTCGCCCTTCCCGGCCGAAGCCCTTGCAGACTGCCGCAAACTGGCCTTCTCCGGCATCCATAACGTCTCCCCGGCCATCTTCCCGGCCTTTGAAGAGGCCGGTTTCACGGGCCGTTTCCCCATCATGGACTTTTACATCCAGCAGTGCGCCCGCTATCCCATTTACGGTGTACTCGCCCCTTCCCTCCAGTTGGTGGATGTAGGCAAATTGGACTCCCTCTCCCAGGCCGAGGCCCTTTTCCGTACGCTGTAAGCCTGCTCTTAACCCGGTTTTGCCCTGTATTGTGGCGAAGACCGGCACGTCGCCGGTTCTTAACACGGTTTTGCCCCGTATTGTGGCGAAGACCAGCACGTCGCCGGCTCTTAACACGGTTTTGCCCTGTATTGTGGCGAAGACCGACACTTTGCCGGTTCTTAACCCGGTTTTACACCATATCGTGGCGAAGACCAGCACGTCGCCGGCTCTTAACACGGTTTTGCCCCGTATCGTGGCGAAGATATGGCTATTTGGGTGTACATACGGTTATGGTACAGCCCGTCTACGGTCTTCAGCCTTTCTGTCGCAGGTCCGGCCGTTTTCCATCCCAGGTCCGAGGACTTTCCGTCGCGGGTCCGCAGTTTTTCCCTTGACCGGGGACGGTTTTCGGCAATCTGTGCCTTCTAGCGTCGCAGGTCCCCGACAAAACTTCGGACCTGGGACACAACTCTCACGGACCGGGGACGCAAACCCTACGGACCGAGGACGCAAAAGTGACGGAGCGGAGACGGTCCCACCCTAGACCGGGGACGCTTTTCGGCAATCTGTGCCTTCTGGCGTCGCAGGTCCCCGACAAAACTTCGGACCTGGGACACAACTCTCACGGACCGGGGACGCAAACCTCGCAGACCGGGGACGCAACTCTCACGGACCGGGGACGGTACGATGGTGGACCAGAGACGGAAAAACTACGGACCGGGGACGGAAAACCTACGGACTAGGGACGGTACGGTGTTGGACCGGAGACGGAAAACCTACGGACCAGGGACGGTACGGTGTTGGACCGGAGACGGAAAACCTACGGACCAGGGACGGCACGATGGTAGACCAGAGACGCAAACCCTACGAACCTGGGACACAACTCTCATGAACCTGGGACACAACTCTCACGGACCGGAAACAGAAACCCCACGGACCGGGGACGGAACAGCAAAGGAAGTCTTCGAAACCGGACTTCCTGCAACAGCCCAAGGAATTCTGCTACTCCTTGGCAAAGAACTTCCAGTGGAACAGGATTAAGTAGATGGCGCCGCAGGTGACGCAGCTGTCGGCGAAATTGAACACCGGTTCAAAGAAGATGTGCCCGCCCAGGCCCGGCACCCAGTCCGGCCAGGTCCAGAGGGGGAAGTAGAACATATCTACCACCTTTCCCTGCATGAAGGGGGCATAGGAGCCCAGGGTGGCCACGGTATCGTAAGTGGATTCCGTGAAGACGAGCCCGTAGAAGAGGCAATCCACGATGTTTCCGAAAGCTCCGGCCGTAATGAGGGTAAGGCCAACGAGAACACCCGTGGGCACGTTCCCCCGCTTGATGAGGGAGGAAATCCACCAGCAGAGCGCTCCGAAAAGGACGATGCGGAAAAGGGTGAGGATGTACTTCCCCACTACCCCGCCGAAGGCCATGCCGAAGGCCATCCCCTTGTTCTCCACAAAGAGGATCTGGAACCAGTTTCCCAGCACGGGGAAATGCTCTCCCAGGGTCATATGGGTTTTGACCAGGACCTTGATGACCTGGTCGATGACCACCAGAAGAACGCCCAGAAGAAGAAGCCAGGAGCCTTTGGAAAGACGCCTTGCCATTACTTCTTACCGGTCTTTTCCAGGATGGCTTTTCCTTCCACCGTGGTGGTGGCGTGCGGAACCAGGCGCAGGCGCTCCTTGGGGATGAGCTTGCCCGTTACGCGGCAAATGCCGTACGTCTTGTTCTCGATACGCACCAGGGCGGCTTCCAGGTTCTGGATGAACTTGTACTGACGCTGGGCCAGGGCACCGGCCTCTTCCTTGGAGAGCTGGAAGGCGCCGTCGTCCTCTACCGTCTTGAAGGTAGGGGCAGTGTCCAGGATGTCATTTCCCCCGGCATGCGTCACCACTTCCCGAAGGGTGGTATATTCTGCCCGGGCCTTCTCCAACATCTCGTTGATAATGCCGCGGAACTCCTCGAGCTCCTCGTCAGAATAGCGGGTCTTGCTGTTCTCTTCCATATAATTAGCGTTTGATTATTAACTTGATGGTACCCTCGGTCCACTCTACCTCGGCGGCCGTTTCCGGAGCGTTTTCAAAGGGCTCCAGGCCGATGGAAAGGGACAGCGTCTGGGACTTCACGTAATCTCCATACTCCTGCAGGGCTTCGGCGAGGCCGGCATCGGCCGAATACACGGTGGTGTGGATGCGGTCCGTCACCTCGAAGCCGGAGCTCTTGCGGAGGTTCTGGATGCGGTTCACCAGTTCCCGGGCCAGGCCTTCGCGGCGAAGGGCGGGAGTGACCTCCACGTCCAGGGCCACGGTGAGGGAGCCTTCAGAGGCCACCTGCCAGCCTTCCACGTCTTCGGAAGAGATGGCGTAGTCTCCGGGGTTCAGGAGCACATCTCCTCCGGGGAGATGCAGGGTATAGGTTTCGCCGGCAGTTTCGGCCTTCTGGATGGCGGCGATCACGGGCTGCTCCAGGGCGCCGAAGGCGGCGGCAATCTCTTTCATACGGGCGCCGTAGGTTTTTCCCAGCACCTTGAAGTTGGGCTTGATCCTGAGCGTCATAATGCCGCTGGTATCTTCCACAAACTCCATTTCCTTCACGTTCACTTCCGGCAGCACAATGCCCTTGACGGCATCCAGCGCAGCCCTCACCTTCTCGGAGATGACGGGGATCATCACCTTCTGCAGCGGCTGGCGCACGGGGATGTTCACCTTCTTGCGGATACCCAGGATGAGGGAGGTGGCCAGCTGGGCCAGCGCCATCCTCTCTTCCAGGGCGGCGTCCATCACGGACTCATCGGCCTGGGGCATCAACACAAAGTGCACGCACTCGGCCTCCGGAACCAGGTCTTTATACAGACGGTCCATATAGAAGGGAGCGATAGGGGCACCCAGAATGGCCACATCCACCAGCACCTTGTACAGGGTTTCATACGCGGCATTCTTGTCTGCCGTCATTTCTCCGGCCCAGAAGCGGGAGCGGTTCAGGCGCACGTACCAGTTGGAAACGTCGTCGCAGACGAAGGACTCCAGGATGCGGCCGGCCGATTTGACATCGTAGTCTTCATAGGCGGCGCGGACGTCGCGGATGACGGTATTGAGCTTGGACAGGATCCACTTGTCCAGTTCCGTGCAGGGCTTTCCCTCTCCGGAAGGCTGCCAGCCGTCGATATTGGCGTAACGGGCGAAGAAAGCGTAAGTATTGTACAGCGTGCCGAAGAACTTGCGGCGGACATCGGCCACACCGTTTTCGTCAAACTTGAGGTTGTCCCAGGGCTCGGCGTTGGTGAGCATATACCAGCGGAGGGCGTCCGCCCCGTAGGTATCCAGGGCCCAGAAGGGATCCACGGCGTTTCCGAGGCGCTTGCTCATCTTGTTGCCGTTCTTGTCCAGCACCAGACCGTTGGAAATGACGCGCTTGAAGGCGGGCGTTCCGGAAATCATGGTGTGGATGGCGTGCAGGGTATAGAACCAGCCGCGGGTCTGGTCCACGCCTTCGGCAATGAAGTCTGCCGTGGCGCCAAAGCCGGGCTTGCCCAGGCCCCGGAGGCCTTCCTGGGCGTAAGGCATGGCTCCGGAATCGAACCAGACGTCTATGAGGTCCGTTTCGCGGATCATTTTCTTGCCGCTGGCCGATACCAGGAAGATGGAATCTACGTAAGGCCTGTGAAGGTCTATCTTATTGTAATTCTCCAGGCTCATATCCTCCGGGTTGAAGCCCTTGTCCTTCAGCGGATTGGAGGGCATGATACCGGCGGCAACGGCCTTTTCTATCTCGAAATAAAGCTCTTTGACGGAGCCGATGCAAATCTCTTCCCTGCCGTCTTCCGTTCTCCAGATGGGGAGCGGCGTTCCCCAGTAGCGGCTGCGGCTGAGGTTCCAGTCCTGGATGTTCTCCAGCCACTGGCCGAATCGGCCGGAACCGGTGGAAGCGGGCTTCCAGGTGATCTGCTGATTGAGGGCCACCATCTGGTCTTTCACGGCCGATGCCTTGATGAACCAGCTGTCCAGCGGGTAATACAGCACCGGGAGATCCGTTCTCCAGCTGTGCGGATAGCTGTGCACGTGCTTCTGCACCTTGAAGGCGCGGCCATCGGCCTTCATCATCACGCAAAGGTCTATATCCAGGGTGCCTTCCTCCTCCACGTGCTCGAAGTACTGCTTGTAGCCGGCCTTGACGTATCGGCCCGAATACTCCTTGTACGAGGGGTGCACGGTGGCGGCGTAGGCGGGATCCATGTCTTCCAGGCGCATGAAGCGGCCCTGGCGGTCCACCTGGGCCTGCGGATTGCCGTCCTTGTCCATGGGCATGATGGCGCCGATGCCGGCGGCCGATGCCACACGCTTGTCGTCTGCACCGAAGGTGGGGGCGATGTGGACGATGCCCGTACCGTCGGAAGTGGTCACATAGTCTCCGGCAATGACGCGGAAGGCCTCTCCGTCCGGCTTGAACCAGGGAATAAGCTGATGATAGCGGATGCCCACCAGCTCGGAGCCTTTCCAGCTGCCTCCCAGCAGTTTCCAGGGAACGATCTTGTCCCCGGGCTGGTAGGCTTCCATCGGCTGGTTCTCTCCCTTGGGATTGAACCAGGTGGTAACGAGGTCCTTGGCCAGTACGTAGATGGCCGGAGCACCGGAATAGGGGTTGAAGGACATGACACGGACGTACTCAATCTCCGGGCCCACGCAGAGCGCGGTGTTGGAGGGCAGCGTCCAGGGGGTGGTGGTCCAGGCCAGGAAGTATACCGGGAAGGCATACGTTCCGTAGAGCGGCTGGGAAGCCCCGTCCTTGATGACTTCAAACTGCACCGTGGCGGTGGTGTCGCTCACGTCCTTGTAGCAGCCGGGCTGGTTGAGCTCGTGGGAGCTCAGGCCCGTACCGTCCGTGGGCGAATAGGGCTGGATGGTGTAGCCCTTGTACAGAAGGCCCTTGTCGTAGATCTTTTTCAGAAGATACCACAGGGTTTCTATATAGCGGTTGTCGTAGGTGATGTAAGGGTCCTGCATATCTACCCAGTACCCTACCCGCTCGGTCATATTCACCCATTCACGGGTATATTTCATCACCTCCCGACGGCAGGTGGCATTGTATTCCTCTACGCTCACCTTGGTGCCGATATCGGCCTTGGTGATGCCCAGCTTCTTCTCCACGCCCAGTTCCACGGGCAGGCCGTGGGTGTCCCAGCCGGCGCGGCGGTTCACCTTGTAGCCCGTCTGGGTTTTGTATCGGCAGATGGCGTCCTTGATGGAACGGGCCATCACGTGGTGGATGCCCGGCATGCCGTTGGCGCTGGGAGGACCTTCGAAGAAAATGAACTCGGGGGCTCCATCACGCAGCTGCAGCGAACGCTCAAACGCGTGCATCTGCTTCCACTGTTCCAGAACAGCGTTCCCACATTCGGTCAAATCCAGCCCCTTGTATTCCTTGAATGTCATTTTTTTATTATTTTTGCAATCTAAATAAGTTTACAAAGGTAATAATTAATACTGATTTCAGCAAGAATGAACACACTGGATATCATCCTCCTTATCCTCTTCATCCCGGGCCTCATCCGGGGGATGTCCAAAGGGTTTATAGAGCAGGCCGTATCGCTGGTGGGCATAGTCCTCAGCGTCTATCTGGCTTTCCGCTTTTCCGGTGTGGCCAGCGGCTGGCTCAAGAATTACCTCACCGTCTCGGAAACGGTCCTCAATCTCCTGGGGTTTGCGGCCGTGCTGGTGGTCATCCTTCTGATTGCCCTGTTCGTGGGAAAGTTCATCACCGCCGCCGTGGAAAAGGCCTCCCTGGGCTGGCTCAACAAGGTGCTGGGCCTTGTGTTCAGCATAGCCGTATCGGCCCTGGTCATCGGCCTACTCATCATTATGTTCGACACAGTGAACCTCAAGTTCGGCCTCGTAAAAGGCCCCGTATTGCAGGATTCCCTGCTCTACGGAGCCTTGAAAGATTTTGGCAATTTTGCCTTCCCGTACCTCAAGGGGCTGTGGACAAGCGCTTCCTAATTTACCAGAGATTCTTCTTGGAAACCGTGGCCACGAAATCCTTCAGGTAGAAGGGCTCGAAATACGCCAGGTTCTCAAATTTTCCCTCTTCAAAGGCCTTCTGGGCCGCGGCAGCCATATGCCGCGCCAGGGGATGCGCCTCCTGGAAACGGGCGGCAGGACTTTGGATAACTTCCCGGCACTTGAGGGCGCCGTCCCCCACAAAAAGCACTTCTCCCTGCTCCAGATAATCCTGGAAAGCATCCGGGCCGATGACCTTGGCCTCCACCGGGGTGAGGCGCTTTCCTTCGGCCGAATAGACGGCGGTGTAAACCTCCATCCTGCGGGCGTCGATCATGGGGACGATGAACTGGGGAGCACCCTCTCCGGACACACCGGAGACGAGGATATCCAGCGTGCCGACGGACAGCAGCGGAATGCCGGCGCCGAAGGCCACGCCCTTGGCGGTGGAAACGCCCACGCGGAGACCGGTGTAGGAACCGGGGCCGGAACTGACGCACACGGCGTCCAGCTCCCGGGCCGACAGGCCGGCTTCGTCCAGCACTTCCTTCACCAGCGGAGCCGTGAGGGAAGCCTGTTTCCGGGGCTCTTCGCACACACGTTCACAGGCCACGGTCCCGTCCACGGCCAGGGCCACGGACAGGACCGATGTCGAAGTCTCGATGAGAAGGATGCGGGCCATTACAGCTTCCTGCGGAGGTACTCCTTGATATCGGCGGCGTTGCGCACCTTGGCCTCGCTGTCGATGTTGCCGTCCACGATGAACCACACCATCGGCAGACTGCCGATACCATAAGTGGTTACGTACGGGGAAGCGGCGCCGCGGGTGTCACACACGTTCACCCAGGGCAGCTTCTGGTTGCGGATGGCCGAGGCCCAGGCGGCCTTGTCGCCGTCCAGGGACACGGCATACACCTCGAAGCCCTTCGGGTTGAACTGCTCATAGATGGGCACCAGGGAGGAAAGGTTGAACATCTTCTGCTCGGCCGTGGCCTGCCAGAAGTACACCATGGTCACCTTGCCCAGTTTGTCGGACAGCTTGATGTTCTTGCCGTCGATACCCGGGAGGGAAATGTCAATGTAGCCGATTTCCTCGGCACTCTGCAGCTTGTTGTTCACATCCAGCTGGGAGATGCGGCGCTGGGCCTCTTTCTCCAGGGCGCGGACATAGCGGGATTCCGGATACACGGTTTTGAGGGAATCGCAAACGGCCTGCATCATGATGCCGTCCGTGGGCTGGCTGAACACCTGGAAGGTGGGGTTCACCTGCTGGAACAGCACGGGCACCACGGTGAGGGACTTGGTGTTTCCCATCACATAGGCCATCCGGTCTCTGTAATAGGTGACGTAGCGGCGGCTCAGCTGGGCATCCGGATTCATTTCGCGGGCGATGATGCGGTTCATGTCGGCCATGAAGGCGTTGTAATCCTGCTCTACCCTCTGCAGTTTCCGGGATTCCTCGGAGCCTTCCACGGAATATGCTCCCAGGGTGTCGGTTTCCACCTTCACCTTATCTCCCTTCTGCAGAAGCAGAGAGGCGATCTGACGGTTTCCGTAGAACAGGTAGACAAACTCCGGCTGGGCCTTCTTCAGGTCCAGGCCATAGGAGAAATGCCCCTTGGCATCGGTTTTCACCGTATCCAGCACCTGGAAACGGTTCACGTCCAGAAGCTTCACAATAACCTGGGAATCTGCGGTTTCGTGCAGGGTTCCTTCGATGTGGGTATTTTTCCCGCAGGCGGCGGCCAGCAGAACCAGGGCCGCGCCGGCAACAAGCTTAAAGCTTTTCATACTCGGAAAGGATTTTATCGGCAATCTTTTTCATCTTGTCCGCCTCCAGCTGCAGCTTGGGCTTGCGGAAGTCCATATCCCCTTCCGTCTGCAGCGGAACCAGGTGGATGTGCGTGTGGGGCACTTCCATCCCCAGAACAGCCACCCCTACCCTCTTGCAGGGAACGGCGGCCTTCAGGGCAACGGCCACCTTGCGGGCGAAAGCCCACAGGCCTTCGTACGTGGCGGCGTCCAGGTGGAAGATGTAATCGTCTTCTACGTGTTTGGGGATAACCAGGGTGTGGCCTTCGGCCAGCGGGGAAATGTCCAGAAAGGCGTAGAAATCTTCGTTTTCCGCGCACTTGTAGGAAGGGATTTCGCCCTGGGCGATCTTGGTGAAAATGGTTGCCATAGTATTAAAGGGAAATTTCCAGGATTTCGAATTTCATAAGGCCGCTGGGCACCTTGGCCTCGACGGTTTCTCCTTTTCCGTGGCCCATAAGCGCTTTGCCGATGGGCGTCGTGGCAGCCAGCAGGCCCTTGGAGAAATCTGCCTCGCTTTCCGGAACAATCTGGAAGTTCATCACCATCTTGTTGGACAGGTTCTTCACCTTCACCTTGGAAAGGAGCTGGACAGAGTCTGCCGACAGTTTGCTCTCGTCAATCACGCGGGCATTGGCCACCTTTTCCTTCAGGCGGGCGATTTTCACCTCCAGCAGGCCCTGGGCGTCGCGGGCGGCGTCGTACTCTGCATTTTCCGAGAGGTCCCCTTTCTCACGGGCTTCCGCAATGGCTGCGGAAATCACCGGCCGCTGGGCCAGTGCTTCGGCCAGTTCCTGCTTGAGCTTGTCAAGCCCGGCCTGGGTCATCATTTCAATTGCCATTGATATAACGTTTTTTAGTTTTGTCAAAAAAACAGCCGACGACCGGGAAGGCCGTCGAGCTATATGTCACCACAAAGATAGGAATTATTTTTTGTTTTTCAACGCCTGCTCGTATTCTTTCAGCGCATCAAAGGCTTTGGGGCTCAGGATGAGGATGCTGATCACCGTCACCCAGGTCATCAGCCCCGTACCAATGTCTCCCAGTCTCCACACCAGGTTGGGTTCCGTGACGGCGCCCAGCACCACAGACGCCAGCAGCAGCACCTGCAGCACCCGCACTTCCAGCCTTTCCTTGGTGGCGCCGCGGCGCTTCATCAGGAAGATCAGACTGGATTCGGCATAGAAATAATAGGCCACCAGGGTGGTGAAGGCGAAGAAGAACATGGACACGGCCACGAACTTGCCTCCGAAGCCCGCGAAGACGGAGTTCACGGCATTCTGCGTGTAGGCGGTGTAGTTGTTCCCCAGGGCCGATGCATTCTCCACCAGCACGGAGCCGTCAGGATTCAGGACGTTGTAGCAGCCGGAGGTAAGGATCATCAGGGCCGTAGCCGTGCACACCAGCAGGGTGTCCACGTACACGGAGAAGGCCTGGGCCAGGCCCTGCTGGGCGGGATAGCGCACATCGGCCGAAGCGGATACGATGGCGCCGGTTCCCTGCCCCGCCTCATTGGAGAACAGGCCGCGCTTCACGCCCATCGAGATGGTGGTACCCAGGAGACCGCCGAACACAGGCTCCAGGCCGAAGGCCCCGCGGAAGATGAGGCCGAAGGCGGCCGGTACGTGCTCTATATTGAAAGCCACCACGGCCAGGGCCATCAGGATATAGCCTATGGCCATAAAAGGGGTGATGATGGTTACTACTTTGGCGATCCGGTTGACGCCGCCCACGATGACGATGCCCAGCAGGACGGCCAGGCCGATACCGGTTGCCAGGGGCGAAACCGGGAATTCGTTCTGGATGGTGGCCGATACTCCGTTGGCCTGCACCGTTATCAGGAAGAAGCCGCAGCACAGGATGACGATGATGGCGAAGACCACTCCCATCCAGCGTTTTCCAAGGCCCTTCGCAAAGAAGGTGAAGGGGCCGCCGCGGTAACCGGAGGCGTGGGGGAAATGATAGATCTGGGCCAGGGTGGATTCCACGAAGGCGGTAGCGGCGCCCAGGAAGGCCACCACCCACATCCAGAACACGGCCCCCGGGCCGCCATAGGCGATGGCGGTGGCTACGCCCACGATGTTACCGGTACCTACGCGTCCGGAAAGGGCCAGGCAGAAGGCCTCAAAGGAGGAAATGCCGTTGTCGCCTTCTTTCTTACCGAACAGGGAGCGGAGCATCAGTCCGAATCGGCGCACCTGCACCATCCGGGTGCGGATGGAGAAGTACAGGCCTGCCAGCAGCAGGAGCCCCACCAGACCGGGGTTCCAGATGATGTCGTTGATGGTAGACAGTACTTTTTCCATAGGCGTAACTATTGAACGTTGACTTTGACGGAGTAGTAGTAGTCCTTCCAGACCGTCTGAGCCTTGAGCACAACCGTATAAGAGCCGGCCGCGACACCATTGGTGATGAGCCGGACATAGTCGGGGGTGTCACTGACACCGAAAGAGTCCCCTCCCTCCATACTCCAGCCACGGAAAGCCGTGCTTCCGTTCACGGAATACACCGAGAAACGGACGTATTGGAAGATGCCGGCAATGGTGGCGGAAAATGGAGCCTGACCGTTTTGAGCCTGGCCCGAAAGATAGATATAGTGTCCCAGGACATCTTTCATCGACAGCTCTACCAGCCCCTTTCCGGCCTCAACAGAGGCGGGAGGAACCGGGATGGTCTGTTCCGCAGCAATGGGACTGACCTGTGTCACGGTTATGCTGGAAACAGGGGTTCCACCTACATACAGCTGGTCACTGCCAGGCACATAGAACTCCGTGTCGCCGGACTTGACAGACAGGGAACTCGTGATGCCGACAGAAGGAGTCTGGGAGTAGTATGTCACATTGGAGATGCAGTCAAGTCCTGTGACGGCAGGCGAATCGGCCACGGCAACACCGGGCGCAGCATTCACCAGACTGAACTTCGGGATCAGCCGGAACGGATGGTCCTTGTATTGGGCGGGGCTTACCTCATGCTCAGAGCCGCCCTCATTGTACTTAATCTGGACATAGTTGCCGAAATTAAGCAGATCCAGCTCCGTCCGGGCCTTGGTAATGGCATCCGGACCGCCCTGCCAGCCGATAGGCACCTGGAAGGTGTCCTGGCCGTTGGTAACAAAACGATAGTCGTGCAAAGGCGCGGCGGTAAGGGGCCAGGTGAGCGTAATCCTCTGTCCCACATACGTTTCATAGGTCATGGACCAGGGCTTGTTCTCGTAGTTGCCGGCCACCTCGTGAAGGACGGAAGATTTCAGCTTCTCACCCTTGGACCGGATCTGGAAATTCTCATCCCCGGACTCACTGCCTCCGGCACTCTTCACCATCTCAAAGTTGGCACTCAGCCCGGTATGCTCAATCTCTTTCATACTGGCAAACTCGCCTGTAAAAGCGTTCTCACGGGAATAATCCTCATTAAAGATTCCCTGGCCGATATAGGCCTTCATCAGGTCCTCCGCGAAATTATCGGAAGTGATGGAGTAATAATCATCGGATTTATTAAACTCTGCCCCCAGCAGCTTCACCTCCCTGGACGGAGCGGGCAGAAGGATGTCTTCCGTCTTGCGGTCCACGGTAGTGATAACAATGGTTGTCACGTCAGGTTCCGTGCTATAGTCATTAAAACAGCCGTAAGACCCGGTATACACATATTCTTCTCCCAATCTCTCTCCGGGCGTTGTAGTAAACTCTGTAAGAGATAACGCCCTTCTATCGAAGTAGGAGCCCAGAACATCAAAGTCTACGCCGGCCGGTTTCGGGGTAAATCTTCCATATTCGAAATCTAAAGAACTAAGGCCATACACTCTGTTGGCTCCGCTCAGCTCCCGTTCCTCGCCATCCACTATCAAATACGCTTTCACCACGAAATCGCTATAGGGCGCATATTTATTTCCTTTACGGGTATAGCTTTTCCACTTGTCCGGGGTCTTGTCCTTGTTATAGTGGTCCACCTCGGCATCCTGGCCATAATCCCAGGCCATCTTGTAACGGAGCTTGAGATGGAAGGCACCTACGTACTTTCCAATGGTCACCCTCAATGTCACCTTGGCCTCGTGAGAGCCGCAGGTAAAGATAATGTTATACTTATTGCAAAGACCTACCTTCTTCTTGACATCAATCATATTCAGGTTCTTCATAGCGAAAGTGGAAGAAGAACCCTTGAACGTATCGTTGATGTACTCCTTGGCATCGCCATAGAACCTCTCGGCCTTTTCAGTGACTTCCGGCATATCATACTTCAGGGCCTTCCACTGGGAGAAGGTACGGATGACGCCCTTCTCATCCTGGGCAGCCATCTCATACCCCTGCAGGAAAGCGTGGACATTCCGGTCCGTATAGGGTATATCATAGTTGTGCTCGCCGGTGGTGGCAATCTTCGAATCCTCCTCCACCGTTCCCGTAGCAGGGTCGGGCTTGTATACATTATCCGTAAGGATGGTCAGATCCGAAATCTTATGGATCGTAGCCTGCACGTATTCAGAGGCCACGTGCACGTTATAATCTGCGTTGTCGGCCCGAAGGGAAATGGCGTACTTATCCAGATTTCCGCCCGCCGGGTCGAAGTTCTTGTGGGAGAGGAAGAAGGTCATCTTTCCGTTTCCTTCGTCACCCACCGCATCCTTGATAAGGAGAAGGGGATCGGTATCTGCCGCACGGGTCTGAAGGTCGGAGACGATGTCAAATTTAAAAGGAAGCTCTATGCCGGCGGCAATGGCGTCGTTGACCGCCTTGGCCAGGGGCTTGGCCAGCTGGGCAGGAGCCACCTTGTACACCACGGCAAAGCCATAACCCACGTTATAATCCTTATATTCGCCGTCTATCTTAACAAAAGGAAGACCGAACTTGAGGTCCTGGTACTGGGGTACAAACACCAGGGACTGGATGCCCTGCTGGAGCTTGCCAATCTCTTTCTGAAGTTCTGCAATCTCTGCATCCGTCTTATCAATCCTGCCGGAAATCTTGCCGATTTCCACCTTGACGGCCTGGTCCAGCTGGTCTACGGCGTAGGCGATGGAGCCGGGCGTGTCCTTGTCACCATTGATGAGGGCAATCTTTTCCTCGATGGCGGGAAGGAGGGCCTTGATGGCCGCTTCCTTCTCTGAAAGGAGCTCTTCCAGGGCCGAAATCTTCCCCTCCAGGGCCGTTTTGGCCGAATGGAGGCTCTCCAGGTCTCCCTCTTCGGCGTCAATCTTTCCGTCGATCTCGACAACAGCCGCATTGGCATCGGCAATCTGGCCATGGATGACAACAATGTCTGCATTTACGGCTTCGATATCTTCCCGGATACCGGCCAATTCATCTTCAAGATCCTGGATCTCGCCTTCCATCTCTCCTTTCAGCTCATTCAGATGCTCGATGATACCCTCGTAGAGGGCCTGGATTTGCTGCTTCACCGAGCCGGAAACCGTCTCGTCACCGTTTAGGACGTCAACAAGAGCGCTGATTTCCTTAATTTCATTATCAAGAACGGTCTCAAACTGCTGGAGTTGTTCCAGGGTGCCGTTGATGCCGGCGATGTCGGTATCAACCTTATCCTGCCACTTACTGAAGATGGTAAGGAATGCCTGGAACACGTCCTGGTCCAGTTTCTTTTCCTCGAGGGCTTCCAGATTGCCTTCCAGGCCAACCATGGACTCCTGGAGAGCCATAATGGCTTCTTCTATCTCGGGGATGGTCTCCTCATTGAGTTTCTGGATGGCAGCCTCGTTGGCTTCGATGCGCTCGGAAAGAGCCAGGATGGTAGCATTGACGGAAGCTTCCAGAGCGTCGGTGTAGGCCAGGGCGGCCGCCAAGTTGGCGTCCACCTTCCCCTCCAGTTTTTTCATGGCCGATGCAAGGTCCTCTATGGAGCCCTGCGTCTCCTCCATCATGGAAGCCAGTTCCTCTACGGAACCGGAAAGAGCCGCAACGGCTTCGTCAATGGCTTCCTTGCAGGTACCCATCTGGGAAGCCAGAGTGGCCAGAGCCGCATCCTGAACGCCATCTACGACAGTCTGGTCTTCCCGGGCCTTGGCCAGGGCCGATTCAAAATCTTGAACAGCTTCTCCCACCAGTTTCCTGTACTCGGCTATGGCAGCCTGGATGGCTTCCGCGTTGGCGGCGATATCCTCGGAGTTCTGGCCGATAGCCGCCTGAAGAGTGTTCTGAGCCTCTTCCAGTTGCTGTCCCAGAAGGACGTCTGCAGCGGCAAGGACCTCGTAGTCGGCCTTCATCTGTTCATTCAGCTTAGCCAGCTGGGGCGTAACTTCGTCTTTATAGGACTCGAAGATGAACCGCAGTGTGGTAATCTGAGTCTTATAATCTATATCAGAAGCCTTGAGCTGGTCTTTCAAAGCCTCCACCTCCGCCTTCAGGTTCCCGAAATCGGAGGTTTTAACTTCTTGAGTACAGGACACAACGGCCAATGAAACGGCTAGCGCCATTGGCACGAGGGGGGAGAAAAATTTCATCACTTTTACTTACTGCACATTAACTTTTACCGTATAGTAGTAGTCTTTCCAGGTGGTGTTGGCCTTGAGCACAACGGTGTATGTGCCGGCGGCAACGCCAGTGGTCTTCAGCGTGACGTAGTCGGGGGTATTGGCATCCTTAAGAGCCCATCCGGAGAAGGAAGTGCTGCCGTTAGCTGGCAATCGTTCCAGAGAACGGAGGTGTGTTGTTCCTGGCCTGGCCATTGAAATAGATGTAGTGCCCAGGAACGTCCTGCATCATCAGTTCTACCAGACCCTCTCCGCTGCCATCAATGGTGGTAGGATTGACCGGATTCGGCTGCGTGGCCGCAATGGGATTGGACGGCTTGACGTTGACGCTAGTAACGGGGGTCTCGCCAACATACATCTTGTCGCTGCCGGGAACGTAGAACTCCGTGTTGCCGGATTTGACATACAGGGCGCTCTTGATGCCGACGGAAGGGGTCTGGGAATAATATGTCACATTGGAGGCGCAAGGAAGACCTGAGACGATAGTACTGTCAACATCCACGCCCGGCGTGGCATTGACCAGCTTGAACCTCGGGATAAGCTTGATATCGGAGTCTCCGTAATCTCCATAAGCGACTTCCTTCTCTACGGTGCCATCTTTGTACATTACTTTGATACTGGCATCGTCTTTTCTGATCAGTTCCAGTTCCGTCTTGGCCTTGGTGATGGCAGAAGTACCTCCAACCCATTCAATCGGAACCTGGAAGGTATCAGAACCGTTAGTGACAAAACGATAGTCGTACTTAGGCGCAACACGGATAGGCCAGTGAATCTTAACCTTCTGACCCACATACGTCTCCACAGTCAAAGCCCAGGGCTTGTTCTCATAGTTGACGGCAACTTTATGCAGATCAGACGACTTGAAAGATTTGGCACTGGCGTGCGATTTAATTATGAAGGTTGAATCGGGAGCGTATGGTATAACTACGAATTTATCACTCATTTCTGTAGCATCGGTGTATTTCATATTAGAGGGAGCAAACTCGCCTTTCAAAGCATCCTTCCGGGTATAGTCACTATCAAATATTCCCTGCTTGACATAGGCGGCCATTAAGGCATCCGTGAAACTGGCAGAGCCAATGTCATAGAAGTCAGCTTCAGATTTATAGTCATTTCCCAGCAACTTCACCACCCTCTCCGGAGCGGTTATCTCGATATCCTCCGTCTTACGGTCTATTGTCTTGACAACGACCTGGGCATTGATGTTTCCGGTGTTAAAACTTTGGTTTAAAATGTCGTCTGAATAGGTCCCGGTAAACTCATAAGTCTTCCCCAATCTCTCTTTAAGCTCAAACCTATTCAGAGCGATCATATTATCATCATAACTAGTAAAAATATCAAGGTCGATACCAGATGGCAATGATTCTGCCGGCGTAAAGTCTCTAAATATTAAATCCCCGGCTTCAAGCCCCAACGCATTATTGGATCCATCTAAAAAGAACATCTCGTCTCCGACAACCAAATAAGCCTGGGCAACAAAATCACTACTCAAATAATACTCAGGCGTTGCATGATATTCAGATTCACGCACATAACTACTTGTCCAAGAAGAAGGATCCAAACCCTTGTTAGCGTGGTCTACTTTAGCATCGCAATCATAATTCCAGGGGATTGTGGAAATGATCTTAAGCTGAAAGTCTCCATTGTATTTCGTAATGTTAACTCCATACTGCGCTTTGAGCGTATTTTTACCGTCCGCAAAGGCAAAATCATATCTGTCGCCTTCTTTAAAAATATCATTCTTGGTGTTCCTCATATTGTCGTTATCGCCGTTCTTGATCTTCACGGCAAAGGAGGAAGAAGCACCTTCGAGATTGGCAACAAGGTTGACAAGACCACCCGAAATCTTAGAGACCGTTACAGTGACGTCCGGCATATCGAAGCCCAGCGCCTTCCACTGAGAGTAGGTGCGGATGACGCCCTTTTCATCTTTTGCGGCCATCTCATACCCCTCAAAGGGAGCATAAGCCGTTCCATCTATATACTGAACATTCAGTGTCTTCTCATCAGTTGCCTGATCGGAGTCGCAATCAATAACAGAAGCCAAATCAACTTCTCCGGTAGTCACATCCGGCATATAGATCTTATCCTTGACAACAGAGAGGCTGGAGATCAAATGGAGCTTGGCCTGAACATACTCAGAAGCCACGTGCACGTTATAGTCTTCATTGTCTACCCTCAGGGAAACGGCGTACTTGTCCAGATTGCCTCCCTCCGGTTCAAAGTTCTTATGGGAAAGGAAGAAGGTCATCTTTCCGGTCTTGTCATCTCCGGAAGCGTCCTTAATCAGGAGCATGGGATCATTCTCCGCCGCGCGGGTCTTAAGATTGGAATCTATGTCAAAAGTGAAAGGCAGGGGCAAACCGGCGGCGATGGCGTCGTTCACGGCCTTCGCGAGGGGCTGGGCCAGATAGGCGGGAGACACCTTGTACACCACGGTAAAGCCGGGATTCACGTTGTAATCCTTGTAAACGTCATCTATCTTCGTGAACGGAATACCAAACTTGAGGTCCTGATACTGGGGAACAAACACCAGCGACTGGATATACTGCTGGAGTTTGCCAATCTCTTCCTGAAGTTTTGCAATCTCTGCATCCGTCTTATCAATCCTGCCGGAGATGAGGCCTATCTGGGTCTGAATGGCCTGGTCCAGCTGGTCTACGGCATAGGCAATGGAACCCTCCGTATCCTTGTCTCCATTGATGAGGGCAATCTTTTCCTCGATGGCGGGAAGCAGGGCCTTGATTTCTTCCTCCTTCTGCTCCAGGAGTTCGTTCAGAACCGCTATCTTATTCTCCAGGTTGGTCTTGGCGGTCTTCAGAGCGGCAATATCGCCTTCGTTGTTGGTAATTCTGACGTTCAGCTTACCAATCTCGGTAGCATTATCCTGAATCTGGCCCTTGATGACAACGATGTCTGCATTTATGGCTTCGAGATCTTCCTGGATACCGGCCAGTTCATCTTCGAGATCCTGGATCTCGCCTTCCATCTCTCCTTTCAGCTCATTCAGATGCTCGATGATATCCTCGTGAAGGGCCTTGATCTGCTGCTTCACAGAGCCCTTGACGGACTCATCACCGTTTAGGACGTCAACAAGAGCGCTGATTTCCTTTATCTCATTATCAAGAACGGTCTCAAACTGCTGGAGCTGTTCCAGGGTACCATTGAAGCTGGCGATGTCTGTTTCAACCTTTCCCATCCACTCGAAAAAGGTGGTAAGGAAAGCCTGGAACACGTCCTGGTCCAGTTTCTTTTCTTCGAGGGCTTCCAGATTGCCTTCCAGGCCAACCATAGAGGCCTCCAGGACGTCGATGGCCTCTCCAATTTCAGGGATGGTCTCCTCATTGAGCTTCTTGATGGCAGCCTCATTGGCAGCAATGCGCTCTTCCAGGGCATCGGTGGTAGCCTTCACCGTAGCTTCCAGGGCGTCGGTGTAAGCGATGGCAGCCGCCAGGTTGGCGTCCACTTTCTCCTCCAGCTCTGCGATGGCAGCAGCAAGATCCTCAATGGAACCCTGAGTCTCCTCCATCGTGGCAGCCAGGTCATCGATGGCACCGGAAAGAGCCGCAACGGCTTCGTCAATCGCTTCCTTGTAGGTATCCATCTGGGAAGCCAGGGTGGCCAGAAACTCATCCTGAACGCCATCTACAGATCATAATCCTTGATGGCATCTGCCACCAGCTTCTTATACCCGGCAACGGCTGCCTCGATGGCCTTCTTGTTGACGGCAATGTCTTCCGCATTCTTGCTGATAAAGGGCTGAAGGGCGGCCTGGGCCTCTTCCACCTGCTGCGCAAAAAGAATGTCTGCAGCGGCAAGGACCTCGTAGTCTGCCTTCATCTGTTCATTCAATGCAACCAGCTGGGGAACAACATCGTCTTGATAGGACTCAAGGACAAACCGCAGCGTATTAATCTGCGTTTTCATATCCAAATCAGAGGCCGTCAGTTGACTCTTCATAGCCTCGACCTCTTTTTGAAGGCCATCAAATTCTTCCCGTTTGTGATCGCAAGATACAATTGCCAAAGAAGCGGCAAGCACTATGGGAATGATGGGGGAGAAAAATACTTTCATAATTAAAATTCGTTGCTATTTATTGAACGTTTACTTTCACAGTATAGAAGTAGTCTTTCCAGACGGTGTTGGCTTTAATCACAACTGTGTATGTGCCGGCGGCAACGCCAGTGGTCTTCAGCGTGACGTAGTCGGGGGTATTGGCATCCTTAAGAGCCCATCCGGAGAAGGAAGTGCTGCCGTTATGAAATAGATGTAGTGTCCAAGAACGTCCTGCATCATCAGTTCTACCAGACCCTCTCCGCCGCCATCAATGATGGAGGGATTGATCGGATTCGGCTGCGTGGCCGCAATGGGATTGGCTTGTTTGAGGGTGACACTCTCCACGGGCGCACCGTTCACATACATCTTATCACTGCCGGGCACCAGGAACTCCGTGTTGTCGGATTTAACATACAGGGAGCTCTTCACTCCCACGGAAGGGACCTGGGAATAGTATTTCACATTGGTAGCCCGAGGAAGACCTTCAGAAGGCACAAAAGTTTCTTCTACCTCAACACCTTGCGTAGCATTCACCAGGCTGAACCGCGGGATCAGCCGGAACTGATTGTCCTTGTAATGAGCGGGAGTCACTTCGTGCTCAGTGCCTCCCTCGTTGTACTTCACCTGGACATAGTTGGAGAAATTAAGCAGATCCAGTTCTGTCTGCACTTTGGTTATGGCATCCGGACCGCCCTGCCAGCCAATGGGCACCTGGAAGGTGTCCTGACCATTGGTAACAAAACGATAATCGTATTTAGGCTCAACGCTGATGGGCCAGGTAATATAAATCTTCAGACCCACACGCGACCTCATAACTATAGTCCAAGGTTTGTTTTCACAGTCAGAGCCACTGGCAATCTGATGCAGGATATCCGATTTCAGTTTGCCCTCCTTTGAGTACATACGGATGTAGAAGGGGATCCATATAGTAGTTTCGAAATCAAAATTGGCGCCAACTCCTTCTGCCGTTATAACTTCCAAACAGTGATCATTCATATTGAACTCTCCCCAATCACCGAAAACGCTTTCTTTTGAATAATTGGGAGGGAGGACTCCCTTGGCTTTATAGGCGGCCATTAAGGCATCCGAGAAATCGACCGATTTAATGTCATAAGACTTCTTCGACGTATTATACTGGTCTCCAAGAAGCTTTACTTTTATGGCCGGGACGGTTATCTGGATATCCCCCGTATAACGGTCTACGGTAGTGATGGTAACCGTAGTGCTATCACCTCCGGTGGAATACGGAGGCAGGTTATACGTACCCGTGCAAGAATAGGTTTCTCCCAATCTCACACCTTTAACTTCAAACCGAGTCAAAGATATCGTCTTCTTAGCACTGTCAACTTCATAGACGTTAAAGTCAAAGATGATGCCGGCAGGGAAAGGAGTCCCGTCGAAAGCAAACGACTTACCTGCAAAATCGTCAACAGTAAGGCCAAACACCTTGTTAGATCCATCCACTACGCGGTTCTCGGTCCCCACAGTCAATGTGGGCTTAACTTCTAGAAGATGATGACTACGCACATAACCTTCCCATGCAGCAGGATTTTTATCCCTGTTAAGATAATCCACGTAGGCATCGCGAATATACTCCCACCTCATTGTGTAAGGAACCTTCAGATGGAATGTGCCCGTGTGCTGCTTGATTGTAACCTGCAAATTCGCGGTCACTGTACCCACACCATCGGTAAATCCAAAACTATATTTTTTATTCTGATTAATATGAGTCTTGGTTACTTTCATATTGTCGTTATCGCCGTCCTTGATCTTCACAGAGAACGTGGACGCGGAGCCATCAAAATAATCGGCAATGCTTGCACAGTCTCCCTCATACTTGGCAACATTTACTTTAACCTCCGGCATATCATACCCCAACGCCTTGAACTGGGAGAAGGTACGTTTTTTCCCTTCCTGGTCCGTTCCGGCCATTTCATAGCCTTCAAAAATGGAAGTGTGAGTTTCGCCGTCTGTGTACTCAATATCCAGCGTTTTTAATTCATCCTTTGCAATCTCAGAGCCGGGATCAACCTCCCCCTTCGTAACATCGGGCTTGTAGATATGGTCATAATCAATATTGATGACAGCGATTGCATGAAGCTTAGCCTGCACATATTCAGAGGCCACGTGAACGTTATAATCTTCATTGTCAACTCTCAGGGAGATGGCATACTTATCCAGATTCCCTCCCGCCGGGTCAAAGTTCTTATGGGAAAGGAAAAAGGTCATCTTTCCGGTTTTGTCATCACCGGTGGCATCTTTGATAAAAAGCTGGGGATCGGTATCCGCAGCACGCGTCTGCAGCTCGGAATCTATGTCAAAGGTGAAAGGCAGAGCCACACCGGCGGCGATGGCATCGTTGACGGCCTTGGCCAGGGGTTGGGCCAGGTGGGCAGGAGCCACCTTGTATACCACAGCAAATCCAGAACCAACGTTATAGTCCTTGTAAACATTACCTACCTTAATGAACGGAATGCCGAACTTGAGATCCTGGTACTGAGGAACGAACACAAGCGACTGGATATACTGCTGGAGCTTACCAATCTCTTTCTGGAGCTTTGCAATCTCTGCATCCGTTTTATCAATCCGGCCGGAAATGAGGCCTATCTGGATCTGGATGGCCTGGTCCAACTGGTCTACGGCATAGGCAATGGAACCCTCCGTATCCTTGTCTCCATTGATGAGGGCAATCTTTTCCTCGATGGCGGGAAGCAGGGCCTTGATTACTTCCTCCTTCTGCTCCAGGAGTTCGTTCAGAACCGCTATCTTATTCTCCAGGTTGGTCTTGGCGGTCTTCAGAGCTGCAATATCGCCTTCGTTGTTGGTTATCCTTACGTCAAGTTTACCAATCTCGGTAGCATTGGCCTGGATCAGACCCTTAATGACCGTGATTTCGGTCTGGATATTCTCAACGTCTCCCTTGACAGCTTCAAGGTCTGCCTCAAGGCCATCGATCTCGCCCTTAAGTTCTTCCTTCAGCTCATTCAGATGCTCAATGATATCCTCGTGCAGGGCCTTGATCTGCTGCTTCACAGAACCCTTGACGGTCTCATCACCGTTAAGGACGTCCAGCATCTCTTCTATAGCCTTGATCTCATTATCCATAGCGGAGCCCAACAACTGGAGCTGTTCCAGGGTACCATTGAAGCTGGCGATGTCTGTTTCAACCTTTCCCATCCACTCGATAAAGGTGGTAAGGAAAGCCTGGAACACGTCCTGGTCCAGTTTCTTTTCCTCAAGGGCTTCCAGATTGCCTTCCAGACCAACCATAGAAGCCTCCAGCGCTTCGATAGCATCTCCTATCTCGGGGATGGTCTCCTCATTGAGCTTCTTGATGGCAGCCTCGTTGGCTTCAATGCGCTCTGCCAGGGCATCGGTGGTGGCCTTTACCGTGGCTTCCAGGGCGTCGGTGTAAGCGATGGCAGCCGCAAGGTTGGCGTCCACTTTCTCCTCCAGCTCTTTCATGGCGGCAGCAAGATCCTCTATGGAGCCCTGAGTCTCCTCCATCGTGGCAGCCAGGTCATCGATGGAACCGGAAAGAGCCGCAACGGCTTCGTCAATCGCTTCCTTGTAGGTATCCATCTGGGAAGCCAGGGTGGCCAGAAACTCATCCTGAACGCCATCTACAGATAGCGGCAATGTCTTCTGCGTCCTGGTCGATAGCAGCCTGAAGGGAGGCCTGGGCCTCTTCCACCTGCTGAGCAAAAAGGATGTCGGCAGCGGCAAGGACCTCGTAGTCGGCCTTCATCTGTTCGTTCAACGCAACCAGTTGGGGCGTAACATCGCTTTTATAGGACTCAAAGATGAACCGCAGCGTGGTGATCTGAGTCTTATAATCTATATCCGTGGCCTTGAGCTGATTATTCAATGCCTCCACCTCCGATTTCAGGTTCTCAAAGTCGGAGGTTTTCACTTCCTGCGTGCAAGAAACGAGGGCCAGTGAGAAGGCTAAGGTAATTAGCACGACGGAGTTGAAAATTCTATTCATAAATCAATCTGTATTGCGTTCGTCAATTTCTGGCTACAATTAGCCAATTACAAAGATAATACATAAGTTATACTATTATGTGCTAAAAATAAAAATACACGATTCAAAAAACAAAATGAACCGTTGAAACTTGACAATAAATAAAAAAGTACCCGCACCGGGATGGTGCGGGTACCAGGAGAGAGTATAATTACCAATTCAGATGATTACTGATTGACAACAGTTACCGTGTAGAAGTAATCCTTCCAAGTGGTCTTGGCCTTAAGCACAACCGTGTAAGAACCCTTGGCAACGCTACTGTCGGTCTTCAACTGGACATTAGCAGGGGTATCAGTAGTCTCAAGAGCCCATCCGGTGGTAGAGGTGCTACCGTTAACGGAATAGATCGAGAAGATCACATCTCCAAAGATCTCTTTAATGGTTCCCTTATAAGGGGTCTGACCACTCTGAGATACACCGTTGGCATAGAGGTTGAAGCCCTGAACATCTTTCATCGTGAGCATAACAAGCGTAGCGGCTCCGGAAGTTATTGTGGTGGTCTCAGTAACGGCGGGCTGTACAGCGGCAATCGGATTAGACTGCTTAACATTTACGCTGGTAATTGCAGTGGAAGTACCCTCCACATACATCTTGTCACTGTCGGGCACCAGGAACAACTGATTACCGGACTTGATATACAGGGCGCTCTTGACGGCAACGGAAGGGGTCTGACCATAGTATTCAACATTGGAGACGCAATCCAGAGCAGTAGCGACAGTGGACTTAGACACCTTAATGTCTGTACTGGCCTCTACAAGGCTGAACTTAGGGACGAGCATATAATTAGCATTACCATATTGTGCATAAGGAATGGCGCTATAAGCAGAGTTACCCTCTTTGTACATCACCTTGATATTGTTGGCATTGTCAGTAATCATATCCAGTTCCACCTTTGCCTTGGTGATTTGACTAGTAGAACCACCAACCCAATCGATCGGCACCTTGAAGGAATTGTCGGCCGTGTTGAGGTTCCAAGTGTCAAACTTATAATCGTACTTAGGTGCAACACTGATAGGCCAGGTAATCTGAACCTGCTGACCTACATACGACTCAACAGTCAGTGTCCAAGGCTTCTCCTCACAGTCGGAGCCAGTAGCTACCTGATGCAGAATGGGAGAAGTCAACTTATCTCCATCAGACTTGATCTTGAACGCCCCTAAGCCAGTCAGAGTAACGTCAGCGGCAAAATTATTATCCAGTCCACCTGTATGTTTTTCAGGGTGCTCATTGCGGAATTCACCAGTAGCGGCAAAAGCGGAAGCTTTAGTGTAATCAGCGGGGAAGATTCCCTGAGCGAGATAGGCGTCCATGAATGCCTGTGAAAAATCGTCAGACTCAATAGCATAACGATCTTTAGCCGTATCATACTTCTCACCAAGAATCTTCACATTCGTAGCAGGAGCGGTGATCTTGATGACATCCGTCTTACGGTCTACGGTCTTGATGGTAACCTCAGCTTTGACACCTTCCGTGGAATATTCATTCACGTTATACGTACCACTACAAGTATACGTTTTGCCCAGTCGCATACCATTGATTTTGAACTCGTGCAAGGACAAAGTATTCTTACCCTCAGAGGCATCAACCTTATCAACAGTGAAGTTATAGGTAACTTCAGAGGAAGGAGTCCACGAAGTGTTGAACGTCTTACCCAGAAAATCTTCAACCGTAAGTCCGAACACCTTGTTGGAGCCATCCAGGACGAGGTCCTGACCGTCAACGGTCATGGTGGGCGTCACCACGAAAGTATTTACCTCCGGATCAGGAGCAACAGCAGCCTTATACTCGCGAACGTATTCCTTGGTGAAAGAGGATATATTGGCATGATCCACATCAGCATCCATAGCATAGTTCCAGGTCATCGTGAAAGGAATATTCACCTGGAAGGTACCGGTGTGCTTCTTGATACCAACAAGCACCTGTGCAGTAAGTGTGGTAGAACCATCGCTGAATTTATATTCATACCAGTCAACCTTGGGATCAGTAGTAGCAAGAGGAGTAGTAGTAATACTCTCCTTAGTCTTAACCATATTATCCTTGTCACCATCCTTAATCTTCACAGAGAAAGTAACAGGTTTCTCGGTAAGATTGGCAACAATGTTCGCAGTTTGAGATCCGGCAGTCTTCTTAGTGACAGTAGTAGTAACCGTAGGCATATCGTAACCCTTAGCCTTCCACTGAGAGAAGGTGCGGATGGGACCACTGGTACCTTCCTGGGCAGCCATCTCATATCCGTCAAAGTAGGTGTGAGCCTCACCATCGGTGTAGCAAAGGGCAAGTTCACCTTCTGCAGTGGCCGGATCAGCATCAATTACCTTTGCAGAAGCGGGATCCACCTCACCAGTGGAGGCATCGGCCTTATAGATTTTGTCGCCAATGACCGTAAGGGTAGCAATTTCATGAAGCTTAGCCTGTACAAATTCAGAAGCAACGTGAACCTTGAATTCGTCGTTGTCGGCCCGGAGGGAAATGGCATATTTGTTAAGATTTCCTTTACCGGCCTCAATTGTAGGCTCAAAGTTCATATGAGCAAGATAGAGGGTAATCTTACCGGTTCCTTCGTCACCAACAGCTTCCTTGATGATGAGCTTGGGATCGTTATCTGCACGGGTCTTCAGACCGGATTCGATATCGAAGGTGAAAACAGGAGTTGTACCGGCGGCAATGGCGTCGTTGATAGCCTTTGCAATAGGCTTGGCCAGTTCTACAGGAGCCACTTTATAAACAACAGGGAAGCCCTTTTGAGAATTGTAAGCCTTGTAGGTAGAACCGATTGCGGTGAAAGGGATACCGAACTTAAGATCCTGGTATTCAGGAACAAACACCAGGGACTGGATACGCTTCTGGAGCTTGCCAATCTCTTTCTGAAGATCCGCAATGTCCTGCTCGTTCTTATCGATACGACCAGAGAGGATGTCCAGCTGAGTATAGATAGCTGCGCTCAGCTGAGCCACAGCATACTTGATGGAGCCGGGCTTATCAGCTTCACCATTGATGATGGCAATATCAGCTTCGAGACCGGAGATAAGTTTTTTGAGTTCGCCTTCCTTCTCGGCAAGAGCAGCCTCAAGAGCCTTGATATCTTTTTCAAGCTTCGCCTTGTCTTCCTGGAGTTTAGCGATATCGCCTTCGTTCTTGTCAATACGGCCGGAGAGGTCGCTAATCTGAGTAGCGTGGTACAGGATCTGACCCTTAATGACAGTGATGTCGGCCTGGATAGTCTTAATGTCCTCCTTGACAGCGTCAAGCTCTTCCTTAAGGCCATCGATCTTGCCCTCGAGTTCTTCCTTCAGCTCGGCCAGGTGCTCGATGACATCCTCGTGGAGGGCCTTGATCTGCTGCTTCACAGATCCCTTGATGTTCTCGTCACCGTTGAGAACGTCCAGGGTGGTGTTGATGCTCTTGATCTGGCCATCCATGGATTCATAGAGCATCTGGAGGTACTTGATGGAACCATTGATGCTGGTGATGCTGTTATCCACCGTGCCCTGCCACTCATTGAAGACAGTGAGGAAAGCCTGGAAGGTTTCCTTGTCCAGCTTCTTAGCCTCGAGGGCTTCCACATTGCCTTCCAGATCCAAGGCAGCCTCCTGGAGAGCCTCGATGGCTTCCTCGATCTCGGGAATGGTTTCCTCGTTGAGCTTCTTGATGGCTTCCTCATTGGCAGCAACGCGCTCTTCGAGGGCCTCGATGGTAGCGTTGACAGAAGCTTCCAGAGCGTCGGTGTAAGCGATGGCAGCGGCAAAGTTGGCATCTACCTTCTCCTCCAGTTCTTCCATAGCAGCTTCCAGATCCTCTACGGAGCCTTCCACTCCCTCAAGGGTAGCGGCCATTTCCTCAATCGTAGCATCCAGGGTTTCAATAGCCTCGTCAGTGGCAGCCTTGTAGGTATCGATCTGAGCGGCCAGCAAAGCAAGAGCCTCGTCCTGAGCATTGTCAACGGCAGCCTGGTCTTTCTGGGCTTTCTCAAGGGCCGCCTGGAAATCCTTAACGGCATCTGCTACCAGCTTCTTGTACTCGGCAATAGCATCCTGGAGAGCCTTCTTGTTGGCGGCAATGTCCTTGGAGTTCTCGTCGATGGCGGCCTGCAGGCCGTTCTTAGCCTCTTCCAGCTGCTGGGCGAGGATAACGTCGGCAGCAGCGAGAATGTCATAGTCGGCCTTCAGATCTTCGGTGAGCTGGGCCAGCTGGGGAGTAACCTCGTCCTTGTAGGACTGGAGGACAAACTGCAGCGTGTTGAGCTGAGTCTTCAGATCCACCTCAGAGGCCTTCAGTTGATTCTTCAGATTCTCAACTTCGGTCTTGAGGCTTTCGAAATCGGAGGTTTTCACCTCCTGCGTACAAGAAACGACTGCCAGAGATCCGGCAATTATTCCCAATACCGCGAAGTTCAAAAATTTCTTCATAAATGAATTGGTATTAGTAAAAAAATAAATTTGGCTATTATTCAATATCCAAAGATAGAAAATATTTCTTTTCTTCGTGTTTCGTTTTTCAAAAAAACAGGAAGAATAAAGGCAGGAAAGACGCCCTCTCTTGACGCTACGTAAAATAAGCCGCTGAATTCTTGACTCTGGGTAAAAAACATGCATTTATGCACGTAAATTACACTTTTTGTCTGTCCAGTGCCAACTGCTGCCTGAGTGCATCCAACGATTCAAATTTTATCTCGTCCCGGATCCTTTTCTTGAATTTTATCCGGATGGGAAGGCCGTAAATATCCTCATCGAAATCCAGGATGTGCGTCTCGATGGTCCTGGCTTTTCCATCCACCGTAGGTCTTACGCCGATGTTGCACATTCCCTTGTAGTTTCTGTCCTGACCCTGGATTTCCACCTCGACGGCGTACACCCCGTCCTTCGGGAGAAGTTTGAGGGGTTCATACAGCTGCATATTGGCCGTAGGGAAGCCGATGGTCCTTCCCAGCTTGTTTCCGGAAACCACCACGCCGTGGAGCGGGTAGTCGTACCCCAGCATCTTGTTGGCCCTTTCCACATCGCCCTCCTCGATGGCCTTTCGGATCTGCGTGCTGGAAACCGCTTCTCCGTGTGCATAATCCGGCAGCGGTGCACACGAAAGCACCGAAAAGTCTATCCGGTGGGCAAATTCCGGCAGCTGTGCACACGCATCGGCCGTGAGCTGGTCACTTCCGACGCGGTTGTCGTACCCCATCACCACCATCGTGGCCCCGAAGCTCTTTCTCAGGAAACGGAGGTACTCATCGGCCCTTAACCTTGCGAACTCTTTTGTAAAGGGTATTACCTCTACACGGTCTATCCCCAGATCCTTGAGGAGTGCCTTCTTTTCCTCTACGGAGGTGAGGAGGCGGAAATCCCGCGCGTCCTGCTGCAGGACGGTTCTGGGATGGGGCCAGAGCGTGACGACAATGGCCTCCTCTCCCCTTTCACGGGCAGAGGAGACCACAGTCTCTAACACGTGACGATGTCCCAGATGGACTCCGTCAAAAAAGCCGGTAGTGACTACAGCCACTTCACGCACTCAAAGCTCTGGCGATGGGCCAGGAGCGGATTCTTGGCAAAGACGCGGGCGCCCACCTGGTAGGCACCGGTCTTCTCCGGCAACATGCTCACCTCATAAGTGGCCTCACCGTCCTTATAGGAGACAAACTTGAACGGCTGAACCTCCACAATATGCATTTTGCCGTGTTTGTCCGTCTGGGCGAATACCACCTCTGCGCCCACATCTTCGGGCTTCAGGCCACCCAGCTGCAATTTCATGGAAGCCGTATACGGCTTGGACTGAGTGATGTCGTAGGATGTTTCAGGGTCGGAACGCCAGGTCCGCTGCACGTTCTCCCACTCGCGGCGCACATGCGTTTTCCAGGCAGCCAGCTCGCGGGCCTTGGCGAAATCCTTGGCCATCATGTTCCTGGCATCCTTGGACTGGGGCTCGTAGTACTGGTTGATGTAGTCTGTGAGCATCCGGTTGGTGGTGAAGTTGCAGGCCACCTGGGCGATGGTATTTTTGATGTAGCCTATCCACTCGGAGCTTCTTCCGGTGGTGCGGTCTACATTGTAATAAGCGGGAGCGATGTCGTTCTCCAGGATCTGGTAGATGGTGGCGGCGTCCAGCTCGTTCTGGAAGTTGTTGTCCTCGTAGGCCTGCTCGATGGGAAGGGCCCAGCCGGCGCCTTCCTTGTAGCCTTCCACCCACCAGCCGTCCAGCACGGAGAAGTGCATGGTTCCGTTCATCGCGGCCTTTTCGCCGGAGGTACCGGAAGCTTCCTGGGGACGGGTGGGGTTGTTCATCCACACATCCACGCCCTGCACCATCCGCTTCGCGAGGGTGATGTCATATCCGGGCACGAACACGATCTTGCCGATGAAACGGGGATCCTTGGAGATGTCCACAATCTGCTTGATCAGGTCCTGACCTGCCTTGTCGGCCGGGTGGGCCTTACCGGCAAAGAGGAACTGCACGGGCTGGTTGGGATTGTTCACAATCTTGTCCAGACGGTCCAGGTCCCGGAACAGGAGCGTGGCGCGCTTGTACGTAGCAAAGCGGCGGGCAAAGCCGATGGTGAGGACATCGTCCCTGAGGTTGTCCAGGATGGTGACAATCTGGGACGGGCTGTAGTGATTGCTGATGGTCTTGTCCTGGAGACGCTCCCTCAGGAAATCTATCAGCTTGGCCTTCAGCTGCTTCTTAACGGACCAGACCTCCTTGTCCGGTACATTGTAGATGCCCTCGAAGCAGGATTTGTCGTAGTGGTGGGTGGCAAACTCCGGGCCGAAGACCTTCGCGTGCACGGGCTTCCACTCGGGGGCGCACCAGGTGGGATAGTGGACACCGTTGGTGACGTAGCTCACGAAGAGTTCCTCCGGCAGGTATCCCGGGTACATATGGGAGAAGATATCCTGCGAAACCTTGCCGTGCAGCATGGAAACGCCGTTCACATTCTGCGAGATATTGGCGGCGAGGTTGCTCATGGAGAACTTCTCGTCCGGATTCAGCGGATTGTCCTTGCCCAGGGACATCAGGGTTTCCCAGTCTATCTTCAGACGCTGGGGATAGTGGCCGATGTACTGGCGCAGGAGGCCTTCCTCAAAGGCGTCGTGACCGGCGGGAACCGGCGTATGGGTGGTGAACAGGGAGCTGGCCCGCACCACTTCCAGGGCCTCGGAGAAGTCCAGGTTGTCTTTTTCAATGTATTCTTTCAGGCGCTCCAGGCCGATGAAGGCGGCGTGGCCTTCGTTGCAGTGGTACACCTGGGGATCCAGGCCCAGCTTGCGGAGGGCGCGGATACCGCCCACACCCAGCAGGAGTTCCTGCTTGAGACGGTTCTCCCAGCTGCCGCCGTAGAGGTGATAGGTTACCTCACGGTCTTCGGGAAGGTTGGCCTCGTAGTCTGCATCCATCAGGATCAGATCCGTCCGGCCCACTTCCACCTTCCACAGGCGGGCGGTGATATTACGGCCCGGGAAAGCCACGGAGGTGGTGACCCAGTTGCCGTCCTTGTCCAGCACGGGCACGGCAGGAATCTTGGTGAAATCCTGGGCGTCGTAACCGGCTACCTGGTATCCCTGGGCGCTGAGCACCTGGTTGAAGTAACCGTAGCGGTACAGAAGACCCACGGCCACCAGATTGGTGTTCATGTCGGAGGTTTCCTTGAGGTAGTCTCCGGCCAGGATGCCCAGGCCGCCGCTGTAGATCTTAAGGGAGGTATCCAGACCGTATTCCATGCAGAAATACGCGATGGAAGGATCCTTCCTCTGGGCCTTGGCAGCCATATAAGTATCGAACTCGTCCAGGACGTTCTTCATGCGTCCCAGGAATTCGGAGTCTTCGGAAAGCTGCTGGAAACGCTTGATACTCACGGTATCCAGCACCACCAGCGGGTTGTGGCCGCTCTTGTGCCACACTTCAGGGTCAATGGATCTGAACAAGTCCTTCGCGCTCTCATTCCAGCACCACCAGAGGTTCTTGGAGAGTTTCTCCAGGCGGGAGAGTTTTTCGGGAAGGTGTCGGGTTACCAGGATGCTTCTCCAGTTGGGGTTGGTAACGTCGGCTTTAAAATATTGCATAGTCTTCTTTTGGGATTTGTAGGATTCCGCCTTGTCCTTCACCTTGGAAAGGGCGATGGAATAGGCCTCCTTATAATAAATAATCTGGTTGGTCCAGAGGGCGATCTGGGCCACCTCCCGGGCATTTTCCCGGTATTGGTCTCTTTCTTCACGCGGAAGGCCGGCCATTTCCTTCACGCGGGCCACCACGCCTTCCACCACCTCGTTGTAGTTCTCGTCGTCCCGGTCCAGCACGGTGATGCCGGGATGCTCTCCCTTGTAGTGGGAGCGCACCCACATACCGAAGCCCGCCAGGGTGGTGGTGAGGGTGGGAACGCGGAAGGCCAGGGCCTCCAGCGGGGTGTATCCCCAGGGCTCGTAATAGGAGGGGAACAGGGCCAGGTCCATTCCGCAGAGGAGGTCGTAATAGGGCATATTGAACACCCCGTCGTCCCCATTGAGGTACGAAGGAATGAAATACACCTTCACCTTGTCTCCGGGGGTATTGGTGAGCCCCACTTCGCGGAGCCGATGGGTGATGGTATCGTATTCCGCATTCATCAGGACGTGGGACGTCTGCGTGCGGTACTCCGGATTGCCACCGCCTCCCAGGCGGGCCACCAGTTCCCTCTCCGGACCGTGGTGGCCGGAAGGAATCATAATGAAAGCCTGGATGCTGCGGCCCTCGTATTCCGAGTGGTTGATCCGGGAGAGGGCATCGATGAATACGTCAATCCCCTTGTTGTGGTATTCGTAGCGACCGCCAATGCCGATAAAGAGGGCATTGGAGGGCACCTGCTCTGCACTCATAGCCGTCGCCACCTCTACCAGGCGGTCTCTGGCGGCGTCGTGCAGCTTCACGTATTCCTGGTCCGTAGCGGGGGTAAAGCTGTTCTCGAAGCCGTTGGGCGTCACCACATCCACCGGGCGTCCCAGGAACTGGGCGCACTCCTTGGCCGTGATCTCGCTCACCGTGGTGAAGGCATCGGCATTCTGGGCCGATGTCTTTTCCAGGGAATAGATGGCCGTCACATTGAAGCGGCGGGCCATCTCGTCTCCGTCATACTGCTCTATATTATTATAGAGGGGAAGGTTGTTGCCGGCGAGGCATCTTCCCATCATCGTGGCGTGGGTGGTGAAGACCGTGGCCACAGGCACATCGGCCTTTTTCAGCTGAAGCACGCCGGCGCCGGTCTGCCACTCGTGGAACTGGGCCACCACCTTTTCTCCTCCTTGGAGATTATAGTGGCAGAAGCTCTCTATCACGCGGCCGGCCAGGATACCGAACACGGCCGATTCCTTATAGTCCCAGTTGCCGGAGAGGGAATCCACTCCGAAGTCTTTCCAGAGGTCTCCCAGGATGGCATCGGCCTCCGGGAGATGCTGCTTGTAATCCACCAGGATGGCCAGGGGCTTTCCGGGAATGTTCCATCTTCCCACGCGGAAGACCAACCCTTCGCTGCGGGCCTGCTCCTTCCAGGAGCGGTACAACCTAGGGTCTTCCAGGAAATCCGGGTTGCCGGCGCGGTGCATCCAGACATCGGGGCCGATGAAGATGTGCCGCCTGCCCAGCTCGGACTGCAGATGGAGTGCCTTGGTGGCAATCACGGTATAGATACCGCCCACCTTGTTACACACTTCCCAACTAACCTCAAACAGGTAATCTGCCTGTATCAACTCTTTCTTTTTTGCCATCGGCCTCTACTTCTTCTTCGCCTTCTTGATCTCCTTGTTCACCGTTTCCTTCACATCCAGCGCTGCACGCTTTTCGTCCAGGCGGATCTGGAAATCGGAAATGACATTCATATAGTTGATGAAAGCCTCGTAGGGAGTGTCGTACGGGTTGAAATACTTATGCACCTCTCCGTCGGAGAAGAACTTGGTGCACATATAATAGAAATGGTCGCTTTCCTGGAGATGGCCCCAGTCTGCATACAGGTCTTCGTCATTCACGATGGCCAGCTTCTCCTTCATCGCATACACCTTGGCGTAGGCCTCGCTCTGGAGCTCGTTGCCCAGCCAGGCAGTGACGTCCCTCTCTTCATCGGCCCAGGAGATAGGATCCTCCACGGCGATGTCCGATACGGGTTTGTACTTTTTCACTATCTCCGCAGGCGTTGCGAAGCCGAAGGTTCCATCCGCCAGGACGGCACCGGGCAGGGCCTTCATAAAGTCGAAGATGCCGCTTTCCTCGCTCTGGTGCTCTCCGAAGGTTTCGTAGTCCATAAAGAGGTTCACGATGTCCCCTTCCTTGGCACTCTCCTTCATCCAGTTCACGTACTTCTCCGCCGTGAGGGGCCACATGTTCCATCCCTTGTTGGAGAAACGGAAGGCGATGTCGTCCGAGAGGGAGTAGTTCCTCAGGAGGAGTTTCAGCTTGGGCTGGGTTTCGCTGGTGTACACGTAGTTGGGGCTCTGCCAGCCCATGATGTGGCGGGCGCCCTCGGTGAGCATGGTCTTGTAACCCATCTCGTACACCTGCTCGCCGATGCTGTTGGAGTAGATGAGCTCCGTGTTGCGGAAGGTGACGGGCTTCACACCGAAGAGTTCCTCGATGAGGGCGGCGTGCTTCTGCACCTGGTGACGGAACTCCGAATCCGAAGCAAGGGAAGCCAGGGAGTGGTAGTACGTTTCGGCCAGGAACTCCACCTTGCCGGTGGCGGCGAGGGCGCGGAAGCTGTCTATCACCTCCGGGGCAAAGCGCTGGAACTGCTCCAGGGCGCTGCCGGAGATGGAATAGGCAATCTTGAACTTGCCCTTGTACTGGTTGATGAGCTCCAGCATGAGCTTATTCATCGGGAGGTAGCACTTCTGGGCCACGCGGCGCAGGATGGTGCGGTTGGCAAAATCGTCATAATAATGCGAATCTTTGCCGATATCGAAGAATCTGTACAGGCGGAGCCGGGTGGGCTGGTGAACCTGGAAATACAGGCAGATACTCTTGGATGCCATAATATCTTATTTTACTACTGATTCATATACTTTCTTGAGCTTCGCGGTGGCGCCGTTCCACTTGAGGGCGTTCACCTCGTCGTAACCCATACGGGCGCTGAAGTCTGCCAGGGCAGGGTAAGAGAGGAGGGCGTAGATGTCGTCGGCCATCGCATCCACATCCCAGAAGTCCACCTTGAAGGCGTATTTGAGCACCTCGGCGGCGCCGGACTGCTTGGAAATGATGGACGGAACGCCCGTACGCATGGCCTCCAGCGGGGAAATGCCGAAGGGCTCCGAGATGGAAGGCATGATGTACACGTCCGAGAGGGCGAACATCTTCTGGACATCAGCCCCGCGGAGAAAGCCGGTGAAATGGAAGTGGTCGCTGATGCCCAGGCGGGCGACGTGGCGGATGGAGCGGTTCATCATGTCTCCGCTGCCGGCCATCACGAAGCGGACGTTCTTGGTACGCTTGAGCACCTTGGCGGCGGCTTCAATGAAGTATTCCGGGCCTTTCTGGTAGGTGATACGGCCGAGGAAGGTTACCACAGGCTCCTTCACTCCCCTTTCCACCACCAGGTTCTCCCGGCCGCTGAAGTCTACGGCGTTGTGCACCGTAATCACCTTGGCGGGGTCTATTCCATAGCGGTTGATGACGGTGGCGCGGGTGAGGTCACTCACGGTGACCACCTTGTCGGCCATCTCCATTCCCTTTTTCTCTATGGCGAAGACGCGGGTGTCTATGTTGTCCACGCTGCCGCGGTCGAAGGAAGTGGCGTGCACGTGGATCACCAGCGGCTTGCCGGTGAGTTCCTTGGCGGCGATGCCGGCGTAGTACGTGAGCCAGTCGTGAGCGTGGATGACGTCGAACTCATCCTTCCTCTGGAGGGCGATGGTACCGCCCACCATGGCGTAGCGGGCCACCTCTTCCATCAGGTTGGCGCCGTACTTGCCGGAGAACTTGTATTTCTGGCCGAAGCTGATGGAGAAATCCTTCACCTGGCGCTTCTTGTCCTCTTCCACCAGTTTGCCAAACTCCGAAGGGTCTGCGTAGGGCACCAGGTTGGAGCCGATGTGGATGAATTTCACCTTGTCCAGGTATTCTTCCACGGTCTCCGACACGCTGTCCACGGGCACGTCCGAAGCGTTGATGATGGTGGTGGCACTCTGGTCTTCGTCACCGGAGGCCGACGGCATCACGAAAAGGGTTTCCACGCCGTTGTAGGCGAGGCCCTTCACGATGCCTTCGCAAGCCGTTCCCAGACCGCCTGCGATGTGGGGAGGAAACTCCCAACCGAACATTAATACTCTCATAGCTTAGTCCTCCCTGTATTGGTCGATGAGCCAGTTGATATTCAGGAGTGCGGCGGTGGTCATCGCCGACGAAATGGCCCCGTGGGGTTCGTGCGGCGGGTCTCCGTCGTAGAGTTCGGAGAAGCAGCCCACGCCGTGCTTGGAGAGATCTTCGTAGAAGCCTTCCGTGAGCCATTCGGCCCTTCTGACAAAGCTGGAGCCCATCATATTGAAGCTGGCATAGCAGAATTGGGACAGCAGGAAAGGCCAGGCGCAGCCGTTGTGGTAGGCCTCGTCCCTTTCCAGCTGGGAGCCCTCGTACACACCCTTGTAGCGGATGTCGCGGGGGCTGAGGGTGCGGATACCGCGGCGGGTCACCAACTCTGCATTCACCAGGCGCATCACCTCGCTCACCACCTCGTCAGACACGCAGCGGTGGTCCAGGGATACGGCCCACAGCTGGTTGGGACGGAGTTCCAGGTGCTGGCCTCCGTTGTCCACGTAGTCTGCCAGGAAGCCCAGATCCGGGTTCCAGAAGGTTCTTTCGTAGTTTTTCTCGATGAGTTCCTTCACCGGGGTCCATTTCTTGGAGAAGGCGCTGGTTTTCTTCTCGTGCTCCAGGGCGAAGCAGATGGCGTTGTACCACAGGGCGTTGGTTTCCACCTGGTAACCGGCGCGTTCCGTGACGGCGCGGCCGCCGATGTAGGCGTTCATCCAGGTGAGGGCCACACCGTCCTTCTGGGCCCAGAGAAGGCCGTTGGGGAGCATGGCTATTTCCTGGCGGTTGCCGGGGAGATAGCTCTCGATAATGGTTTTCATTGTGGAGCCGTACTTGTCCCAAACCGCCTTGTCCTTGCCCGTGAAGGCAATGTACTGCTGCAGGGTAACGGCCATAAACAGCGGGGCCTCCACCTGCGTGGTACGGCAGGTAAGGCGCTCCTGGTTTTCCTTGATCAGGTTGTCCAGGATTTCCTCAAATTCCTTGGGGCTGTTCTTTCCATACAGGGTGAGACCGGGAAGGGCCACCAGGGTCTCTCTCAGAAGACCCGTGAACAGCCAGCTGTAACCGGCCACCACACGCTTGACGCCGCCGTCTTCCCGGATGAGGGTATCGGCCTGGCGCACCAGCTGGTCGCGGAAGGAGTTGATGGGGCCGATTTTCTCCACCACCGCGGTGAAGCGGCGCTTGAGGGAGGAGGCATTCACCGGGGCACCGGCCGATGCGCTTACCACCAGGGTGTCTCCGCTGTGGAGGTCCACCTCGAAGGAACCGGCCTGCAGAAGATCTTCCCGGCAGTCGAAGCCGCGGCGCATCTCGTCCGAATAGGTGATCCCCTTGTACCAGACGGGATTGGCCTTGTAGGAAGCAGTAGAAGTGCTGAGCTGGATGTTCAGCGTGGGGAAGCCCTCATACAGGCAGAAAGCCGCGCCGTTCTGGACGGGCGTGAACTCCGTGTTGGCCACAGCGTTCTCCTGGGTGAGGCCGTGGATATTGCGGAAGGCCAGGAAGGGCTTCAGCTCCAGCTTCACCTTGGCGGGCGCGTTCACCAGCTCGTACTGAATCATCAGCTGGTCTTCGTCCGGGCTCAGGACAATCTTCTTGCGGAAGACAATTTCCCCAATCTTGTACGTGACACAGGGCACGGGATCTGCGTCGAAGTCCACGATGTACTTGTGACCGCGGGGTTCGTACACTTCTCCGTAGCAGTGGATTCCCAGGTTGAAGCGCTTGCCGCGAAGGGTAAGGCTCTCGTCCAGGGAACTGAGCAACACGTGCCGATAGCCACCGAATTGTTCTACCGGAACCGCCAGCAGGCCGTGGTAACGCCGGGTGTTACACGTAACGATGGACGTGTTGCAGCAGGCGCCGGTCTTGTTGGCCAGGATGATCTCTCTCTTGAGGGAATACGAGAGATTCACCAGTTCCGACTTGTTGAATTTCAAAAAAGCCATAATATCTTTTTATATTTGCTTCAATACTAAAGCGGTACGTGCGGGCAGGTACAGCTTAAGGGTATGGTCGAAGTACTGGTTTCCGTTGGGGCATCTTTCCGGCAGGGCCACGTGGTGTTCCCCTTCCTTCACACGGCCGAAACCATTGAAGCGGGAACTGTCGGAGTCCAGTACAACCACATATTCCCCGGCGGGTGCTGAGACGCCGTAATCGGCGAAAGAACCTGCGGGGGAGAAATTGAGTGCAAAGATACAGTTTTTCCGTTTGAAAATCAAGATTTTCTTCTGTTCATCGGCCACCAGAAGTTCCGGACGCTCCTTCAGGAGGCCTTCTTTTTTCAGCAGATGAATCATTTCCGAATCAAAACGGCGGAGATCTCCGTAGCGGAGGTCTTCGTTATCGGCCAGGGACCACTGCCGGCGGGCATATTTGAAGGACCAGCCGTTCCCCTCGCGGGGGAAGTCTATCCACTCGGGATGGCCGAATTCATTGCCCATGAAGGTGAGGTATCCGTCTCCCGCGGTGCCGGCGGTAACCAGGCGGATGAGCTTGTGAAGGGCTATGCCGCGGTCCACGATGCTGTTCTGGGAGCCCTTGTTCATACAGAAGTACATTTCCTTGTCCATCAGGCGGAAGATGATGGTCTTGTCTCCCACCAGGGCCTGGTCGTGGCATTCGGCATAGGAGATGGTCTTCTCGTCCACCCGCTTGCCGGTGAGTTCCCACCAGATTTCTCCCATGGACCACTGCTCGTCGCTGCGCTCCTTGATCCACTTGATCCAGTGGTCTGCGATGCCCATCGACATCCGGAAATCAAAGCCCACGCCGAAGGCCTCGAACGGGGCGGCCAGGCCGGCCATTCCGGACATGTCCTCTGCGATGGTGAAGCCGGCGGGGTTCATTTCCTTCACCAGACGGGTGGCCAGGGACAGGTAGATGACGGCGTCTTCGTCCACGCCGCCGTCGAAGTACAGGCTGTAGTCCGTAAAATCCTTGCCCAGGCCGTGGTCCCAGTACAGCATGGAGGTGACTCCGTCGAAACGGAAACCGTCTATATGGTATTCCTCCATCCAGTATTTCACGTTGGAAAGGAGGAAGAAGCGGGTTTCGTCCTTCCCGTAGTCGAAGCAGCGGGAGCCCCAGGCCGGATGGCGGCCGGCAGGGCCCTGGTGGAAGTACAGGTGGTCTGTTCCGTCAAACTCGGACAGGCCTTCCGCGGTGTTTTCCACGCTGTGGCTGTGCACGATGTCCATGATGACGGCTATGCCCTTGCCGTGGGCGTCGTCCACCAGGGCCTTGAACTCCTCGGGCGTGCCGAAGCGGGAAGAAAGGGCGAAGAAGTTACTCACCTGATAGCCGAAGGAGCCGTAGTACGGGTGTTCCTGCAGGGCCATGATCTGGATGGTATCGTACCCGAGGGCTTTGACCTTGGGGAGAACGTCTTTGCGGAATTCTTCAAACGTGCCCACTTTCTCCTTCTCGGAGGCCATGCCGATGTGGCACTCGTAGATGAGCGGGTTGGGGCGCCTGCCGGCATGGCCGTGTTTCCACACATACGGCTTGGGGTCCCAGACCTGGGCCGAAAAGACTTTGGTCACTTCGTCCTGGATTACGCGGGTGGCATAGGAAGGGAGCCTCTCCCCTCCTCCTCCGGGCCACTCCATATACAGTTTGTACAGCTGGCCGTGGCGAAGGAACATCTCCGGGATCTTGAGTTCCCAGTTACCGTTTCCCAGCGGCTGGAGGGCGTAGGCATCCGTACGCTTCCAGTTGTTGCAGTCTCCTATGAGAAAGATCTTGGAGGCGTTGGGAGCGAATTCACGGAATACCCAGCTGCCGTCCTGGCAGCGGTGCAAGCCGTAATAGAGATGGTTGTTGACGGCATCCTTCAGAAGGCCGTCTCCGGCAATATGCTTCAGCGTTTGCCAGATATGCTCGTGCCGGGCGTCAATGGCGTCCTTGTACGGCATCAGCCAGGGGTCCTGTTCGTAAATCTTTTTCATACCCTTACTCCTTATCCAATGAATCAATTTTTTCTTTCACGGTTCTCAGGTACTCCCGGCACTGTTTCAGGAGTTCCTTGCTGCGGCCCACCAGGGCGTCAATATCATCCAGCTTGGTTTCCGGATTCTCCACCTTGGCGGCAATCTCTTCCAGCTCGGCAATAGCCTTTGCGTAATCAAATGTCTGCGCCATACTATGCGGTCTTTACTTGGTTGTTGTCTATTCTGTCGCTATATACCTCGTCCACCCTGGCGGTAAGGGAACCGTCGTTGAAACGGACACCGATGCGGTCTCCTACCGTCACTTTGTCCACGGTCTTGAGCACTTTGTTGTCTTTCCCCGTAACCAGAACGTATCCCAGGCCCAGGATCTTGCGCGGGTCGCTTGCCGTGATGAGGGCTTCCTTCAGGGCTACCCTGGAGACCTCGGCACTCACCCTTGCCTGGGCGGCGAACTGCAGGCGGTGGACAGCGTTATCCTTCAGCCGGGCCACATCGGCATATTTTTGCAGAAGACCCCGGGAGATGCGGGCGATGCATCTTTGCAGCGGCATCTCCAGCGAGCCCAGGCGGCGCTGGATGGCCGAAGACACGCGCTGTGCCAGGCGGTCCAGAATGGCATCCTGAGCCTCGTACGCCTCCAGGAACAAATCCGCCAGGGCGGTGGGGGTTTTGACGGAGGCGTGAGCCACCATATCGGCAATATGGACATCCTTGTCGTGGCCGATGGCCGTAATCACCGGCACCGGCAGGGTGGCGATGGCGACGGCGAGGTTGTAATCGTCGAAGCAGGCGAGGTCCAGCTCGCTGCCGCCGCCGCGGAGGATGAGGACGGCGTCGTAGCCCTTTTCGGCCACTTCTTCCAGGGCTTCCATAATGGACGCGGGGGCCTGCTCTCCCTGCATCAGGGCTTCGTACAGGTCCAGGTGGAAGGCATAGCCCTCGGGGTTATTCAGAAGGTGGTTCCGGAAATCCTGGTAGCCGGCGGCGGTTTTGGAAGTGATGACGGCCAGGCGATACGGAAGGTCCGGCAGGGCCAGTTCCTTCTGCATCTCCATATAGCCTTCGGCCGTTAATTTCTCTATGGCCTTCTTGCGCTCCAGGGCTTTTTCTCCCAGGGTGAAGGCCGGGTCTATGTTTTCTATGAAAAGGCTGACGCCGTAAAGTTCACTGAAATTCACCTGCACCTGCACCAGTACGGTGATACCGGTCCTCAGGGGCTCCCCGGTGGAGGATTCGAAGAAATTTTTGAGCTGGGGGTACTTCCAGCTCCAGATCATGGCGCGGGCTTCCGCGATGGACCTTCCTCCCCGGCTCTGGGTGAGGCTGAGGTAGCAGTGGCCGTTGGAACGGGGGCTGAAGGAGGCTATCTCCCCTTTGACCCAATATCGGCCCGGAAATGCACTGGCGATGCTTTCCTTGATCCTGGTCTGCAGTTCCAGGAGTTCCATATAATTCCTGTCCCCCATAGTTCTACAATGATACAAAAAAATCCGCGGTTTTCCACGGATTTCAAATTATTTTTAGATAATTGGTTCAAAATGAGGTATGGGCTGCAGTTTGAACAGGTTGGTCACGTGCTTGTGGTCTATCCGGGCCTTCGCTTCAGGGTCCTCACAGACGCCCGTACGGATGTATTTGTCCAGCACGGCGTAGGTAAAGCCCAGGTTGTCCTCGTCCGTTTTGCCCGTGAGGCCATCCGAGGGGGCCTTTTCCACCAGGTCTATGGGGAGGCCCATCACTTTGCCGATGGCCACCACCTCCTGCACCGTTAGGCCGCCGAGGGGCGAGAAATCCCCTGCGGCATCTCCGTAGCGGGTGCTGTAGCCCACCCAGTCTTCGGACAGGTTGCAGGTGTTCACCACGCGGCCGTTGTTGCTCTGGGAGACGGCATAGAGGGCCGTCATCCTCAGGCGCGGAGCCATATTGATGCGCGTCTGGGCCGATGCCTCATGCCCCAGCCGGGCCTCCACCTCTTTCATCAGGGCCTCGAAACTGGAGCCGATATTGACACAGTAGTGCCTGATTCCCAGGTGCCGGATGAGCCGGTTGGAATCTTCAATGTCCGGCTGCACGCCGTTAGGCATAGTAACGCCTATCACGCGGTCTTTTCCCAGGGCCTCCACGCACAGGGCGGCACAAACGCTGCTGTCCTTGCCGCCGGAAATGCCCAGCACGGCATTGCATCCTTTTCCGTTCTGCTCAAACCAGTCCCGTATCCACTGTACGCACTGGTCCTTGACTTTCTTTGCATCAAACATAGCTTCTTATTTTTTACAAAATTAGCATTTTTCCGAAAAAACCGTACCTTTGCGGGCTATGAAGAAGATTGTAATCTGCATCGTCCTCCTGTTATCGGGCCTCCGGCTGCTGGCCGCCGGCCAGGAACAGGAGCCCTATTTCTGCACCAGACCCGGTACGGAGCTCTATTATGAACGCACCAAAGCCGGCAAAACCAAGCTTCTCCAGACCACCCTTTTTGAGATAGAATCCGCCCGGCCATCGGCCAAGGGCCTTACCATCCGGTATGCCGTTACCATGGCCAAGGCCAACGGGAGCGAACTGTACGGCGGCAGGGCCGCGCAAACGGCATACGCCTCCCCGGATGGGGATATCACCCTCAACTTCGGAGAAACGGTGAAAGCGTTTGTCCGGAATCTGTTTCCCCGCACCCATATCGAGGTCTCGGAGGCATCGGCCATCCTCCCTGCACAGATGCAGCCGGGAGACACCCTCCCCGAAACCCACTGCAGCGTGAAAGTGATGGGAATCACCGTCCGTTTCGACATAACGGAAAGGAAGGTGCTGCGCAGGCAGAGGATCACCACCCCCGCCGGAACCTTTGACTGTATAGTGGTACGGGAGCGCAAACAAGAGCATGCACCCTTCCATCATCTGGACGATTGGCTGGACAATTACTACGTACGCGGACTGGGCTATGTCCGGCACGACAAGTACGACAAGAATATGCGCCTGGAAGAATCCGAGGTGCTGGTACGGATTAGCCAGCCGGCCCAATAGGACTACTTGGCCCGGGTATACACCTGGATGGGGCAGCCTTCGAAATCGAAGTGTTCCCTCAGCTTGTTCTCCAGAAAACGCTTGTAAGGATCCTTCACCCACTGCGGCAGGTTGCAGAAGAAGGCAAACTGCGGAGTGCGGGTGGGAAGTTGGGTTACGTACTTGATCTTAATGTACTTGCCCTTCCACGCCGGCGGCGGATAATTCTCGATCTCCGGGAGGAGGGCGTCGTTGAGCTGGGACGTGGGGATCTTCCGGGCCATATTGCCGGCCACGCGGGCGGCGGCGTCCAGCACATCCAGGATGCGCTGCTTGTTAAGGACGCTGGTGAAGATGATGGGAATGTCGTTGAAGGGGGCCAGGCGGGCCTTGAGGCCTTCCGTATAGTCCCTCATCGTATTCACATCCTTTTCAAAGAGGTCCCACTTGTTCACCACTATCACGCAGCCCTTGCGGTTTTTCTGGATCACGTTGAAGATGTTCATATCCTGCGCCTCCATTCCCAGGGTGGCGTCTATCATCAGGATGCAGACATCACTGTGCTCGATGGTGCGCATGGCGCGCAGCACGGAGTAGAACTCCAGGTCTTCCGTCACCTTGCCCCTCTTTCGCATACCCGCCGTATCCACAATCATAAACTCGTGGCCGAATTTGTTGTAGTAGGTGGAGATGGAATCCCGGGTGGTGCCTGCAACGGGGGTTACGATGTTGCGTTCCTCTCCCAGCAAGGCGTTGGTGAGGGAGCTCTTGCCCACGTTGGGGCGGCCCACGATGGCAATGTGCGGGAGGTCTGCGTGGTCCTCATCGGCCCCGTCATCCTCCGGAAGTACCTTGAGCACCTCGTCCAGGAGGTCTCCCGTACCGGAGCCGTTGGCGGCCGATATGGTCCACACTTCTCCGAGGCCCAGGGCGTAGAAATCGTACGCATCGTACATCTTCTCCCCGGTATCCACCTTGTTCACGCAGAGGATGACCGGCTTTTTGGAGCGCCTCAGCAGGTCTGCTATCTCGGAATCGTAGTCCGTGATGCCCGTGGCGGCTTCGCACATAAAGAGGACCACATCGGCCTCCTCGATGGCGATGGCCACCTGGCGGCGGATGGCGTCTTCAAAGACGTCGTCCGAGTTGGAGGTGTAGCCGCCCGTGTCCACCACGGAGAATTCCCGGCCACACCACTCGCATTTGCCGTAATGACGGTCCCGGGTTACACCCGCCGTCTCATCCACAATGGCCTGGCGCATTCCCACCAGGCGGTTGAAAAGGGTCGACTTTCCCACGTTCGGTCTCCCGACTATCGCAACCAAAGCCATAACTCAATGTTTTTCGGATTCGTACAAGGCGCATGAAGAACATGCGTCGGAATAATTGCCATCACAAACCTTCTTTCCCTTCTGCCGGGCCAGCAGTTCCAATTCTTCCTGCTTGGCGCATTTGATACCCCGCTTGCGCATTTCCGGATTCGTGGAAATCTCTCCGTCGGGGAAAGGCCGATGGAAAAAGAAGATGTTCACGCCGAGAAGGATTACGGCGATGCCCACGAACAGGATAGCGGCAAGCAGGGTTTTCATTTCATGAAAACATTAAATATCAAACGTTACCCCCTCCCGAAACCCCTCCCCTCGGGGGAGGGACTTTGGGTGCTACAGGGGAAATTCGGAAGAGATGGGTTCGTAGTTGTATACGCGCAGGATCATCCGGGCGAAGGTATCGGCCAGGGAAACCACGCGGAACTTGCTCTGGAAGGCCTTCTTGGAAGGATCCAGCGGAATGGTATCTGTTACGTACACCTCGGACAGGGCGCTCTTGTCTATGCGCTCGTACGCCGGGCCGGAGAGCACCGGGTGCGTGGCGAAAGCCCGCACGCTCTTGGCACCGCGCTTGAGGAGCTCGTTGGCGGCCTCCGTGAGGGTTCCGGCGGTGTCGATGATGTCGTCGATGATGACGATGTCCCGGCCTTCCACCTCTCCGATGGGCACGATCTTTTCAATCACATTGGCCTTAGCACGCGTCTTGTGGCAGATGACCACGGGGGTGTGCAGCTTCTTGGCATAGGCGTTCACGCGCTTGGCACCGCCCATATCCGGAGCAGCCAGGGTGAGGGTGTCCTTGTACTCCTTGGCCAGGCCTTCCAGCGTGTGCAGGAAGTCGAAACTGGCGTACAGATGGTTGACGGGGAGGTCGAAGAAGCCCTGGATCTGGTCTGCGTGGAGGTCGCACGTCATCACGGCATCCGCACCGGCCACTTTCAGCATATTGGCCACCAGCTTGGCGCCGATGGAGGTACGCGGCTTGTCCTTGCGGTCCTGGCGGGCCCAGCCGTAGTACGGCATCACGGCAATGACGCGGTTGGCCGATGCACGCCGGGCGGCATCGATGGAAAGCAGCAGCTCCATCAGATTGTCGGCCGTGGGGAAAGTGGACTGGATAATGAAGCAGGTAGCACCCCTCACGCTCTCGGCGAAATAGGGTTGGAATTCACCATCGCTGAAACGGGAAATCTCCAGGGGGCCCAGGGTGACCTCGGGGTCTGATTCGGGTTTCATACGATTCATCGCAGCAACTACCTTCTCCGCAAAATAGCGGGAGGCATCACAAGTAAACAGCGCCATCCGGTGCTTATGGACATCGTTTATCATAAAGTTTTGAGGATAGATGCAATGTAATCCAGGATTTCTTCCTTGCCGGTTCCCTTCACGGACGAGGAAATGAAAACGGGCGGCAGTTCCTCCCAGTCTTCCAGGAGACGGGCCTTGTTCTTAGTAACCTGCTGCTGAAGCACTTCCGAGCCCTGCTTGTCGGCCTTGGTGAAGATGATGCCGAAGGGAATGCCCTTTTCTCCCAGCTCGCTGATGAAGCGGAGGTCCACATCCTGCATATCGTGGCGGGAATCCAGCAGCACCATCAGCATAATGAGCTCCTGAGAGTTGTTGATATAGTCCCAGATGATGTGCCTGAGGCGGGCACGGTCCTTGTCCGGGAGTTTGGCAAAGCCATAGCCGGGGAGGTCCACCAGGTACCAGCCGTCGTTGATGAGGAAATGGTTCACCAGCTGGGTTTTACCGGGGGTTTGGGAGGTCTTGGCCAGTTTGGAATTGCCCGTGAGCATATTGATGAGCGAGCTCTTGCCCACATTGGAGCGACCGATGAAGGCAAATTCCGGGAGTTTCCGCTCCGGTTTCTGCCCCACACGGGTGCTGCTTCCAGCAAATTCTGCTTTGGTGATCTTCATTGTAAGGCCCGCTCCTAAATAACCGTACAAAGATACAAATTTATTCGTAAATTTGCCATATGGAAAGTGATGAAAAATATATGCGTGAAGCTCTTCGGGAAGCCCACCTGGCGGCCGATGCCGGAGAGATTCCCATCGGGGCCGTGGTGGTGTGGAAAGGACGCATCATCGGCCGGGGCCACAACCAGACCGAGCAACTGCACGACACCACCGCCCACGCGGAGATGCTGGCCATCACCGCCGCCACCGGGACGATGGGTGGCAAGTACCTTTCCGACTGCACCCTGTACGTCACCGTAGAGCCCTGCCCGATGTGTGCCGGCGCCATGGCCTGGTCCCAGCTGGGCCGCGTGGTGTACGGCGCCCCGGACCAGCGCCGCGGCTACTCCCTCTTCACCCCTTCCCTTCTCCACCCCCGCACCGAAGCCGTGGGCGGCATCCTCCAGGAAGAATGCGTCCAGCTCATGCTGGACTTCTTCCGTGACAAACGCTAACCCTTCGGCCGGCTCTTAACCTGGATTTTGCCCTTTATCGTGGCGAAGATCCGCCATCCGCCGGCTCTTAACTTGATTTTGCCCTGTATTGTGGCGAAGAGCGGGAAGTGAAGAGCCGAAAAAGGCGCCTGAAAGAGGCGCCTGAAAAAGTTGAACTGCAGCGATTCGAACGCTGACTGAGGGAACCAAAATCCCTAGTGCTACCATTACACCACAGTTCAATACCGGGGTGCAAAGATATAACAATTCTTTGGAAAAAGTGCTATCTTTGGGGAAATTTGAGAATGTAGGATATGAAAGGTGTAACCCTGTTTTTAGCCAATGGCTTTGAAGATATGGAGGCTCTGGGCACGCGCGATGTACTCATCCGGGGCGGTGTACCGGTTCTGACCGTCTCCATTACGGACGAATATCTGGTGGAAAGTTCCCACGGACTGGCCGTATCGGCGGATACCAGCTGGGCCGATGTGGAAGTGATGGAACCCGGCACGGATGCCCGGGACGTTATGATCTTTCCCGGCGGAATGCCCGGCAGTAAGAACCTGGCCCAGCACCAGGAGCTGATGGAGATCCTGCAGGATCACTGGGCCCGCGGCGGGGCCGTGGCGGCCATCTGCGCCGCTCCCGGGCTGGTCGTGTCCCAGCTCCCGGGCCTGGAAGGCCGCAAATTCACCTGCTTCCCCGGCTTTGAGGACGCCCTCATCGCCAAGGGAGCCGTCCACACTCCGGAAAGCACCGTCACGGACGGCAACCTCATCACTGGTCGCGGAGCCGGGCATGCCGTCAACTTCGGCCTCGCCATCCTCCGTTATCTGAAGGGCGACGAGGCCGCAGAAAAAGTCAAGGCAGGGCTAACCCTCTAGTTCCTTCTGTTTGCTATCGAGATGTAGTACAGCAGCGTGGCCAGCGAGCTGATGGCCGCGATTACGTACGTATACGCCGCCCACTTGAGGGCATCGATGGCCATCGGCTTGGTTTCGTAATTCACGATGCCGGCGTTCTCCAGCCAGGCCACGGCGCGGGCGCTGGCATTGATTTCTACCGGCAGGGTAACAAAGCTGAACAGGGTGGTAAGGGCAAACAGGCCGATGCCGATCCACAGCAGGGACGGCATGATATTGATCATCAGAACCCCGGCCAGAAGCACCCAGGAAACAATGTTGCTGGAGAAGGAGACCACCGGAACCAGGGCCGACCGCATCTTCAGCGGAGCATAGCCCGTGGCGTGCTGCACCACGTGTCCGCACTCGTGCGCTGCCACGGCGGCAGCGGCCACCGACCGGCCATAATACACCTCTTCACTGAGGTTCACCGTGCGGGTGGTAGGGTCGTAGTGGTCTGACAGCTTGCCGGAAATGGACACGATATTCACGTCCCGGATGCCGTGAGCCGCCAGCATCCGGCTGGCTACCTCGGCCCCGGTTATTCCTATCGGCACTTCCGAATACTTATCGAAGCGACGCTTCATCATGCTCTGAACCAGCAGGCTCAGAACCATTACTACTATTATCAAAAGCCAAATGGCAGAACTGGACATAATCTAGGTTTTTAAAGTTCAAGGACATACTCCACAAATACCGCGCCCGCTTCACAAAAATACACATTTTTATGACTAAATGTCAGCGTAAAGTATTAATTTTGCACCGTGATTACTGACGATTTTTCCCGTTTGGAGCTAAGTCTGAAGGCTGCCACGGAGAACTACCGATACTTCCGCTCCCTGCTGGAGCCCCAGACCAAACTGCTGGTTTTGGTCAAGGCCAACGCGTACGGTCACGGAGGGGTGGAGTTCGCCGCGATGATGCAGCGTGCAGGAGCAGACTACCTGGCCGTGGCATACCCGGTGGAGGGTCTGGAACTGCGCCGCAACGGTATTTCCCTGCCCATCCTGGTGCTCACCGCCGGCACGGACTTCTACCCGGAAATCATCGAGACCCGTATGGAGCCCTCCATCCCCAACCTCTTCTCCCTCAAAAAGTTAGTAGCTGTGTTGCGGGAAAAAGGAATGAAGGATTACCCCATCCACATCAAGCTGGACACCGGCATGCACCGCCTGGGCTTTATGGAAAGCGAGCTCCCGGAACTCATAGAATACCTGAACCAGTGCCCGGAGGTGCGCGTGAAAGGACTGTTCTCCCACCTCTGTGTGGCCGACGAACCGGACCAGGACGCCTTCTCCCTGAATCAGCTGCAGTGTTTCGAGCAGCGCACGCAAAAAATCATAGACGGCATAGGCTACAGGCCGATGCGGCACATCCTCAACAGCGCCGGCATAGAGCGCTTCCCGCAGTACCAGTACGACATGGTGCGCCTGGGCATCGGCATCTACGGCATCAGCGCCCTGCCGGATGTGCACCTGGCCCCCGTGGCCTCGCTGAAGGTTAAGATCCTGCAAATCAAGCAGCTGGGCCCCGGAGACACCGTCGGTTACGGCCGATGGGGCAAGGCCGCGGAAGGCACCACCATCGCCACCATCCCGGTAGGTTATGCCGACGGCATAGACCGTCACCTGGGCCGAGGCGCCGCCTCCTTCTCCCTGGGTGGCCACCGCGTTCCCACCATCGGCAATATCTGTATGGATATGTGTATGCTGGATGTCACCGGAGTACCCTGCGCCGT
>ONWU01000019.1 GCA_900321655.1 uncultured Bacteroidales bacterium
TGGCAGATGGCTACCAAACTGGGCTTTGGCTGGAATATGGGTAATGAGATGGAGGCCCATCGTAATGGCGTTCCCGACGAGACGTGCTGGACAGGTGTTCTTTGCACCCAGGCTACATTTACCAAAGTAAAGGAAGCCGGTTTTAGTTCGGTCCGTATTCCCGTATCCTGGATGAGTCTGATTGGTGAAGCTCCAAACTACACGCTGGACGCCACCCGTCTGGCCCGCTTGAAAGAGATCGTGGGATATGCACACAATGCAGGACTGATAACCATCTTCAATCTTCATCACGATGGTGCGGATAGCAATTATTGGCTTTCTATCCGGCAAAATGCAGACAACAATGCTATTTTGAACGAAATTGCAGCTGTTTGGACTCAGTTGGCAGAGGCTTTCAAGAACGAAGGAGACTGGCTGATGTTTGAGTCTTTCAATGAGATTCACGATGGTTTGGGCTCGAGCGGAGGCTGGGGCTATAGTCCGGAATATCAGACTGAAGCTGGAAAAAAACGTCAGAATGATGTCCTAAATGGATGGAATCAGAAGTTTGTAGATGTGGTTAGAGCTACCGGTGGAAACAATGAAACCCGTTGGCTGGGTGTTCCCGGTTACGCAGCAAACCCCGAATATACTCTGAATGATGGCTTTGTCGTTCCCAATGACCCTGCCAAGCATGTTATGGTCGCGGTTCATACTTATGGTCCTTATGAGTTTGGACAGACAGCTGCAGTCAATGAGTGGGGACATACCCGAAAAGTTAAACTTCAGGATCCTTCTTATGATGAAGATTTTTATGAGGATCAGATGTACAGACTGTACAAGAAATGGGTTGAGAAGGGTATTCCGGTCTATTTTGGTGAATTCGGCTGCGCCAATCGTTCCGATGACAAGGCTTATGCCTTCCAACTTTATTTCCTGGAGTATATGACCAAGTGCATGCATACCTATGGTATGTCTGGTTTTATTTGGGACAATGGCGCCGTGGGTGCCGGTAATGAGATCTATGGCATTATCCATCACGGGACCGGGGAGTATCTGGATTCAGTAAAGGGCCCTAAGATTCTCAGTACCTGTTGGAAAGCCTTCACTAACACATCCTCCAGTTATACGCTGGATACTGTATATAATAGCGCCCCTTAATTCTGATGAAAAGATTACTTATACTCGCTGCCCTGGCAGCCGTTGCCTGCAGCGGAGGAAACAAGAAACCTATGGAAACGCCCAAAGACCAGCTGGTGCATACCCTGTTCTCCTATGCAGAGAACGGAAAGATAGCCTACGGCCACCAGGATGACCTCTTCTATGGCCACACCTGGAAGGTGGAGGACTGGGAGAATGACGCCCTGGAGCGTTCCGACGTGAAGGCCGTCACCGGAAAGTATCCCCAAATCCTGGGTTGTGACCTGGGCGGCATAGAACTGGGAGCCGAAAAGAACCTGGACGGCATTCCCTTCGGCCTGATGAGAAAGGCCGTCCTCAAGCAGATTGAGCGGGGCGGAATGGTCACCTTCTCCTGGCACCCGCGGAACCCCCTCACGGGCGGCGACGCGTGGGACATCTCCTCCACGGAGGTGGTGAAATCCGTCCTTCCTGGCGGAGAAAAGCATGCCGAATTCACCCTCTGGTTGCAGCGTGCGGCGGATTTCATCGAATCCATCGGCCCGGAAGTTCCCATCATCTTCCGTCCCTGGCACGAAAACCTGGGCAGCTGGTTCTGGTGGGGAGGAAAACTTTGCTCCGACCAGGAGTACAAAGACCTTTTCCGTGCTACCTGGCTGTATTTTACCAAGGAGCGCGGGCTCACCAATATCCTCTGGTGCTATTCTCCCAACGGCCCCATCCCTCCGGAAGTGTATATGTCCCGCTATCCCGGGGACGAATTTGTAGACATCCTGGGAACCGATATTTATGAATACGTAGGAGAGGATGGATCCCTGGAAGAAGCCGGTGTCCGTTATCAGACGCAGGTGAAGAGTATGCTGTCGGCCCTGGTGGCCCTGGGCAGCGAGCACAAGAAGCTTATCTGCCTGTCCGAGACAGGCCTGGAAGGCATTCCGGATCTTCAGTGGTGGACAGAAACCCTGTACCCGTCCATCCGGGAATTCCCCATCTCCTATGTCCTTACCTGGCGCAATGCCTGGGACCAGTCCGGTCATTTCTATGCCGCCTGGGACGGTTATGAAGGCGCCGCCGATATGAAAGCCTTCAGCGAACAGGAACAAATAGTATTCTTACGATAGTCATGACTTACAAAGAGCGTTTGAAGTGGCTCAAGGTGAGCCACAAGCAGTTGATTGAGAGAAAGAACTTCCCCGTGGAGGGGAACGGTGTGTACGAGCGTTACGAGAATCCCATCCTGACGGCCGACCATGCTCCTCTGGAGTGGCGCTACGACCTCAATCCGGACCGCAACCCGTACCTGATGGAGCGTTTCGGCATTCACGCCACCCTTAATTCCGGCGCCATCAAGTGGAAAGACAAGTATGTGCTGGTGGTGCGTGTAGAAGGAGCCGACCGCAAGTCTTTCTTTGCCGTGGCCGAAAGTCCCAACGGCGTGGACAATTTCACCTTCTGGCCGCGTCCCATCACGATGCCCGAGTGGGGAGAGCCCGCTACCAATGTGTATGATATGCGCCTTACCGCCCACGAGGATGGCTGGATTTATGGCATTTTCTGCGTGGAGCGCAAGGACCACGACGCAGAAGGAGACCTCTCTGCCGCTACGGCTGCCGCCGGCGTGGCCCGCACCAAAGACCTGGTGAACTGGGAGCGCCTGCCGGATATCAAGAGTGCCAGCCAGCAGCGCAACGTGGTGCTGCACCCCGAGTTCGTAAACGGCAAGTATGCCCTGTACACACGCCCGCAGGACGGCTTCATCGATGCCGGTAACGGAGGTGGCATTGGCTGGGCTCTGGTGGACAGCATGGAAGAAGCCGTCATCAAGGAAGAGAAGATCATCAATCTCCGTCATTATCACACCATCAAGGAAGTGAAGAACGGAGAAGGTCCGCACCCCATCAAGACAGACTGGGGCTGGCTGCACCTGGCCCACGGTGTGCGTGGCTGTGCCAGCGGCCTTCGCTATGTGCTGTATCTGTACATGACTTCCCTGGAAGATCCTTCCAAGGTGATTGCAGACCCTGCCGGTTTCTTTATGGCCCCCGAGGGCCCCGAGTATGTCGGTGATGTGATGAACGTCCTGTTCTCCAACGGCTGGATCTGTGACCCGGACGGAAAGGTTTTCATTTACTACGCCTCTTCCGACACCCGCATGCATGTGGCCACCTCCACGGTAGACCGCCTGGTGGATTACTGCATGAACACGGCTCCCGATGGCCTTCGTACCGGCCTGTCTGTAGAAACCCTGAACAAACTCATTGATCTGAACAAATAATGTCCTCGCTTTTCTACATTCTCACCCTGGTGCTTTCGCACCTGTTCTCGGATCACGCCGTGCTGCAGCAGCAGACCCAGGCCCCGGTGTGGGGCTGGGGAGACCCCGGCAAAAAGGTGGAAGTGGTCTGGGATGGCCAAACCTACCGGACCACCGTGCAGGCCGACGGCAGCTGGCGGGTCTCCATTCCCACCGGCAAGGCCGATGGTACCAACTATACCCTTACGGTTAAATCCGGCAAGGAAACCCTCACGGTAAAGGATATCGTGCTGGGTGAGGTGTGGATCTGCAGCGGACAGTCCAATATGGAAATGCCCATCTCCGGCTTTGGTTTCCAGGAAGTGGAAGGCGCTACGGAGGCCATTATGGCTGCTCCCGAGACGGCTTCCCAGGTGAGAGTCTTCGATATCAAAACTCCCAAGTGCACGGAGCCCCAGGCCGATGTGGACGCCGCGTGGGCTTATACCGACGGCGCCGTGACGGCCAAGACGTCGGCCGTGGGCTATTTCTTTGCCCGTCGGCTCACCCGGTCCCTGGGCGTTCCCGTAGGCATCATCGTGAATGCCTGGGGAGGCAGCCGCATAGAGCCCTGGATGACCCGCGAGATCATTGACGGCGCCGGCCTAACCGAGCAGGAACTGAAAGATCTGTATGCCGTTGAGGAACAGCCGGACCGCTGGCCGGAAACCCCGGAACTCATCTGGAACGGCCGCGTGAAACCCATCGTGGGCTATGCCGCCAAGGGCATTCTCTGGTACCAGGGCTGCTCTAACATGGGACAGCCGCACTGCTACGACAAGTTGCAGAAGGCCATGGTCCAGATGTGGAGAAAGGAGTGGGGAAGAGAACTTCCTTTCCTTTTCACGCTGCTGGCCCCGCACGATCACGGAGATGCCGACGGCCGCTGGCGTCCTTTCTTCGTGGAGAACCAGCTGCACACGGAGGAAATCCTGAGCCAGTCCTTTGCCATCTGCACGGAAACCCTGGGCAACAAGGTCACCGTGCATCCTTCCCAGAAGAAGGAAGTGGCCGATATGATGGTTCAGCGGGCCCTTCAGAATGTGTACGGTATTTATTCCGGCGTGTCCATAGAGCTACCCCGCCTCCAGAGCGTTGAGTATCTGGAAGACGGCACCGCCAAAGTGACCCTCACCCAGGTGTGGTCCAACCTCATGAGCATATCGGCCCGTGAGATCGTGGGCTTCGAGCTGGCCGGAGAGGACCGTCAGTTCCACCTGGCCAAGGCCGAGGTGGACTGGGACGGAAACACCATCCTGGTGAGCTGCCCCGTAGTTCCCAAACCCGTCGCCGTCCGCTATGGATGGCGCAACTGGATGGGCGCCAATCTCCAAAAATCCAACGGCATTCCCGTGCCACCCTTCCGAAGCGATGACTGGGAGTACTAAACCATTGAATATGAACAGACTTATCCTTCTTGCGGGAGCTTTGTTGGCTCTCGCTTCCTGCCATAAAAACACCGTGGTGGTTCCCTGTGAAAGCAGCGTTGTACGCCTGCAGGTGGTTTCTCCGGAGATAGTGCGCGTGAGCGTGTCGCCGGACGGTCACTTTTCCGACAGACCCAGCCTGGTGGTATTGCCGCAAAAAAACGCCAGCGATTATCAACTTTCCAAGGAGGACACCAAGGTGGTCCTTTCTACATCGGCCCTTACCGTGGAGGTGTCCAAGGCCGATGGAGCGGTGAATTTCTTCAAGGTCGACGGCACCCCGCTGGCCCTGGACGGCCGCTCTGCCTTCGAGCCCATCGAGGTGGAAGGAAAGAAGGCCTGGAGCACCACGGTGAGCTATGCCTCTACGGAGGACGAAGCCTTCTACGGGCTGGGACAGCACCAGGCCGGAGAGTTTAACCACAAGGGCCTTCGCGAGGAACTGTATCAGTACAATACCAAGATCAGCGTGCCCCTGGTGGTGTCCAACAAGGGCTACGGAATGCTCTTCGATGCGTATTCCCTCAGCCGCTGGGGCAGTGCCCAGCCTTATCGCCAGTTGGGCGAAATCTTCGATCTGGACCTTACCGGTACGTATCGGCCCAAAGAAGGAGCCCCCCTGGTACAGAAGGAAGACAGCCTCTTCTATGAGAACGAATGGGCGCTGAAAAACCTGCCTCAGGTGCCCCTGATGGGCGCTACGGTCACTTATGAAGGAACCATCACGGCCCCTCAGACCGGAGACTACCATTTTATCCAGTACTACGCCGGTTTCCAGAGCACGGTGGTGGACGGTGTGGAGGTGATGAGCCGCCGCTGGCGTCCGGCCTGGAATCCCAACAGCTACAAGTTCACCGTCCATCTGGAGGCCGGAAAGCCTACGCCCCTCAAGATTGAATGGGAGCCGGACGGAGACGTCTCTTACATCGGCCTCCGCGTGGCCCCGCTGGAAACTCCCGAGCAGGAGTCCCGCCTCACTTTCTGGAGCGAATTTGAGCCCCAGGCCGATTATTATTTCATTGCCGGAGACAATTACGACGGGGTTATCAAGGGGTACCGCCAGCTCACCGGCAAGGCGCAGGTGATGCCCAAATGGGCCCTGGGTTTCTGGCAAAGCCGGGAGCGTTACAGCACCCAGGAAGATCTGGTGGAAACCCTCGCAGAAATGCGCAGACGCCACATTCCCGTGGATAATATTGTCCAGGACTGGCAGTACTGGCCCGAGGACCAGTGGGGCAGTCACGAGTTTGAAGCGTCCCGCTACCCGGATCCGGAGAAGATGCTGGACGATGTGCACGCTATGCACGGCCGCTTTATGATTTCCGTCTGGCCCAAGTTCTACACCAATACAGAGCATTACAAGGAACTCAAGGCCGCCGGTTACGCCTATACCCATGCGGAAGAAGACAGCTTGGTGGACTGGCTGGGCCATACGCAGAGTTTTTACGACGCTTATGCCGCAGGCGGCCGCAAGATGTTCTGGCGCCAGATGGACGAGAGCCTCTACAGCAAATACGGGAAGAAGATTGACGCCTGGTGGATGGACGCTTCCGAGCCCAACCTCCGGGACTGCCTCCCGATGGACTATTTCAAATGGCTCCTCACGCCCAATGCCCTGGGCTCCAGCACGGAATATCTGAACGCTTATGCCCTGGTGAACGCCCAGGCCATCTATGAAGGCCAGCGCAGCGTAGACCCGGACAAGCGCGTATTCCTCCTTACCCGCAACGGCTTTGCCGGCCTGCAGCGCTACAGCACGGCCTCCTGGAGCGGAGACATCGGCACCTCCTGGACGGACATGAGGATGCAGATGGCCGCTGGATTGGGATACTCCATGAGCGGCATCCCGTTCTGGGGAATGGACATTGGCGGTTTCTCCGTGATGAGCAAGTTCTACGATGCGGCCAATGCCGACGAGTGGCAGGAGCTGCAGACCCGCTGGCACCAGTTCGGCACCTTCGTGCCGCTGTTCCGCACCCACGGCCAGTGGCCCCGCCGGGAGCTCTGGAACATTGCTCCGGAAGGATCGGCCGCCTATAACAGCATCCTGTGGTATATGCAGCTGCGTTATCGCCTGATGCCTTATCTGTATTCCCTGGCCGCCGCCGTGCATTTTGAAGACGGCACCATGATGCGCGGCCTTCCTATGGATTATCCCGGGGATCCCGAGGTGAGAGACCTCTCCGACCAGTGGATGCTGGGCCCGGCCCTGATGCCCTGCCCGGTGTATGAATACAAGGCCCGCAGCCGCGAGGTGTATTTCCCGGAAGGCGGCTGGTACGATTTCTATACCGGAAAATTCATCCAGGGTGGCCGGAGAATCACCGTGGAGGCTCCTTATGAGAGAATGCCCCTGTTTGTCCGGGAAGGAAGCATCATTCCCGTGGGAGGCGCCGCCGAATGGACGGAAGACCTCCCGGCAGACCACATCACTTTCCTGGTGTATGCCGGCAAGGATGCCGATTTCACCTTCTACGAGGATGACGGCCTCACCTATGCTTATGAGAAAGGCCAGTATGGCAGCTTCACCCTTCATTGGGACGATGCGGCCCGCATCCTTACCCTGGAACAGCGTGAAGGCTCCTTCCCGGGGATGCTGAAAAGCCGCACCTTCTGTGTAAGCGTCATAGACCCGGAAAATCCGCTGCCCTTCGATCCTGACAACAACAACGCACTTTACATCAACTATGATGGAATGCCGTGCCGAATCGGATTATAATTTAACCCTATATGAAAAGATATTTGATTCCCGTCGTAACCATGCTTTCCGTTAGCGCCCTTTCCTGCCATTCCCCCAAGGGAGAGGTTGTGATTCCTGCCGACAAGGCTGTTGAAGCCAAGGTAGAGCAGGTATTGAAAGGTATGACCCTCGAAGAAAAGGCTGGCCAGCTGGTACAGCTTTCCATTATGGTCCTCCAGGACGAGACCAACGAGGCCCTGGATCCCGCCAAACTGGACAAAATCATCGGCCAGTACAAAGTGGGTTCCATCCTCAATGTGATGAACGACCATGCCCATTCCCGTGAGCACACCGCCCAGATGGTAAAAGATATCCAGGCCAAGTCTATGGAAACCATCGGCATCCCCTGCATCTACGGACTGGATATGATCCACGGCGCCTCCTATCTTACGGACGGCTCCTTCTATCCGCAGGAGATCAACCTGGCGGCCACTTTCAACCGCACGTATGCCCGGATGATGGGCCACGCCATGGCCTATGAAACCCGCGCGGCCCAGGTGCCGTGGGTGTTCTCCCCGGTGATGGACCTGGGAAGGGATCCCCGCTGGCCCCGTATCTGGGAAAGCTTCGGAGAAGATCCTTATCTGCAGGCCGAAATGGCCCGCGAGGAAACCCTCGCCCTCCAGGGCAAGGACCCCAATCACATCGGCCTGGAGAATGTAGCCGTTTCCATCAAGCATTTTATGGGTTACGGCGTGCCGGTTTCCGGCAAGGACCGCACCCCGGCCATCATCGCCCCCAATGACCTCCGCGAGAAATTCTTCGCTCCTTTCCTGGAGTGCTTCCGCGCCGGCGCCCTCACTATTATGGTCAATTCGGCCTCCGTCAACGGCATTCCCACCCACGCCAACTCCGTGCTTCTGACCGGCTGGGTCAAAGAAGAGCTGGGCTGGGACGGCATGGTGGTAACGGACTGGGCCGATATCGACAACCTCTATACCCGTGACCACGTGGCCGCCGACAAGCGGGAAGCCGTGAAGATGGGCATCAATGCCGGTATCGATATGATCATGGACCCGTACGATCCTGAATGCTGCAACGTGATTGTGGATCTGGCCAAAAGCGGCGAGATCCCGATGTCCCGTATCGATGACGCCGTCCGCCGCGTGCTGCGCCTGAAGGTGCGCCTGGGCCTGTTTGAGAACCCCACCTGGGAGAAAGAGTATCCCATGTTCGGCTCTGAAGCTTTCGCCAGCGAATCTTTCGACGCCGCCTGTGAGTCCGAGGTGCTCCTGAAGAACGAAGACGGCATCCTGCCTTTCAAGGGAACGGAAAAGATCCTGGTCACCGGCCCCAATGCCAACAGCCTCCGCACGCTTAACGGCGGCTGGAGCTACACCTGGCAGGGTGCGGCCGATGACTATGCCCCCCAGTTCAACACCATCCTGGAGGCCCTCCAGCAGCGCTTCCCCGGCAAGGTGAGCTACGAGCCCGGCGTATTGTATGACCAGACGCCTATGATGTGGCAGAATGAAGACGCCTCCGGCATCGCCAAGGCCGTGGCCGCCGCCTACAAGGCCGATGTCATCGTTGCCTGCGTGGGTGAGAATACGTACTGCGAGACTCCCGGCAATATGGACGACCTCAATCTCTCCGCCAATCAGAAGCAGTTGGTGAAGGCCCTTGCCGCCACCGGCAAGCCCATTGTCCTCATCCTCAATGAGGGCCGTCCCCGTCTGATCGGAGACATTGAGCCCCTGGCCAAGGCCGTGGTGGACATTATGCTTCCTTCCAACTACGGTGGAGACGCGCTGGCCACCCTCCTCAGCGGAGAACGCAACTTCTCCGGCAAGCTGCCCTTCACCTATTCCAAGCACATCAACGCCCTCCATACCTACGACTACAAGGTGTCCGAACACCGGGAAACGATGGAAGGCTCCTATAACTACGATGCCATTATGGACGTTCAGTGGCCCTTCGGTCACGGTCTCAGCTACACCACTTTCGCCTATGACAACCTGAAGGTGGACAAGGCCGAATTCGGCCCCGAAGACGTGCTGAAGGTGTCCGTGGACGTGACCAATACCGGCAACGTCTCCGGCAAGGAGGCCGTGCTGGTATACAGCTCAGACCTGGTGGCATCCCTCATTCCGGATGTGAAGCGCCTGCGTGCCTTTGACAAGGTGAAGCTGATGCCCGGAGAAAAGCACGTTGTCACCTTTGAGATTCCCGCCTCCCGCCTGGCCTTTGTCGGGGCCGACGGCAAGTGGCGCCTGGAGGAAGGAGACTTCCGCATCTCCTGCGGAGGACTGGGAGTAATGGTCCGCTGCAACAAGACCAAGGTTTGGAATACCCCGAATATCTGATGGAAACCCGTAGTGAAAAATTCTTGCAGGAGGTCAGGGAGAACCTGACTTCCTGCATCCTGCCTTACTGGCTCAAGTTGAAGGATCCCCGCGGCGGCTTTTACGGAGAAGTGGCCCCGGACGGAACCATCCTTTACGATGCTCCCCGTGGCGTCATCCTGAACGCCCGCATCATCTGGTCTTTTGCGGCGGCTTATCAGGCCCTGCCCGAGACTCCTTATCTGGTGGCGGCGGTCCACGCCAGGGACTATTTCCTGGAGCATTTCTGCGACCACAAATATGGCGGCGTGTACTGGAGCGTGGATGCGGCCGGAGAGCGCCTGGACACCAAGAAGCAGCTCTATGCCCAGGGCTTTGCCATCTACGGCCTGAGCGAGCTGTACAAGGTGACCGGAGACGACGAGGTGCTCAAGAATGCCATCAACCTGTACAGAGTGGTTGAGACGTATTTTGCCGACAAGGAAAACGGCGGATACATCGAGGCCCTCGCCCGGGATTTCTCCCCGCTGGAAGATATGTCCCTGAGCGCCCACGACATCAATGCGGACAAGACGATGAACTCCCACCTGCACGTCCTGGAGGCCTATGCCAACCTGTATCAGGTGTGGCCGGATGAAGAGCTGAAAGAGGCCGTGCAGAAGCTTCTGGACCTTGTCGGCACCCGGATTATGGGGGCCGACGGACACCTGCAGCTGTATTTCCGGAAAGACTGGAGCGTGATGCCCGGAGGAGTGTCTTACGGCCATGATATAGAAACTTCCTGGCTGGCACTGGAGTGTGCCGATGCCCTGAAGGATATAGATGTAGTAAACCGCGTGCGCCCCTGGGCCCTCTCGATGGGAAAGGCCGGCAACGAAGGCCTTCTTCCGGACGGCTCCATGCGTTACGAAAAGCTTCTGGACGGGAAGTACGACGATTCCCGTCAGTGGTGGGTTCAGGCCGAAACCGTAGTGGGCAACCTCTGGCTGTGGAAATACCACGCAGACCCTCAGGGGGCAGACAAAGCCCTTGCGGCCTGGAACTACATCCGGGAGAACCTGGTGGATGAAAAGGATGGAGAATGGTGGTGGGCTGTACTTGAGGACGGCAGCCGGGACCTTTCCCAGCCCAAGGTGGGCTTCTGGAAATGTCCTTACCACAACACAAGGATGTGTCTTCAGGTTTTGTCCCTGTTTTGATGGATTCCCGGCTTGACCGGGAATCTTTTTTTTCTTACATTTGTAGAATAACACTGAACGTATATGGCTGTAAAATTATCCGAGAAAATAGGCTATGCCCTGGGAGATGCCGCCGCCGGCGGAATCACCTGGAAGGTTATGTCCATTGCTTTTCCCTTCTTTTTCACCAATGTCTTCGGCCTCACCGTGGCGGACGCCGCGGCCCTGATGCTGGTAGCCCGTCTGTTTGATGTGGTGACAGACCCTATGATGGGCGCCATAGCAGACAGGACCCAGTCCCGCTGGGGAACTTATCGGCCCTGGCTCATCTTCGGGGCTATTCCGCTGGGCGTGGTCTTTGCCCTGCTGCTGTATACCCCGGATCTGGGACCGGCCGGCAAGCGCATTTATGCCTACACCCTCTATCTGCTGATGATGGTGGTGTATACGGCCGTGAACGTCCCTTACGGCTCCCTTCTGGGCGTGATGACGGACGATGACAACGAGAAGAACCAGTTCTCCTCTTACCGGATGGTAGGAGCCTACGCCATGGGCTTTGTGATGCTGTTCTCCTTCCCTTATCTTCAGAGAATGGTAGGAGGAGACGCCAAGCACCAGTATGCCGTTCTGGGCGTCCTGCTGGGTGCTGTGGCCGCCCTCGGAACCCTGGCCTGCGGCCTCCTCACGAAGGAGCGCCTCAAACCGGTCCGGGCAGAGAAATTCTCCTTCAAACCCTTTGCAGACCTTTTCCGCAACAAGCCCTGGATCTACCTTACGCTCATCGGCATCGGCACCAATTTCTTCAATGGTTTCCGCTATGCCGTAGCTGCCTATCTGATGGAATACTGCCTCCACGGAGACGTGACCGTGATGGGCCTTGTCATTAACTACACCGTCTTCATGATGTTCGGAGAGGCCACGTGTATGGTCTTCGGCGGTCTTTGCCCCTGGTTCACCAAGAAGGTGGGCTCCAAGCACAAGGCTTTTGCCTGGTCCGCCGTCATCTGCGCCGTCTCCTCCGTCCTGTTTTTCTTCATCCCGATGGATCCGGCCTGGATCTGGGTGATGATTCTCAATGTGATTGTGACGTCCATTGGCATCGGCTTCTACTCTCCGCTCCTGTGGAGTATGTATGCCGATGTGGCAGATTACGCCACCCAGAAGAACGGCACCTCTTCCACCGGCCTCATCTTCTCTTCCGGCACCATGGCCCAGAAGTTTGGATCGGCCATTTCCGGTGCCCTGGTGGCTATGCTGCTGGGCATTGCGGGCTTCATCTCCAGCACAGACCCTGTCACCGGAGAAACCGTCATCACCATCACCAATATGGAATCGGTGCAGACGATGATCTGGTCCCTGTTCTCGCTGTTCCCGGCCGCCATCGCCCTCCTCATTCTGCTTCTTCTGAAACTGTATCCCATCAAGAAGTAGTTATTCCCAGATAACCAGGGTCCTGTCCAGTGGGATGGCCTTGGGAGATCCAGCTCTGCCGCTAACCCGGTAGAGCTGTTTTTCTTCCGGGGCCACCAGGGCCGACAGGGCCGCATTCACGCGGGCAATGTTCACATTGAGTTCGTTGGAAAAGATATCCAGCAGCCGGCGCACGCGGCGGGGGGCTTCCTCCGGGTTATCGGCCTTCATGCAGCGGCTGTAGTAGCCGGTCATCTCCGTCTGGTAATCTGAAATGTGTTTGAGGAGGATGCCCTCCGGATGCCGCAGGAAAAGCAGGAGAACGGTCTTGGCCATCGGCCGGATCTTAAGCTCCTGGCTGCCGATGAAAACCCGCAGGGTGTGCGTAATCCTGACCACTCCGGGGGAGGGGGCCCGGTATCGGCCGCTGGAGGCCCGGAGAAACCCCATCAGGTCTTTCAGTTCTGTCTCTTCGGCCGCTCCGTAAGTCCCGCGTTCTTCTTCCAGGGTGCCGGTGCCCTGGCTGGAGAGAAAGAAAAGAGCCAGTAATGCGTCGTTTGTCATAGTGCAAAGTTACGCAAATGACAAACAAAAACCGCAGGTAAAAATACCTGCGGTAAGTGTCTGAAGCAGAAGCTATTACCAGCGATCTTCGCTGGAGACAGAGAGCTTCTTGCGGGCGTGGCGACGGCGGGCGTTCAGAACGCGGCGACCGTTGGCAGAGGCCATGCGAGCGCGGAAACCGTGCTTGTTCACACGCTTGCGACGGGAGGGTTGAAATGTTCTCTTCATGATATCTATTTTTATATTTTTCGCGTAAGGACTGCAAAGGTAGTAATTTCCACCGAAACTGCAAAATTATTTTTCGATATGAATGACCAGCTTTCCTTCGTAGTAGGGATCCTTCAGCCAGGAAGAAACGGGCCAGGTGTGTACCTTGCCGGGGCTTATCCTGTGCCGTCCCATCAGCTGGGCTATCTCCTCGTTCACGTCTCCTCCCTTGAGGTAGAGGATGCCCCGGTTGAAGCGGCCCTTCACCCAGGGATAGAAGTCTGTGAGGGAGGCTACGGCGCGGGAAACCACAAAGTCAAAATTCCGGCCCAGGGATTCTGCCCGGGCGTTTACCACCTCTACGTTCTTGAGGTCCATGGCTTTCGCAACGGCCTGGGCCACAATGGTTTTCTTGTTGACGGAATCGCAGAGGGTAAAGCGGGCCTGCGGGTAGAGGATGGCCAGCGGAATGCCCGGGAAACCGCCTCCGGTTCCAAGGTCCAGGATATCTGCGCCGGCAAAGGCCTCTTCCAGCCCGGGGACCGTCTCCAGATACTTGGCAATGGCCAGGGAATGCAGCACGTGGTGCTCGTACACATTGTCAATGTCCTTGCGGGAAATAACGTTGATTTGGGCGTTCCATTCGCGGTACAGCCCTTCCAGTGCCTTCAGGCGGGATTCTTGTAAAGCCGTGATCGTCATTCCACTTCCCCCCTCACCATCATTTTGGCTAGGTGCTGCTTGCCCCGGCGGATGCGCGTGCGCACCGTATTCAGCTCCAGGTCCAGCTCCTTGGCTATTTCTTCGTATTCCAGTTCTTCTATCATATATTTGATCATCACGTCCTTGTACAGGGACGGCAGCTCGTCGATAAAGCCCATCAGCCGCTCGTGCACCTCGTCGTTGATAATTTCCTCTTCCGGGGTATAATCCGTCAGGGGCGTCGTGCCCTCGGGTCCGTCGGCCTCGGCCTTGTGCAGGATGCCTTCTTTCTTCTCGGTCTCCCGCTTGATGCTCTCCAGATGATCCAGCGCCGTCCGGGTGGCGATGGTCAGCAGCCACGGGCGGAATTCCCGCTCCGTGTCGAAGCCCTGCAGGGCACTGAAAGCTTTCTGGAAGCTTTCCAGCACCACGTCGTCCACATCGGCCTTCCAGTGGAAATACCCGCTTACGCGGCCGCGGACCGCCTTTTCGTGGATCTGATATAGCATCCGGAAGGCCATCTGGTCTCCCTGCATCGCTTTCTTTACCAGTTCTTTCTCTTGGGTCTCCATAGCTTAATGGGCTTCCAGCCAGTTGTTTCCGCTGCTGCATTCCACCGTCAGGGGAACGGACAGCTGAATGACATTTTCCATCACGTCCTTCACCAGCTTCTGCAGCTTCGGCACTTCTTCGGCCGGGGCTTCAAACAGCAGTTCGTCGTGGATCTGCAGCACCATCCGGCTCCTGAGGCCCTCTTCCTTCAGCTTTTCCGCCACACGGATCATCGCCAGTTTGATGATATCGGCCGATGTGCCCTGGATGGGGGCGTTCACGGCGTTTCTTTCGGCGAGGGCACGGACGGTGGCGTTGCGGGCCGATATGTCCGGCAGGTACCGGCGGCGGCCGAAGAGGGTTTCCACGTAGCCGTTCTCCCGGGCGAAGGAGATGCTGTCGTCAATGAATCCCCGGATGGCGGGGAAGGCCTCGAAGTAACCGTCGATGAGCTCTTTGGCGGCCGTGCGGCTCAGGTGCAGGCGCTGCGCCAGGCCGAAGGAGGAGATGCCGTACATGATGCCGAAATTGGCCGTTTTGGCCATTCCGCGCTGCTCACGCGTGACTTCTTCCACCGGAATCTTGAAGATCTTGGCGGCGGTGGCGGCGTGTACGTCCACCCCGTCCCGGAAGGCCTGAGTCAGATGGGTGTCGCAGCTGAGGTGAGCCATGATCCTGAGCTCTATCTGGGAATAGTCTGCGCTGACGATGAGCCCGTCCGGAATTCCCGGCACAAAGGCCTTGCGGATTTCTTTTCCTCTTTCCGTGCGCACCGGGATGTTCTGCAGGTTGGGGTTGGAGCTGGACAGGCGCCCGGTAGCCGTAAGAGCCTGATTGAACGTAGTATGCACCCGGCCGTCCTTCTCGGAGATGTAGGACGGGAAGGGCTCTATGTAGGTGGACAGGAGCTTTTTCACGGCGCGGAATTCCAGAATCTCATCCACGATGGGATGGCGGTCTGCTATGGCAACCAGCGTGGCCTCGTCCGTGGTGTACTGTCCCTTGCCGCTCTTTTTGGCCCTGGGGTCCAGCTTCAGCTTGTCAAACAGGAGGTCTCCCACCTGTTTGGGGGAGGAGATGTTCAGCGAGGGTTCATCGGCCATCTCGCGGATGCGGGCCTCTCTCTCGGCCAGCTCCCGGCGAAGCCCTTCGGCAAATTCCTTCAGGCGGGTCAGGTCTACTTTTACGCCGTCCTGCTCCATTTTCGCCAGGACCTTCGCAAGAGGCTCTTCCATGCTGTCGTAAAAGTCCGGAAGGTTCTCCTTCAGCTTCTCGCCCAGGGGAATGAGGACGGCCGCTTCCTTCAGGTGGGGGGAGTCCTCTTCTTCGGGAATGGCATCAAAAAGGGAACCTGTCGTGGCCGGGGCCGATGATTCCTCCAACGAAACGCCCAGGTAGGTCTGGGCCAGGGCAGAGAGCTCGTGGCTGCGCTCCGGATTGAGGACATAGTGCATCAGCTCTATGTCGTTCCACTTTCCCTCCAGGCTTATGCCCTCTGCCGCCAGCAGGTTGGCCTGTCGCTTGAGGTCTACGCCATACTTGGCCACGGAGGCGTCTTCCAGGAGGCTTTTTGCCTCCGGCAGGGGCACGGTAGCCACTTTTTCATTTGCCGACAACAGCAGATGGCCGCTGAAAAGCAGGCCTGCCTTTCCGCTTTCGCGGGCCGCTTTCAAGACTTCCTGGGCCGATGCGGGCACGGGAATGAGGGTTTGGGTGTCCGCGTGCGTATTTTGGGCGGGTCCGGACACGGAAACCGGCCCCATGGTGTCCGGAAGATACTTCCTCAGGGATGTGAATTCGTATAAGTTGAAGAGCTCGCGCAGCCGGGGCTGGAACTGCCCGGTGTAGCGCATATCATCCAGCGTGACGGGAAGGTCTATGTCCGTTTTGATGGTGACCAGGGTCTTGGACAGGGCCATATGGGGGCGGGCCTCCTCAAACAGGACCTGCTGTTTGGGGGTGAGCTCGGAAAGGTGTTCGTAGATGTTCTCCAGGGAGCCGTACTTGGCTATGAGCTTGGCGGCGCCTACTTCTCCCACGCCCTTTACACCGGGCACGTTATCGGCCGAATCTCCGCAGATGGCCAGCATGTCGATAACCTGGGAAGGGGAGGAGATGCCCCATTTCTCGCAAAGGGCTTTCTGGTCCACCAGTTCGGCCTCGGAGCCGCTTTTGCCGGGTTTCAGCTGGAAAGCGTGCGGGCCGATGAGCTGTCCGTAGTCTTTGTCGGGGGTTACCATATACACGTCCAGTGCTTCGGAAGCCAACTGCGTGGCGGCCGATCCCAGTACGTCGTCGGCCTCGAAGCCGGGCATCATCAGAACGGGGATGTTCATCGCCTGAACCAGCTCTGTGAGGGGCTGCAGGGCATCAATGACGAGCTGCGGGGTGGGCGGGCGCGTGCCCTTGTACTCCGGATACAGCTGGTTCCGGAAGGTGCCTCCCGGCGGGTCGAACGCCACGGTTACGTGGGTGGGCTTGTCCCTTTCCAGCATTTCCAGCAGGTACTTGGTGAAACCGTAGAGGATGGACATATCCTCTCCCTTGGAGTTGATCATCGGCCTTCGGAGGAAGGCGTAGTACATCTTGAACACCAGAGAGTGCCCGTCTATGAGGTAGAGTTTGTCGGCCATAGGATGAATTACTCCATCAGTTTCTTGTACTTGAACCGTTTGGGCTCGGTGTCTCCCAGCCGCATCTTCCGGTTGGCTTCATATTCCTGGTAGTTGCCTTCGAAGAAGACCACCTTGCCTTCGCCTTCATAGGCCAGGATGTGGGTGGCAATCCTGTCCAGGAACCAGCGGTCGTGGCTCACTACCACCGCGCAGCCTGCAAAGCCGTCCAGGCCCTCTTCCAGGGCACGGATGGTGTTCACGTCCACGTCGTTGGTGGGTTCGTCCAGCAGGAGCACGTTGCCTTCGTCCTTGAGGGTGAGGGCCAGGTGCAGGCGGTTTCTTTCACCGCCGGAGAGCACGCCGCACTTTTTCTCCTGGTCTGCCCCGGAGAAATTGAAGCGGGACACCCAGGCGCGGGCATTGACGTCCCGGCCACCCATCCTTACCCACTCGGAGTTGCCGGCGATGGTCTCGTACACCGTCTTGTCCGGGTCTATGGAGCGGTGCTGCTGGTCCACATAGGAAATCTTCACCGTCTCTCCAATCTCTATGGTGCCGCTGTCCGGTTTTTCGATGCCCATAATGAGGCGGAAGAGCGTGGTTTTGCCGGCGCCGTTGGGGCCGATCACGCCCACAATGCCTGCCGGCGGCAGTTCAAAGGAAAGGTGCTCGAAGAGGAGCTTGTCTCCGTAGGCCTTGGAGACATCCGTGAACTTGATCACCTTGTTGCCCAGGTGCGGGCCGTTGGGAATATAGATTTCCAGGTTGGCTTCCTTCTGTTTGGCATCGGCCGATGCCAGTTTTTCGTAGGCCCCCAGACGGGCCTTCTGCTTGGCCTGGCGGGCTTTCGGAGCCATCCGAACCCATTCCAGTTCCCGTTCCAGGGTTTTGCGGCGCTTGCTTTCGGCCTTCTCTTCCTGGGCCAGGCGCTTGGTCTTCTGGTCCAGCCAGGAGGAGTAGTTGCCTTTCCAGGGAATGCCTTCTCCGCGGTCCAGTTCCAGGATCCAGCCGGCTACGTTGTCCAGGAAGTAGCGGTCGTGCGTGACGGCTATCACCGTCCCCTTGTACTGCTGCAGATGGGCTTCCAGCCACTGGATACTCTCGGTGTCCAGGTGGTTGGTGGGTTCGTCCAGCAGGAGCACGTCCGGCTCCTGCAGCAGCAGGCGGCAAAGGGCCACGCGGCGGCGCTCACCGCCGGAAAGCTCTTTGATTTTCTGGTCTGAAGGCGGGCACTGCAGGGCGTCCATCGCCCTTTCCAGCTTGGAGTCTATCTCCCAGCCGTTCACGTGGTCTATCTTTTCCGTGAGTTCTCCCTGGCGCTCGATGAGGCGGTTCATCTGGTCGTCGTCCATGGGCTCCATGAATTTGAGGGAAATGTCGTTGTACTCCTGCAGGATGTCCATGACTTCCTGTACCCCTTCCTGTACTACTTCCAGCGCGGTTTTCTCTGGGTCCATCTGCGGTTCCTGCTCCAGATATCCCACGGTGTATCCGGGAGCCCAGACCACCTCTCCCTTGTAGGATTTTTCTACGCCGGCTATGATCTTCAGCAGGGTGGACTTACCGGAGCCGTTAAGGCCGATAATGCCAATCTTGGCCCCGTAGAAGAAGCTCAGGTAGATGTCTTTGAGGATGACTTTGTTATTGTGCGGGAGTACTTTTCCCACTCCGTTCATGGAGAAGATGATTTTTTCGTCGGCCATAGCAGGTTTATTTTAATTTTCACGGAACAGGTCCCGGGTGGGGAGCTGGCTGTCAAAGCGGTCCCGCAGGTTCCGGCACAGGGCGCCGGTGTTGCGGGTAAAGCGGGAGCCGCGCCAGGTGGAGGTGTTGGTGACAAAGATCCAGGTTTCCCCGTCGGCATATTTCTTAATGAGGGCCGATGTGCCCGCGAAGCTGCCGGTGCGCGTCCATTCGCCTTCGGGGCGGCAGTCCAGCCAGCCCAGACCGTAGGTTTCGTCATCGTACCACACCGTCATCTGGCGGATGCTGAAGGGGTCCAGGAGGTCCGGTACAGGGCCCGTTCCGTCGATGGCCGATACCAGGCGCGCCAGTTCCACCACGGATCCTACCCATCCGCCGGCCCCGTACAGGCCGGAGATGTAGTTGCCGCCGTAGCAGCGGGAAACGGAGGCGTACTGGCCGTCAAAGGAAGCGGTGGGCTTGTCGTCCGGCTGCGTGAAGTAGCGGGATTCCCCGGGCAGGCGGTCTTTCAGATAATCTCCTCCCAGGCGGAAGCCGTAGCAGCCGGCCGGTTCAAAGACCTCCTTCTGCATAAACTGCTCGTAGGGCATTCCGGATACTTTTTCAATGATGAGGGAGAGCAGCAGGTAGCCAAAATTGGAGTATTCCTGGTACGTGCCGGGCTCGAAGGCCAGCGGCCGGGCCACTTCCTTTCTGACCAGCAGCTGCGAAGACGGCGGAGCGGAGAGCCCGTGTCGCTGCATAAAGCGGAGGGTGGAGAACATCACGTCCCCGCCCCGGGTGGTAAAACCGCCCTGGTGCCGCAGCAGGTGCTGCACCGTCATCAGGTAGTAATTGTCGTCCCGGATGTAGGGATCGTACTCGTTCAGAATGCCGTAGGGACCAAAGACGGGAGACTCCAGAAACACCTTTCCTTCCTCCTGTAGCCGCATGATGCCGATGGCGGTGAGAAGCTTTGACACGGAGGCCAGGCGCATCGTAGTGCCGGGGGTCATCGGCTGGGCGGCATCGGCCTTGCCATAGCCCCGGGCATAGAGGAGGGAATCGTGGCGCACGACGGCCAGCGAGGCCCCCTTCAGGGACCAGAAATGCATGAAGCTGTCCACCACCTGGTCCATGGCGGGGAGGCTCGAAAGATCGTTGACGATGGAGCTGTTGAGGTCTTCCACCCAGTCTACGGGAATCTCCGGGGCGACGGCCGGAGCCTGGGGCTCTCCCTGGCCGCGAAGGCGCAGCGTAAAGCCGGCCCCCACCAGGATGACAAGGGTCAGAAAACCGTATATGAGCCCTGTTCTCTTCACTATTTGATCAGACCGGCGCGTCGGCCGAAGTCAATGATGAAATCGGCCGTTCCTTCGATGCCCAGGATGGAACTGTCTACGCACAGATGGTAGTTGGAAGCCTGTCCCCAGGCGCCGAAGGTATAATAGTTATAATAAGTTTCACGGGTGCGGTCCTTGCGACGCATCAGCTTTTCGGCCTCAGCGGGCGTGAGGTGCTCGTTTTCCACCAGCCGGCGGATGCGGTAATCCTCCGGTCCGTCCACAAATACGTTCAGGCAGGGACGGTCCCTGAGGATGTAGTCTGCACATCGGCCTATGATTACCGCGTTTCCCTTGTCTGCTATGCCCCGGATCACCTCGCTCTGGATGTTGAACAGCACGTTGTCGTTCACATAGCCGCTGTCCATATAGCTCAGGCGCCCGGAGGCGAAGAAACTGGAAACGGAGAACAGACTCTTTTCCTCTCCCTTGGCGAAGAGGGACTTGGAGTAGCCGCTTTCCTCGGCGGCCTTGGAGATGAGCTCGTTGTCGTAAACCGGGATGCCCAGTTTTTTGCCGATGGCCTGTCCCACGAATCCGCCGCCGCTGCCGAAGCTTCGGCCTACATTGATGATGGTGTTCATACTAAATCTGACTACCTAAGATGGAGGGATCGTCTCCGTCCCGGAGCTTGCCCAGCTTTTTCAGCAGGCCCGCCGCCAGGATGGCCGTAATGATGGCCGCAGTGGTATCGGAGATGGGAAAACTGTACCATACACCCACCTCGGACTCCAGCAGGGGAGGGAGGATGTAGATGCAGGGCAGCAGGAACAGAAGCTGCCGGGACAGGGACAGGAAGATGGACTTTCTGACCATGCCCAGGCATTGGAAGAGATTGGTGGTCACCATCTGGAAACCCACGATGGGGAACACTATATTCATCTTTTCAAGACCCAGCGAGGATTTCTCGATGAGTACAGGGTCGTTCGTGAAGATGCTGACGGCCGCCACGGGCAGGAATTCCGAAATGATGAATCCCAGGGTGGTTACCAGGGTGGCCCACATAGCGGTTTTCAGATACACTTCCCGCACGCGGGCATACTGCCGGGCGCCGAAATTGTAGCCGGCGATGGGCTGCATTCCCTGGTTGAAGCCCATCACTATCATTATGAACAGGAAGGTGATGCGGTTTACGATGCCGTAGGCGCCCACGGCCAGGTCTCCTCCCCATTTTACCAGCTGCTGGTTGATGAACAGCACCACGATGCAGCTGGCCAGGTTCATCAGGAAAGGCCCCAGGCCGATGGCGAGGGAATCCTTGGCAATTCTCCAGTTTATGCGGAACAGGCTGAGGGAACGGGGCAGGTGCAGGAAGCGGTTGGGGTTCAGGAAATACCACAGGGTGTATCCCAGGGACATCAGCTGGCAAAGGACCGTGGCGAGGGCCGCGCCCTGGATTCCCAGGCCCAGGACGAAGATGAAGATAGGGTCCAGGATGGCGTTGGAAATAACCGTAAAGAGGGTTAGCCCCATGGCCAGTTTGGGATTGCCGGAAGAGCGGACCACCGAGTTGAGGCCGAAGTACAGGTGCGTGACGATATTTCCGAGGGAAATGATGACCATGTAGCTTCTGGCAAAGGGCAGGGTGGCGTCCGATGCCCCGAAAAAGCGAAGGATGGGATCCATCCACAGGAGGGTGACCAGGGTAAAGAGAAAGCCCGTGATCACGTTCAGCGTTACCTCGTTGGACAGCACCTTTCCGGCTACCGCGTAGTTTTTCTGGCCCAGCAGCACGGAAATCATCGTGGAGGCGCCCACGCCCACCAGGGTGCCCAGGGCCGTGGAGATGTTCATCAGCGGGAAGGTGATGGCCAGGCCGGCGATGGACAGGGATCCCACATCGGCAATGTGGCCGATGTAGATGCTGTCCACCATATTATACAGCGAAGACGCCGTCATGGCAATGATACCAGGAACGGCGTATTGCTTGATGAGGGTGCCAATGGGCTTGGTGCCCAGCTCGGTAGGGACAGCGCTTGCGCTCATAAATTATTCCACTTCGCTTACGTCCACCAGCTCCAGCTCGAACAGCAGGGGAGACCAGGCCGGAATGGTGTTGCCACTGCCGGTGGTGCTGTACCCCTGGGAAGAGGTGAAGATGGCCACGGCCTTCTGGCCGGGGTATTTCATCAGGGAGAGAGCTCCCTTGAATCCGTCAATGAGTGAACCTCCGGAGCCCATGCTGATGCTCTTCCACTCGGAAGCGAAAGTAATGGACATCGGGGTGTATTGTTTGGAAGAGCTGTAAAGACCGGCATCCTTGGCTACGTTCTCCAGGGTGGTGTCAAATACCTGTCCGTTCAGCAGGCGGCCGGTGTAGTTGAGGGTGCCGGTAGCCGTTTCCGTGTGGGGCTTGACATCTTCTCCGCTGGGGGTATAGACGTTGATGAAGTAGAAGGTTCCGTCCGGGGCTTCGTCCGGGATATAGGAGACGGGATCGACGGCACCGTAATGGCGGCTTACATAGCGGCCGATGCTGTCTTTTTCCACCGCATTGATATCGTCCGTCTGGCCTTTCAGCACAACCTCATAGATAAGGGAGGCCGATGAGGAAGCGGCATCGATGTATTCCTTCTGGGTTTTGAAACGGCTGGTGGTGAGCATCCAGGCGGGAACGACGGCCCGGCGGCTGCCCCCTTCGCGCATTCCGCTCAGGAGGGCGTCCAGGCCGGCATAGCTGCTGCCTTCTCCGGTGGCCTGGAAACGGGGACCATAATAATTGCCTACTACATAGGTACCCAGCTGCTTGGACAGTTCTTCACTCATCGTGGAGGACACCACTCCGCTGAGGCTGCGGGTGGTTATTTCCAGATAGGAATAGGGCATATCGGCATCCCAGAGATCTCCCGTGCCCACCGTCTCTTCCAACTGGTACAGCCCGTTGGCGTCGGGGCTGACGCCGGGATGATACTTCTCTATCCACAGGCCCAGGTATTCACGGGCCGTTTCTCCCACGGAGGGGGTGGTTTCGCGGGCGCAGCCCAGCAGAGCGGTGCTGAGGGCTGCCAAAAAGATATATCTAGTCTTCATTGCTTATATTATCTATCCAAAAGTAATAGGCCAGGGCACTTCTTGCAGGAATCGTGCCTTTCTCGGAGGCACCGTAGCCATATTTTCCGGTAAAGAGGATATAGCCCTCATCCAGGGGCTGTACCCCCTCCAGGCCCGTGGCAAGGCCCGGAACCAGGGATTTGTCCAGCGTGAGGGTGTCCAGTTTGTAGCGGGTGGTGTCCGTCAGGTTCCATTTGGCCTGGATGGCCAGTTCCTTGAGATTGGTGGCTACCAGGTTGGAGGAGGAAACCGTGTTGCCGGTGAGGGTGAAACAGCCGTAGTAAAGAGCCACTTTTCCTCCCACATGGAGGGAATCCGTGCGGTGGAGGGTGGCATCCAGCGTGTCGTGCAGGTTGAGGCGGTATACCCCGTCCCGGATGAGAAGGGTGGCCGTAGGGTCTCTTTGCATCTGGGTGGACAGGAAGCCCTCGATGTAACTGGTCTGCTTGTCATAGGTGGCCTGCAGCGACTCTTTGGCGCAGGCAGCCAGGGCAAGGGAGAGGAATATGAGGACGGTCCGTTTCATTTCAGATAGCCACTGAGGATTCTTTCAACATAGGCCTGGAGGCCTTCTCCGGGGGCCGGGTCTTCGGGTAATATCTTGCCTCCGGCGGCATTCTCGTGCCCGCCGCCGTGGAAATAGCGCTGTGCCAGGTTTTGGGCCGATGTGCCTTTTTTCGAGCGCACGCTCACGCGGAAGCGCCCTCCGTCTTCCTTCACCAGCACGCTCAGGCGCACCTTTTCGATGGCCAGGGGTACATTCACCAGCCCCTCGGACTCTCCTTCCCGGAGGTCGTAGCGGAGCTGGATATCCCGGGTCAGGAGCATATAGGCGGCGCCGCCCGGGAGAATGTGCAGCTGCTCGCTCTGCATATAGCCCATCAGGCGTACCCGGTTTTCCCGGTAGCTCCAGTAGATTTTTTCCAGAAGGGCATCCCGGTCCACTCCGGCTTCTATCAGTTCCGAAGCCATCCGGAAGGTGGAAGGGTATACGGAATTGGCAAAATTGTTGGTATCCGTGGTCATACCGGCCAGAAGGGCTTCTCCTACGGGAAGGGAGATGGGCCCCAGCTCTTTCAGGATCCAGTACAGGAGTTCGCTGGCCGATGAAATGTCCGGGGTGGAGAACACCAGGTTGAAGCTGGCGGTATCCGGATTCAGGTGGTGGTCTATTAGCACTTTCGGGGCCGATGCCTCCTGCAGGGGCTGCTGCAGGGCTTCGGTCCTGAGGAAGGCGTTGCAGTCCAAAAGCACGATCAAATCGGCCTTCTGAATGGCTTCGACAGTCTTTTCCGGCTCCCTGTCGTGGAAGAGGTAAGGAACTTCCCGGGCCAGCAGGAAGCGGAGGTTCTCCGGAGGGGTTTCGTTGAAAAGGCAGCAGGCCTCTTTCCCCAGTTCCTTATTCAGGAACAGACACAGGGCGGCGGTAGAGCCCAGGGCATCTCCGTCGGGATGGGTATGCCCCAGCACAACCACCCGGGAGGCGGTGTCCAGCAGGGCTTTCAGACCCGAAATATGCTCTTGCTTGAAGATTCCCATCGGCTATACCAAATTGCGTTGGCAAATTTACAAAAGATTATTGCTTTTGAGAAATCATTTTTTTAACTTTGTCGGAACTTTGGAAAATTATAAAACACTAGAATAATGAACAAATCAGTCAAAATCGCCGTTGAGTGCGCCCTGGCAGTCCTTATTGTCTTAGTTGCCTGGCTCACGGTAAGAAGCGTCCAGAAACCTGTGAAGTTTAACAAAGAGGTGGCTGCACGCTCCCAGGTTGCCATCCAGCGTCTGAAGGACATCCGTACCCTCCAGGTTGCTTTCAAGAGTGAAACCGGCCATTTCAGCCCCACCATGGACTCTCTCAAGATGTTCTATGAAAGCGGCAAGATGGCCATCGTGATGCAGATCGGCTCTATGGATGATTCCCTCGCCGTGGTCAATACCGAGGCCATCAAGAAGGCCGCCGGCAAGAAGGCCAAGCCCGAGGAGATTCTGGCCAAGCTGCAGGAAGCCTACCAGGCCGGTACCCCCGTGGTGTATTCCGTTACCAACCAGGTTCCCGTGAAGGACACCCTGTTCAACAACCGTCCGGATTTCTGCATTGATTCCCTGGCATACATTCCCTTCTCCGGCGGTGCCAAGACGGAGATGGAATCTACCATCAAGCTCGTTTCCGGTGTGCACGTGCCCCTGTTCGAGGCCCGTATGCCTTACAAGGCTCTGTGCAAGGGTCTGGACAACCAGCTCCGCATCAACCTGGATGCCGAACGCAGAGACCAGAACAAGTACGAAGGCCTGCAGGTGGGTAGCGTAACCGCTCCTAACAACAACGCCGGTAACTGGGAGTAATCTTCCTGTATGGAAAGCTCCAACACATTGTATAAAGGGATATCCATTCAAGTCTCCTTGAGTGGATATTCTTTTAAGGTACTTACCGAAGAGGGAGGACTGCGCCTCTCCGGCTGGATGGGGGCGGAATCGCTGTTCACCACCCCCGAGTTCCAGCACCGCTACCAGCAGGTGGCCATCTCGCTCCTCACGCCCAAGTTCTGCCTGGTACCGGAAGTGTTCTACGAGCCCTCCACTGCCCGGTCGGCCCTTCAGGAGGTCTGTCCCCTGGAAGAAGGGGATTTCGTGGAAACCGTTCCCGTTCCCTCCCTGGCCTCCGTGCTGGTGTACAGCAATTCCATCGGCGAATCCCTTTCCAAAGTGATGTCCCAGACGGTTCTGCCCGTCTCCGGAGAGCCCGTCCGTGTGCTGCCGGAAATGTATTACCTCCTCCGTCAGCTGGAACTGCTGCAGGAGTATAACAAGATTGTGGCCTCCTGGGCAGACGGATACCTGCACCTGGTCATCGCCCAGGGCAAGAGCCTCCGCCTGGCCAATGTGTTCCAGGCCCCGGACTTCACCACCGCAGAGTATTTCCTTTTCCTGGGCCTGAAGCAGTTGCAACTGAATCCGGAAGTGTCCACCGTGTGTTTCCGCACCCCGCTCACTTCCGAAGCCCGTATGTCCCTGTACCGCTATTTCAAGGGTGTAGTCCAATTGTAGGCCCTATGCGTATCATTGGCGGAAAACTCAAGGGAAAAGTCATTCTGCCACCGGCAGGATACAAGGCGCGTCCTACCACGGATTTCGCCAAGGAGGGGCTGTTCAACATCCTGGACAACGAATACGAATTTGAAGACCTTAAGGTGCTGGATCTCTTCGGAGGTACCGGCTCCATTGCGTTTGAGTTCGCCTCCCGCGGCGCTTCCCGCGTATACTGCGTGGAAATGGCCCGGGAGAATGCCAGTTTCATCAAGACGGAGGCTGCCCGGCTGGGGCTCACAAACGTTACCATGGTGCGGGACAATGTCTTCGATTTCCTCCCCATCTGCCGGGAGAAGTTCGATATCATCTTTGCGGATCCGCCCTATGCCCTGGAGAGCCTTGAAACTCTCCCGGACCAGATTTTTGCCCGGGATTTGCTTCATCCCGGCTGCTATTTCATCCTGGAACACGGGGACGAACACAGTTTCACGCAGCATCCGCATTTCGTGAAGGAGCGCCATTACGGCCGCGTGCATTTTAGTTTTTTTGAATAAATCATGTATTCATTTCTTCTTAGCCTTGCAGCCCTGGTTTTGGGCTATTTGCTCTATGGAAAATTCGTAGACAAGGTCTTCGGGCCGGATCCCAAGCGCCCGACGCCGGCCATCTCCAAGGCTGACGGGGTGGACTACATCGCCCTGCCCAACTGGAAGGTGTATATGATCCAGTTCCTCAACATCGCCGGAACAGGACCCATCTTCGGCGCCATTATGGGCGCCAAATTCGGCCCGGCCAGCTATCTATGGATTGTGTTGGGCTGCATCTTCGCGGGTGCCGTTCATGACTATATGTGCGGAATGCTCTCTGTCCGCCACGGCGGCCAGGGCTTCCCGGACCTGGTGGGAGACTATCTGGGCCCCCGCACCAAGCAGGTGATGCTGGTTTTCTCCATAGTCCTCCTTCTTCTGGTGGGAACGGTGTTCGTCTATTCCCCGGCCCTCATCCTCGGAGACATCGCCGGTGACGGCAGCCGCGGCTCCGTGATGCTGTGGGTGGGCATCGTCTTCGGCTATTACCTCATTGCCACTCTCCTTCCCATCGACAAACTCATCGGCAAGGTGTATCCCATCTTTGCCGTGGCGCTTCTGTTTATGGCCGCCGCTCTGATGGTATGCCTCTTTATCAAGTGGCCCTCACTGCCGGAGATTTGGGATGGCCTGAGCGGCTGGTCCGAGCAGGCCGGCCTCAAGAACCAGCCCATCTTCCCCTGCCTTTTCATCACCATCGCCTGTGGCGCCATTTCCGGCTTTCACGCCACCCAGAGCCCTCTGATGGCCCGCTGCATCCAGAACGAAAAGATGGGTCGGCCCATTTTCTACGGCTCCATGATAACGGAAGGAATGGTTGCCCTCGTGTGGGCGGCCGTTTCCTCCTGGTTCTTCTTTGACGGCGGCGCCGCCCAGGTGGGCTCCGATATGGCCGCCGCCGCTCCCACCGTGGTCACCAAGGTGTCCCGCTCCTGGCTGGGGCTGGCGGGCGGTGTCCTTGCCATCCTCGGCGTCGTGGCGGCTCCCATCACTTCCGGAGACACGGCCTTCCGCAGCGCCCGTCTCATCATCGCAGACTTTATCAGACTGCCCCAGAAGGATATCCACAAACGTCTGGCCATCGCCATTCCGCTTTTTGCCGGATCGGCCGTCCTGCTGTGGTACAACATCGCCGATGCCAACGGCTTCAATGTGATCTGGCGTTACTTCGGCTGGAGCAACCAGGCCCTGGCCGTGTTTATGCTCTGGACCGCTACCGTGTACCTGGTGAAAACCAGGGGAAGGGCCTGGTATCTGGTCACCTTGCTGCCGGCCCTGTTCATGACCTCCGTATGCGTCACCTTCATCCTGGTGGACAAGATCGGCTTCCGCATTCCCCAGGTGGCTGCTCCCTGGATTGGCATCGGCACCTTCGTCCTGTCGGCCTGCCTGTTCTATATGTGGATGCATCGTCGCCAATCCGCTGCTAATCAATAAGATGTAAATCGAGGGGTGCACCTGGATGTGCACCCCTGAAAACATAAGTAACTAATAACCAATAAGATATATGCTAGACAAAGAAAGAGGACTGTACGTGGCGCATTCCGCCAACGGCCCCATTTCCCTTACCGGCAAGATGATTTGCCGCCACGGACTCATCGCTGGTGCCACCGGTACCGGTAAAACCGTTACGCTGCAGGTGCTGGCCGAAACTTTCTGCCAGGCCGGCGTGCCCTGCTTCATGGCCGATATGAAGGGTGACCTCAGCGGCATTTCACAGGTAGGTAAGCTGAGCGGCTTCATCGAGAAGCGCCTGCCGGAATTCGGTATAGAGAATCCCCAGTTCCAGAGCTGCCCGGTGCGTTTCTTTGACGTGTACGGAGAGCAGGGCCACCCTATGCGCTCCACCATTTCCCGGATGGGACCGGATATGCTGGGCCGATTGATGGACCTCAATGAAACCCAGACGGGTGTCCTCAATATCGTTTTCAAGATTGCCGATGACAACGGTCTTCTTCTGATAGACCTCAAGGACCTCCGCGCGATGCTCAACTTCGTGGGGCAGAACGCGGCCGAATATACCACGCAGTACGGCAATGTGACATCGGCCTCCGTGGGCGCCATCCAGCGTGCCCTCCTGGCCCTGGAGAACCAGGGAGCGGAGAAGTTCTTCGGAGAGCCGGACTTCGACATCTACGACCTGCTGCAGTGCGAGGGCGGAAAGGGCATCATGAACGTGCTGGCGGCCGATAAGCTGATGCTCCAGCCCAAGCTCTATTCCACCTTCCTGCTGTGGCTGCTGTCTGAACTCTATGCCACCCTGCCCGAGGTAGGGGAGATGGACCTTCCCAAGCTGGTGTTCTTCTTCGACGAGGCCCATATGCTCTTCGAAGGCACGTCCAAGGCACTCACGGACAAGATTGAGCAGATGATCCGCCTCATCCGTTCCAAGGGCGTGGGCATCTACTTCATCACCCAGAGCCCCACGGACATCCCGTCCAACATCCTGGGCCAGCTGGGTAACCGCGTTCAGCACGCCCTCCGCGCCTACACGCCCCAGGACCAGAAAGCCGTTCGCGTGGCGGCCGATACCTTCCGTGCCAATCCCGCCTTCAAGACCTACGACACACTGCTGGAGCTGGGAACCGGCGAGGCCCTGGTCTCCTTCCTGGACGAAAAAGGCACCCCGGCCATGGTGGAACGGGCCAAGATCCTCTTCCCGTTAAGCCAGATTGGCGCCATCACCCCGGAGCAAAGGACCGAGCTGATCAACCGCAGCCGCCTCTTCGGCCGATACGACCACCTGGTGGACCGCGAGAGTGCCTACGAGCTCATCACCGCCGCCACCCTGGAGGCGGAGCGTCAGAAGGCCGAGATAGAAGCTGCTGCAGCGGCCGAAAAACAGGCCGCCATCGAGGCCAAGGAAGCCGCCAAGGCTGCCAAGGAGGCCGAAAAGGCCGAGCGGGAAAGGGCCAAGAAAGCCAAGAACAGCATCGCTTCCAAGGTGCTGAAGTCTGTGCTCAGCGCTGTCACCGGCGTAGCTGCCGCTGCGGCGGCCGATGCCGTCACCTCCAAGGTGACCGGCAAGAAGAGCACCTCCAAAACTTCTACCGGCTCCAAGATAGTGACGAAGGCCACCAAGAGTGCCACCAACACCCTTACCAAGGAACTTACCAGAAGTATCCTGGGCAATCTGATCAAGTAGTTTCTAAGCCTCTCCCTGGCCGTACAGGTCGGAGGGATAGCGCCCGTCAAAGCAGGCGGTGCACAGTTCCCGGCCTCCGGCGGCCTGGGAGAGGGCCTCTACAGACAAATAGTGAAGTGAATCCGCGCCTATGAAGTCGCGGATGCCGTTCTCGTCCATCCGGGCGCCGATGAGCTGCTCCCGGGTGCCCGTGTCTATGCCGTAGAAGCAGGGCCAGGCATACACGGGACTGGCAATGCGCATATGGATTTCCCGGGCGCCGGCGCTACGGAGCAGCTGCACAATCTGCCGGGAAGTGGTGCCCCTCACGATGGAGTCATCGATGACCACGAGGCGCTTCCCCTCCACGATGCTCTGCACCGGAGAGAGTTTCATCCTCACGCCCAGGTTCCTCAGGGACTGGGTGGGCTGGATGAAGGTGCGGGCCACGTACAGATTCTTGATAAGACCCATTTCCAGGGGAAGGCCGCTGGCCTCGGCATACCCGATGGCGGCGCTCATACTGGACTCCGGAATGCTCATCACCAGATCGGCCTCTACCGGGTGCTCCTTCCACAGAAGGGCGCCGGTGCGTTTGCGGAAGGCGTGCACGCTGCAGCCTTCGATATCACTGTCCGGCCTGGCGAAATAGATGTACTCCATCGCGCACATCTTCCGGCAGCTGAGGTGGGAATGCCGATAGCTGCGGATGCCAGCGGCATCTATTCTTACCAGTTCTCCAGGCTCTACATCCCTCACAAATTTCGCCCCCAGGAACTGTAGGGCGCAGGTTTCGCTGGCCACTACGTAGCCGTTCCCCAGCCGGCCGAGGGAAAGGGGCCGGAGACCGTAACGGTCCCGGCAGGCGTAGAGGGCTTCCGGCGTAAGGACTACGGTGGAGTAGGCCCCGTCCAGTTGATGGGCGGCGGAGAGAATCTTCTGGGGCCAGTCTCCTTCGGCCACCCCGATCAGGAGGGAGAACAGTTCGCTGTCGGAGGTGGACTGCAGAAGATGCCCCCGTACCTCCATCTGCTTCCGGATGCTGGCGGCATTGACAATGTTGCCGTTGTGGGCCAGGGAGAAGGTGCCTTTCCGGCCGGTCATCTTGAAGGGCTGGATGTTTTCCACCCCTCCGATATCGCTGGTAGGATAGCGTACGTGGCCGATAGCGGCGGTCCCGGGCAACTGCGAAAGGGTTTCTCCGGCAAAGACTTCCCGCACCAGGCCGGCATTCTTTTCCAGATGGAAGGCGCCATCGGCATCGCGGGTGGCTATGCCGCAGCCCTGCTGTCCCCGGTGCTGGAGCATCAGCAGCCCGGCCCGGGTCACTTCGGCCGCATTCTCCACATCGTAGCAGCCAAACACGCCGCACTCCTCGTGCAGCTCATCTTTCCAAAGAAGGGAATCCTCCATCCTATTTCTTGTTATCCAGTGCGGCCTTTACCAGTCCCTTGAATAGGGGATGCGGGTTTTCCGGCGTGCTCTTGTATTCGGGGTGGAACTGTACGCCGATGAAAAAGGGATGGCCGGGCAGCTCCACCACCTCCACCAGGCCCGTCTGCGGATTGCGGCCGGTGGCCTTGAGACCGGCCTTGGTGAAGTCTTCCAGGTACTGGGAATTGAACTCGTAGCGGTGGCGGTGGCGCTCGGAGATTTCCGTGGTGCCGTAAAGGTTCGCCACCAGGGAACCGGCTTCCAGCTGGCAGGAATAGGCCCCGAGGCGCATAGTTCCGCCCTTGATGGTGGTCTTCTTCTGATCTTCCATCATATCTATCACGGGATGCTTGGTCTGGGTATTCACTTCCGTAGAAATGGCATCTTTCCAGCCCAGCACGTTCCGGGCAAATTCCACCACGCACATCTGCATCCCCAGGCAGATGCCCAGGAAGGGAATGCCCTTTTCGCGGGCATAGCGCACGGCGTGAATCTTGCCTTCCAAGCCTCTTTCTCCAAAGCCGGGTGCTACCAGGATGCCATCGGCCCCGGAAAGGAGTTCCGCTACGTTGTCGGCGTTGATATGCTCGCTCTGGAGGGTCTTGACGTGCACTTTGCATTCGTTGGCGGCCCCGGCGTGTACGAAGGCCTCCTGGATGGACTTGTAGGCGTCCTGGAGCTCCACATACTTGCCCACCAGCACAATCTGCACCTCGTGGGAAGGATGGGAGAGGCGCTGGAGGAATTCCTTCCAGCGGCCCAGGTCGGGCTCATTGAAATTCTCAATCTGGAGCTTCCTCACGGCCAGCTCATCGAGGTGTTCCTCGTGCATATTCAGGGGAACCTGGTAAATGCTCCAGGCGTCTATGCTCTGGATCACGTGACCGGGACGGACGTTGCAGAAAAGGGCGATTTTGCGGCGAAGGTCTTCCGAAAGGGGGTGCTCCGTGCGGCAGACGATGACATCGGGCTTCACACCGGCTTTCTGGAGCATCTGGACAGAGTGCTGGGTGGGCTTGGTCTTGAGCTCCTGGGCTGCGTGGAGGTAGGGGATGAGGGTGAGGTGGATGGTCATACAATCCTCTTCCGGCAGCTCCCACTGCAG
>ONWU01000043.1 GCA_900321655.1 uncultured Bacteroidales bacterium
GCGACCGAACCCACAAGTTATTGACAAACTTTTCAAAGAACTGGTTTTATTTACATCCAGAGCCGCTTAGGCTTGGGAAAAAGTTAACGAACTATTGTATTGCAGATAACGGTCCCGGAGGGTTTTGAGGTCGTTCTCGTCAATGCCCATCTGCTCGTCCAGATACTGCGGAATGGAACCCCAGTTGGCGTCAATGATGTCCAGTGCGTGCCGGAAGTTCCTGACGCTGACGCCCATAAAGGCGCGAACCACTTCCTTCTCCTCCTCACCGCCGCCGGCGGCTTCCACATCCTGGCACAACTTGAGAACCAGCGGACGGTAACTTTCATTGGAGATGTCAAAATCCTTCACGATGGTTTCCCGGTCTGCCCCGAGGGCGCCCAGGATGAGGGCGGCGCCTATGCCGGTGCGGTCTTTTCCCTGCGAGCAGTGCCAGAGCACGGCGCCTTCTTCCGTCTGCAGGATGAGGTTGAGGAAGGTGGCGTACTGCAGCTGGGAGAATTCACTCAGGACCAGGGAAGGGTAGAGGTTCCGGGCCTTTTCCTGGAACAGCTTGGTAAAGGACAGGCGCACGATGTGCTTGGACAGGTCCAGCCACATTTCATCCGGGATGGCGTCTCCGGTCTGCTGCTCCGCTTCTACGTCCAGGGTGGGGAGCAGCAGATGCTCTGCTCCGGGGATGTTCTGGTCTGGCTGCATGGAGGATTCCGGATAGGTACGGAAGTCGAAGATGCGTTTCAGATGGTAGTGCTTCTCCAGTTTCTGAATGTCCTCCTCGGAGACGTCGTGGAGGTGGGCGGTCCTCAGAAGCAAACCCTCCCGGACAGTTTTATCGCCAATCCGAATCCCTCCCAGATCCCGGGCGTTGACTATGCTCTTGAACAAACTCATATCCTAATCCTCGCAAAGATACGAAAAATGGCTTCTTGTCCTTCTTTTTCTCAAGAAAAAATCTTTATGAATGCTTTTTTTTTGCTACATTTGTGCACGTGAGTAGTGTAACACGTATCAATCTATATTCCATGGAATCAAAAAAATTAGACGTTGTGCTCGGCCTCCAATGGGGGGACGAGGGCAAAGGTAAGGTCGTAGATGTCCTGACGCCCTCTTACCAGGTTGTAGCCCGTTTCCAGGGCGGTCCCAACGCCGGCCATTCGCTGGTGTTCGACGGAGACAGCTTCGTGCTCCACACCGTGCCTTCCGGCATCTTCCGCAAGGGAACGGTGAATGTGATCGGTAACGGCGTGGTCATAGACCCCGTTATCCTGATGGAAGAAATCTCCGCCATCGAGAGAAGGGGAGTGGATGTGAGCGGAAAGCTGCTCATTTCCAAGCGCGCCCACCTGATCCTGCCCACCCACCGCTCCCTGGATGCCGCCAGCGAAAGCGCTATGGGAAAGGCCAAGATCGGCTCCACGCTCAAGGGCATCGGCCCCGCTTATGCCGATAAGACTGGCCGTAACGGCCTTCGCGTGGGAGACATCCTGCAGCCCAATTTCCCGGCCCTCTACGAATCCCGCAAACAGCGTCACCTGGTGCTTCTGCAGCAGTATCCCGCCTTCGAGAGCCCCTTCGATTTCGCTTCCTATGAGCAGGAATGGCTCCGGGCTGTGGAACAGCTCAAGCGCTTCCCTTTCATAGACAGTGAGGTGTATGTGAACGAAGCCCTGGAAAACGGGACTTCTATCCTGGCCGAAGGAGCCCAGGGATCCCTGCTGGATATCGATTTCGGAACTTATCCCTACGTCACTTCTTCCAACACCCTGTCGGCCGGTGTCTGCACGGGCCTCGGCATCGCCCCCTCCCGCGTGGGCAAGGTGTACGGCATCTTCAAGGCCTACTGCACCCGCGTGGGAAGCGGTCCCTTCCCCACGGAACTTTTCGATGAGGACGGAGAGCGCCTGCGGGAGATCGGCCACGAATTCGGCGCCACCACGGGCCGTCCCCGCCGCACGGGCTGGCTGGATATGGTAGCCCTCAAGTATGCCGTGATGATGAACGGAGTGACGGATCTGATTATGATGAAATCCGACGTGCTGGATACCTTCGATACCATCAAGGTGGCCGTGGCCTACAAGGTGGACGGAGAAACCACAGACCGTTTCCCGTACGACGGCGGCAAGAGCGCCACGCCCGTATACAAAGAATTCCCCGGATGGAAAACCCCGCTCTGCGACCTGCGCAGATACGAGGATTTCCCCGAGGCTTTCAAAAACTATATCCGCTACATTGAGACGGAGACCCGTTGCCGGGTGAAGATCGTATCCGTAGGACCGGACCGTGACGCTACCGTCGTTCGCTAGGCAATGCCTACGCGGCGGAAGATCTCGTCCACATTCTTGAAATAATAGTCCAGGGTGAAGCAGTTATCCAGCTCTTCCCTGGACAATTTGTTTGTCACGTCGGCCGATGCTTCCAGCAGGGTCTTGTAGTCCTTGTTGTTTGTCCAGGCGTCCATCGCGATGGGCTGCACGGTATCGTAGGCCTGTTCGCGGGAAAGGCCCTTGGCGATGAGGGCGTTCATAACCCGCTGGGCGAAGATGACTCCCCGGGTGCGGTAGATGTTGGAAAGCATGGTTTCCGGATACACCACCAGGTTTTCCAGGATGCCCTTGAAGCGGGTGAGCATATAGTCCAGCAGTTCCGTGGCGTCCGGCAGCACGATGCGCTCCGTGCTGGAGTGGGAGATGTCACGCTCGTGCCAGAGGGCTACGTTCTCGTAGGCCGTGGCCATATAGCCTCTCATCACGCGGGCGCAGCCGCAGATGTTCTCGGAGCTGATGGGATTTCTCTTGTGGGGCATGGCGCTGGAGCCTTTCTGTCCCTTGCGGAAGGCTTCCTCCACTTCGCGGACTTCCGTGCGCTGGAGGTTTCTCACCTCGAAGGCCATCTGCTCCAGGGTGGCGGCAATCAGGGCCAGGGTGCCCACATAATTGGCGTGTCGGTCCCTCTGCAGCACCTGGGTGGAAATGGCGGCCGATTCAATGCCCAGCTTTTCGCAAACATAGTCCTGGATAAAAGGAGGGATGTTGGCGAAGTTGCCCACGGCACCGCTCATCTTGCCGGCTTCCACACGGGCGGCGGCGGCCTGGAAGCGCTCGATATTGCGCTTCATCTCTTCGTACCAGAGGGCCCATTTGAGGCCGAAGCTGGTGATGTCGGCATGGATGCCGTGCGTACGGCCGATGCAGGGGGTGGCTTTAAATTCTATCGCGCGCGCGCGAAGCACTTCCTGGAATTCCTGCAGGTCTTTCAGGAGGATGGCGTTGGCCTGCTTGAGGAGATATCCGTTGGCGGTATCCACCACATCGGTGGAGGTGAGGCCGTAGTGGACCCACTTCCTCTCTTCTCCCAGGCTTTCGCTGACGGCCCGGGTGAAGGCCACCACGTCGTGACGGGTCTGCTCTTCGATCTCCCGGATGCGGGACACTTCGAAGCGGGCGTTGGCCCGGATCTTCTCCACATCCTCGGCCGGGATCACTCCCAGCTTGCTCCAGGCTTCGCAGGAGAGGGTTTCCACTTCCAGGTACGCTCCGAACTTGTTTTCTTCGGTCCAGACGTCCCGCATCACTTTGCGGGAATAACGCTCTATCATACCTTACAGGGTTTTAAGGAAATTCTCTATATTGTTCTGGATGCGGGCCTCGATGTCTTCGCATTCGGCCTTCTCGAAGGGGACGGGGCTTAACTTTTCGTAAAGCTCGATGTAGCGGTCCGTAATGCCATTTACCACCTCCGGCGTCATTTCGGGCACCTTCTGGCCTTCCTGGCCCTGGAAACCGTTCGCCATCAGCCATTCGCGGACGAACTCTTTGGACAACTGCTTCTGGTGTTCGCCCTTGGCGAGGCGCTCCTCGTAGCCCTCGGCATAGAAATACCGGGAGGAATCCGGGGTGTGGATCTCGTCCATCAGGTAGATCTTTCCGTCTTTCTTGCCGAATTCGTACTTGGTGTCCACCAGGATGAGGCCCTTTTTCGCGGCAATCTCCGTTCCTCTCCGGAACAGGGCCAGGGTGTATTTCTCCAGCTGCTCGTATTCATCGGCCGGCACAATGCCCCGGGCGATGATCTCCTCCTTGCTGATGTCCTCATCGTGTCCTTCGGCCGCCTTGGTGGTGGGGGTGATGATGGGGTGGGGGAGTTTCTGGTTTTCCTTCAGGCCATCGGGCAGGGTGACCCCGCAAAGGGTGCGCCTGCCGGCCTTGTACTCTCTCCAGGCGTGTCCGGCCAGATAGCCGCGCACCACCATCTCCACCTTGTAGGGCTCGCAGCACAGGCCGATGGTGACCATCGGGTCCGGAACGGCTATCTTCCAGTTGGGGAGGATGTCGGAGGTTAAATCCAAAAACTGGGCGGCCAGCTGGTTGAGCACCTGGCCCTTGCAGGGAATACCTTCGGGGAGAACCACGTCGAAGGCCGAAATACGGTCCGTAGCCACCATCACGAGGTGGCCACTTTTCAGGAAGTAAACATCGCGGACTTTTCCCGTGTACTTGGATTGGAGACCGGGAAGATTGAAGTTGGTTTTTACAACTGCTTTCATGGGAGAAACTGGTAAGGCACAAAGTTACGGTCCAAATCCAACTTGTGCAAGATTTTTCTTAAAAATTTTATTAACAGGAAAAATGTTGACAAAAAAATCTCCGGGATGCTTGTAAGTGTCCCGGACTCGTCGTAACTTTGTGCTTTCCGATCAGGAAGGTTAGAAAACGAATCTTAGCTCCAATGAAAGTAGCAGTGATTATGGGCAGCGCCAGTGACTGGGATGTAATGTCCCCGTGCTGCTCCACCCTCGAGGATTTCGGTATCCCGTATGAAAAGCGGGTGCTCAGCGCCCACCGCAATCCCGGCCCTCTGGCAGACTATGTGAAATCGCTGAGGGAAAAAGGTTGTGAGATTGTCATCGCCGGCGCCGGCGGTGCCGCCCACCTCCCCGGAGTCATCGCCGCATACACCACCCTCCCGGTCATCGGCATCCCGGTGAAATCCAAGGCCCTCTCCGGCTGGGATTCCCTCCTGTCCATCGTCCAGATGCCCTCCGGCATCCCCGTGGCCACCATGGCCATCGACGGTGCCAAGAATGCTGCCCTCTTTGCGGTCTCCATACTGGCCTTGAAAGATTCCGGCCTGTCCGAAAAACTCCAGCAGTTCCGTAAGGACCAGAGCGACAAAGTACTCAATACCGTAATATAAAACCCTGCCCACCCCCGCACCTGCGCGCCGGTGGGCAAACTTTTTTAGTTAGTTAGATGCAACAACCCAGGAGATTATTTGTAGAGAAGCGGGAAGGTTTCCGTGTGGAAGCCTCCTCCCTTCTGAAGGACTTCAATGAGAATCTGTCCCTGTCCCTGCGCAGCCTGAGGCTCGTCAATGTCTACGACCTTTTCGGTTTTACGGAGCAGCTGGTGGAAAAGTGCCGCTACAGCGTTTTCGGAGAAACCGTCACAGACCTTGTCACGGACCAGGCTCCCTCCGCCGGCAAGTACCTGGCCGTAGAGTACCTGCCCGGGCAGTTTGACCAGAGGGCTTCGTCGGCCTGCGACTGTGTTCACCTGATAGACCCTTCGGCCGATATCCGCATCAAGAGCGCCCGCCTGCTGCTGTTCGATGAAGACCTCCCGCAGGAAGCGCTGGACAAGATTGCCGCCTACTACATCAATCCTGTGGAATGCCGCAGGAAAGACCTGAGTCTTATCCAGGAGAACGAGCAGGCCAGCGTGAAGCCCGTGGAAGACCTCAGCGGCTTCTGTGAGTTGCCCGTCTCGGAGTACCCCGCCTTCTGCAAGGAAAAGGGCCTTGCGATGAACAGCGACGACCTGGCCTGCGTGGCGGAGTATTTCAGAAAGGAAGGCCGGGATCCTTCCGGAACGGAACTGCGCATCCTGGATACCTATTGGAGCGACCATTGCCGCCACACCACCTTTACCTCCACCCTGGAGGAAGTCAAGGTGGACGATTCCTTTATCAAAGGAGATATAGAGGCCTCCCTGGCCCTGGTGGCCCGGATGAGAAAGTCCCTGGGCCGGGAATCCAAGCCCCTGTGTCTGATGGAGCTGGCTACCCTGGGTGCCCGCTGGCTCAAATCCAAAGGCCTTCTGGAAGACCTGGAGCAGAGCGAGGAAAACAACGCCTGCAGCATCTTCGTGACGGTGGACGTGGACGGAAAAGACGAGCAGTGGCTGCTGCAGTTCAAGAATGAAACGCACAATCACCCTACAGAGATAGAACCCTTCGGAGGCGCTGCCACCTGCCTGGGCGGTGCCATCCGGGACCCTCTCTCCGGCCGCGCCTATGTGTATCAGGCGATGAGGGTGACCGGCGCCGGAGACATCACCGCCAAAGTGAAGGATACCATCCCCGGCAAGCTGCCCCAGAGGATGATTTCCCACAAGGCGGCCGACGGCTATTCCAGCTACGGCAACCAGATCGGTCTGGCCACTACCCACGTGAGGGAAATCTATTCCGAGGGCTATACCGCCAAGAGGATGGAGATTGGCGCCGTGGTGGGTGCCGTGAAGGCATCGGCCGTGCGCCGTGAATCTCCCGCCGCGGGAGATGTGATCCTCCTGCTGGGAGGCCGGACGGGCCGGGACGGCATCGGCGGTGCCACGGGCTCTTCCAAGCAGCACACGGAGGCTTCCCTCGAGACCTGCGGCAGTGAGGTGCAGAAGGGCAACGCCCCCGAGGAGCGCCAGCTGCAGCGCCTCTTCCGCCGTCCGGAAGTGACCGGCCTGATCAAGAAATCCAACGACTTCGGCGCCGGCGGTGTGAGCGTAGCCATCGGCGAGCTGGCCCCCGGCCTGGATATCTATCTGGACCGCGTCCCCGTGAAATACGCCGGCCTCAATGCCACGGAACTGGCCATCAGCGAGTCCCAGGAGCGTATGGCCGTGGTGGTGGAAGCGGCCTCCCAGAAAGAGTTCGAGCAGCTTTGCGCCCGCGATAATATAGAGGTAACGCACGTAGCCGATGTGACGGATTCCGGCCGGATGAGGATGTTCTTCCACGGCGAGAAGGTGTGCGACCTCTCCCGTGAATTCATAGACAGCGCCGGCGCCCGGCACTATGCCAAGGCCACCATCGGCGCCGTGGAAAACCGCAATCCCTTTGAGCAGAAGGTGGGTGGTGCCGGCCTGGAAGAGAAACTGCGCACCCTGATGGCCTCTCCCAATGTGGCCTCCCAGAAGGGCCTGGTGGAAAGATTCGACTCCACCATCGGCCGGTCCACCGTGCTGATGCCTTACGGCGGAAAGTGCCAGGCCACCGAGACGCAGGTTTCTGTGCAGAAACTCCCGACCGACGGATATACGGATACCGCCAGCATCATGGCCTTCGGCTACAATCCGGACCTGGCCCTCTGGAGCCCTTACCACAGCGCCGCCTATGCGGTGGTGGAAGCCTGCACCAAGGTGGCTGCCGCCGGAGCGGACTGGTCCCATATGCGCTTTTCCTACCAGGAGTACTTCGAGAGAATGACTTCGGACCCTCATACCTGGGGCAAGCCCCTCGCCGCCCTCCTGGGTACCCTCAAGATGCAGGATGCCCTGGGCCTTCCGTCCATCGGCGGCAAGGATTCGATGAGCGGTACCTTCGAGCACATCCACGTGCCGCCCACCCTGGTGGCCTTCGGCATCACCACGGTAGATGCCCGGGAGGTGATTTCCCCGGAATTCAAGAAGGCCGGTAACAGGATTTATCTGCTTAAGCATACTCCGCTGAAGGATTATATGCCGGATACAGACCAGCTCAAGGCCCACTGGAACTGGCTGCGCAGCCAGATCGAAGCCGGCAAGGTGGTATCGGCCTGGTCCCTCAGCTACGGCGGCGTGGCCGAAGCCCTGGTGAAGATGGCCATGGGTAACGGCCTGGGCGTGAAGGTGTCCCTTCCCGAGGAAGAACTCTTCTCCCTGGGCTACGGCTCGCTGGTGCTGGAAGCATCCCAGCCGCTGGAAGGCGCCCATCTTCTGGGTGAAGTAACGGCCGACGGCATCTGCATCAACGATACCTGCATCGCCCTGGAAGAGCTGGAGAAGGCCTACGAGGGCCGCTACTTCGGCAATTATCCTCCCCGCGTGAAAGCCGCCTTCGAGGCCCCTGTTCCTCAGGTGGAAAAAGTTCCCTTCAACCCGGCCAACCTGGTGTACCCCGGTGCTCCCGTGGAGCATCCGGTGGTCTGCCTTCCCGTTTTCCCGGGCTCCAACTGCGACTACGACACCGCCAAGGCTTTCCGCAAGGCCGGGGCCGAGGTGCGTCCCTTCGGTGAGGATGTGCTGCGCTCCATAGACCAGCTTTCCGCCCTCATCGACGAAAGTCATATCCTGGCCTTCTGCGGCGGTTTCTCCTCCGGAGACGAGCCCGACGGCAGCGGCAAGTTCATCGCCAGCGTCATCTGCAATGCCCGGGTGAGCGCCGCCATCGGCCGGCTACAAAAGAGGGGAGGCCTTATCCTGGGCATCTGTAACGGCTTCCAGGCCCTGGTCAAGAGCGGCCTGCTGCCGTACGGAAAGACGGGAAGCGTCACCCCCGATTCTCCCACCCTTTTCCGCAACGACATCAACCGCCACATCTCGCTCATCGCCCGCACGCAGGTGGCTTCCGTGAATTCCCCCTGGCTGTCCGGCCTGAAAGAAGGGGAGCTTCACAGCATTGCCTTCAGCCACGGCGAGGGCAAGTTTGTGGTGAACCCCCATCTGGCCGAAGAGCTCTTCTCCCGCGGTCAGGTGGCCTTCCGCTATGTGGACAATCCCAACGGCTCCTACTATGACATCGAGGGCATCCTGAGCCCCGACGGCCATATCCTGGGCAAGATGGGCCACTCCGAGCGCTACGAAGACCATCTGTACAAGAACATCAGCGGCAACTGCTGCCAGCCCCTCTTCCAGAATGCAGTGAATTATTTCCGTAAAACGAACTTATAATGCAAAAAAGAGAACTCATTTTCAAAGGCAACGAGAAACAGGTTTTCGCCACCGGGAACCCGGATCAGGTGATTTTCCGCTACACGGATGTCGCCGTGGCCTACAACAATATCAAGCGGGCCCGTTTCAAGGGAAAGGGCGCCCTGGATAACCAGATATCGGCCATCCTGCTGGGCTACCTGAACGAGAACGGGGTGGAAACCCACTTTATCCAGGCGCTTTCGGAAGACGAGCAGCTTTGCCGGAAGATAGAGATCATTCCCCTTCAGGTGGTGGTGCGCAACCGCCTCACGGCTTCCGAAGCTTCCCGCCTGGGTGTTGAGGACGGCTTCAAGCCCTGCAACACCATCGTGGAGATGCGCTACAACAATGACGAGCTGGGAGACCCCCTCATCAACGAACACCACGCCGTGGCCCTGGGGCTGATGAATTACCAGGAGCTGGAGCACGTGAAGAAGGTGGCCCTGCAGGCCAATGAGCTGCTGGGCGCCCTGCTCCATAAGGCCGGCATCGAGCTGGTGGATATGAGGCTGGAGTTCGGCCGCGCATCGGACAACGGCCACATCATCATCTCCGACGAGATTTCTCCCGATACCTGCCGGCTCTGGGATGAGGCAACGGGGGAGAAGCTGGACAAGGACCGCTTCCGCCTGGACCTGAGCGACGTGGTGGCCAGCTACAGAACGGTTTTGGAAAGACTTAAAGCTTTGAACTAATGGGAGTACTGGCAGTTTACGGCGTCCAGGACGCATCGGCCCTCATTTACTACGGCCTTCACAACCTTCAGCACCGCGGCCAGGAAGGCGCGGGCATCATTACCTTTGACGAAAAGGGTATCTCCCATTCCCACAGGGGGCAGGGCCTTCTGAGCGAAGTGTTCACCAACGGGGAACTCAAAACCCTTCCGGGGTCCCTGGGTGTAGGCAGTGTCAAGTATGCCAACGCTTCCAAGGGCGGTCTCAACAATGTGGAACCCCTTCTTTTCCGCCACCAGAGCGGAGACTTTGCGATGGCCGGGGAAGGCAATCTGGTGAATGCCCGCCAGTTGTCGGCCTATCTGGAGAAACAGGGGATCCTCTTCCAGACAGACACGGACAGTGAAATCCTGGCCCACCTGATCAAAAAATCCGGCAAGGAAGACCGCATCGTTCGCCTGATGAAGGCTCTCAATATGCTGGAAGGTGGTTTCACCTTCGTGATCATGACCAAAAACCGCATCTACGCCTGCCGGGACAAATACGGCATCAAGCCCCTTTGCATCGGCAAGCTGGGAGAGGGCTATGTGGTTTCCAGCGAATCCTGCGCCTTCGGCATCATGGGCGCCACCTTCATCCGGGACGTCCAGCCCGGAGAGATCATCTGCCTGGACGACAGGGGCCTTCGCTCCAACCTGTACTCCAAGTTTTCCCGCCACCGCATGTGCGCCATGGAGTACATCTATTTTGCCCGTCCGGACAGCGACATAGACGGCTGCAACGTGCACGCCTACCGCAAGGAGGCCGGCCGTCGCCTGGCCCGTGAGTGCCCCGCGCAGGCCGATATCGTGGTGGGCGTCCCGGAATCCAGCCTGAGCGCCGCCATGGGTTATGCCGAAGAAAGCGGCATTCCCTACGAGATGGGCCTTGTGAAGCACAAGTACGTGGGCAGAACCTTCATCCAGCCCGTGCAGTCTCTTCGCGAGCTGGGCGTGAAAATGAAACTTTCTCCCGTCTACAGCATTGTCAACGGCAAGAGAATAGTGCTGGTGGACGATTCCATCGTGCGCGGCACCACCTCCCTCAAGATTGTGAGGATGCTGCGGGAAGCCGGGGCCACGGAGGTGCACGTGCGCATCGCCAGCCCTATGATGAAATACACCTGCCACTACGGCGTGGACACCTCCACCCCGGAGGAGCTCCTCTGCTCCAACCGCACCCTGGAGGAAGCCTGCCAGGCCATAGGGGCCGATACCCTGGGGTACCTGAGCCCGGAAAGCACCCGGGATTCCTGCTTCGGCTGTGCGGATCCCTGCCAGGCCTGCTTCACGGGCGAATATCCTACCCTCCTGTATGACGAATCTAATACCGAAGAATAAATATGGCACAATCTTACGAAAAGTCCGGTGTCAATCTGGAAGCCGGATATGAAGTAGTCCGGCGCATCAAGCAGCACGTCGCCTCCACCTCCCGCAAGGGCTCGATGGGCAATATCGGCTCTTTTGGCGGTATGTTTGACCTGGCCTCCCTGCATGTGAAGGAACCCGTGCTGGTTTCCGGAACGGACGGCGTGGGCACCAAGCTCAAGATCGCCTTCGCGATGGACAAGCACGACACCATTGGTATCGACGCTGTGGCTATGTGCGTGAACGATGTCCTGGCCCAGGGCGCCGAGCCGCTCTTCTTCCTGGATTACGTGGCCCTGGGGCACAATGTCCCTGCCAAGGTGGAAGCCATTGTGGCCGGTGTGGCCGAAGGCTGCCGCCAGGCCGGCTGCGCCCTGGTGGGAGGAGAAACGGCCGAGATGCCGGGTATGTATGAGGACGGAGAGTACGACATCGCCGGTTTCACCACCGGTGTGGTGGAGAAATCCAGGCTCATCGACGGCTCCAAGGTGAAAGTGGGGGATGTGCTGGTGGGCATCGCCTCTTCGGGCGTGCACTCCAATGGTTTCTCCCTGGTGAGAAAGATTGTGGCCGATGCCGGCCTTTCCTATCAGGACGCCATTCCCGAATTCGGCGGCCGCCAACTGGGTGAGGTGCTCCTCACTCCTACCAGGATCTACGTAAAGCAGATGCTGGATGTCATCCGCCAGTGCGATGTTCACGGCGTGGCCCACATCACCGGCGGCGGCTTTGACGAGAACATTCCCCGTGTGCTGCAGCCCGGTCAGGGCCTGGAGATTGAAGAAGGCAGCTGGGAGATCCTCCCCGTGTTCAGGATGCTGGAAAAGTGGGGCGGCGTACCGCACCGCGAGATGTTCAACATCTTCAATATGGGTATCGGGATGATTGCCGTCGTGGATGCCGCTGAGGCCCAGAAGGTTATCTCCATCCTGGAATCCCACGGAGAGAAAGCCTCCGTCATCGGTAAGGTGACGGACAAGGAAGGCGTCAACATCATCCTGAAATGAAAAAGCTAGCAGTCTTCGCCAGCGGCACCGGCACCAATTTCGAGGCCATCGCCCGGGCTTGCAAAAACGGCACCCTCCCGGCCGAAGTGGCCCTGATGGTGTGCGACAAGCCGGGCGCGGCGGTTATCGGCCGGGCCCGCGAATATGGCGTCGAGACCTTTGTGTTCAATCCCAAGGAGTACGAAGGCAAGGCGGCCTACGAGGCGGAGATAGTAAGGAGGCTGGACGAAAAGGGCGTGGATCTCGTTTGTCTGGCGGGCTATATGAGAATAGTGGGGGATACCCTGCTGAAGGCCTATGACGGAAAGATCATCAACATCCACCCTTCGCTGCTGCCCGCTTTCCGGGGCGCGAATGCCGTGGAGCAGGCCGTGGAGTATGGCGTAAAGGTCTATGGCATCACCATCCACTGGGTGAACGCAGACCTGGACGGAGGCAGGATCATCGCCCAGCGCGCCTTCCCCTACGAAGGATCGGACCCGGCCGAGGTGCACGCCATCGGCCAGAAAATAGAACATGAATTATACGTACAAACCATCAACAAACTATTATGCGAGCGTTAGTTAGTGTCAGTGACAAAAAAGGACTGGTGCCCTTTGTGAAGGGCCTGGTAGACCTGGGTTGGGAAATCATCGCCACGGGCGGTACCCAGAAACTCTTGGAATCCGAGGGCGTGAAAACCATCGGCATCAGCGAAGTGACCGGCTTCCCGGAGATTTGCGACGGCCGGGTGAAAACCCTGCATCCCAAGGTGCACGGCGGCATCCTGGCCCGCCGGGACGTTCCCGCCCACATGGAAACCCTGAAGGAGAACGGCATCGAGACCATCGAACTGGTCTGCGTGAACCTCTATCCCTTCAAGCAGACCATTGCCAAGGAAGGCGTTACCCTGGAGGATGCCATCGAGAACATCGACATCGGCGGTCCTTCCATGGTTCGCAGCGCGGCCAAGAACTGGAAAGACGTCACCATCGTCTGCGATCCGGCCGATTACGATACCGTACTGGCCGAATTGAAAGCCAATGGCAAAACCTCCGACGAAACCCGTCTGAAACTCTCAGCCAAGGCCTATACCCATACGGCCGAATACGACGCCTGCATTGCCACTTACATGCGCGCCCAGGCCGGCCTGAATGAGAAACTCTTCCTGGAGTACGACCTCAAGCAGGGCCTCCGCTACGGCGAGAACCCCCACCAGAGCGCCAAGTTCTACGCCACCCTGGAACCCGCCCCGTTCTCCCTGGCCTTCGCCACCCAGATCCAGGGCAAGGAACTTTCCTATAACAACATCCAGGACGCCAATGCCGCCCTCAACGTGCTGCGGGACTTCGAGGAGCCCTTCTGCGTGGCCCTCAAGCATATGAACCCCTGCGGCGCAGCCGTAGGCAAGACCATCGAGGAAGCCTGGCAGGCCGCCTATGAGGCCGACAAGGTGAGCATCTACGGCGGTATCGTGGGCGTGAACCGCACCCTCACCGCCGAGGTAGCCGCCGGCATGAAGCCCATCTTCCTGGAGATTGTGATCGCCCCCGACTTCACCCCCGAGGCCCTGGAAATCCTCTCCACCAAGAAGAACCTTCGCGTGATGAAGGTGGATATGACCCGCGACGGCGCCTCCGTACCCCAGTTCATCAGCGTAAACGGCGGTATGCTGGCCCAGCAGCTGGACACCCAGGTAGAGAAAGTAACCCCCGAAATGTGCGTCACCAAGGTGAAACCCACGGACGCCCAGCTGGCCGATGCCAACTTCGGCTGGAAGATTGTCAAGCACGTCAAGTCCAACGCCATCGCCGTTGTGCGGGATAACCACACCATCGGCATCGGCGCCGGCCAGACCAACCGCGTGGGTTCGGCCGAGATTGCCCTGAACGAGGCCAGGAATGCCGGCTTCACCGAAGGACTGGTGCTGGCTTCCGACGGCTTCCTGCCCTTTGACGACACCGTGGCCCTGGCCGCTAAGTACGGCGTAACCGTGATTGTACAGCCCGGCGGCAGCATCCGCGACGAGGATGCCATCAAGAAGGCCGACGAGCTGGGCATCACGATGCTCTTCACCGGCGTACGTCATTTTAAACACTGATTATATGGGTCTTGTTTATCCTCTTCCTTCCCAGAAGGTTGCCAAGTCGGGTAAGGAAATCCAGCTGGAAGATTGTCTGGGGAAAACCGTTCTGGTGATAGGTGGCGGCGGGCGCGAACATGCCATAGTGGACGCGCTCAGCCGTTCCCCCCAGGTTGAAAAGATTTACTGCGCCCCCGGCAATGCCGGCATCGGGGAGCAGGCTTTCAACGTGCCTCTGAAAGACACCGACGTGGAAGGCCTCAAGGCCTTCGCGCTGGAAAACGATGTGGACCTCACGGTAGTGGGTCCCGAGGCTTCCCTGGCTGCCGGCATCGTGGATGCCTTCCGGGCCGCCGGGCTCAAGATCTTCGGTCATACGAAGGCGGCCACCGCCATCGAGAGCTCCAAGGAATTTGCCAAGAAGCTGATGGACAAGTACGGCATCCCTACGGCGGCCTACAAGGGCTTCTCAGATTATGAGGAGGCTTTGGCTTATGTATCGGCCCGCCCTTTTCCGGCGGTGCTCAAGTACGATGGCCTGGCAGCCGGTAAAGGCGTGGTCATTGCCCAGGACCTGGAAGAGGCTAAGCAAGCCCTGGCCGATATGCTCCTGGACCATTCCTTCGGGCAGGGCAGGGTAGTGGTGGAGGATTTCCTCACCGGCCCCGAGTTCTCTTTCCTCTGTTTTGTGGACGGGGAACGCGTGTATCCTATGCCGCTTTCGCAGGACCACAAGCGCGCCT
>ONWU01000012.1 GCA_900321655.1 uncultured Bacteroidales bacterium
TTTTTTATAAGGTTTTTACCGTTTTTGGGTGGTTATACTCCGAAAAAATCACTGGATTTTAGGCCGTGAGACTGGGTGGTGATGCTCCGAATTTTGTATGCATTTCTCGTTAAACGTAAGTAAATTTGCCGATGGTGTAAGTTCTGGCGTTAGTATTGGTGTCAAAATTTACCCTGCAAATATAGACTAAAGTTCTTTGAAAAACAATGGTTCTAACAGAACCTGCAGTCATTCCAACAGCTCGATATGAGTTAAGGGATGCGTCGAGGGCTCTAGGCATCCACAAGTCAACCCTGCTCTTATGGACCAAACAAGGGTATATCAGAGCAGGTATCAGGAAAGTAAACGGCCGCAAATGCTGGCTGGGAAGTGAAATCCTCAGATGCTGGAGGGCAACGATGTAAAAAGACCATAGTCCTAGATCAACGCGAGTATGCTCGCACGGGGCGGCTTGATGAGGGTTGCCCCATTTAGAAAAAAGCGCCGGAGCTATTTCCGGAAACATTTAAAAGTAGTGTATCATGGCAACAACAAAAGCAAACATTGCCAATCTAAAAGCCGACGCGGCGAAAAAGATTCTTAACGGCGAGGTCTCTGAAGAGACACTCAAAGCAATCATCAACCTGAATGATGAATCGCCGGACATTGTGATTCGTGTCGTGGACATTTTGGCGGGTGGTAAGGTGAAGGGGCACTTGACGACTAAGAAAGAGGCTATTCAATATGTCTCTAGGAGTGATTCCTATGAAACCCTTTTAGAGGAGATAAAAGCTGAAAGGAAACGTTACCTTGGACAAGTGGCCAATGCCGAGAAAGGAAGGTCCGTACTAAACAACGGAAGGCAAGGACAAGGAAACATGGAAGGTGACTCAGTTTAGTCCCTTTTGTCTAATGAACGAAAAAAGGCAGCCAGTAAATGAGGCTGCCTTTTTAAAAAATAGACTCTAGCATCTTCCTATTCTTTGACGGGCCTTACGGAACAACCATCGCTTCGACGATGTGATCCACTAGGATCGTGCCCCCATTGAGAAATGGTTATAGCCCAAGCCCACTGTGCGCTATTGCCATTAACATTTCGGGTCGAAGACCAGTATGTCCCATAATCATCACCATCTTTAAGGCTGTTTTCACGATACCAACCCGGGCACGGAAGGAAAATATAATTGTTATTAGGGCCGGTCACCTTATAGACATTGTGACCACCTAATGTCATCCATGTCCATGTGCAATCTGACACCAATTCCTCAAGCTCGGCTCTTGTTGGCATTCTCCACCCGTCTCCAAGTCTAGCAGAAGCGACATCGTCATCTGGATCTAATTGAGTCTTATTATCAATAGTACCGTATCCCATATCAACTGAATTGTATTTGGTTAGGGATGTATTAGTGCCATTGCACCATTTATATGATGCCCAACTATAATCAAATTGTCTAGATATTTCCCCCCAAGCATAATAGTAACCAAATCCCTCAGGACTAGAAGCTCCAATATTAAATGACGCCCATTTTACACTAAGACCGAGGGGCACAGCAATAGGGACTGAAATAAGAGTAACAGGAAGCGGCGCCATTTTCTTTGCATAGCTTCGGACAATTTCGAGAGAGGAAGACGTTGATTGTCTAAAAATCCTCCCATCTTCATCCGTGACAGTAATTGTGAATCCTTTTGTAAAGGTCACAGGAGGAAGCGCGAACCAGAATTGAGTGTAGTCATTTGATGCCTCACCTATTGTAACCGCGTCTGTACAGGTTAAAGTTATTTCTTCTGTGGCACTTCCCGTCATTGAGACAGCCGGTGTTCCTCCAAGAGACATCGATATTGTTGCTTCACCAGCTATTTTTTCATGGTTATTACCCTTAATGGAAATGGTTTTAATAGTAGTGCCGACGCTTGTCCCGTAAAGCTTAAGCATAAGATAGCCGCAGGCATTCTTAAACTGGAAATTGCTGTCATCCGTTACCGCCACCATAGTATTGGCACCAAGTCCAAACGTAGTTGCGGTGTAAGTCTGCGCTGCAGGGAAATTTACTGTTAAGACTCCCGTATTGCTTATAGACGTTCCACTACTATATGGGTAAATCGCATAAGCATAATCTAGTGGATTACTTGTCTTAACCTTTCCATCGGGGACAATTGAGAATGTCCCGGCATTGTCTCCCGTATTACCATCAAAACGGTATTCCTGATTATAGGTGTTTTCATTGAAGACGGATATCCTATCATCCTCTGTCCAAAGAACCTTATAATCCTCATCAAGGTAGACTTTAGTGTTGGCCTCTTCGCCGATAGAAGCATAAAAGACCGGAGCCTGCTGCTCTTCAACGATTATTGAATCATCAATGTTTTCAATAGGGGTTTCAAGCTGCGATGTGCAAGCGGTAAGGAGAGTAGCTGCTCCCCAGAATAAAACAATCTTTTTCATATTACCAGGGAGTATCTTCATCATCTTTACCACCGACTCCTTCGTTAGAGCCAGTTAAAATGTGTCCTTCTGTTCGAAGTTCATAGATCTGCACCTCGGGGGTTGAGTATTCTTCCAGAGGCGTTTGGGATTTCAAGCTCATGGCCTTCTGTCTCTTTTTCCGCTGGCGCCTAACGGGGGTATAAACAACAAAAGTGTGGAGCCAAACGCTTATCTGGACTGAGGCTCTGGAAGGCCCAAGATCAAATAAACAACTCCACACTCGTATCGAGGAGTGCAGAGTTGCACAATCCAGACAATACGGGTGATGAATGTTGCTTTTGCCCTTGATCTTGTAAATTTTCCAGATTTCAGTCCAAGGATAAAAGTTACACTTTCATCTATGTCGCCACCTTGCGATGGCAAGAACAAAGGTAGAAAAAAAAAATTACTTCGTCAAACAGATAGCATATGTAGCTCCGGTTTAACCAGTTCCACTATCCGAAAGCCTTCTGCTCTATGACCCTCCTTTGACAGGATAGTCCTTTTTGTTTTAAACCCAAATAGAAGCAGATCTGTTGCTTTTGCCTTGCTTATTAGGCCGTGTTTGTCGTAAACGCCTTGAAGGATCTGTTTGACTTCGGCGAGAGAATAACGATCTCCCACATGGAACAACTCCAATAAATCATGATAAATCATTTCGTATTTGTGTTTTAAATGGTGAGTGTAATTGAAAAGATAATCGCATATCGGTTTAGTGTAGTGGACTGCTACGATTCCCAGGGCAGAAAAATCAAACCGAAACAAATGGGTTGTACGATCCTCTTGGGTGACAATCTCGAGGGAGATCGGATTTGGCGCTGAAGAATCATATTTCTTGATGTAGTATTTACTATGTACCTTGCCGAGTGCCTTTTGTATCTGATATGAAAAGCAGTCTGTAATATCTTCTACGGACTGTACCCAAACCTTATAGGACGGATTTCGGATGATATAAAGGTTGGGGTATGATCTGAATTCTTCTGCGCCTATGCAGTACTTCTCCGGCCATATTTGTAGTAGCCCACAATTGGCGGCGAACTTAAGGTGCTCTGATAATTTGTCTGGCTTCTGCCCTGTTGAGACCAGTTTTTCTCTGGTTAACCGTGTTCCATGTAACTGCAGCTTGTAGAATGTCCGCAAGAAGGTCGTTAGAACTGGAATCTTTAGGAGGCAGACTCCTTCATTTAAAAAAAGCCACATCTTTAATTCTTAATGGTAATAAATGGTAAATGCCGATGATCTACAGATGTTTTTTTGTGAATGATAAGCCAATAGAAAAAAGGGTGGTCCCTATGAATGATAATATATATGGGACCCCCTTTTTTTCTTCCCGTGTAGTATTTTTTAACCACTTTGGTAATAATAACCACCTCTCGAGGATTAATCAAGTAAACTTGGATTTCAGCTTCTGAATGGTCGTTGGACTCACTCCTTCCAGTTTTGCCACAGCTCTGACTGAGTAACCCTTACGCAAGAGTGTTATAGCGCTTGAATATTTGATCTTTAGCTCTTCGTCATGAGTATGTTTGTTCTTAGACCCCATTGGTCTACCCATTTTCACACCCTTGGACTTGGCCAGTTCCCGGCCGGAGTTAAGACGATAGTATATATTCTGTCGTTCCACTTCGGCACAGGTGCCTAGGGTCGCTATTAAGATTGGACACATGATGGACTTCTCGCCATTGCTGTCGAAGAGGGAGAACCCTTCTTTCAAGAAGATAATGTTAATCTTATTGTCGATGGCGCGCTTAACGGATTCATTTAGATCCCAGACCGAGCGCCCTAACCGTGAAAGCTCGCTGCAGATGATGGTGGAAGCAGCTCCGGACTCTGCCAATTCGAAGCAATCCTGTAAGGCCTTTCTTTCCTTATTGGCTTTTGCTCCGCTTATGTGCTCCTCAAAGATAGCAACGACTTTTAGGCCGTGTGCTTCTGCGTACTTGTTAAGGTCATAGATCTGGCGTTCTGTGGTCTGTCTGTCTCCTTTGCTGGAGACACGGGCATAGATGATTGCATTAGTGGTCATGGTATAATCAAAGTTTAAAAGGTAAAACAAAACAGCCCCATCGCGCCGATTAAACTCTAGCACATAATGAGGCTGTTACGATATTAAGGTCAAACTAGCTAAGGAACCAAGCGTATTTGTCGTCGATTCCGCGAAGCGTGTTGTTGATGCCGACGCTTAGGTCGGTAGCGTTAAGGGCCCTCTGGAGATAAGAGTCAATGTAGCTGCTCTTATTGGATTCCGTGAGTAGGTTGTGGAAATCCCAGAGACTAATCTGATTGTCCTTAGCCCCAAAGTCGGGATTGGCAAAGTAGCCACGACAGCAGCTATTAATCTGGCTGTCTGTAATAAGGAGACGCGGAATAGCCTTTTGCTCCTTAGGAGGAAGAGCTTGATAAAGGCGGCAGCGTCCCACGATAGTGGCGAACTGGGATTCCGTCAGGTAGGTATCCGTAAGACTCCGCATAAGATGCAGATCCCTTGAAGGAGAATAGGCGCGGAACAAGTCCATGCACTGCAAATAGAGTTCGTCCAGATTGGAGACCTCCATCTGGAACTTGAGTCCATCCCCTGACAGAATCTGGTTGGAGCAGATGTTTACCCGCCAGCCGATAAAGACAGAGAACTTCTCGAAGCTTCTAGCCGCCCTGTAGAGATTGAGGTCGTTGTAATTCCTCACGCCTCCGATGCACAGTTCCATCCTTTGGCCATCAATGCTCTCAAAGATGGTGGGAATGGTGAAGGCAAAGGCTAAACGCTGGAAGAACTTGGTCTTGTCAGACGGGAGTAATTCGCTGGGCTTCTTGTAAAGAGCAGCAGGAATGCGTCCTTTAACCTCGTGAGAAACACGGATAGCAGGAGCGTTTACGGATTCCCCACAGAAGTAGTTCTTAGCAGCGTCATAGACGGTGTTGATGAAGTCTTGGTGGGAGATAGTAAGCTCTTGATTGCCCCAAGTGGGAACAATGCAGTCACTGGTAAGAGCATCCATAGAAATGGAATCCGTGTTGGCTTCCAAGAAATGGACGTTGGAGGGAGTCTCGACTGGTTTAAAGTCGACAATGTGAGCCTCAGGGATGTTGTCGAGGTCGATAAACGGGAACTGAGGGCTGGGCACAAAGGGAGTTTGTGCAGGTCTGATAATGAGATTGTTCATAATGATAGTATTAAGTGGACATTATATGCTACAGCATACGCATAGACATAGATTTCACTACCTTTTACCGATTGCTAGTTTTTCTGAAAAAAGAGAAATCACCAAAGTAGAAGTCCCTTTTAGAAGGTGGTTTAGGGCTTTAAACCAAAAGCATTCTTTTTATTCAAATGTCAAGGGGGGACTAAGGGGGTAGTATGCTCTAGAGTATAGGAGGGGGATATATTAGACCAGACCAGATTATTGCGCTGCCGAAGTTAGTAGAGATTGGTCAACAGACTTTTGTCTCTTTAATGGTTGGCTTGATGCTATTAAGACTGAAAAGGTCTATATAATTGTTACCGGAATAGAGTGGTGGAAAACAACGCAAAAGCAGAAGGGGGCGCCTATTGATCTATGCTTTTGACGACGCAATGAATGCCTGTGGTCCATTTTTCCAGTAGTGCTTGGAAGATTGCGTATAAACAGTTATAGTTGAGTATAAGCCACACGGGCTATATATATAATAATGGTATAAATGAAAGCAACGGAGTTTTTCAATTTTAAAATCCCTGTAGAGCCAGAGGGTTTATCAAGAGATGAAGGGCTAAAACTGGTGCCTAGAAATAATAATGGCGCCCCAAAGGCGCCATCAACCACGAAGCTTATTGCTAGGCCATCCCAAAACGGATTCGATTAAGTTCGGGTCCGTTTTTTTCGTTTCTCGTAGAAGACCCAATCAAGGACTTCACGATTGGCTTCGTCCACTTTCTTCCTCCAGTCTGTCCTTAGATATGTGGTGGTAACATCGACGGTATGATGCCCAAGTGCGGCAGCGATCGTTTCTCGACCTATGCCTAGTTCTGCTTGAGCAATAGTTGCCCATGAAGTTCTTGCCGCGCTTAGGCAAACATCTGGGAGGATGGCTTTGCCCGTACTCGTCTTTCCGTCGACTCTAGTCAGGCCGACCTTTCGTAAAGTCTTTCCTAACCTATTATAGTAGGTCTTGTAATTAGGGACCCGTTCAAGAATGTTCAACAGGTGCGTTTTCCCCTTGTATTTATTGATAATCTCCAAGGCCTCTGGCTCCACTTTTATAGAGTATGGCTTGTCTGTTTTACTGCGAGGGTATTCAATTCGTCCCCTCTTTATTCCCGTCAGAGTAACCAGGTCTAAATTATTGATGCCGATTAAGCAGAACATGAGTTTAAAAATATCAACGGCCTCCTGCTCTCCGCCGGGATAGCAGTTAAAGGTGAACAAATCGCGTAGTTCTTTAGCCGTGTATGATTTGTCCCGGCTCTGCCCTTGTTTGATTTTGAACTTGCGGAAGGGGTAGTTCTTGGTGCGTTCTTCATCAACGGCAGCGTTCATTACAGCACGAATATCTCTAAGGTGACGACTGGCTGTATTCTGCTTTTGTGTTGTAAGGCAGAACTGTTCAAAGTCCCGAAGAAACTGGGGCGTCACGTCATCAAAAGAAATATCGGAGAACTGCCGACCCGAGGCCACGCAAAAGGCTTCCAGCTTATTATATGTGTCTTGATAGAGTTTCTTTGTGCCTTCTTTGTCTTTTGTGCCGATGAATTCTTGGAAGAAACCTGCTAGGTTATTCAGTTCAGCCTGCTTTAGTCGTTCCTCCTCTGCCTTTTTCTCGGCAATCTCTGGGTCAAATGTTTCTCGGATGAGGTCCAGAGCTTCTTTCGCTGATTTGCCAGCGAGCTTGCCAGTAAGATCGAGTTGGATAATAGCCTTGTTTACTTGTGCCAGCTTACCGGATATAACCGTGTTCAACAATTTGGCGTCCTTATGTTTGACAACAGTCCCATTCTCCCATTGCTCTGGAAGAAGATTTATCCCAAGAACCATGCTGGCACGTTTACCGTTTTTGGCGATCATGATGCGAAGGGGGAACGATCCGTCCTTATTTGCTCTCCGGGTATCGTAGTAAATGCTGGCTTTTGTCATAATTGTGTCCGTTTTCTTGCTTTGCTCACTTATTGCTCACTTTTCAGTGTGTAAAAATAGCAAATTTTCTAATAAAATTGCATTCTTTATGGGAGTGATTTTCTCTGTATTGAGCTGAAATATGCAATAAAACAGGCACGAAAAAACCGCCAACTCATTCGATATGAACAAGTTGGCGGAGGGAAAGGATCTTGGTGATCCCGTCGGGATTCGAACCCGAGACCCACAGCTTAGAAGGCTGTTGCTCTATCCAGCTGAGCTACGGAACCATCCTCTATTTGGGGTTGCAAAGTTAGCAATAATTTTGAATCTATAGCGTCCACCATGCGGGTGATGTCTTCCATGGAAGGGTATACCAGCACAAAGTTAACATCGTCCCGGGCCTGAAGCAGGCCGATGGTGGAGCCGTCCGAGAGTTTGAAACGCACGGCGGCGTCGAAGGGAATGTGGAACTGCTCCTGCGTGCCGATGGCAAAATACAGGTCTATGTCTTCACCACCGTTATTTTTGTACATCAGGTGGGAGATGAGCACGTTGTAGTCGAAGTTGGCGCCGCGGGCCACCAGGGGATTGGTGGTGGTCATGACGCTGGTGAGGCTTTCCTGGCGGTCCGCCAGGGTGGCCTTGAACTCTACGGTGTTTTCGGAGGCCTTCAGGATGGCCTCGCAGTGGCGCTTCAGGAGGGCTCCCAGTTCGTCATTGGCGAAGGTGGCCTGGACATAATCGTCCGGATCCCAGCCGGTGACAATGTCCACGGACTTGATGCCGCGCACCATCTTTTCCATATCGGCCGATTCTACGGCGTACTTCAGCTGAGTAATCTTGCTGGAGGCGGGATACTGGCCGATTTGCTCCAGACGCACCAGCTTGCCGCCGGTAAGGTTGACTGCCATCTTCACGCCCTTCGGGGCGGCGGTGGAAGCTTTCTTGGCGGGTTCCAGGGTGATGTACAGCAGGTACAGGGTGGAACCGTCCGGGAAGCCCACCAGCTCCACGCTGGTTTTTCCGGGGACATTGCCGAAGGAGAGGGATTCTGCCTGGGTGGCTATGTGCGTCATACCGTCTGTGCGGTAGTTGGAACGGACTTGTTGGGCCTGCAGGGCTGCGCAGGTGAGCAGGGCAAAGGCCAGGATTGCCAGTTTTTTCATGCTTTCAGTATAGTTTTGTCTGCAAAGATAACATTTTCTACGCCAATAATTGCTATCTTTACGTGTTTAAAAACAGAAAACCATGTACACATACAAAAAAGTCAAAGACCTTACCCTTTCCGTTAACGACCGTTACATCCTCAGCATAGACAATCATCAGGAAGTAATGGAGGCCCTGGCGGATTTCTGCCGCAAGAAAAGCATCACCGCCGGATACATCACAGGCCTGGGAGCCGTGAGCGAAGCCACTTTCCGTTTCCTGGACCCCAATACTTTGAAGTATGTGGACAAGACTTTCCAGGAGCAGATGGAAATCACCAATCTCACCGGAAACATCTCCTGCAAGGACGAAGCCCCCTATCTGCACGTGCATCTCACCTGCAGCCGGCGGGACTATACCTGCGTGGGCGGCCATCTCCTGTCGGCCCGCATCAACGGAGCCTGCGAACTGCTGGTGGAAGATTATTCCCTCACCACCGTTAACCGCAGAACGGATCCCGAGACCGGTCTCAACCTCTACGACTTTTAGTTGTGGGCAAAAAGTTGTATCTTTGCACGAATATACTAAAGAATAATAACTACAAATTATCTGAATATGCGTAAATTCGTAAGAAGCACGATGGCGCTGGTGGCCGGCTTTATGCTGGTTTCTGCGGTTGCCAATGCTCAAAGCTCGATGACGGATGAACAGGTGCTGGAATATGTCCAGCAGGCCATGGCCGAGGGAAAAGATCGTGACGATATTGCCAGAGAGCTCTCGCTGAAAGGTGTTAACCGGGCCCAGGCTCAGCGCGTATATGCGCTTTACCAGTCCCGCTCCTCCTCTAACCAGGCGAAGGCGGAATCCCAGGATGTGAACCGTTCCCATTCGGTCAATGGTTCCGTTGCCGATGACGAGCAAGTGAACTCTTTCGTGACGGAGAACGCTACGGTTTATGGCCGTAATATCTTCCGTAACAAATCGCTGAATTTTGCGCCTAGCGAGAATCTGGCCACTCCCCGCAACTACAGGCTGGGCCCCGGCGATGAGGTCATCATCGACATCTTCGGCCGTAACCAGACCACGCTTCGAAGCGTCATTTCTCCGGAAGGCAGCATCAATGTGGATGTGCTGGGTCCGGTTTATCTGAGCGGAATGACCATTGACGAAGCCAACAAATACCTGAAAAAGAGACTGGGCCAGATTTACGGTGGCTTGGGAAGGGAAGGCACGGATATGCGCCTGAGCCTGGGCCAGATCCGAACCATCCAGGTTAACATAGTGGGAGAAGTTCCCAACCCTGGTACCTATGTGCTGTCGGCCTTTGCCACGGCCTTCCACGCCCTGTATCGTGCAGGTGGTGTGGTGGAACCTGGCACCGTCCGTGACATCAAGGTGGTCCGTGACGGGAAGGTAGTGGCCCGGGTGGACGTCTATCAGTTCCTGATGAAGGGTAACCTCAACGATGATATCCGCCTGGAAGAGGGCGATGTTATCCTGGTCTCTCCCTACAAGAGCCTGGTTTCCATCGAGGGTGCCGTCAAGCGCCCCATGTACTTTGAAATGAAGGAAGGGGAGAATCTGGATAAGCTTCTTGAGTATGCAGGAGGTTTCTCCAACGGGGCCAACACCGCCTCCGTTACCGTATTTCGCCAGCGTGACAAGGCCTTTGAGGTTCGCACGGTTGAGGATAAGGATTATGCCTCTTTCCCCCTTATAACGGGAGACAGAATCGAGGTGGGTGAAATCCAGTCCCGTTTTGAGAACCGTATTTCCATCCATGGCTTCGTGTATCTCCCCGGTACTTATGAACTGGGTGAGGTCCGTACCGCCAAGGGACTTGTGGAGAAAGCCGGCGGCCTGCTGCCGGAAGCCTTTACGGATCGCGTGGTGGTTCATCGCGAGCATGCCGACAAAACCATGGAAGTATTCTCCCTGAACCTGACGGACATCATGGCCGGTAAGAAGCCGGATTTCGTGCTCCAGAACAATGATGAACTGTATATCGCCAGCAGCTATGACCTCAAGGACCAGGGTACCATGACCATCTCCGGTATGGTCAAAAAACCGGGTTCTTATCCTTTTGCCGAGAATACTACCATTGAAGACTTCATTATCATGGCCGGAGGCCTGCAGGATGGTGCTTCTACATCCCGTGTGGATGTAACCCGCCGAAAGAAGGACAGGACCGGTATGGTGGCCACCAGCGATGTGGGTGAGATGTATACTTTCTCCCTTAAAGATGGCCTGATTGCCGATGGCAGCGCTGAGTTTGTACTGGAACCCTACGATGAGGTCCGTGTACACCGCAGCCCTTCCTACAACGAGCAGCGCCACTTTACGGTGGCCGGAGAAGTGAACTTCCCTGGTCAGTATACCATTACCAACCGTGAAGAAAGGATTTCCGACCTGATTGAAAAGGCCGGGGGTCTCACCGAGTTTGCCTACATCAAGGGCGCCCGTCTGGTCCGCGAAGCCACCCCTGAGGAAATTACCCAGGCCCGTGAGCTGGGACAACTGCTGGTGAAGCAGATAGACAGTACCGCTGCGGTGAATATGGACCGGAATACGCTCAAGACCGGCACCCGTCACTACAGTATTTCCCTGGATCTGGAATCGGCCCTGGCCAATCCCGGCGGCCCGTCCGATGTGATTCTCCGTGAGAACGACCGCCTGGAGATTCCAGTGGAATCCAACGTCGTGCGCGTGTTCGGTGCCGTGATGTATCCGACGGCCGTGAACTGGAACGAGAAGATGACCGTGGCCGATTATATCGACGCCGCCGGTGGTTATTCCCAGCACGCCCGCAGAAGTAAGAAATACCTGGTGTCCATGGGTGGCCGCGCCAAGAAGGTGTACTCCTGGAACAGGATAGAGCCCGGTTCGGAAATCTTTGTTCCGGATAAGGAGAAGAAGAACGAAAAGACCGACTTTACCGGCCTCATCGCCATCAGCTCGGCCGCTGCCTCCCTGGGTACGCTGGGCGTAGCCGTCACCACGCTGGTTAGCAACCTCAAGAAAAATAATTAGCTATGGAAGAGAACCAGAATATCGCTCCTGTGTACCAAGAATCCGACGAACTTGAGATTGACTGGATGGGCATTTTCACCAAGCTCCTCAAGCACTGGAAGCAGATTGTCCTCATTGGCTTTATCTTCGGCTGCCTGGGTATAGTATCCGCTCTGATGATGAAGCGTCAGTACACGGTTCAAATGACCTTGGCTCCTGAATTGCAGAATCGTAATTCCTCCAGTTTGTCCAGCCTTACTAATATGTTGGGCCTGGGGGGTATGAATATGGGTGCTTCCACGGATGCCATGAACATCACCCTGTTCCCGGAAATCTGCGGCAGCACGCCTTTTTTGGCCGCCCTGCTGGATGTCCCGCTTACCTCCTTTGTGAGTGAGAAGCAGGCTGAGGAGGGAGTACAGCCCAAGCACACCACGGTGTACAAGCACCTGAGCGGAGAAGACAAGCCCAATTTCAAGCCCAAAAAGGATTATAAGCCCTACACTGGAGTAAAAGACCCTACGGAGCTCACGCCGGGTGTGGCCCGGGTGGTGAAGGCGCTGTCTATGAACATAGGTGCCGATGTGGATAAGAAGACAGGTGTTACTACCATCACAGTTTCAATGGACGACCCCCTGATGGCCAAGCAGCTGGCCGATACCGTTTGCAGCCGCCTGCAGGTGTATGTGTCCAACTACCGCACCAAGAAGGCTACTGCCGACTACAACTACTACGTCATGCTGGCCGATGAGGCCCACGAAGAACTGGTGAAGGCGCAGGCCGCTTATGCCCGTTCCGTAGACTACGACCGCAGCGTGATTCTTCAGAGCGCCAACTCGGAGAAAGAGCGTCTCCGTGAAGAAGCTTCCCTGGCCAACCAGATCTATTCCCAGATGGCCCAGCAGCGCGAGCTGGCCCGCGCCAAGATCCAGGAAGAGAAGCCGGTATATGCCGTGGTGCAGCCTGCAACGCTGCCCCAGCGCCCTGTGAACAGCCGCGCAAAGCGCGTGCTCATCTGGGGCTTCTTGGGCGGCTTCCTGGCCGTGGCCTGGTATGGCTTTGGCGCGGATTTCCTGAAGAAGACCCGTTCCGAAGTCAAAGAAAAAATGGAAGAAGAGCAATAAGCCGTTTTTATGCGACACAAACTGATAACCTTGGCGGCGCTGACCCTTTTGGCAGCGTGTGCCCAGCCCGTAACCAAATCTTCCAAGTGCCTTGGAGATTGGGCCGAGTATGTGAACCCCATGGGGGGCACCCTTTCCACGTTTAACCTTTCCACCGGTAATACCTATCCGGCCATTGCCGTTCCCTGGGGGGCTCATTTCTGGACGCCCCAGACCGGCAAGAACGGAGACGGATGGACGTACAGGTACGATGCCACGCACATCCGTGGCTTCAAGCAAACCCACCAGCCCTCTCCCTGGATCAACGATTACGGCGCCTTCAGCCTGATGCCCGTCACTACGGGCCCGTACTATGACCAGGACCAGCGGACCAGTTGGTTCTCCCATAAGACGGAGGTGGCCAAGCCTTATTATTACAGTGTCTACCTGGCAGACCACGATGTGACTACGGAACTGGTTCCGGCTTCCCACGCCGCCTGGTTCCGCTTCACCTATCCGGAGAATGAGAAGTCGTATCTGGTGGTAGACGCCTATGAGGGCGGCAAGGTGGAGATTGTGGACGATCATACCATCTGCGCCTGGGCCGTGAACAACCACGGCGGCGTGGCCCCCAATTTCTGCAATTACATCATTATCCAGAGTGATACGCCCTTCCAGCCGGAAGAGACCCCCGAGAATATCGGCATGGTGTCTTTCCCTACCAGCAAAGGACAGGTGGTGCACGTGAAGGTGGCCTCTTCCTTCATCAGTATGGACCAGGCTAAACTGAACCTCGGAGAAGTGAACGACCCCTTCGAAGAGGTGATGATGTATTCCCGGACGGCCTGGAACCAGGCCCTGGGCAAGATTGAGGTGGAAGACGACAACATAGATCACCTGCGTACGTTCTATACCTGCCTGTATCGCAGCCTGCTGTTCCCCCGGGATCTTTCCGAGATAGGGATGTACGGTGTGCGGCAGCACTACAGCCCCCATACCGGAGAGGTGGAGAACGGCCATTTCTATACGGATACGGGCTTCTGGGATACTTTCCGCAGCCTTTTCCCGCTGATGAACCTCCTCTTCCCCACGGTTTCCTCGCAGGTGCAGGAAGGCCTGGTGAACGATTATCTGGAAAGCGGCTTCCTGCCGGAGTGGGCTTCTCCCGGACACAGGGCCTGCATGGTGGGTAACAACAGTGCCTCCGTGGTGGCCGATGCCTATCTTTCCGGCATCCGGAACTATGATATCGGCAAGCTCTGGGAGGCCGTCACCCACGGTGCTCATGCCGTTCATCCCACGGTAAGTTCTACCGGCCGTCTGGGCTGGCAGTACTACGACAAGCTGGGCTATGTGCCCTGCGACGTGGACATCAAGGAGAATGCCGCCCGTACGCTGGAATACGCCTACGACGACTGGTGCATCTACCAGCTGGGCAAGGCCCTGAACATGGACGAAGAGCAGTTGGAGCCCTATAAGAAGGCGGCCCTGAACTACCGCAATGTGTTTGATGCAGAGGTGGGTCTTATGAACGGACGGCAGGCCGATGGCCAGTTCCGCCGGCCTTTCAGCCCGCTCAAATGGGGTGGAGACTTCACCGAAGGCAATTCCCTGCACTATACCTGGAGCGTGTTCCACGATATCGAAGGCCTGATCGGCCTGATGGGTGGAGAAGATGCTTTTAACGCCCAGATGGACACCGTATTCGTGATGCCTCCCAAGTACGATGACAGCTACTATGGCTTCCCCATCCACGAAATCATCGAGATGACGGTGATGGGTATGGGCAACTACGCCCACGGCAACCAGCCCATCCAGCATATGCTGTACCTGTACGACTACAGCCGTCAGCCCTGGAAGACCCAGGCCCGCGTCCGTGAGGTGATGGAAAAATTCTACACCCCCTGGGCCGATGCCTACTGCGGAGATGAGGACAACGGACAAACCAGCGCCTGGTATGTCTTCAGCGCCCTGGGCTTCTATCCCGTTTGCCCCGCCAGCGGAGAATATGCCCTGGGAACGCCCCTGTTCAAGAAAGCCACGCTGCATCTGGATGGGGGAGACGTAGTGATTGAGGCTCCGGAGAATTCGGCCGAAAACTTCTACGTGAAGGAGCTTACCCTCAATGGAAAATCCTGGACCCGCAACTACCTCAAGCAGGCAGACCTCCAGAAAGGCGCCAGACTCCGCTTCAAGATGGCTTCCGAGCCCAATTACCAGCGCGGCATTGCCGACGAAGACAAACCTTACTCGTTCACGAATGAAAAAGATTAGCGTTAGCATTGTGCTGGGCCTGCTGGCCCTGAGTGCCTGTGCACAGAAATATCCGGACCAGCGTCCGGCTCCCCAGGACCGCCTGTTTGTATCCCAGGCCGTTGAGGAGAAGATAGATCAAGTGGCCCCGCAGCTTACCAATCCCAAGCTGCGCTGGATGTTCCGCAACTGCTTCCCCAACACCATTGATACCACCGTCCATTTTGACGAGGAAACCGGGCTCACCTTCGTGTATACCGGAGACATCCACGCTATGTGGCTGAGGGATTCCGGTGCCCAGGTGTGGCCCTATGTAGATCTTTGCAAGGAGGATGAGCATCTTCGCAAGATGCTTGCCGGCGTTATCCGCCAGCAGTTTACGCTCATCAACATAGATCCTTACGCCAACGCCTTCAACCAGGGCGCCACGGGAGACCACGGAGACGCGGACGAAACGGGCACCCCTCAGGATCCGAACGTTTGGGAGCGCAAGTGGGAGATAGATTCGCACTGCTATCCGGTGCGCCTGGCATACCACTACTGGGAGGTAACGGGAGATTCTTCCATCTTTGACGATCTCTGGATCAAGACCGTGGAGACCATCCTGGAAACCTTCACCACCCAGCAGCGCAAAGAAGGGAACGGCCCTTACTTCTTCCTCCGCGTCACAGACCGCCAGCTGGACACCAAGGCCCGTGTGGGTCTGGGACATCCGGTGAAGCCCGTCGGCCTCATCGTCTCCTCTTTCCGTCCTTCGGATGATGCCACCCAGTTTGATTTCCTGGTTCCGTCCAATTTCTTTGCGGTGGATATCCTCCGCAAGGCAGCCACCATTCTCACCGAGGTCAATCACAATGCCGCCTTATCGGCCCGCTGTACCGCCCTTGCCAATGAGGTGGAGGCGGCCCTGAAGAAGTACGCCGTGGTGAAGCATCCGGAATTTGGAGAAATCTACGCCTTCGAGGTGGATGGCTTCGGCAACTCCTATTTGATGGACGATGCCAACGTTCCTTCGCTCCTGTCGCTGGGTTATCTGATCCCTTCGATGGCGTCAGATCCCATTTACCAGAATACCCGCCGCTTCGTGTGGAGTAACTCCAACCCCTACTTCTTTAAGGGGAAGGCAGGTGAGGGAATCGGCGGCCCGCACATCGGCACGGAAGTCATCTGGCCGATGAGCATTATGATGAAGGCCTTCACCGCCACCGACGATGCCGAAATCAAGGCCTGCATGGAGCAGCTCCTTCGTACGGACGCCGGCCTGGGCTTCATCCACGAGAGCTTCCACAAGGACGATGCCACCAACTTCACCCGTCCCTGGTTCGCCTGGCAGAACACCCTCTTCGGAGAGCTGGTCCTGAAGCTGGTGAATGACGGGAAACTGGATGTGCTGAATAGCGTGAAAGTCAAGTAGCAGATAAACAAACGTTTATTAAAAGTCCTCCCGGTAGATCTACCGAGAGGACTTTGTTTAAAGTGCTCATTATAAGCTATTTCCAGGAAATGCCTCGTGTTTCCAAAAGCGAAGCGTGGGAAATCCGGTAACCTTTGTTCTTACCATCGACCTGGGCCTTTTGGGCCTGGGCCGATGTTTTTGTAATGGTCAGTTCCCGGCCGTCAGGCAGCGTGACCACAGCCTTTGGGAAGGTGGGGCGTGTGAGGGTGAAGGCGGGCTCTCCGGGGCAGTCCGGGTAGATACCCAGCATGGAGAACACGGCCCAGGCACTCATCGTTCCGGTGTCGTCGTTGCCAGGGATGCCGTCCGGGGCGTTCTTGTAGTTGGTGGAGAGAATCTTCTCCACAGCGGCCCAGGTGTGGGCTTCGTAGCCCTTGAAGCGGCTGAACAGGAACGGGTACACAATGTCCGGCTCGTTGGCGGGATCGTACAGATTGTCGTCAAATACGTGCTGCAGGTTCTTCACAAAGGCCCTGGTACCGCCCTGGAGTTTGGCGTAACCCGCCACGTCGTGCGGGACGGCAAAGCTGTAGTTCCAAGCGCTGCCTTCGTGGAAACCGGGGGCATTGGAGAAATCCGCCCCGTCTTCAGGATCGAACGGAGTGAGGAAACTGCCGTCTTTCATACGGGGACGCAGGCATTTGTCGGCCGGGCTCCAGTAGTGTTTGTAGCCCAGAGAGCGCTGGTAGAAGCGGTCGGCATCGGCTTTCCGGCCCAGGTCTGCAGCCAGCCGGGAGAGCGCATAATCGGCCACATAATACTCCAGGGCGTGGGAAACGGAGTTGTCTCCGGAGAAGTCTGCACTGAAGAAGTTGAGCGGAATGTAGCCCAGCTCCACGTACGGGTCGTTGTCCGGGCGCATCAGGTTCTTCGCGCCGGGGGTATCGGCCGATTTCAGGAAGGCCTCGTAGGCCGTCTCAATGTCAAAGTCCTTGAGGCCCCGCAGCCAGGTGTCAGCAATCACGCAGATGGCGGGGTCTCCTTCCATGGTCCAGGTTTCGCGGCCGAAGAGCTCCCACTTGGGCATCCAGCCCCACTCGCGGTACTGGTCTATCATAGAGCGGACCATATCCACCTGTTTCTCGGGCCAGAGCAAGGTCATCAGTTGGTGCAGGTTGCGATAGGTGTCCCAGAGGGAGAAGACCGTATAGCGGGTGTGACCGCGTTCCACACGGCCCACTCCACCGTTTTCCATCAGCGGATACTCTCCGTTCACGTCATTCAGCACGTTGGGATGCAGGAGGGTGTGATAGAGGGCCGTGTAGAAGATGGTGCGCTGGTCCGGGGTGCCGCCTTCAATCTGTACGCGGCCCAGGTGCTGCTTCCAGGAAGCATCGGCCTGCCGGCAGACACCGCCAAAGTCAAAGCCCTGCTGCTCGTCCTCAAGGTTCTCGCGGGCATTGGCGATGCTCACAAAGGAAACACCCATCTGCACCTGTACCTGCTCTCCGGGCTGCAGGCCCTCATAGTGGAACCAGTAGCCGATATCGTCTCCACTGAGTTCTTTGGAGTAGTTGGCGTAAATCTTATACTTGCCGGCATCGGCATCCCAGGCCGCTTCGGCCGTCATCGGGCGCTGCTTTTTCCAGTAGCCTGCCGATGCGGGAACCTTGCTCACCCGCAGCACAAAGTACAGCGGGAACACGGCGTTGCGGTTGTAGCAGAAGGTGCCCATCAGCTTGAAGCCTTCAATCTCCGTAGCGGAAACCTGCCGCACCGTGGCGCCGCTCTCGTTGGTGAGGCCTTCCCCCAGGTTGAGGAGAATGTTGCCCTCTCCGCCCGGGAAGGTATACCGTTCCAAAGAAGTACGGGTGGTGGCGGTGGCTTCGGCCTGGATGCCATTCAGAAGCTCTACGCTATAGTAGCCGGGATGGGCCACCTCGTTGCGGTATTCGCTACCATATATATGATAGTCTACCTGCAGCGGCCCGGTGGTGGGCATAGTGAGCAGTGCCCCCAGTTCCGGACAGCCCACGCCGGAGAGGTTCACGTGCGTGAAACCGGTGAAGAAGCTGTTCTCGGCCACATACGGGGTACTCCACCAGCGGCTGTCCTTGTCCCAGGTATTGAGCTGCGAGCCCATCACGTTGAACGGACTCACGCTCATAAGGCCGTTGGGCACCACGGCGCCGGGGTTGCAGGCGCCAAAGTTAGACGTGCCGATAAAGGGGTTCACCCATTCGGTCTGGGCATATCCCAGCAGCGCCGCGTGGACGCAAATGGCTGATAGCCAAAGCTTTATGTGTTTTCCCATAGTCGAATCTTCCTAAGGGTAAAGCGGTAAGTATTTGTAAATAAGCGCGTTACGCCCACTAGACTATACTGGTCTTCTTGGTAAAGTCTATGATCTCCGGGATGTAGCCGAAGGCCAGGCCGGTGACGGTATCGGCGCAGCCGTAGTACACGGCGATGCGGCCGGTGGCGGCATCGTGCAGGGCGGCGCAGGGGAAGCACACATTGGGAACGTCTCCCATACATTCGTACGGCATCTGAGGGCTGATGAGGTAAGGGCCGCTGCGGGCGATCACCTTCCAGGGCTTCTCCAAATCCAACAGGGCGCTGCCGAAGCTGTATACGTAACCGTTGCAGCTGTGCAGCACGCCGTGGTGGAACAGCAGCCAGCCTTCAGAGGTTTCGATGGGCACGGGACCGGCACCAATCTTCATACACTGCCAGGCGCTCTGCTCGAACGGGGCGGGAGCCATCACGTGGCGGTGGTGTCCCCAGAACTCCATATCCGGAGACTCGCTGTAGAAGATGTCTCCGAAAGCGGTGTGACCCGTGTCGGAAGGCCGGGAGAGCATGGCGTACCGGCCATTGATCTTTCGGGGGAAGAGCACGCCGTTGCGGTTGTAGGGCAGGAAAGCGTTCTCTACCTGGTGGAAAGTCTTGAAGTCCTTGGTCCAGGCTATGCCGATGGTGGGGCCGTGATAGCCGTTGCACCAGGTGACCCAGAAGCGGTCTTCGATGAAGGCCACGCGGGGGTCGTAGCCGTAGACCCATTCTCCCACTTCGGGATCGGCTCCTTCAAACTTGATGGTGCCGGGCTGGATGTCCCAGTGGATGCCATCCTTGGAGAACCCGGCGTGAAGGGTCATCCGGCGGTTGGTGTCGTCACAGCGGAAAACGCCGGCAAAGCCACCCTCGAAGGGCACGACGGCGCTGTTGAAAATGCTGTTGGAGTCCGGAAGGAGGTTGCGGGGGATTACAGGATTGGCACTGTAGCGCCACAGGGGGGCGTTGCATCCGGCCGGGCGGTCTTCCCACGGCATACCCGGAAGGGCGTTTCCGGAAATGATCAGTTTACTCATATCTTTGAAATTAAATCTTTTATGGTTTGCTCCGGGTTGTTTCCCAGAGGTACGTAAGGTTTTTCAGTCAGGTTGAGGGCCGTCAGGCCTTCTTCTTCTTCGCCGGGCAGGGGAGAGGCAACAAACCCCTCCACGCCCTTCTGGGCCAGGGCCCGCACCAGGTGGCAGAAACGTACAGGGTCTTCCTGGGCCGATGCAAACAGCACAGTGTATCCCAAACGGTACGCCCAGTCCGATAACGCCTGCAAGGGGGCTCCCTCCAGCGACGGCACGATGACTCCGATGAGCCGGGCGGCCGGCCAATGAACACGGGCGGCCTGCCCCTGGCGGTATCCCAGCCGGTCGGCCACTTCCAGGATACGCTGGCGGGTCTGCTCTCCTACTCGGTTCTTTCCACTGAACACGAAGGAGACCAGCGAGGGCGAAACCCCCGCTTCCCGGGCAATATCCTTGATGGTGGCAGGCTTAGGCATTCTTCTTTTCGTATTGGTCCAGGGCCTCGGCCATCAGCTTCCGGCCCAGTGTGGCAATTTCCTCGGCACGTGTATAGCCGTACACGCCGTGGTAAGAATCGTAGGGCAGGCTGGCCAGCACATCCGGGGGCGTATGCTCGATGGCCATCCTGGCCAGGCTGCAGTTCATAATGCCGAAACTGCGCTGCAGGATGGAGGCGAAATTGTCATCGGCCCCTACGGGAATCCAGCCGCTGCTGGCCGATACCTCCAGCTGATGCTGCTGAAAACCTGCCTGGATGCGCCCCAGCAGGGTGTGCTCGTTCTCCCGCTCTGCCACGATGGCGGCGCGGCTGTCCAGGTAGCCCTGGATTTCGGCGGCGTCTATCTGGTTCACATTGAACCCTACCAGGATATCCCCGGGGGTGCGCTTTACGCGGTTAAGGGGGAAGGTGTTAACCATTCCTCCGTCTACCAGCGTACGCCCTCTCCATTTCACGGGTTTGAACATCGAAGGGATGGAAATGGACGCCCGGATGGCCCTGAACAGCGGCCCCTTCCGGAAAATCACCTCCTCTCCGGTAAATAGGTCTGTAGCTATGGCCGTGAAGGGGATGGGGAGGTCTTCAATGTTTACTTCCGGGACAAAATCCTTGATTTCCCGGATCACTTTCTCTCCTTTCAGAAAATGGTTCTTGCCGACGGACACGTCCATCAGGATCATCACCTTCATCGGGTCCAGGCCGAAGAGCCATTTTTTGAAGGGCTCCAGGCCGCCGGCGGCGTAAATGCCGCCCACCAGCGATCCGGCACTGGCGCCCGCCACGGAAGTAATATTGTACCCGCGGGACAGCAGTTCCTCAATGGCGCCGATATAGGCAAAACCACGGGGACCGCCGCTGGCGAGGACTAGGGCAACGTTTTTCATAGTTTATTCTTCGGTATAGATAGGATCGTAATAGAGGCCGATTTTGCCCAGCAGCGGTTTGGCCAGGGCATCGGTAACGGTGACCCGCACCTCGGAGGCCGAAGTTTCCGGAACCAGGAGAATGCGCTTGTGGCCGATGGTGCTTTCCTCGGCCAGCGGCTGCCAGCCATCGGAAGTGAGGGCCTCCACCATAAAGGAAACCACCCGCTGGCCCTTGGCGATGTCCTCACAGAGGACCACGCGGTTGAAGGGCTTTTCGGGATTCACTTTCACCGTCCAGCTGCGGCCTTTGTGCTTCTGCTCCAGGGCCAGGTTCTCGCAGAAGATCTGGTCCAGGGCGCTCCGGAATTCCATCAGGCGCGTGGAATCCACCTCGTGCAGGCGGCCCCGGGTGTCCGGCGGCACGTTCAGCAGCAACAGGGAGTTGCGCCCCACGCTCTCGTAGTAAATCTTCAGGAGCTGGTTCACGCTTTTCACCTGGTCGTTCTCGGATTCTCTCCAGAACCAGCCGGGCCGGATGGAGACATCCGTTTCGGCCGGTACCCACTCGCTGCCCATACAGTCTCCCTCGTTGAGGGACTTCTCGGAAGGACCGCCCTTTCCGGGGGTGAAGCCTTCCGTATTCAGGGTGGCCCAGTTGGTGCGGCCGGCTCGGCCTTCTTCATTGCCCACCCAGCGGCAGCCGGGGCCTACATCGCTGAAGATGACGGCGTGGGGCTGGTTCTTGTATACGGTACCGTTGAAAAGCGGCCAGTCGTAGTCCTGTTTCTTTCCGTTGGGGCCTTCCCCGTTGGCACCATCGAACCACTGCTCGAAAACAGGGCCGTAGGTGCCTCCCAGAACGCTTTCCAGGGTCTGGACAAAGACATCGTTATAGGCGGGGGTTCCGTAAGTAGGGTCGTGCCGGTCCCAGGGGGAGATATACACTCCGAATTTGATTCCTTCCCGGGCGCAGGCCTCGGAGAGTTCTTTCAGGACATCTCCCTTTCCGTCCCGCCAGGAACTTTCCCGTACGGTGTGCTTGGAAACCGGGCTGGGCCACAGGCAGAAGCCGTCGTGATGCTTGGCGGTGATGATGATGCCCTTGAAACCGGCTGCCTTGGCCGTTCTCACCCACTGGTCGCAGTCCAGGGCTGTGGGGTTGAAGAGGTCTTCGGCTTCGGTGCCTTCTCCCCATTCCAGGCCGGAGAAAGTGTTGGGGCCGAAGTGACAGAACATATTCAGTTCCATATCCTGCCAGGCAATCTGTTCGGGTGTGGGCAGGGCGCCATACGGCTTTTCAGCGCAGGCGGAAAGAACCAGGCCAAGGGCCAGTGCGGAAATCCATTTATTCATAGCGAAGGGCTTTTTCGGGTCTGTCGGGGGTTAGGATAAAGGAGTAGGAATAGGACTCGGTGCTCCAGAGGGTGCGCTCCCGCTCGGGACGGGAACCCCAGCTGTCGTAGCCGCCTACTCCGCTCATCAGATAGTCTATGCACAGTTCCGTATAATCTCTTACCGGCACGTCGCAAAGGTGGGTCTGGGACTTCACGGGACCGCCGTCCAGGTCTTCGATGCTCATCCTGAGGGCATTGAACTCGAAGGGATGCTCATTCGTGCGGGCCACGGTGAGCCCTCCTATCCTGAGCCAGTCTGTATCCGTGTGGTGACCGGTTTCCTGGGGACGGACGTAAGGATAGTATTCGGCCGATGCCGAGGTTTTCCAAATGCGTTTGAAGGTGCAGCTGGCGCGGTCCCAGTAGTTCTCCACGGGGCCGCGGCCGAAGTAGCTGAAAGCGTCATCGGCCACCCGCATCCGGAAGCCCAGGCGGGGGATTTCCACGTTGCGGTCCTTCCCGGGAGCCGTCTGGACGCTGATCTTCAGGGTGCCGTCGGGGTAGACGAGATACTGTTCCCGGGCCCTCACCCCCTGACCCTTGACGGTAATGAGGACGGAGCCGTCGGCCTGCCTGGCCGCTTCTACGCTGTCCGGTTTGCCGGGCTCTTTATACTGCGCCGTGCGGATGGGAGCGTTGTTGCCATAGTCGTTGTCGATGGGCGCGTGCCAGAAGTTGGGGCGGATGCCGAAGGAAGGATCCACCATCTCCACGCCCTTGACTTTCCAGCTTTTCACACAGCCGTCCACCTTGTTGAAGACCAGCTCCACCTGGCTGCCGCGTACCACCACCTGGGTGTCTCCGTTGGTGAAATCCAGCTGGCTGCGACCGGTGCGCGGTTTGCGCTCCGAAGGCGTGTCTTTCAGAAGGACCTCGTCACAGGCAAGGATGGTGCCCTTTTCGATGAGCGGAAGATCCTTGCGGGCCGACACTTCGAAGAAGATGCGGTACTGCCCGTCCTTTTTCATCCCGGGCAGTTTCACGGTGAACTGCTCTGCCGTCTGGGGTGCGGTGGAGAAGTGTTTGCTACGTCTGAACCACCAGAAGGGACGCTTGCCGTCCCGCTCCACCCAGTACTTGACGGTGAAGTTCTCCAGGGAGGTGAAATAGTAGCGGTTGAATACCTCAAAGACCCCGGCCGCCGCGTCTACAGGGCGGATGGAGACATTCTGGTATACGTGCTTGATCTCATAATAGGCGGGGTGGGGATCCCGGTCCGGGTTCACCAGGCCGTTGCAGCAGAAATTGGCATCGGAAGGAGCGTTCTCTCCGTAGTCTCCTCCGTACGTCCAGCCCCTTTCCTTGTCGTACAGGCCCTGGTCCACCCAGTCCCAGATGAAACCGCCCTGCAGATGTTTGTGGGCGTAGAACTGGTCCCACATCCAGTCTATGGAGCCATTGGAGTTTCCCATAGCGTGGGAGTACTCGCAGAGGGCGATAGGCTTCTGGGAATAGCTCTCTCCCATTCTCCGGAGCCATTCCGCACCGGGGTACATGGGGTTCAGGAAGTCTGTATTCCAGTCTCCTTCGGCCCTTTCATAGACCACGGGACGGTTCATCCCGTCCTTTTCCAGTCCCTTGAGGAGTTTGTAGGTTTCGTAGAAAATGGTACCGTTGCCGGCCTCGTTGCCCAGTGACAGAATGGTGACGCAGGGGTAGTTGGCGGTGCGGTAGTACATATTGAGGGTGCGGTCCAGATGCTTGGTGAGCCACTCGGTCTTGTTGGCCATCGTGTGCTTGGGCTCGTAGCCGAAGCCGTGGGTTTCTATATTGGCCTCGTCATACACGTAGAAGCCCAGGGAATCGCAGAGCTCGTAGAATTCCCGGGACTGCGGGTAATGGCAGGTGCGGATGGCGTTCACGTTGGCCAGCTTCATCAGCTTGAGGTCTTCCAGGAGGTTTTCCCGGGTTACGTAGTGGCCGGTGTAGGGGTTGTGTTCGTGCAGGTTCACGCCCTTGAACTTAACGGGCTGGCCGTTTACCAGGAAGGCTTTGACCTCCCTCTCTCCGTCTTTCACGGTGGCTATCTCCAGGTGGCGGAAGCCCACGTGGAAGCGGGTGTATTCTCCGTTTACCTGCAAAAGAAGGGTGTACAGGTTGGGAGTTTCGGCCGTCCAGAGCCGGATGCCCGGTATGGTGTCCGTTACGGAAAGGATGTCTCCGGAGAACTCGAAGACGGCATCCGCTACGGCCGTTCCGCTGGCATCCAGCAGCTCATAAAACACCTTTGTGGGGGCGTCCGCGTGCATTCTAAGCTGGAAAAGACCGGTCTGGAAATCCGGTGTAGTGGTGGAGATGACATTGAAATTGAAGCCGCTGTTCACCTTCTCGCTGGAAAGGTATACGTCCCTTTCCAGGCCGGAGATGCGCCAGAAGTCCTGGTCTTCCAGCCAGGAACCCTGGGTATAGCGGTAAATCTTCAGGAGGAGTTCGTTGCTCCCTTCTTTCAAGAAATCCGTGATGCGGAAGCGCGCCAGGTCTTTGGAGTCTTCGCAGTAGCCCACTTCCTCTCCGTTCACGTAGACGTAGGTGCCGCTCTTGGTGCCGCAGAGGTTCAGGTATACCTCCCGGCCTTTCCAGCTTTCCGGAACGGTGAAGTTGCGGTGGTACAGGGCCGCGGGAACCGCTTCCGGCAACACGCCGGCCACGGGGTTCTGCGGGCAGAAATCGTAAGCGATATTGGTATAGATGGCGGTGCCCCAGCCCTGGACTTCCCAGTTGCCGGGAACCTGGATCTTGTCCCAGGTTTGCGGGATGGCCATCTCCCGGTGGTCTTCAAAGTATTTGAAATCCCAGGTGCCGTTCAGGCTCCTGTAGTTCTCGCTGTCGCGGAATCCCTTGGAGAGGGCATCGGCCCTTTCGGCGAAATAGATGACCTCCGTGCGCTGCGTTTCGGCATTTACGCTGGTGGTCTGAGGGTCCTGCCAGTAGGGGAGGACGGCGGCTAACAGAAGAAGGCTATTCATACAGTACGTTTTGTTTCAGTCGGATGTCATCGGAGGAGGCTCCCACCTGGATTTCGAATTCTCCCTTTTCCACCACGCGCTCCATCGCGGAATTCACCAGTTCGAAGGCGCTGCGCTCCAGCGGGAGGCTGACGGTGACGGTTTCTCCCGGGCCGATGGCTTTGACGCGCTTAAAGGCGCACAGCTGCTTGCGGGGCCGGGCCGTAGATGCTACCAGATCCCGGATGTAGACCTGCACCACTTCGTCTCCGGAGAGGCTGCCGGAATTCCTGACGTCCACTTTAACCACGGTGGCATCCGGCAGGGTGCCTTCCACGCGGAGGTTGGAGTATTCGAAGGTGGTGTAGCTGAGCCCGAAGCCGAAGGGATACAGCGGAGCGGCGCTCTCTTCCACATAGTCGTGGCTGTAGGGAACCTTGCGGTTGTAGTACACGGGCAGCTGGCCCACATTGAGGGGAACGCTCACAGAGAGGCGTCCGGCGGGATTGTACCGGCCCAGAAGGACGTCTGCCAGGGCCGTTCCGCCTTCACCGCCAGGGTACCACAGGGTGAGGAGGGCGTCGGCATTTTCACTGGTCCACCTCTTGTCCAGCGGACGGCCTTCGATATAGACCACTACCAGCGGGGTCCCGGTGGCCTTGATTTCTCTCAGGAGCTGCGGCTGCAGGCCCAGAAGGTCCAGGGAACTGCGGTCGAAGCCTTCGCCGGCTTCCATGTCGGAGACGGCGGCCTGGTCCACCACGGCGGCGCCGGTGTCGATGTATTTGGTGCGGAAGTCACGGGCAGACGAGCCGCCCACCACTACCACGGCTACATCGGCTCTTCTGGCGGCCTGCACGGCCTGGGCGATGTCATTGCTGCGGGTGTCCCTGATGGCGCAGCCCTTCACATAGGTGACGGCGGCGCCGGCGCTGCGGAGACCGTCCAGCATGGTAACTACGCTTTCGGGGGCCTGCGGGGCGGTATAGTCTCCCAGCTGGTTGTACTGGTTGTCTGCATTGGGGCCGATAAGCGCAATCCTGGTTCCGGCCCTGAGCGGCAGGATGCCATTGTTCTTCAGCAGGGTGACGCTTTCCCGGGCCGCCTGGGCCGCCACTTCCACATTTTCGGGGGAACGGACGCCGTCGGCCGCATCTTCCGGAAGGTAGGGGTTGTCGAACAGGCCCGCCTCGAATTTGCGGATAAGCACGCGCTTCACGGCACGGTCTACATACGCCATGTCCAGGCGTCCGGCTTCTACGGATTCTTTCAGAAGGGCATAGCAGTGGGCGCCCAGGTCCACATCCACACCGGCCTTCAGGGCCATCTCTCCGGCTTCCTGCCGGTCTTTGGCCACGTGGTGGCTGGCGTAGATGCCGTCTATGCTCTCGAGGTCGCTTACCACGAAGCCCTGGAAGTTCCAGCGGTCATGCAGCACGCCGGTAAGGAGCTCCTCGTTACAGGTGGTGGGGATGCCGTCGATGGTGTTGTAGCTGGTCATCACGCTGAGGGCCCCGTTGTCGATGGCCGCCTTGAATGTGGGCAGCACATTTTCTTCCAGGTCCCTGGGGCCGATATGGGAGGGGCTGCCGTTGTGGCCGCCCTCGGGAATGCCGTAGGCAACGAAATGCTTGAGGGTGGAGATGACGCCCTTCGAAGAGGTGCCCCGCACCATGGCCGATGCCATCTGCGAGGTAAGATATACGTCTTCTCCGTAGGTCTCTTCCACGCGGGACCAGCGGGGTTCGCGGGAGAGGTCTATCACGGGGCCGTAGCCGATGGTGCCGCCCTGGGCCATCAGTTCGGAGCCGATCACCTGGCCCACCTGCTCGATGAGTTCCGTATCCCAGGTGGCGCTGAGGCCGATGGAGGTGGGGAACACGGTGGTGCCGATGGCCATATGCCCGTGGGGGGCTTCTTCGGCCAGGATGATGGGAATGCCCAGGCGGGTGGAGTCTATGGCGTAGTGCTGCAGGGCGTTATAGGCCTTGACGGCCAGGCGGGGGTTCAGGCCCGTCTCCAGGGTTTTGCGGGTCCAGGGGTCTGCCCTGAAGGTGGCCCAGAGGCTGCCTCCGTGCTGCTTTTGCACGAAATCCCGGAAGGCCTGGGTGATGCGCACCTCCCAGGTGGGCTGCTGGGCGCTGTCCTGTTTTTCGTACATCGGCCAGCCCAGCGGACACAGCAGCTGCCCCAGTTTTTCTTCCAGGGTCATCCGGGAAAGGAGATCATCGGCCCTTTCCTGCGCGCTGCGGGCAGCGTCCTTGTATGCGGGTATCTTTTCTGTGCAGGATATCAGGAGGGAGGCAACGGCCAGACAGGCCATCCATTTGCCGGGAAATGCGAGCATAATACAGATAGTTTGGATTCTTACAAAGATACGGATTTTCCTGTAAAAGAAAAATGGCTATCTTTGCATAAATATCTCATTCCATGATGAAAGATTCCGTTTTAGATCAGGCTGTTGCCCAGCTTTTCAATACCATCGAGTTCCAGGCTCAGCCCGCCGGTCTCTACGACCCTCTCCGCTATATGGTGGCCATCGGCGGCAAACGCATCCGTCCCCGGCTTTGCCTTACTACGTATGGCATTTATGCCCAGGATCTTACGCCCTCCATTCTGCAGCCCGCCGCAGGCCTGGAAGTGTTCCATACCTTCACCCTCATCCACGACGACATTATGGACCGCAGCCCCCTTCGCCGCGGTCACGATACGGTCTGGAAAAAATGGAGCGAAGACACGGCCATTCTCAGCGGAGACGTCATGTGCATTGATGCGTACAAGCGCGTAGCGCAGGCCCCGCCTGCGGTTCTGCCCCAGGCCCTGGCCCTGTTCTCCAAGACGGCGGCCGAGGTGTGCGACGGCCAGCAGCTGGATATGGACTTCGAGCAGTGCGGCATTGTGCCGATGGAAGAGTATATGAAAATGATCGGCCTCAAGACGGGTGTCCTCATCGCCTGCGCCGCGCAGATGGGCGCCCTCATCGCCGGGGCGGATGCCCACAGCCAGCAGTGCCTGTATGACTATGGCTACCAGCTGGGCCTGGCCTTCCAGGTGGCGGACGACTATCTGGATGCCTACGGAGACCAGAAGGTGTTTGGCAAGCCCATCGGAGGAGATATTCTCAATGAAAAGAAGTCCTGGCTCACGGTGAAAGCCAACGAACTGGGTGCTACGGGGCTGGAAGAGGCCCTGGCCGCTCCGGCCGTCACTGCCGGGCAGAAGGAAGACAAGATTCGCCGCGTGATGGACATTTACGAGAGCGTGGGCATTGCCCAGGCGGCCCGGGAAGCCATAGGAGAGCTCAGCGACAGCGCCATTGCCAAGGCTTCCGCCGCTTCCATGGACCAGGAGGGCTTCGAGAGCCTCAGGCGCTTTGCGGATTCCCTGGTAGGCCGCGTCAAATGATGGACCGGAAAGAACTGGAGATAATGGCTCCTGCAGGCAACTTCGGTTGCCTCACCGCCGCTGTGGAAGGGGGCGCCAATTCCGTGTACTTCGGCATCGGCCACCTGAATATGCGGTCCCATTCGGCCAACAATTTCTCCCGGGAAGACCTCCCGGAGATAATGCGCATCTGCCGCGCGTACGGAATCCGCGGCTATATGACGCTGAATATCACCCTTTTCGGAGAAGATCTCCAGGCAGCATATGAAACGCTGGACGCCGCCAAGGCCGCCGGGGTGGATGCCATCATCGCCTCCGACATGGCCTGCATCCTGTACTGCCGGAAAATCGGCCTGGAGGTGCATATCTCCACGCAGCTGAGCATTTCCAACATAGAGTCCCTGCGCTTTTATTCCCAGTGGGCCGATGTGGTGGTGCTGGCCCGGGAGCTGAACCTGGAGCAGGTGAAGGCCATTCACGAAGCCATCGTTTCCGAAAACATCTGCGGCCCTTCCGGGCAGCTGGTCCGTATAGAAATGTTCGCCCACGGGGCCTTCTGTATGGCCACTTCCGGCAAGTGCTACCTTTCGCTGGCGGCCTACGGAGAAAGCGCCAACCGCGGCGCGTGCATGCAGGTCTGCCGCCGGGGTTACGTGGTAACAGACTACGAAACGGGTTTCCAGGTGCACATAGACAACAAGTACCTGATGTCTCCCAAGGACCTCTGTACCATCGATTTCCTGGACAAGTTCGTGGATGCGGGCGTGAAGGTGTTCAAGATTGAAGGCCGGGCCCGCAGTGCAGACTATGTGAACATTACCTCGGAGTGCTATCGAGAGGCGGCCGATGCCGTGGCCGACGGAACCTATACCCCGGAGCTGGGCGCTTCCTATAAGGAGCGGCTGGCCACCGTCTTCAACCGCGGCTTCTGGGACGGCTATTACCTGGGAGCGCCGATGGGCGAGTGGAGCGCCAAGTACGGCAGCAGCGCCACCCGCACCAAGGTGTATGTGGGCAAGGTGACCAACTGGTTTGCCAGGATTGGCGTGGCGGAGATCCAGGTGGAGGCCGCGCCGCTGCGCAAGGGGCAGGACCTTCTGTTTATCGGCAACACCACCGGTATGCTGGAAATGAAACTGGAAGACCTCTGGCTGGACTTCAAGCCTGTTGAGGAGGTTCCCCAGGGCGTCCGCTGCTCTGTGGCCGTTCCACTGGATGCTATGCCCCAGGACCAGGTGAACGCCGATGCTGCTCCCGGAGAGAGAATCCATCCCAGAAGGGGAGATAAGGTGTATATCTGGACGTTTTCCAAAAAATGACGCGTATGAAACCAATCAAGCATAAACTCTCCAGAAGCATAGTGGAGGCGGTTGTTTTCCTCACCCTCCTGGTTGTCGTCTTTACGCTGCTGGGCACCCGGATGGGCGGGGCCAATATGATCAAGACCATTATGAACACGGCTCACGACCTCCTTCTGAACACCGTGTTCTACCTGATGGGCATTACGGTCCTGACGGGCGCCCTGTCCAAACTGATGTCGGAGTTCGGGGTGGTGAGCCTGCTGGAAAAGGTGCTCCGGCCCCTGATGAAACCGCTCTACAACCTCCCCGGCGTGGCGGCCCTCGGCGGTGTAATGACGTTCCTCTCGGATAATCCGGCCATCATTGCCCTTTCCAAGGACAAGAAGTTTGCGTCCTATTTCAAGAAATACCAGCTCATCTCCCTTACCAATTTTGGTACGGCCTTCGGTATGGGCTTCGTGGTCATAGTGACGATGGTGGGCTACACCCAGGTGGGAGCGGCCCTGGTGGGTTTTGTAGGGGCCATCTGCGGCTCCATCATTTCTACCCGCCTGATGCAGAGAAGCTGTCTGAAAGACTATCCCGAACTGGATTCTCCCGTATCGGCCACCCTGGAGGAAGGCTTCCCGGAACTGGAGGAAAAGCAGAAGAAGGACAGCGTGTTCATGCGCTTTCTCAACGCCATCCTGGACGGCGGTAAAAACGGTGTAGAGTTGGGTCTGCAGATTATCCCGGGCGTTCTCATCATCACCACGGCCGTCATTATGATTACCTTCGGCCCGGGCGAAGGGGGCGTGTATGACGGCTCTTCCTCACAGGGTGTTCCCATCCTGCCCTGGCTGGCAGAGAAGATTCACTGGGTGTTCGAATGGCTGTTCGGCTTCAAGGATATGGAACTCATCGCCTTCCCGATGACGGCCCTTGGCGCCGTGGGAGCCTCCCTGGGCCTTCTTCCCACCTTCAATGCCGCCGGTATCCTGGACGGTAACGCCATCGCCGTCTTCACCGCCATCGGTATGTGCTGGAGCGGTTTCCTCTCCACCCACACCGCTATGCTGGACTCCCTGGGCTACCGCAAGGTTATTTCCAAGGCCCTGGGCGCCCACACCATCGCCGGTCTGTGTGCAGGTGTCATCGCCCACTTCCTCTTCCTCCTTTTCTTCTAATCCCCTCTCCGCCGCAGCAAGCACTTTTGCCCAAAAACGCTTGCTGCGGCGTTGTGTGTGACGTGACAGCAAGCGAAAAGTGTCAAAAGTGCGGTGCGCGGTGTAAGGCTAATTCTAACGTATTATCAATGTGAGAGATTCTAAAGAAAAGGCATAAGGATTTATCTCATAATCATTTGATTAATATCCGATTATAAGGCAAAATATTTTTCTTGTGAAAGATGAAAGAATCTATTTCCTTTGTCTTATGAATATCAGGAAAAAAAGAGAATCATATCGCAAGGGAGAAGAAGGGTACTACCACTTATGCACAGACGGATGGAAAGACGGTTTAATCTTTCATAATGCCGCGCAGTTTGCATATGGCCTGATTGTACTTGGACTTCTATGTCTTCGGTTTAATCTGACCATCTACGCTTTTGCTCTAATGCCCAATCATATACATCTAATCTTAAAAGGAACAGGGGCTGTCTGTCTGGATGCATTTGATTACTTAAAGCATAAACTCTCTGTCCGTCTCAAGCAGGATGGTCATCCTCCTCTGCCTGAAGATTATTGGTTCAAGCTAGTGAAGATTGAGGATGAAGAACAGCTTAAACGTGAAATAATATATGTCCTTCGCAATCCCTTGGAAAAGGGACAGTATACCGTTGGAGGATATCTGTGGGCAAGCGGGTGGCTCTACTTCTCCGATTTGGTCTATGCCATGGAAGGCACTTCAGCCGCGTCTATGTCCAAGAGGAGTAAGATCAAATACTTCACCAGCGAGCAGGACATTCCGAACCATTGGATCGCGCATCCTTTTCTGGGCCTTCGCCCGGACTCTTTTGTAGATACGTCCCTGGTAGAAAAGCTATTTCCTTCTCCAAAAGACTTACGAACGGCACTGGTCAAGGACTACGAAGTTTACTTCCAGATTGCCAGCCGCTTAGGAGAATTATGTGAATTCAGTAAGAACGAGATTGCCGGAATAGTGAATCAGACCTTGCAGAAGCGGTTTGGCGGGAGAAATCTGAAGAACCTTACAGAGGAGGATAAAGGGAAAATGGCCATCATTTTAAATAGAGAGTTCGGCCTAACGTCATATCAAATCTCTACGTCCATCTTCCTCAAAGAACTCGTAGTGCGGCAATTCCTTTCTTCCAAAGAACTACGATAATCCTTCCCCTCTCCGCTGCAGCAAGCACTTTTGCCAAAAAACGCTTGCTGCGGCGTTGTATGTGACGTGACAGCAAGCGAAAAGTGTCAAAAGTGCGGGTTGCGGTGTAAGGGCGGCCGCAGCAAGGGACTACTTCTTTTTCCGGCGGGTGCGGGGACGGCGTTCCTTCGTGGCCATGGCCCGTTCCATATCCGCCTCGGGGCTTTCCGGCTCCGGGGCGGAAGCCGTTTCGGGAAGGTCTTCCACCAGTTCGTAGTCCAGGAGCTTCTGCTCCAGGGAGGTGTTCTTAACGCGGATGCGGAGAGGGTCTCCCAGGCGGATGGAGCGGTGGGAGCGGCGGCCGACGGCACGGTAGTGGTCTTCGTCGAAGATGAAGAAGTCGCTCTTGATGGTGCGGTAAGGGATCATTCCCTCAATCTTGGTGGGTTCAATCTCCACATAGATGCCCCATTCGGTGACACCGGAGACGTGTCCGTCGAATTCCTGGCCCACCTTGTCCTGCATGAATTCCACCAGCTTGTACTTGATGCTCTCCCGTTCGGCCTCGGCGGCCACCACTTCGCGTTCGGAGGCGTGTTTGCACTGGAGGGCATAGTAATCGGCATTGGCGCTGTCCCCTCCGGCCAGATAGCGGGCCAGCAGGCGGTGCACCATCATATCCGGATAGCGGCGGATGGGGGAGGTGAAGTGGGTGTAGAAATCGAAGGCCAGGCCGTAGTGGCCGATATTATCTATGGAATAGCAGGCCTTGGCCATGGAGCGTAGGGCCAGGATCTGGATGGCGCCCATTTCCGGCTTGTCCTTCACTTCCACCATCAGGTCGTTAAGGGCGTGGGCCACGTCTTTTCCATTGCCGATGGGTCCCATCTTGTGGCCCAGGTTGCCGGCAAAGTCCCGAAGGCCGCTCAGCTTTTCCATATTGGGAAGGTCGTGGATACGATAGACGAAGGTTTTGGCCTTGGCCTGCGCCTTGCCGTTCATCTTGCCGCCCGTAGCCACATACTCCGCCACCGAGCGGTTGGCCAGCAGCATAAACTCCTCGATGAGCCAGTTCGCTTCCTTGGAGAACTTCTGGTGTACACCGACGGGCTTTCCGTTTTCGTCGATATCCACCTTCATTTCCGGGCGGTCGAAGTTGACGGCTCCGGCCGCAAAACGCTTCTTGCGCAGCTTCAGAGCCAGTTTATTGAGAATCAGGACGGCTTCCTTCACATCGGCCGGAACTATTCCGCACTCGGAACCGGCACCAAACTCCTGCTCCATCGCAGCGTCTCCGGCCTCGATGATGGACTGGGCCAGCTCGTAGTCGAAACGGTAGTCCGAGATGATGTTGGTGCGGCCGAACCAGGGATTGATGACCTTGGCCTGGGGTGTTACCTCAAAGACGGCCGAGAAGGTTAGTTTCTCTTCATTGGGCCGAAGGGAGCACAGCTTGTTGGAGAGTTTTTCCGGAAGCATCGGCACGGTGCGGTCTACCAGATAGACGGAGGTGCCGCGGGCCTGGGCCTCTTTGTCCACCGCCGTGTCCGGCTTGACATACCAGGAGACATCGGCAATATGGACACCTACCTCAAAGTTGCCGTTTTCCAGCTTGCGGAAGCTGAGGGCATCGTCGAAGTCCTTGGCATCGGCCGGGTCTATGGTGAAGGTGAGCACCTTCCGGAAATCCCTGCGATGGGCGCGGTCCTTGTCCGTAATCTCTTCCGAGATGGAATCGGCCGCATTCTCCACGCTTTTTTCAAAGCGGTAGGGAAGGCCGAATTCCGCCAGGATGGCGTGCATTTCCGTTTCGTTCTCTCCAGGCATTCCCAGTACGTCCACCACGTGGCCGAAAGGACCGGCGGCGCCTCTTTCCCAGCCGTCCACCACCGCCGCCACTTTCATTCCCCGCACCCCGCCTTCCGGGATGGGGACGGAGATGTCGTAGGGCATCGTCTTGGAGCTCATCAGCACCCAGGCCTGCTGGCCAACAATGTGCAGGAGACCCACAAAAGGCTTGTCGCTCCTCTGGACGATGGAGATGATTTCTCCGCTGCGGCGCTTGGCCGGGCCGGTTTTTTCCTGGGTAACAGCCACCCGCACGATGTCTCCGTGCAGGGCGCCCCGGGTTTTGGACGCCTTAACATATACGTCTTCTTCCTGCCCCTCGATGCGCACAAAGGCGAATCCCTCGCGGGACATCAGCACTTTTCCCTCGTATTCGGGGACCACTTTCGCTTTCTTGTGATTCTTGCGGTTGGGGCTGTTTTTGCGTCTGGACATAGTTCTATAATCTAGGATACCACACAAAGATACGCAAAATCTGCTAGCGGTACAACTCGCGCAGTACCTGCAGGGATTTCACCTGGATGTTGGTATCCGTGTGGTAAGACAGGTAGCGGAGCAGCACGTCGCAGAGTGCGTTGCGGTTCTCCCCGGAAAGAGGGAGAAGCATAGAAACTTCGAAACTGCTTTCCAGGAAGGGCTTCAGGCGCGGCAGCTGTTCCCCGGCAAAGGGAGCGATGTCCTGCAGGGTGGGCCGGAAGCCCAGCGCTCCCGCCAGTTCCAGCAGGAAGCGGATGTGGAAATTGGAAAAGTCGCTCTCCAGGGCATTGAGGGTGAGGATTTCCCCCACGCACCACTCATAGAGCCCCTCCTCATTGGTTCCGTCCCTGAGGGTTCTGAGAAGCACCTCGGAGAGGAACAGGGTCATCGTATTTTTGTGGATGTTGTTCCGGATACCGGAAAGGGCATCTTTGGGGCCGATATGCCTCAGGCTCCAGAGTTCCGACCGGGGGTTTTCCACCACTTCGGCCTCCAGGATATTCAGCGGCAAAAAGCGGGACATCCCGGCCTTGGCGCCGGAGTGCACCAAAAAACCCCGCCGGCCCCACTCCCGGGAAAGGGTATGGACGACCAGCGCTTTTTCTCCCACTTTCGTGGTAGAGAGGACAATGAGTTCGATGGTTTCTCCGGAGGCCATTACTGTTTGAGGTACTCCGCCATGGCGCGCAGGGCCTTGCCCCGGTGAGAAATGGCGTTTTTCACGGCCTCGCCCAGCTGGGCATTGGTTTTCTCGTAGCCCTCGGGAATGAAAATGGGGTCGTAGCCGAAGCCTCCGCGGCCGGCGGGAGCATAGGCGATGCGGCCTTCCATCACTCCGTCAAAGAAATGATGCTCTCCATTCATTACCAGGGTAACGGAGGTGCGGAACCGCGCCTGTCGGTTGGCCTTCGCCGTGGTAACACCGTTGGTGCGTGCCATTGCGGCCTCTTTCTCCCGGCGGGCTATTTCCGTCAGCAGCTTGGCCATATTGGCCTTAGGATCTTTCTGGGGGCCGGCATAACGGGCGGTTTCTACACCCGGGGCTCCTCCCAGGATGTCTACTTCCAGGCCGGAATCATCCGCGAAGCACGGCAGTCCGGTCTTTTTGAAAATGTAATCGGCCTTCTGCATGGAGTTGGCCCTGAGGGTGTTGCCCGTTTCAGGGAGCTCTTCCGTAATGCCTAATGACGCGGGGGTAACGAGCTCAAAACCCTCGCCCAGAATTTCTTCCGCTTCCCGGATTTTTCCGGGGTTGCCCGTTGCAAATACAATCTTCATAAATACACTAATATCTAACCAGCCGCAAAGATAGTGATAATTTTTGTATCTTTGTCAACTGGCATCTTCTTTGAAGATGAATGGTGCAGTTCCAACGACAAACCGATAAGATGAAAAAAACCATTATACTATGGGCCCTCGCGGCCTTCTTTTTTGCCTCGATGCCGGCGGCATCGGCCCAGTCCAGGAGTTTCAATATGGCCAAGTGGGTGGAAGTATACAATTCCATCCTCAAGGAACTCAACCGCTCGTATGTGGATTCCCTGGAAGCCGGACGCATCCAGCGGGCCGGTATAGATGCCATGCTCTCTGCCCTGGACCCTTACACGCTGTATGTGCCGGAGGAAGAGAGGGAAGATTTCCAGATGATGCTCACCAATACCTACGGAGGCATCGGCGCCATCATCTACAAGCCGGAGGTGAACGGAAACGTAATCATCAATGAACCTTACGAGAACTCCCCGGCCGCCCGGGCCGGCATCCGCTGCGGAGACGAGGTCCTGGCCATTGACGGGGTGTCCACCCACGGCCTCACCAGCGCCCAGAGCAGCGACCGGATGAGGGGAAAACCCGGCACCACGGTGGTTCTCACCATCCAGAAACTGCGCGGGGAAACCCTGGACGTGCCGGTGGTGCGGGAGCGCATCTCCCTTCCTTCCGTGCAGTATGTGGGTATGCTCAATGAGGCCGATGGCTATATTCTCCTGGACAAGTTTACCGAAGGAGTGGGCCAGGCCATCCGGGAAGGCTACCATACGCTCAAGGACCAGGGAATGAAGCGCCTGGTGCTGGATCTTCGCGGCAACGGCGGCGGCCTGCTGAACGAAGCCGTGAACATCGTTTCCCTCTTTGTCCCGCGCGGTTCGGTGGTGGTTACCGCCAAGGGCCGGCAGGCCGGTTCCGAGGAAGTTTACAAGACTACTTCAGACCCTGTGGATACGGAAATACCCATCCTGGTGCTGGTGGATTCCGGCAGTGCATCGGCCTCCGAGATTGTCTCCGGCGCTCTCCAGGACTATGACCGCGCCACCATCGTGGGCACCCGCACCTACGGCAAGGGCCTGGTGCAGAGCATCCGCCCTATGCCCTACGACGGCCAGCTGAAGGTGACCACGGCCAAGTATTACACCCCTTCGGGCCGATGCGTCCAGGCCATCGACTATTCCCACCGCAACGAAGACGGCTCCGTGGGCTTCATCCCGGATTCCCTCACCCACGAGTTCACCACCGCCCACGGCCGCAAGGTGCGGGACGGCGGCGGCATCACCCCGGATTTCACGGTTAAGGCCCAGCGCTACTCCCGCCTCACGTACTCCCTGGTACTGAGCGGTATCGTGGAGCAGTACGCCCTCAAATATGTTCAGGAGCACGAGAGCATTCCCACCGTGGAAGACTTCCACTACACGGATTACGAAGACTTCGTGGCTTATGCGAAGGACAAGGAGTTCGACTACCGCTCATCGGCCCGCGCCCTCTTTGACGAAATGAAGAAAGCCCTCACCGAAGACGGTCTCACCCAGGCCGTATCGACGGAACTGGATGCCCTGGAGAAGTCCCTGGATATGGACAAGGCCACCTTCCTGCGCCTGAAAAAGGACGAGATCATCCCCTTCATCGAAGAAGAGATCGTGGTCCGCTATTACTTCCAGGCTGCTGGCATCCGCGTCCGCATCCGCTACGACAACCAGCTGCACGAGGCCCTCAAGCAGCCCGCCATCAGCTGGTAAGCGCCCGGCCCCTTACACCGCGCCCCGCACTTTTGACACTTTTCGCTTGCTGTCACGTCACACACAACGCCGCAGCAAGCGTTTTTTCATGAAAGTGCTTGCTGCGGCGGAGAGGGGAGGACCCAACAACGGGCCCTACAGTTTCAACTGGCCTCCGCGGTAGAAATCTACCAACGAAGTCTGGTACAGGCACTCGTAAGTAGCCTGGACGGAATCTGACTGGGCCTTCACCAGACGGGTGAGGGCTTCGTTGAATTCGGTGGTGGTGGCTTTGCCGTTCTCGTATTTGGCCTTGGTGAGCTGGAAGGCGTCTTCGGCCGCGGCCGCGGCTTCCAGGGAGGCGGCATACTTGGCCCGGGAGGCTACGGCCGCGTTCCAGGCCTGCTGGATTTCCTTATACAGGGCGTGCTGTACGCGGAGCAGCTGCAGTTCCTGGTTGTGGTACTGCACCTTGGCGGAACGCACCTGATTCCTCAGAGTCAGTTTGTTGAAGATGGGAATGTTCAGGGACAGGCCCACGTGCTGGCTGAAGTTGGAGTTGAGCTGGTCCCAGAAGCCGCGGGTGGCGAAGGAAGTGTAGTAGTTGGTTCCCAGGCCACCGCTGAGGGAGAGGCTGGGGTAACGGGCCGCCTTGGCAATCTGGATCTGCTTTTTGGCTCCTTCCAGGCGGATCTGCTCGGCGTGGATGGCCGGGCGCACCTGCACGGCGTCGGCGTAGATATCGTCCGGGCTGGGAAGATAGGAAGATTCAAAAGTGACCTTGGGCCGATACACGTGGAAGCCGTCCCAGCCGGGGAGTTCCAGCAGCTGGGCCAGCGTGAGGAGGGACGTGCGGATGTTGTTCTCGGCATTGACCAGCGTCACGTGGCTCTGGGCCAGGGTGGCCTTCTGCTGGGAAACCTCGGCGGCCGATGCGCGTCCGGTGTCGAACATCCCCTGCAGGCGGGCCACCTGCATAGAGTCTATCTGCACCTGACGACGGGCCACTTCCCGGATTTCATAGTTGTACAGGATCTGGACATAGGCCTGGGCCACCTGGACGCTGATGTCATCGCGGGCCTTCTGGAGGTCTGCCGTGGCGGCTTCCAGGTTCAGCTTGGCCAGCTGGATGCGGCGGGGCGTGGCCAGGCCGTCAAACAGCGTCATTGAGGAGTTGAGGGAGAAACTGGTGGAAGAGCTGTTTCCCTTTTCGTAGGTGTTGTTGCCACCCAGGCCACGGCCGAAGCTCCAGTTCTGGCTGGCCGATCCTCCCACGGAGGGCAGCCAGGACATCTGGGCCGTCTGGTTATCAATCTTGCGTCCCTCTACCGTGAGTTCACTTCCGGCTACGGTGAGGTTGTGGTCCATAGCCCAGTCTACGCATTCTTGGAGCGTCCAGGGGTGCGAGAAATCCGGCAGGGAGTCCGTAGGGGCGGTGAGAACCGCCAGGGCAATCAGGAGCGTTTTCATAGTAACTTACTTGCTGTTAATGATCTGAGGGCCGCGAACCTTGTCGGAAGTAGAGAGCCCTTCCTTGATTTCAATCTTTACGCCGTCGGAGAGGCCGGTAACCACCGGGCGCTTTTCATACCCTTCGGCCCCCATCACGTAGACAAAGGTGTCTTCACCTTCAAACTGAAGGGCGCTTTCCTCAATGGTGAGGACGTTCTCGGCCCGCTGCAGTTCAATTTCGGCATTGGCGCTGTAGCCGCTGCGGATGGTGACGTCGCCGGGAACCTGTACGGATGCCTTGATCTCGAAGAGGTTGGTGCCGCCGGAAACGGTGGCCTTGGGGGCGATATATTCCAGGGCGGCGTCGAAGGAAAGGTCCTTCAGGGCACCCACGGTGATGCGAACGGGCAGGCCGATATGCAGCATCCCCACTTCCGTCTCGTCGATGTTGCCGTCGAAGATGAGGTCGTCCATATTGGCCACCGTGGCGATGGTGGTACCGTCGTTGAAGGTGTTGGACATCGTGACGGAATTACCCACTTTCACCGGCACGTCCAGGATAAGACCGGAAATGGTGGAACGGATAAGGGTGGTACTGCCGCTCTTGTTGGCCGATGAAACGCCGTCCCGCACAATCTCCAGGGTCTCTTTGGCGATGGAGTGCTCTTCCTGGGCCTGTTTGAGGGCCTGGGATACCTTCTCGAAGGATTCGGCGCTCACCAGCTGCTGGTCGAAGAGCTTCTTCTCACGGTCGTAGTTCACCTGGGCTTGCTTGAGGTTCACTTCAGACAGGCGCACGCGGCTCTGGGCCGACGACAGCTGGTTCATATCCGGAATCACCTTCAGCTTGGCAATCACCTCGTTCTGCTGCACCATCTCGCCGGCTTTCTTGTACACCTCGGCCACGATGCCGTTGATTTGGGGTTTCACGTTCACTTCGTCGCGGGGCTGGATCTTGCCCGTGACCACGGTGGATTTGGAGATGGTGCCCATTTCGGGCGTGAGCTCCTCATACACAATTTCTTTGGGCTGGGACCGCTTGAACAGGTAGGCGAAAGTGCCCACGAAGGCGGCGGCCACCACAACAATCATCAGGATTCGGAAAAACTTTTTCATATAACTAACAACTATTTATTATTCATCTCTCATAGCGTCCACAGGCTTGATCTGCATAGCACGGGCGGCCGGCATAAGACCGGCTACAACGCCCAGCACGGTAAGCAGGGAGGCGGCCAGGATGGCCGTCCAGAAGGGCACCTGGAAGGGGGCTTTCAGCATACCATCTTCCGTCATCCCCAGTTCTACGCCGTGTAATATCAGCACGCTGAATACGATGGCCGACAGCCCCGCCACCAGCGTAAGGACGATACTTTCGGAAATAATCTGGCTCAGGATCTGGTTGGGCGTGGCGCCGATGGCGCGGCGGATGCCAATCTCCGTGGTGCGTTCCTTCACGCTCACCATCATGATATTGGAAACGCCGATGACGCCGGCCAGCAGGGTGCCCAGGCCGATGAGCCATACAATGAAGTTGACGCCCTTGAACAGATTGTCCACAATTCCGAAAAGGAGCTGCGTGTTGAGCAGGAAAAGAGCCTGGTCGTCGGTGGGGTCTATATAATGCTTCCGGGCAATCAGCTCCTGCACCCGCGGCGTAACATCGCTCATCGTAATGCCCGGCTTGGCCGTGAAACACAGCATATGCACGGTATTTCCCAGGTTATAGGCCCTTCTGGCCTGGTTGAGGGGAATGGTTACCGCCTCACTGGCGCGGCCATTGATGCTGATGCTGTTGTTATCTCTCCAGTCTACGCCCACGATGGTATAGTAACTGCCTTCGATGCTGATGCGCTCGCCCAGCGGGGAGCCTCCCTCCGGGAAGAGTTCTTCATAGATACGCCGGCCGATCACGCACACCTTTCGCTCCTGCAGGTTGTCGGCGTCATTGATCCATCGGCCATATTTGATCTGCGGGGTCTCGATATTGGCATAATCGGGCCGGGCGCCTTTGACTACGGCGCGGGAAGAGACGTTTTCGCCGCGCGAGACGCTCTTGCCCCAAAGGCTGACGGACGGGGTGACGGTTTCCAGTTCGGGAATCATCGCCTTGAGCCGGTCCACATCGTCGTAGTCCAGGTTCCAGGTGCGGCCTTTCTCGAAGCCTTTGTAAGGCTTGGACGTACTGTTGGCAAAGGCAATGCAGGTGTTCTGGGCAAAACCGGAAAAGTTCTGCACCAGGAGCTGTTTGAATCCCTGCCCGCCGCCGGTGAGGAGCATCAGCATAAAGACGCCCCAGAACACACCGAATCCGGTGAGGAAGCTGCGGCTCTTGTTCCGCAGGAGGCTGTCCAGGATTTCCCGGAAAGTATCTGTATCAAACCACTTTTTCATCATTCGGCCCTCAATGCTTCTATGGGTTTAACACGTGCCGCTTTCCAGGCGGGGATGGCCCCGGCCAGGGTTCCGGCGACAATAAGCAGCAGGGTGGCTTCCAGGGCCACGTCCAGTCCCACATTGGGATTCACCAGCATCCGGATTTCTTCTCCGCCGATGTTCACCACATCCTGGGCCACGGTCTTGTCCATTATCTGGCAGGCCACCATTCCCATAAACATTCCGATGTAGCCGAATACGGCGGTGATGCTGATGCTTTCTGCAATGATCAGTTTGAGGATGGCTCCGGGTTTGGCACCGATGGCCTTCCGGATTCCGAACTCGTGGGTGCGCTCTTTCACGGTGATGAGCATGATGTTGCTCACCCCTACGATGCCGCTCACCAGGGTGAGGATGCCCAGGATCCATAAGGCCGTGCGGATCATCCGGGAAGCTTTATGCATTTGCAGGTTTTCGGTGTAGCCGTTGTTAACCCAGAGGCCGCGGTTGTCATCGGGGGCTATGTGGTGCCGGGCTTTGATGCCGGCGGTATAATTTTTTTCAAAAGCCCGGTGCTCTTCCAGCGTATTGGGCCCGTTTACGGTAAAGGAGATGGCCTCAACCTTGTCGGAAGGGTCGTAGATTCCCTTGTAGGTAGAGTAGGGTATGGGACACAGGCGGGTCATATTGGATTCGTCGGTGCTGTAGATCCCAACCACCCGGAAGGCTACGCTTCCGGTGTTGATCCATTGGCCCACCAGCTTCTCCGGATTCTTGGGAAGCAGTTCCTTGGCCTGGGCCGAACTCACCACAATGGATTTGCGGTTTTCGCGGACATCGTCCGGATTCAGGAAACGGCCGGCAGCCATCCTGATTTTTTCCTGCTGCTGGTATTCGGGCATAACTCCCCGGAGGGAACCGGCAACGGATAAGCCATTGAGGGAAAGCGTGGCGCTGGTGAAGGCCGTGGCGAGGGATACGTTTTCAATGGTACCCTGCCAGCGGGGAGCCTGGGTGTAGTCAAGGTCTGTCTGGTCCAGCTGGATATCGCGGCCTTCCTTGTATCCGGCGTACGGCATAGAGGTGCGCCATCCTTCCACCGTGACACTCTCGGAAATGTACTCCTGCATATTCCCCATAAAGGAATTCATCAGGCCGTTGCCGGCTCCCAGAAGGGCGATGAGAAGGAAAATGCCCCAGCTCACCGCAAAACCCGTGAGGGCCGTGCGGAGCTTGTTGTTCCGGAGGGAACTGGCAATTTCGTGGATAATTTCTATTCTCATTATTTCATAAGGGGACCGCCCCAGGCATCGTGGTGGATGTTTTCTTCTATCTGGCCGATGATCCCGTCCTTGATATGGATGATCTTGTCGGTCTCGTTGGCCACGCCGCTTTCGTGGGTGACCACGATGATGGTGATGCCTTCTTCCTGGTTCAGCTGTTTCAGAAGCTGCATTACTTCCACGCTGGTCTTGGAATCCAGGGCGCCGGTAGGCTCATCGGCCAGGATAATCTGGGGATGGGTGATGAGGGCGCGGGCGATGGCGACGCGCTGCTTTTGTCCTCCGGACATTTCGTTGGGGAAGTGGGTGGCCCAGGGCGTGAGGCCCAGTTTGTCCAGATACTCCATAGCCAGTTCGCGACGTCTGCGGCGCGGAACTCCCTGATAATAAAGGGGAAGCTCTACATTTTCCACGGCGGTTTTGAAGCTGATGAGGTTGAAGCTCTGGAAGATAAAGCCAATCATCCGGTTGCGGTAATCGGCCGATTGCCTCTCTGTGAGGTCCTTGATGAGTTTGCCGTCCAGGGTGTAGGTGCCGGTGTCGTAGTTGTCCAGGATTCCCAGGATGTTCAGGAGCGTGGACTTGCCGGAGCCGGAAGCACCCATAATGGACACGAATTCACCCCTTTCGATGCTCAGGTCAATGCCTTTGAGCACGTGCAGGGGCTGCCCGTTGTTGTAGGTCTTGTTAAGTTCTTTTAGCTCGATGAGGGCCATTTTTGCTGCTGTATTAGTATTCTATTACACTGCAAAGTTAATACAGATTTTTTATTCTGCAAATAAAATTTCAATTATCTGACGAAAAACAGTTCCACACGGTTGGCTTTTTGCAGCAAAAAACCGGCCAATTGGATAATTTTTATTAATTTAGCGGCTTCAAAAGACAATAATAAGATTCACGATATGTCTGAAACCATTCAAAAAACCCTCCGTGACTCGGCCGCCATGCGCTGGACAGCCCTTCTGCTGCTGGCTATGGCGATGTTCTGCAGTTACATCTTCATGGACATCCTGTCCCCCATCAAGGACCTGATGCAGGAAACCCGCGGCTGGGATTCCACCGCTTTCGGTACTATGCAGGGTTCCGAGGTGTTCCTCAATGTATTTGTGTTTTTCCTCATCTTCGCCGGTATCATCCTGGACAAGATGGGCGTTCGCTTCACCGCCGTGCTCAGTGCCTCCGTCATGCTGGTGGGCGCCTGCATCAAGTGGTACGCCGTGAGTGAATCCTTTATGGGCAGCGGCCTGGAGACCTGGTTCAACAACAACCTTAATTATATCCCGGTCTTTGACGAGCTGGGTGTTTCGCCCTTCTACCGCGGAATGCCCGCATCGGCCAAACTGGCCGCCTGCGGCTTTATGATCTTCGGATGCGGCTGCGAAATGGCCGGTATCACCGTGAGCCGCGGTATTGTGAAGTGGTTCAAGGGCCGTGAGATGGCCCTGGCTATGGGTTCCGAGATGGCCCTGGCCCGGCTGGGTGTGGCCACCTGTATGATTTTCAGCCCTTTCTTCGCCAAGCTGGGCGGTCACGTGGATGTTTCCCGCAGCGTGGCTTTCGGCGTGGTGCTTATGTGCATTGCCCTCATTATGACCATCGTGTACTTCTTTATGGACAAGAAGCTGGACGAGCAGACGGGTGAGGCCGAGGAGAAGGACGATCCCTTCAAGGTGAGCGATATCGGCAAGATCCTTTCCGACGGCGGCTTCTGGATCGTGGCCCTGCTGTGCGTACTGTATTATTCGGCCATCTTCCCCTTCCAGAAGTACGCCGTGAATATGCTGCAGTGCAACCTTTCCCTGGAACTGCCGGATGCCGGCTCGTTCTGGGCCAGTTCCCACGTTACCCTTATCCAGTATTTCATTATGCTGGTTGTGGCTGCGGCCGGTTTCGCCAGCAACTTCCAGAAAAAGAAGACCAACCAGTATATCCTGCTGGGTATTTCCATCGTGTCCCTCATCGTATACTGCTATATGGGTTATATGCGCCAGAGCGCCGAGGCTATCTTTGCCGTGTTCCCGCTGCTGGCCGTGCTCATTACCCCCATCCTGGGCAACTACCTGGACCACAAGGGTAAGGGCGCATCCATGCTGGTGCTGGGTTCCATCCTCCTGATTGCCTGTCACCTTACCTTCGCCTTCGTGCTGCCCGCCTTCAAGGGCAACGACCTGGGCGGGGTCATCGTGGCCTATGTGACGATCCTGGTGCTGGGCGCCAGCTTCTCCCTGGTTCCCGCCGCCCTGTGGCCTTCCGTTCCCAAGCTGGTGGACTCCAAGGTGATCGGCAGTGCCTATGCCCTCATCTTCTGGATCCAGAACATCGGCCTGTGGCTGTTCCCTATGCTCATCGGCAAGGTGCTGGACAAGACCAATCCGGGCGTGACGGATCCTACTCAGTTCAACTACACCGCTCCGCTGGTGATGCTGGCCCTGCTGGGCGTCGCCGCCCTGGTGCTGGGCCTGGTCCTCAAGGTAGTGGACAGAAAGAAAGGACTGGGACTGGAGCTGCCTAACATAACGGCTGAGTAATGACCTCTCCCGCAGCTCAGAAATTCTACAGGTCAGCATCTTGGATAGTGCTGGCCTGTTTGGTAGTACCGATGTTCGCATCGTACTACTTTGACGATATGTTCTCCAGCATCTCGTATCTGTTCGAAGACCCTTCGCTCACGCAGCTGGGCTGGGATGCGGCCGGGTACGGGCTGTACGCCAGCGGTTACAGTGTCCTGTGCGTGTTCGGCGGCCTGGTGCTGGGAGGCATCCTGCTGGACAAATGGGGCGTCCGCATTTCGGGCTCCATCTTCGTGGCGATGATGGCCGGTGGGGCCGGTTTGGTAACCTGGGCCCTCCTGAGCGGCTCTTCGGCTTCCCTTACCGTGGCCTATGTGGGCGTGATGCTCTTCGGCCTGGGTAGTGAAATTGCCGGAACGGCCGTAACCCGCAGCATCGCCCGCTGGTTCAAGGGAGGGCCGATGGCCTTTGCCATGGGCATCCAGCTGGCCATCGCCCGTCTGGGCACGGCCTTCGCCCTGGTGCTTTCTCCCCGGCTGGTGCAGCAGCAGGCCGGGCACGTCTATACCCTCTCCGAAACCGCCCGTCCCGCCGTGGTGGGAATGGGCCTGATGGTGCTGGGCCTTCTGCTGTGGGCCGTATTCGTGGCGCTGGATGCATCGGCCGGCAAAAGCCGGAAGGAAGAAGTGGATCCCCTGAAAGGGAAGACCCCCGACAGCGCTTCCTCACCGGCCGGAGCCCCGGAGGACGAGTTCCGCTTCTCCGACATCCTCCATGTGCTGGGAAACCGCAATTTCTGGCTCCTGGGCCTTTTGTGCGTGCTGTTCTACAGCAGCGTCATCGCCTTCAAGAAGTTTGCGGGAGCCATCCTCATCCCCCGTTTTGACATTCCGGCCCAGACGGCCGGCTGGATGATTTCCATGCTGCCGTTCTCTACGGTGATCTTTGCCCCGCTGTTCGGCATTCTGGTGGACAAGGTGGGGAAAGGTACCCGCTGGATGATGGCGGGTGCCGTGCTGGCGCTCATCGCTCACGCCCTGCTGGCTTTTGCTCCTTCCGGCGTTCCCTTCTGGGGATACCTGGCCATGGTGTTCCTGGGCTTTGGCTATTCGCTGGTTCCCGCCGCGCTGTGGCCTTCTGTCCCGAAGATTGTTCCGGACAAGGTGCTGGGCACCACCTACGCCCTCATCAACTGGGTGCAGAACCTGGGTCTTCTCAGCTTCAAGTGGCTCTCGGGCGTGATCCTGGGGAAAGGGGCCGAAGGGCCTGTGCACGTGGAGATTATGTTCAGTGCCCTCTGTGTGCTGGCCGTCCTGGTGGCCGTGCTGTTCCACCGGGATGCCGTGAAGCATCCCGAGCTCCAGCTGGACCAGCCCAACCGATAGTTTATTCGGAAAAATATGTATCTTTGTACGATATGTACGAGATTCTAGACCACATAAATTCGCCTGAAGATCTACGGAAACTCTCTAAAGAACAGCTGATTAAGCTGTGCGAAGAAGTTCGTTCGTTCATTGTGGAGTGTTGTGCTGTGAACCCCGGCCACGTGGGTTCCAGCCTGGGTGCCGTAGAACTCATCGTTGCTTTACATTATATATATAATACGCCTTCGGACAAGATTGTCTTCGACGTGGGCCACCAGGCCTACGCGCACAAGATTCTGACGGGCCGAAAGGAACTGTTCCGGAAGAACCGCACCCTGGAGGGCATCAGCGGCTTCCCCAAGCGGGATGAAAGCCCGTACGATGCTTTCGGCGCCGGGCATTCCTCCACGTCCATATCGGCCGCCCTGGGTTTTGCCGAGGCGGCGAGGATGCTGGGCAAGAAAGACCGTTCGGTGGCCATCATCGGAGACGGCGCCCTCACCGGAGGACTGGCCTGGGAGGGCCTTAACAATGCCGGCTCTTCCAAAGCGGATATCCTCATTATCCTGAATGACAACAACATCTCCATCGACAAGAATATCGGAGGAGTGCACGATTACCTTCTCAGCGTCACCACCCATCCCTTCTACAACCGCGTCAAGAACAAGGTGTGGAACTCCCTGGGAGACGGCAAGGCCCGGGACTGGGTGCAGAAGAGGGTTATCGATACCAAGTCCAACCTGGTCAGAGGCAGCGGTGGCGCCCTGTTTGAATCCCTGGGCCTCCGTTACTTCGGCCCCATAGACGGGAACGACCTGGAGCAGCTGATTTATACGCTGGAGAGATTGAGAAATCTCCGCGGGCCGCGCCTGCTGCACATCCACACCCGCAAGGGGGCCGGTTATCCCCCTGCGGAAGCCAACCCCACCGTGTGGCACGCCCCCGGCCGCTACAACCCGGTTACGGGAGAGCGCGTGAAGACGGAATATCCTGCAGACCGCTACCAGGATGTGTTCGGACAAACCTTGGTGGACCTCGCACACCGGGATTCCCGGGTGGTGGGCGTAACGCCGGCCATGGCTTCGGGTTCCAGCATGAATTTGCTGGAAAAAGCCGTTCCGGAGCGTTTCTTTGATGTGGGTATAGAAGAAGAACACGCCGTAACCTTCTCTGCCGGCCTCGCCGCTGCAGGGATGAAACCCTATTGCAATATCTATTCTTCCTTCTCCCAGAGGGCCTATGACTGCATTATCCACGACGTGGCTCTTCAGAACCTTCCGGTGGTGTTCTGCTTCGACCGGGCCGGTCTGGTGGGGGAGGACGGCCCCACGCACCACGGATGCTTTGACCTGGCGGCCTACCGCAGCATTCCGGGTACGATGATATCGGCCCCGCGAAATGAGGTGGAACTCAGGCAGCTGATGTATACCGGACTGTCGCTCGCCGGAGGACCGCTGATCATCCGCTATCCCCGCGGGATAGGGGAGGGCGTGGCGTGGAAGGATGTTCCTTTCCAGGCGCTTCCCATCGGCAAGGGAGAGAAACTCCTGGAAGGAGAGGACGTTGCCATCCTGGGACTGGGTCCCGTGGTGAACCGCGCCCTGGAAGCCGCCCGGCTTTTCCAGGCCGAAAGCGGAAAGGCTCCGGCCGTCTACGATGTGCGTTTCCTCAAGCCCCTGGATCAGGAGATCCTGGAGGAGGCGGCGCATTTCAAAGCCATCATCACCGTAGAAGACGGTACCCTGAAGGGAGGCCTTTATGGCGCTGTGAGTGAATATTTTGCTCCCCGAAAGGATGCTCCTCTCATCAAGGGAGTGGGCATTCCGGACCGCTTTATAGCACAGGATACTCAGAAAGGCCAGCGGGCCGCCTGCGGCATGGATACAGAATCTCTTCTGGAACTGCTTAAGGAGATGATGAAAAACTTGTAAAAAAGTTTGGTGAATTCAAAAAAAGTATCTACCTTTGCAGTCCTTTCAGCGATGAAGGATTCGTGAGCGCCGATATAGCTCAGTTGGCCAGAGCACGTGATTTGTAATCTCGGGGTCGTGGGTTCGAATCCCTCTATCGGCTCGAAAGAGCTTTGAAATATTGATAAAGCCAATGGGAGGTTCGCATAGTGGCAATTGCGGCGGACTGTAAATCCGCTCCCTCAGGGTTCGGTGGTTCGAGTCCACCACCTCCCACCAACTTTTCCTGCGGAAGTAGCTCAGTTGGTAGAGCATCAGCCTTCCAAGCTGAGGGTCGCGAGTTCGAACCTCGTTTTCCGCTCCAGCAAATATATTAAGCCGGTGTAGCTCAGGGGTAGAGCGCATCCTTGGTAAGGATGAGGTCATGAGTTCAATTCCCATCACCGGCTCTTTTTTTGGGTTAAGGCCCTTTTAAACGCAACAATTGTTTAAACAATAATAAAACTATGGCAAAAGAAACATTCCAGAGAACCAAACCGCATGTCAACATCGGTACCATCGGCCACGTTGACCACGGT
>ONWU01000018.1 GCA_900321655.1 uncultured Bacteroidales bacterium
TTGGCGGTGAGACCAAGAAGTTCGGCACCCTGGGTGTGAAGGAAGGCGACACGATGACCATCATCGGTTACCGTACTTCCTACAAGGGCCTGAACCAGGTCGGTGGCGGTATGTACGTCTCCCACGAAGCTGCCGGAGAAGGCGGTGGTGAAGAAGAGAAGAATACTGTTGTTCTCAGCGGTGCCGCTAAAGTTGAGAACGGTAATAACAATTACAATGAAACGGCAGAAGTAACTCAGAACGAGATTACCTGGATTTTTGGTGGTAATGTTACTACCGAGCCCTGGAGAATTGGTGGAAAGAGTATTGAAAATACTGACCGCTTGGTCTTCACCAAGACCAAGGTCGGCCTCGACGTTGCTTCTGTTGCTGTAGAACACGGTAGCATCACTGTTACGAGTGTTAACAGTTTGAAACTGATTGTGTCTGCCAATGAGGATTTCTCCTCTCCTATCTCAGAACTTACGGGTACTGTTACCGCCGACGCAACCTGCACTTTTGCTCGCCCTGAAGGCAAGTCTTGGAAAAATTGCTATTTCAAGCTTGTTTATAATGTTACTGTAACAGAAACTTCCAACAAGTATGTTCAGTTTAAGAAAGTAACTCTTTCTGAATAGTCCTTGAAATGTATGTTCAAGCGGCCCGGTTTCCCGGGCCGCTTTTTTTCTTTCCAACAAATGGTTATCTTTGTAGGTTGACTAAAACAGTATACACTATGAATATGCATCATCTTTTCCTGGCGATGGCGGCTGCCGCCTCCCTTATGGCTTGTAATAAAGAGAATCCCTCTTCGGGTGGTGGAGAGTGGTTCCTCCCAGAAGAACACTCCGGCCATTGTCCTGCATCAGGACTTCACCAAGGGCCTGGGTGATTTTACCATCGTGGACAAGGATAAAGGTGGTTTTACCAAAGCCATCTGGAAGGTAGAAACCGGTGATAACGCCAAGTACGGCGCCCAGGCATCGGCCTCTGAAGGAAGCGGCGGAGCAAGTTACAAGGCCGAAAGCTGGCTGGTATCCCCGCTGATAGACCTCACCAACTACACAGATGCCAACCTGTACTTCGACCACGCCTTCGCTTACGTAACCAGCGGAGCCCCCAAGGACTATTTCTCCATTAAGGTCTCCGAGGACGGCGGCACCACCTGGAAAGACCGTGAGCTTCCCAAGTGGCTGGTGACCCACAGCTATTTCGAACTGGCCCAGAGCGGCAACATTTCCCTGAGTGCCTTCAAGGGCAAGAAGATCAAGTTTGCCTTTGTATACACGAGCACGCCCGAGGTGGCCCCCACCTGGGAAATCACCAATGTAACCGTATCCTACGACCGTCAGACCCTTCTTCCGGACGATGCCGGAGACCAGTACAAGAGCGTTCCCGGCTGGATGGAACTGCCCAAGGTGGACAACCCCGATAATTACTACATCCACACGGCCATCCTCCGCTTTGACCGGGTGCGTAACTACTCTTTCTCCTATAACAAGGAAGGAATGGTTGCCAGCTGGGTAGCCTATCCGCTGTATGACCAGTTTGCCAAGAGCCGTGTCAAGCGCTACGACAACATCGTCCCCACCAACCAGGCCTGGCAGTCAGATCCTTTTGTGAAGACCACGGACGTATCTACCGGAGGCAGCTACAAGTGGAGCACCTATGCTCCCGGTGTGGTTCTCAGCCGTGGCCACCAGGTTCCCTCGGCCGACCGCCTGGGAGGCGCTATGGTGAATATGCAAACCTTCTACACCTCCAACGTAACTCCTCAGGAATCCAAGTTCAACGGTGGTATCTGGGGCAACTTGGAGACAGCCGTTCGTAACTGGAGTTCTTCTGGCAACAGCACGGACTCCCTGTATGTGGTAACGGGCTGTATTGTGGATAACACCTGCGAGAAGGTAAGTGACCATAATGGCACGATGGTTTCCATCCCCAAGGCCTACTACAAGGCCGTGCTCCGTCTGAGCAAGGGTGAATACATCGGCGCAGGCTTCTATATGGAGCACGAAATCCACCCCGACGGAAACAACAAGATCGCTTCCGGCAATATCAAGGACTACGCCATGTCCCTCAAGGACCTGGAAGCCAAGACCGGAATGACTTTCTTCGTGAATCTCCCGTCTGAGAAGGCCTCTGTCGTCAAGGCCCAGAACCCCAAGGACGTTCCCTTCTGGAATCTGAAATAGAATGAAACGATATATCCTCCTTCTGGCAGCGCTGGTGCTGCTGCTGCCCGTCGAGGGCTGCGCCAAGAAGAAAGACAAACGGCACATCATCGGGTTCTACAATGTGGAGAACCTCTTTGACACCGTGCACGATCAGGGCAAGAACGACTACGAGTACCTGCCCGACGGAGCCAACGAGTGGACGGCCGACAAGTATGCCGTCAAGCTGCAGAACATGGCCCGCGTGATTGCGGATATGCACAAGGACAACGGGATGTGGCACACGGTGCTGGGCCTGGCCGAGGTGGAGAACCGCCACGTGCTGGAAGACCTGGTGAAAGAGCCGGCCATCGCCAATGCCAACTACAAGATAGTGCACATCGAGGGCCCGGACCGCCGGGGCATAGACTGCGCCCTGCTGTACAACCCCGCCCGCTTCAAGTTCATCGAGAGTGCCGCCATCCCTTACGATTTCAATACGAAGATTCCCATTACCACCTATAATAAGAAGGAGCAGGAAGACTTCCGCACCCGCGACGTCCTGATGGTACACGGAACCATCGACGGCGAGCACTTCGCCTTCTACGTATGTCATTTCCCTTCCCGCAGGGGAGACAAGGGCCAGGACCTGAGGGCCCGTGCGGCCGAAATCGTGTACAACCACGCCCGTCAGATGCAGCAGAAATACGCCGGCATCAAATGCGTAGTGATGGGAGATATGAACGACAATCCGGCCGATGCCTCCCTGTCGCAGCACCTTCACGGCCGCCGCAACCTCTCCGAGGTGAAGTCCGGAGACTTCTTCAACCCCTTCTGGGAGATGCTGGACGACGGCATCGGCTCCCTCTATTACAGGGGAGACCCCAATATCTTCGACTGCATCCTGGTGAGCAACTCCCTGGTGAACGGCAAGGGCTTCCGCATCGGCAAAATGGGCAAATACTACGGTGTGGTCTATTCCAAGCCCTATATGACCCAGCAGAGCGGGCAGTACAAAGGCCTGCCTTTCCGCACCTTCTCCAACGGCAAGTTCATCAAGGGCTATTCCGACCATTATCCCACATTCATAGAAATTACGAGATAGCGTGAAGCGTTTTCTGAGTGTCCTCGCCGCCTTGCTGTGGACGGCCCTGCTACTGGCGAACACCCCTACGGGGGGCGTGAAAGGACGCGTCCTGTCCAAGACAGACCGTTACCCCCTGGAGCACGCCCGCGTGCGCCTGGTAACGGGTGTGGGCCTCTTGGATGAAGTCCTCACGGACGCAAAGGGCTCCTTCCTGCTTGAAGAAGTGCCGGACGGCACCTACACCCTGGTGTTCCTGGCAACCGGTTATCTGGAGAACCGTCTCCCCGTAACGGTGGCCGATGGCCGCGTGAAGAACGTGTTCAACGTGCTGCTTTCGGAAATCAACAAAGCCGGAGACAGCTGGGAAGACATTCCTGTGGGCTCTACGGATATCCACCGGAACGTCAAAGGCTATCTGCGCTCTCTGAATGCTTCCGACGTGGGAGTGGTCCATCTGATGGACGAGGAAATCCTGCTGGCCGGCGTGAGAATGGACGAAGTGGATCCCACCGCTTCCACCTTCTTGTCCGAAGCCCTCAGGGACAACAAATTCACTTCCGGAGGAGGTGTCTCCGAGACGGCCCTCGGCGGAGCCAACGGCGTCACGGAAATATCGGCCACGGCATCCCGCTTCCGCACGGGCTTTATGGGCTCGCTGGTGACGGATACAGATCTCTACGGCCTCAGGGCCGATGCCGCCTATGGTTCCGGACCCCTGGCGGGAGGCTGGAGCGTGGCGGCCAACGCCGCGGGCATCGGCTGGAACAAGACCGGCTTCGACCCGTATGCCGTCTATGTGGGCGCCGGCAAGAGCTTCGGCAGCGCCCATCAGCTGAGCGTGGCTTTTATGCGGGATCAGGAGCCCGTTTCCTTCCTCAGGTACGATTATACTCCCTCCAATCGTTTCCAGGCTTATACCACCGTTTTAGGCCGATTCCAGGCCGATGGCAGCGTCCACGCCGCCGCCGGTTTCTCCTGGAAAGCCAGTAAGCACTTCCTTCTGTCCGGAGGAGCCGACGGCCGGAAAGGTCTGCGGGACGCCCGGGGCGATAACCGGGCCGAAGGCTGGCTCAGCGGCCAGCTCTCGGTGGGAAAAGTGGGCTTCCACGCAGGCATCCGGGGAGGATACGTCACCTCTTCTGTCGGCAAGGGCGCCATCTATACAGCCAAAGCGGGCCTTTCCTGGGCCCTGACGCACACCTGGCTGTTATCGGCCAATACGGGCCTTTACCGCTATCAGCCGTCCATCCCCACCGTCTTCGCTTCCGACGTGAACCTGGCGTTCAACACCAACGGCATCAACTTCAAGCTCACCGGCTTTTACGAGCAGTACCTGAGGTCGGAGGATATCCACACGGGCCTGGAGATGAGTTTCCGGCTTCCTGTCTTCGTGGTACCCAACCTGTTCCTTCAGGGACAGGTGACGGCCGGCCATTTCGGCGAGGGAAGCGGCTTTGCCTGCCCCTTCGTCTACGGCGGCCTATCCTGGAGCAAGAACGCCTGGTTTGCCGATGCCGGCTATGTCCGGGACGTTCCCAACCAGCTGCTGGACCTGTCGGCCGGAAAAACCTGGACCTTCGACAAAAAGCGCCAGCTGGGCATGGCCCTGGGTTTCCGCCCGTTCCTGAACAGGGAATTCAGCGCCTCGCGCTTCACTTTCCGCATCTTCTGCCGTATTTAATCCAATCCCCATATGAAAAAACTATTAGTATTTATTGCAGCTTTGTCTATGCTTAGCGCCTGTAACCAGCAACCCCGGAACATTTTCCTTCAGGAGTGGGACACCCCGTACGGAACGGCTCCCTTCTCCAAGATTACGCCAGACCAGTATATGCCCGCCTTCCAGGCCGGTCTGGAAGAGCAGAAAGCCAATATCGAGGCCATCGTGAAGAACACGGAGGCTCCCACCTTCGAGAATACCATTGTGCCTTTCCTGCACGCCAGCCCCATCCTGGACAAGGTACAGGGCGTTTTCTTCAACCTGGCCGAGAGCGATTCCACGCCCGAGATGCAGGCCATAGAGGAAGAGGTGACTCCTCTTATTACCGAGGCCTCCAACGAGATCCTGATGAACGAGGACCTCTTCGCCCGCGTGAAAGCCGTTTATGAGAACTCCGCCAGCCTCACCCGCGAGCAGCAGATGTCTGTGAAGAAGATCTACGAGAGCTTCATCCGCAACGGCGTGGGCCTGGAGCCCGAAGCCAAGAAGCGCTTTGCGGAGATCAATACCCGCCTGGCCACCCTGAGCCAGAAATTCGGCCAGAATCTGTTGGCCGAGAACAACGCCTTCAAGGAGAAGACCGGCATCACTGTAAGTGAATATTACGACTTTATGGGCTCCTGCGAGGACCGTGAGAAGAGAAAGGAAGTATTCCTGGCATACTCTACCCGCGGAAACCACGGGGATGAGCACGACAACAACGCCATCGTGCTGGAAACCCTGCGCCTGAGGGCCGAGATGGCCGAACTGCTGGGTTATCCCAATTTCGCCGCCTACCAGCTGTCCAACAAGATGGCCGGTACCCCCGAGACCGTGGACAACTTCCTGCAGCCCATCATGGACGCCTCCATCCGCAGCGCCAAAGAGCAGGTGAAGGAAATGGAGAAGATCGCCGGCCACCCGATCAAGGCCTGGGACTGGAGCTTCTATGCCGAGAAACTCCGTTCCCAGAAATATGCTCTGGACGAGAGCCAGACCAAGCCTTACTTCCAGGCCGACAGCGTGCTGAAGGGTGTTTTCACCGCCGCCGAGAAAATCTACGGCCTCCACTTCGAGGAGGTGACCGGAGAGGTGGAGGTGTACCAGCCTTCCGTGAAAGCCTATAAGATTACGGATGCCGACGGCTCCCTGATCGGCATTTTCTACCGGGACTACTATGTGCGTCCCACCAAGCGCGGCGGTGCCTGGATGAACAATTTCCGCGAGCAGGAAGCCGGCGTTCGTCCCATCATCGTGAACGTGTGCAACTTCCCGGCCCCCGGCGCGGATCCTACCGAGGCCAAGCCCAGCCTTCTCACCGTGGACAACGTGCAGACGGCCTTCCACGAGTTCGGCCATGCCCTGCACGGCTTCCTGAGCCAGTGCCACTATGTCAATGTGAGCGGCACCAACGTGGCCCGCGACTTTGTGGAGATGTTCTCCCAGTTCAACGAGAACTTCGCCTTCGTGCCGGAAATCCTCACCTGCTATGCCAACCACTGGGAGAGCGGAGAGCCCATCCCGGCCGCCCTGGTGGAGAAGATCCGGAAAGCCCTCAAGTTCAACCAGGGCTTCATGACCGGCGAACTCTGCGCCGCCTCCATCCTGGATATGAAGTGGCACGAACTCTCATCGGCCCAGCTCTCTACCTTCACGGACGCCCAGAGCGTGCGTGATTTCGAGACCAAGGTGTGCGACGAGATGGGCCTTATCGGCGAAATCATCCCCCGTTACCGCACCACCTACTTCAACCACATTATGGGCAGCGGCTACAGCGCCGGCTACTACGGCTATCTGTGGAGCGAAGTGTTGGCCGTGGATGCCTGGGAGAAGTTCAAGGCCGACGGCATCTTCAATCCCGAAACCGCCAAGGCCTTCCGCCAGACCTTCCTGGAGAAGGGCGGCTCCGAAGAGCCGATGGTGCTCTACAAACAATTCAGAGGAGCCGAACCCGACCCCTCTGCCTTGATGCGTGCCAGAGGCCTTAGCGACTAATGTGCTATTTATCAGCTACTTGCGCAACAAGGGGTGCACCTGCAGGTGCACCCCTTTGTTTATAAAACGTTGAATATAAATGGATTATCGAATATAGGAGGTAAGGACTTTAATCTGGCCGTCGGGAATGAAGCAGATATCATCGGCCGAAGCGGGGATTAGGACGGTCTCTCCCTGGCGGACGGGAACTTCCTCTCCGTCCACTTCCAGGGTTCCTTCACCCGATAGGCACATCACTACCATAAAGGAGTCTATGTCGCTGAGGTCCTTGGCGTAGGGGAGGGTGAGGTCGTAGATGCTGGTGGTGAAATACTGGCAGCTGACGACTTCCTGCTCCTCGTTCTGCTCGGGGCTGTAGTGGGTGCGGTAGTCCGGGTATACGGTGTAGTCGATGGCGTCCTTGGCCAGTTCGGTGTGCACCTCGCGGGGCTTGCCGTCCAGGCCCAGGCGGCCGTAGTCGTAGATACGGTAGGTGATGTTGGAGGTTTGCTGGATCTCTGCGATGAAGCAGCCGCCGCAGATGGCGTGGATGCGGCCTGCGGGCAGGAAGAAAACGTCTCCGGGATGCACGTCGTAGCGGGCCAGCACGTCGGTGATGGTGCCGTCGGCCACCTTGGCGGCATACTGCTCCGGGGTAATCTTCTCCGTAAGGCCGGCCAGCAGGTGCGCCCCTTCATCGGCCGCCACCACATACCACATTTCGGTCTTTCCCTTGGAGCCGTTGTGCCGTTTGGCGGCCAGCTCGTCGTTCGGGTGTACCTGGATGGAGAGGTCCGAGAGGGCGTCGATGAACTTGATCAGCAGCGGGAATTCGTCTCCGGTGTTCTCGTAGACGTGCTTTCCCACCAGTTCTCCCTTGTACTCCTTCACCAGCTGGGCGATGGTCTTTCCCTTCAGGGGACCTTCGGCCACCACGCTCTCGTTTCCGGCCACGCCGGAGAGTTCCCAGCTTTCTCCAATGTGTTTCTGGTCTGTTTCTATGCCTTTGTAGGGGGCGATTTTTTCACCGCCCCATACGATGGTCTTCAGGATGGGTTCAAATTTCAGAGGACTCATAATTTATTCTCCCATAATGTATTCTAAGGTTCCGCCGGCTACGATGTCCCTGTACTCGATGTACGGAAGGGCATAGGCCTGGCCGTTGAGTTTCACGCTCTTGATGTGCGTTTTGCCGGAAGTGACGCCCTTGGCGGTGATGGTGAAGTCTCCGCCAGCTACCTTTACCACCATCTTCTCAAACAGGGGAGCGCCGAACCAGAAGCGCGGCAGGGCGGGTTCCACCTGGTAGAAGCCCATGGAGGACATCAGGTACCAGCCGCTCATCTGGCCCACGTCTTCGTTGCCGGCAAGGCCTTCCACGTCGTTGAAATACATTTCCTTGTATACCTGACGCAGGCGGTCGGCCGCCTTGTCGGGCTGGCCCAGCATGGAATAAAGGTAGATGGTGTGGTGACTGGGCTCGTTGCCGTGGGCATACTGGCCGATGAGGCCGGAGATGTCCGGGGAAGCGTTCTCACCTTCGATGTGGTCCGGGGCCTCGAACAGGCCGTCCAGTTTGGCTATGGTGGCCTGCTCGGAGCCGAACAGCTGCACCAGGCCGTCTACATCCTGGGGAACCAGCCACAGGTACTGCCAGCCGGTGCCCTCGGTATAGTCGGAGGTTTCGTGGCGGGAGTAGATGGGGTCGAAGGGCTCGGTGAAGCTGCCGTCCGTCTTGCGGCCGCGCAGGAACTGGGTCTTGGGATCCCAGAAGTGTCTCCAGGAGTGGCTGCGCTCCGTGAATTCGGCGGCCAGCTTGTCCTGGCCCAGATAGGCGGCGGCGTTGGCCAGGGCGGCATCCGCGATGGCGTATTCCATATCGTTGGCCACAGACTCGTGGTAGAGGTCTGCGGGGATGTAGCCGTAGGTGAGGCGGAAGTTCTGGCCGCGGTCCGGCATATTGGCGGTGGTCACCATCGCATCCAGGATCTGCTGGTCCGTGAGACCGGCGCGGAAGCCCTTCACGATGGCATCGGCAAACACGATGAGGCCGGGATTACCCACCATACAGTCCGTTTCGTTGCCCATCAGGTGCCAGACGGGGAGGTCTCCCTGCTCCTTGTAAATGTTGTAGAAGGTTTTCACGATGTCGTCCATCCTCTCGGGGTGGATGAGGGTCATCAGCGGCTGGGCGGCACGGTAGGTATCCCACAGCGAGAAGGTGGTGTAGTTCTGGAAGTCTCCCTGGCGCACCACGTCGTCCGAACCGCGGTACTGGCCGTCTACGTCGTTGTAGAGACTGGGGGCGATCATAGAGTGGTAGAGGGCGGTGTAGAAGACGGTGCGGGTGTCCTTGTCCTTGCACTCGATCTGCATCTTGCCCAGCTCCTTGTTCCAGGCGCTGCGGGCATCGGCCTTCACGGCTTCAAAGTCCCAGCCGGGGAGTTCGGCGGCCATATTGGCCTTGGCGCCTTCCACGGAAACGGGGGAGAGGGCTACCTTCATCAGGATCTGGTCTCCGGCGCTGGTGTGGCCGATCTTGCAGCGGGTATACAGTTTGTCTTTCTCGAATTCCACCTCGGGGATGGCGCGGTTGAAGGCGGCCCAGAAGAAGAGCTTCTGGTTCCTGGCCCAGCCGTGGGAGAAGCGGTGGCCGCAGAGGGCGACGATGTCTCCTCCGTCGTTTTTCACCAGCTGTACATCGGCATCATAGACGGAATCCCAGCAGCCTCCGTTCTGAAGGTCCAGCAGGATGGCGGCGTCATCGGCCTCCGGGAAGGTGTAGCGATGCAGGCCCACGCGGGCGGTAGCCGTCATTTCGGCCGTGATGTTGTAGCGGATGAGCGGTACGCTGTAGTAGCCGGGTTCGGCCACTTCCTTGGAGCGGTCGGCATAGCTCCAGGCGCCGCTCTCAGGGTCTTCCTCCGTTCCGCGGGCCGGGGTGGTGGGGCCGATTACGGGCATCACCGTAATGTCGAAGAGGTCTCCGATACCGGTGCCGGAAAGGTGCGTATGGCTGAAGCCGATGACGGTGCTGTCAGAGTCGTGGTAACCGGAGCACCAGTCCCAGGTCTGGGGGATGCTGGTGGGGCCCAGCTGTACAAAGCCGAAGGGCACGTTGGCGCCTACGAACACGTGTCCGTGGCCGCCGGTGCCGATCTTGGGATTCACGAAGGCGGCATAGTCTTCAGAAGCCACCGGGGCGCTGCAGGCAGCCATCACGGCCGCCGCGGCGATAAACAGGAACTTTTTCATATAGGATGGTTTATTTTACAAAATGCAGCACTCCCCAGTTTTCCGGCTGGTGCATATCCACCAGACCCGTGGGGTTCCAGACCCAGTTCTCTTCCGGGCCGCCTTCCTTGAGCCATTCCACGCGGGAGAAGCCGATCTTCCAGTCTTTGGAGAGCAGCTCTTCCGGGGTTTGGAACTCTACGCAGAGGGAAGCCACGGGGATGGCCATCTCCACGGTCCAGCCCTTGTCCTTGTCCGAAGGGTCGTTGAGGGTTCCGTCCACGTGGACGGCGGTTTGAAGGCCCCTGAGGTCCCAGGGAAGGTAGAACTTGCCGCCTTCGCGGTACGGACGGTCCATCAGCAGGTCCATCACCGTATTCAGGGCGTTCAGCTCTATCTCAAAGTAGAAGCGGCAGTCCTGGTCCGGGTCTATGAACACTTCCCAGTCGTTGTCGTGGTAGATGATGGCGTCGTGCTCCGTGAGGGATCCCGTCACGTTGTCTTCCTCGATGATGCCGGCGATGTAAAGGTACTCGTTGTCCCAGAGCATCTTCATATGCGTCTGTTTGACGGGCTTGGGCTCGAAGTCCACGCCGCGGATATCGGCAAAGGCCTCGGAGAGCGGGGCGTTCTGCCAGTCTGCCTCGTCCAGGATGCCGTCTATGACGATGGGGCCGACGGCCTTGGGGGCGTTGTAGGTGCGGATGGGCACCTGGGGTAACGTATTCTGGGTTTTGGGCGCGCACGCTGCCGCAAGAAGCAGCAGGGCGGGGATGAGGAAACGTTTCATAAGGGCGGTTAGTTAATTATATTCTACAAAATTACTACATTTCTGGCGATAAAAAAAGAGAGGCAGATAATGTCCTAACGGAACAAGGGGCCCCGGCTAACACATTTTAAGTAATTGGATTGTTTTTTCTGAAAATTATAGCTATCTTCGCATTGTATTTTAACCTAGGAACCAAAAACAACTGAAGTTGCTTCCTTTTTAGGAAAAACAAATCCTAATTAGGACTAATCCGATTACCTAAACCCAAAAAATACTATTATTAATCTTAAAACCAATCGCACATGAAACATCTCTTTTTAAGAGTGACCATGATCGTGACGCTTCTGGCAATGGGTTTCAATGCCTTTGCACAGAACACGGTCACTGGTACTGTGAAAGATGCGTCCGGTGAACCCGTCATCGGCGCAGCAGTGCAGGTAAAAGGAACCCAGAACGGTGCCATCACCAATTTGGACGGCACCTATTCCCTTCCCGGCGTCAAGCAAGGGGACGTGCTGGTCTTTTCCTGCATCGGTTATGCCACCCAGGAAATCGCCTGGAACCGCGGCCCCGTCAATGTTATCCTGGCCGAGGACTCCGAGATGCTGGAAGGCACTGTGGTCACCGCCCTCGGTATCAAGCGTTCCACCAAGGCCCTGGGTTACGCTGTGACCGAAATCAAGAGTGAGGACCTGAACCCGAACCTCATCAACCCCGTCTCTGCCCTGCAGGGTAAGGTGGCCGGTGTGGAAATCAACGGCTCCGATGGTGGTATGTTCGGTCGTAACAAAATCCTTATCCGTGGTGCTTCCACCCTGGGCAAGAACAACCAGCCCATCTTTGTGGTGGACGGCATCATTCTGGATAATGATGTGATTGACCCTTCCGCCGACTGGGACTCCGACAACCTGGACTATGGTAACCAGCTCAAGAACCTGAACCCGGACGACTTTGAGTCTGTCTCCGTGCTGAAAGGTGCTGCCGCTACCGCCCTGTACGGTTCCCGCGGTTTGAACGGTGCCATCATCATCACTACCAAGAGCGGACGTGGCTCCCGCGGTCTGGGTATTTCCTTCACGCAGACCCTCGGCTTTGACAAGGTGACTTCCGGCCCTCGCTTCCAGAATGTATTTATGGACGGTCTGTGGAACCAGTATGTTTCCTACATTGGTGTGACAGATATTCCCGGTGACAACCACCACGCCCAGGTCTTTGACGAGACCGGAAAATACCCCTCTCTTCTCTCTCTTTCCCGCGACTATGGCGGCGAAGGCGTGGCCTATGGCTGGCGCTTTGACGAGTACGACAAAGTGGAGTGGTACGATGGCTCTCTCATTGACTCCAAGGCCTATGCCAACAACTTTCTGGATGCTTTCCAGACCGGTTTCAACACCAACACCAACATCACCCTCTCCGGTGGCAACGAGAAGAGTTCCATCTATGCTTCCCTCTCTGAGAAGTATAGCACCGGTACGCTTCCGAACAACAGCTTCAACCGCTTCAGCACGCTCTTGAAGGCTACGCATAAGTTGAATAAGTACATTGAAGTGGAAGGTTCTGTGAACTTCACCAATTCCGAGCCCCGCAATGCCCAGCCCAACATCGGCGAAGCATTCATCAGCGGCACTTGGGACCGTACTTACAATGCTAAGTACTTCCGTGACAAGTATAAAGGCGACCACGGCGGTCTGGCCCAGGCGGCTTACGGCGACAAATGGGGTAACATCCCCGGCCGCAATATCTGGTGGAGTATCTGGGAGAATCAGACCATCCAGAAGGAAACGGTTGTCCGTCCCAACCTCAAACTCACCGTTCAGTTTACCCCTTGGCTCAAATGGGTCACCGACGGCAGTTTCAACTACTACTACACCCGTCAGGAAACCAAACGCCCCGACCCCGGCTATGCCAATACCGGTTCAAGCGGTTTTTATGCTCTTTCTCAGGTCACCCGCGAACAGACCAACCTGAATACCAACCTTATTTTTGATTACAAAATCAACGAGGACTGGCAGATCGGCGGTTTCCTCCGCGCAGAATACTTCAACAATTTCGTTCAGAGTCAGTCCGTGAATACGGAAGGTGGTCTGATTGTGCCCAACCGCTATTTCATCAAGAACTCCCGTAACGACCGTAATTCTTCCGGTTCCATCAGCGGAACCAAGAGCATGTTCTCCCTGGTAGGACAAGCCACGGCCTCCTTCCGTGACCAACTGTTCCTGGAACTGACCGGACGAAATGACTGGACCTCCGCCCTGCTCTACGCAGACAAGCACGGTAACTTCTCCTACTTCTATCCTTCCTTCAGCGCATCCTGGCTGCTGCATGAGACCTTCAACCTCCCGAAGAGCATTTCCTTCTTCAAGGTGCGTGCTTCCATCGCCCAGGTTGGTAACGATACGGATCCGTATATCATCAATACGGCTTATTCCGTGGCTCAGCTGAAGAATGGCAATGACAAGTACTTCATGGCCATGCCTCGCAATATCTACGACCAGAACCTCAAGCCTGAACGCAAGACCTCCTGGGAAGTGGGTGTGGACTACCGCATGTTCAACAACCGGATTGGCCTGGACGCTACCTTCTATAAGGAGAATACCCGTGATCAGATCATGAGCGTGACCCTGCCCACCGCCTCCGGTGCCCGTAGCGCCTTCATCAATGCCGGTAACATCCAGAATACCGGTATCGAGCTGGCCTTGAACACCATCCCTGTTGAGACCAAGGACTTCTCCTGGGACCTCAACTTCACCTTCACCAAGAACTGGTCCAAGATTGTAGAACTGAGCAACCTTGTGGCCGACTACATCAAACTCCAGGGCGACCCCGACTATGGTAACTACCGTATCGGCTCCGTAGCCAAAGTGGGTGGTTCCTACGGCATTCTGATGTCTGACAAGATGCCCATGAAAGACTACACCTACGATGAAGACGGCAATGTCACCGGCGGCTCCGGCATGCAGGTTCTTGGTTGGGCCAGAAATGTGGCTTATAACTCCCCGTATATCCGCAGAAGCGGTAAGGTGGAAGAAATCGGCAGTTCCGTTCCGGACTTCCTGGGTTCCATCAACACCGGCATCCGCTTCAAGAGAGTGACTATCCGTGCTTCCTTCGACGCTCGCTTCGGTGGCTACGTGGCTTCCTATCCTTCCCACTATGGTACCGCATACGGTTATCTTGAGACCGCTTTGCGTGGTGCTGACAAAGACCACGGCGGAATCACTTATACGTCCAAGGCCGATGGTTTGACCTACGATGACGGCGTAATTCCGAACGGTATCTTCCTGTCCGGATCTAATGTTCCCAAAGCAGACGGATCCGGTAACTATCAGGTTGGAACCGGAAAGTATGACACTGGTGAGACCTATCAGGAACTCGTAGACAAGGGCATTCTTGAGCCCGCACACCAGTCCGGTTGGAATTATCTGACCCACAGCTGGGGCAACGGTGTCGTTGACGATACTTGGTTCAAGAAACTCAACTATATCGCCTTCCGTGACCTGTCTGTTGCATGGGCTATCCCGGACAAGTGGGCCAACGCTATCAAGTGCCAGGGTATCACCCTCCAGGCTAACGCACACAACCTGGGTTACATTCTCAACTCCATGCCTAACAAGGAGAATCCGGAATCTGTCCGCGGTACCGCCGCCTCCGAATTCCGTGTTCGTAACCTTCAGGGCGTGACCACGTACTTCACCTTCACCATCAACGCAAGATTCTAATTCAGGCAAATACTATGAAAGCATATAAAATATTCCTTGCAGTATCTCTGCTCGCGGTGGTAGGTCTCACTTCCTGCCGTGACCGGTTTGCCGAACAGAACCAGGATCCGGCAGCGGTTACCACTCCCGAGCCTTCTTATCTGGCCACCACGGCCATGATGATTTTCGAGGCCAACGACTACACTTATTGGTTCTACAACGCTCCGCTATATTATGTTTGGTCCCAGATGGGGGCATCCGGTTCTTATAGCGAGAACTCCTATGCCATGGGTGCCGTCAACTGGCAGAACAACTACATCTCCATGCTGGCCTACCGCAACGAGATTGACAGTTACATCGAGTCCACCGGCAAGACGGACCTTAAAGCCTATTCCGCCATGTGCGGCGTCCTGGCTGTTTATGGTGCCATCTACGCCAGCGACATCAACGGCGACATCCAGTACTCCGAGGCTGCCCAGTACACCCATGGCGGTCCCCTCACCCCTGCTTATGACAGTGTTGAAACGCTGTATGACCAGTTGGTGGCCGACTTGGACAAGTACATCGGCATTTTCCAGGATGACACTCAGATTGTGGTAGGAAACCAGGATATCATTTACGGTGGAGACACCGCCAAATGGGCGAAACTGGCCAACTCCCTCAAACTCAAGATTGCCGTCCGTCTGTACAACAACAACGCCAGCAAAGCCGGACAGATTGCCCAGTCCGTCGTTTCCTCTTCTGCTGGATATCTGGACAGCATGGATGACTCCTTCCTGTATCACAAGGCCGACAAGGGCGTAGCAGACAATGTCCAGCATGTCATGGGAGACCTGGACCACAACGATGTGGCTTACCAGACCGGTAATAGTGTCTCCATGACCGGAGCAAGCGGCAATGTCATTGACTTCATGAAGGCCGGTAAGGATCCCCGTGTGCGTTTCTTCTACACCAAGAACGCATACAATTCCGAGATTATCAAAGAATTTATCAAGGAGAACAAGTATGACGACCTGCCCACTTTCGTAAAGGAGAACATCAACCTCGATGCTGATGGACAGTTCGAGTCCTGGAAGGATGACCAGGCCCTGTGGGCCCGTTATCAGGGTACTCCCATCGTTTTATACGGTTCCACCGAGTACAACAAGTACAAAGAAGAAATCTTTGAGCCCGGTAATGTCCGTTATCAGCTCGTGATTGGCGATGCCAACAAGTCCTATGGTTCCGGTCGTTCCAGCTTGAGCCAGGAAATGATCCGTGGCCGTGTAGATTTCACGCTGCCTACCATCCCCGCCGGTCCCGTGATTCAAGACAATGACGACATTCCTTGGTGGGGCATGTACATGGGTGCCGGTGAGACCAACCTGTATCTGGCCGAACTGGCCCAGCTGGGTGCCATCAGCGGAAACGCAAAGGCTTACTATGAGAAAGGCGTAGAACTTTCCGTCAGGGAATGGGACTTCATCGCCGGTAAGAATCAAATCCCTTACTATGGAAAGGCTTGGGTTGATGGCCATAAGTATGCCGCAGAAGAGGTTTCCATCGAGCTGAAGGACGGTGAAATTGCCACCATGCTGGCCACCGATGCCGTGAAGTGGGATGGTTCCATCGAAAAGATTTATCTGCAGCAGCTGATGAACTTCACCATGATGCCCAACGACCAGTTCGTAACGGCCCGCCGCTCCGGTTATCCGAAGATTGGCTCCAACCTGCTTCCGTTCGTGAAGTTTGACGGCATTGCCCTTGAGGCCATTCCTCGCCGCTTTGAGTTTACGGCTCCTTCTGTAACTGATATCATGTATCAGATTCGTATGGACAACCTGAAAGCTCAGGGCTTTACTACTGGCACCAGCCAGTCCGGTATGGGCTTTGCCAGCGGCACCGTGCTCAACACCGAGCGTCTGTGGCAGGACAAGAATGCTCCTCAGTGGGGCACCCCCAGCAAGTAATCGGCCTGATTATTGTTAGAATGATGGCGCCGCCCGTAGTGACGGCGCCATTTTTAATAACTGTTTTATGAAACGATTATTGTCTGCTTTCCTGCTGTCTATCTTAACGGCTTTGTATGCCCTTGCCCAGCAACCCATTTATCTTTTTCCTGAGTTTAAGCCTGCAGAAGTGGTTTTTCACGGTTTTTCTCCGGAAAAAGTGAATGTCAATATAGATGCTGCCGGGCAGCGCATCCTCTATCAGAGAGGAGGAAAGGTGTATGAAATGACCAACGCCTATGCCCTGGAGTCTATGGCTGTTAACGGACAAACGTTCGTGATGAAAAACGGCCTTTTGTGCGAACGGCTATCCTGGGAAAAGGATACGGTTTATGTTAATTGGCGCTTCAAGAAGGTGAATACGGGCTCCGTAGGGGCCATGGGGGCCGCCACACAGAACAAAGTGGATGTCCTGTGGACCAATACAGTCTCCGGAACTCCCGTGGAAGGGGAGGGTCGTTATTACGCGATGGGAGAGTACTCCCGGGAGATCTGGGAGCGGAAGAGTGACAATACCTATATCTTCCGTATAGGAGACACGGAGTATACGGCCAAGCGTCTGAAAGATCTTTACAAGGCTTTTCCGGAGCAGAAAGAGGCCCTGAAAGCCTATGTCAAGGAAAAGAAATATACTATGGAAAATGCGCAGGAGGCATTGAATGTTATCTCATACCTTCGAGGTCTGGTTCAGTAAACATCGGCCTGTAGTCCCCTTAAGGCGACCCTTCCGGGTCGCTTTTTTTATTTAGAAGAATTATAGGCCGATGGAAGCATTAGATGCTGAGTTTGAACACTATAAATCCTCTACCATATTAAATACAATGCTAATTAAGGAATTTTATTAGATTAAATCTTTACAATCTTTGGGTGTGATTTAAAAAATTATTCATATATTTGCACAAATATATACCTAAAACAGAGAGTAATACTAAACCAAACCTATTAACTTATTATTAACTCTAAAACCAATCGCACATGAAAAATCTCTTTTTAAGAGTGACCATGACTTTGGCACTGCTCGCAGGCTGCATGTCGGCCTTCGCCCAGTCCACGGTCAAAGGTACTGTGAAAGATGCTGCCGGTGAAGCTATCATCGGAGCAGCTGTGCAGGTAGCCGGAACCCACAACGGTGCCATCACCGATCTGAATGGTTCCTTTACCCTCCCCGGCGTCTACCAAGGCGACAAGCTGGAGGTCTCCTGCATCGGTTATGCCGGCCAGACCATCACTTGGAATGGCGGCGTAGTTAACGTAGTGCTTCAGGAAGATGCAGAAATGCTGGAAGGCACTGTGGTAACCGCCCTCGGTATCCGCAAGGATGAGAGAAAGGTGGGTTACGCTGTTTCTTCCGTTTCGGCCGAGAGCCTGAACGCTACCGTGGCCCCTTCCCTGGGTTCCGCCCTCTATGGTAAGGCTTCCGGCGTGCGTATCAGCACGGCTCCCGGTGGTGCTACCGGTGCTATTTCCATCCAGGTCCGTGGTATTTCCACCATCACCGGTTCCAACCAGCCCCTCGTGGTGGTTGACGGCGTTCCTATCCGTAACGGAGATGCCAACAACGGCGACTACTGGAATACCCAGCGCATCCAGAGTAACGGTCTGGCCGATATCAACGTGGAAGATATCGAGAACCTCACCATCCTGAAGGGTGCCTCCGCCACTTCCCTCTACGGTTCCGAAGGTGCCAACGGTGTTGTGCTCATTACCATGAAACAGGGTAAGCGCAACAGCGGCGTGCACGTAGAATTCGGCGCTTCCGTCCAGGGAGACTTCGTGGCTTACATGCCCAAGTACCAGACCACCTTCGGTCCTGGTCAGAGAAGCAACCTCTGGGCCACCAACGGCACCACCGAGGACGGTTTCTACTATCAGACCGACAGGAACGGCAACCAGGTACTGGGTGTTCACAACGTGAATACTTACTTCGGTCCTCGGTACGATGGTCGTGATGTGTACTACTTCGACGGAACTATCCGCAAGTTCAACCCCATTAATGCCAACCCCTGGAACGACCTGTTCCGCACCGGTCTCACCCAGCAGTACAATGTGGCTGTGACCGCCGGTACCGAGAAGGGTAACATGCGTTTCGCCTACACCTTCTTCGACAACCTGCCCAACCAGTACAACTCCCACATCGGCAAGCACAACTTCGCTCTGTCCGGTAGCCAGAACATCACCGCCAACGGCGCCGTGAAGCTCGGTTACTCCATCAACTACATGAACCAGAACGTGAAGAACCGTCCTTACCGTATTTCCCGTGTCACCAACAACTTCTCCGGTATGTTCGGTGCTTTCGATGACATCAAATATGTCCGGGAGCATGCCGTCACCTCGGCTGGTTACATGAACCGTGTCTATACCTCCACCCAGCACGAGAATCCTGCTGAAGGTTGGGCTTATAACCTTCCTTTCGGTTCCGTGGTTGACGAGTATCTGTGGCAGATCCTCGGCCGCGAGCAGCTTGAAAACAACCAGCGCCTCATCGGTAGCGTGACCCCCAGCTGGGAGATCATCAAGGGCCTCACCCTGAAAGGCAACCTGGCCATCGACTATACCGGCCAGAAGATTGAAGATCAGCGTAAGACCCGCTACTCCAGCGCCTTCGGAAATGATGGTGACAATTTCTACAGCTTGAGCAACAACACGTATACCACCGTCTATGGTGATGCGATGCTCAACTTCAACCGCAACCTCACCGACAAACTGGGCCTCGACGCCAGCATTGGTTACTCTGCACGTCATGAGCAGACCCTCAACACCAGTGTTTCCACTAGCGGTGGCCTATCTGTTGAGAACTGGTTCCATCTGGCTGCCAGTAACAATTCCCCTAACGGCAGTATGACCAAGCGGGAGTTCCTCAAGCAGGCCCTCTTCGGCATTGTTTCCTTCTCTTATGACAACTGGGCCTATCTCGAAGGTACCATCCGTAACGAGAAAGTTTCTTCCCTGAAGAACGGATACAACTCTTACTGGTATCCTTCCGTGAACGGCGCCATCGTCCTTTCCGAGCTCATCAAGAGCACCCCTACCTGGATTGACTTTGCAAAGATTCGTGCTTCTTACGGTGTAGTGGGTAATGCTCCCTCTGCATACACCGCCGCCCTTGCATACACCCAGGCCATTGAGCAGGGTCCATACGGCGACTATATTTACAACCGTGTAGATACCGGACTGAACAACGAATCCCTGAGGCCTGAGACCACTTACGAGTTTGAGGTTGGTCTGGAAGGCAAGTTCCTCAAGAACCGTTTGGGCTTTGACCTGTCTTACTACAACAAGCGCATCAAGGACCAGATCCTGCAGACTACCGCTCCCATGAGCGCCGGTGGTTCCTCCATCTGGATGAACGTGGGTGAGCTCCGCAACCAGGGTGTTGAATTCAACGTTTATGGTACCCCCATCGAAACCCGTGACTGGAAATTGAACCTGAGTGCCAACGCCGCTTGGAACACCAATAAGGTGGTTAAGCTGGCCGATGGCCTGGATGTCCTGGAACATCGCAACCTGGACGGTGGTGCAGCTTACCTGTACTCCTTCGTAGGCCAGAAGATGGGTGACATCTATGCTTATGCCCCCCTCACCAACGACAAGGGGCAGACCATTGTTTACTCCACCCTCGGAGACCCCACCGGTGACGGTTTTGCCAAACTGACCGACGGTCCCGTGAAAGTGGGTAACGCCCTGCCCGACCTCATTGGCGGTTTCTCCTTCTCCCTGAGCTACAAGCGCTTCACCCTGGATGCCAACTTCAACTTCCAGATCGGTGGTGATGTCGTGAACACTCCTTACGAGTATTTGATGGGCCGAGGCGGCCTCGAGGATTCCATGAAGTATCGTGACGAAGCTCACGGCGGTCTGGCCTACTACTTCGATGCCAACGGTTACTGCGTTCCCGCCCGTCACAGTGACACGGCCGGTCCCGGCGGTGAGAGGATCTGGCACAACGGTATGATTGTGGAAGGTGTCAAGGAAGACGGCACTCCCAACGATCAGATCATTTCCTCCGACATCTGGTACAACTGGACCTACAACTGGGGAACTGGTGATCCTACCTACTATTCGCACGCTGTCTTCAAGAACACTTACCTGAAGTGCCGCGAACTTTCCCTCACCTATGCTCTTCCTGAGAAGCTCACCAAGGGCTGGTGCCAGGGTCTGAAGGTCTCCGTCTTCGCCCGTAACCCGTTCTACATCTACAAGAACCTCCCGATCTGGGATGCTGAGGCTTCCGACTCTACCGGTTGGACCAACCAGGCCTTCCTTGAGGGTTCCACCAATGCTACCCGCACCTTCGGTTTCTCCCTGCGTGCGAACTTCTAAACCTGGACGTGAACCTTTAAAAGATTATGACAATGAAAAAGATATTTGCACTTCTTCTGGGCGCAGTCGTCGTTTCGCTGTTCGTCGTTTCCTGCTCCAAAAAGGATTTTGACGATAAATTCTACGATCCGTCCAAGACTACTACCGTCACCTGTGACAAACTTATGTCCGGTGTATTCCATGTAGGTAGCGTTACCTACAAGGGCTTTGGCTACATGACTTACTGGCGTCTCTATACCTGGGAGGCCGTTATCGCCCAGTTCACCCAGCAAAAGGGTTTCACCAACGAGTCCGGTGGTGTTTACTATCTGCAGGACAGCTGGTGCAACGACCGTTGGAACAACTTCTATGAGACACTTGTCCAGTTCCGCAAGATGCAGGACGTTGCCAGCCAGGATAACAATGCTGACAATAAGATTTTCCTGGCCCTTGCTGAAGTATTCATCCTGGATCAGCTGGATCAGGTAGTGACCGCTTTCGGCCCGGCTCCTTACAGCCAGGCAGGCTATCTGGCCATCACCGGTGACCTCGCCACCGCCCGTCCCGCATACGAAAGTGACGAAGCCCTCTTCGGCATGATGATCGACCGCCTGGGCGAGCTTTACAACGAGATTACCTCCATGTCCATTACCAACGAGGTAAGGGCCAAGCTCGAAAAGCAGGACTTCATCAACAAGGGCGATATCGACCTCTGGGCTCGCTATGCCAACTCGCTTCGCCTGCGTATTGCTACTCAGGTAGCAGCAAAGGGCTCCCTCACCTCCAAGGCACATGCCGCCATTGCCGAGTGCGCTACCAGAAAACTTGCCGACACTTTCGAGTCTGATGGTACTACCAACGGTATCTTTGGTGCTGTAGGTATTCAGACCGGTCAGGGCGGAGACTTCTATAATTGGTATAAGGATGGTTTCAGCGGCAGTGACCGCCGGAACGCCTGGGCTTCCCAGACCGTTATCGACGCCATGCAGATTACGGGTGTGAATGATCCTCGTCTGAAGATCTTCTATCATCCCAATGCTGCCGGTGAGTTCATAGGACTTTCCATTGACGAGGATAAAGCCACCCAGACCAGAAATCTGGATAAGGGTTGGAACGAGCGTCCTTACGCTTCCATCGACTCCGTTACCTTCACGGCTAACAGCACGATGAGCAACCCCATCCTCACTCCGGCCGAGACCTGGTTCCTCCTTGCCGAGGCTTATGATCAGGGTTATGCCAGCGGTGATGCCAAGGCTGCCTTCAAGAAGGGCGTCAAGGCCTCTATCTACGAATGGTACAACCGCAATATCACCAGCGTTTCCAATATCGGAAGCACGGGCAAGAACTATCAGGCTAAAGCTTCTGATATTCCTAACGCGGCTGCCATCGATACTTATGCCGACGCCGTTTGGGATGAGTACGACGATCCTCTTGAGGCTATCATGACCCAGAAATGGCTCCATCTGAGCCTGATGAATGCCCACGAGTCCTGGAACGATATCCGTCGTACCGGCTATCCCGCACTCACTTACCGTCCCGACACCCAGTCGCAGCAGAATCGTACTATTGTCCAGAGGTTGCTCTATCCTAACGCTGAGAAGAACAACAACAAGGCTAACTACGAAGCTGCCACCGCATCCTTCACTGACAGCAACGCTACCGTACTGTTCTGGGCTACCGAGCTCAAATAGTCGTAGTTGACGCACATTAATTCAGGGCGACCCGCGAGGGCCGCCCTTTTTGTGTCTTTCCTTGCAAGGTTTCCGAATATGTTATATATTTGCAGAAAATGTTATACAAATGAATCCGGTAGAAAGAAAAAGCCGCAATGTACAAACTGCTTTCCGCTTTTCGGAAGATCTCCTGGAAAGGATAAAACGGGAAGCGAAAAGAAGAGGGATTTCCCTCAATGCCTACGTGGCGGATGTCCTGGACAGGGAAACCCGCGTAGAATGGCCTCATTTGCCTAAGGACTATAAGGTGTCACAGGAGATTTTGAATCTGCGGTGTGTTGATAAATTAAGAGAACCTACTCCGGAGGAGTTCGCAGAGGATCCTAAACTTGAGTATTTGTGGAATAAGTATGTCAAGACGTATTAAAGCATTTCTGGACACGAATGTCCTTGTTGATATTTTGTCATCGGAGCCTCGTCCCAATTCTGAGGCTTCTGCCATTATTCTTGATGCCATATGTTCTGGAAAAATGGAAGGAGCCATCTCAACGCAAAGTATCCTGGATTCGGCCTATATCCTTTCCAAGACTCCGGGGTTTTCTCAAACCCGGTTTAAGGAAGCTGTTTTTTACTTGAATAATTATCTTAATATTTATTCCGTGGACATCTTCAATGTGGAAAGCGCTTTACGGCATCCTTCCGGAGATTTCGAAGATGATGTCCACTGGGCTTTTGCCGATGCAACATCCTGTGATGTCGTCATAACGGGAGATAAAAAATTCTGTACCCATCCCGACTGGGAAGGGTACAGAAAAATGGAGTGCGTGACTCCAAAAGAGTTCGTGGAGCGTATTACAGACCAAACTTCAGCGCAATAGGCTCCTGCTTCAGGCCCCTGGGAAGTTTGAGGGTGACTTTACCGTCCTTGACAGTGGCTTTTACTTTCTTGCCATTGTTGAGGATGGTTACTTTTCCTCCCTTGGGCAGGTTGCCGCACCAGTGGAGCTCGGCCGGAAGGTTCTCTCCGTCCGGAAGGGCGTACACGGCGTAGCCGGTTTTTCCGTCCTTGGAGATGGTGAACCAGGTGTTGCCACAGTTGTATTTTTCCGTGATGCGGGTGCCGTAGATGGCCTGGCCGCATCGGCCCAGCCACTCGCCAATCTCCTGGAGGATCACCTCGGCCTCTTTCTCAATGATGCCTTCCGGGGTGGGGCCTACGCCCAGCACGAAGCAGCCGCCCTTGGCCACAATCTCCGAGAGGATGTCAATGACCCGGCGGGCCGATTTGTAGTTGCGGCGCGGCGTCCAGCCCCAGTCGTTCCCGAGGGTGATGCAGGACTCCCAGGGGTGGGTAATCTGGCGGTCCGGGATGCTGCGCTCCGGGGTCTGGTAGTTCTCGTTGGGCCCCTGGATGGTGCGGTCTACGCTGATGAGGCCGGGGCTCACCCGGCGGGCGTCCACCAGCACCTCGTTCAGGCCCACCTGCTCTCCGGTAATCCAGCCGCCGTCCAGCCAGAGGATGTCCAGCTTTCCGTATCGACCTCCGGTGAGCTCCCGCAGCTGATTCTGCGTGAAGGTGACGTAGTTCTGCCACCAGTCCGGATGCATATCAATCTTGTAGTTGATGCCGCGGCGGGGAGTGGCGTAGTAGGGGTTCCAGAACCACTCGCAGTGCCAGTCCGGCTTGGAGAAATACGCGCCGATCATGAAGTCCTCCGCGCGGAAAGCGTCGAAGACGTACTTGGCGGCATCGGCCCGGGGGTTATCCTTGAAGGGACCCGCCTTGGCGATGGAGAAATCCGTGTAGCGGCTGTCGAACAGGCAGAAGCCGTCGTGGTGCTTGGTGGTGAAGATCATATACTTCATACCGGCATCCTTGAATACCCGGGCCCACTGCTCCGGGTTGAAATCCACCGGGTTGAACTCTTTGCTCAGGCCCCAGTACCACTGCTTGTAGCCTTCGTAGGTGGTGCCTTTCGGCCGGACAATCCAGTCTTCGTTGCAGATGTTCCAGGATTCCACGATGCCGGGGACGCTGTACAGGCCCCAGTGCATGAGGACGCCGAACTTGAGGTCTTGCCACTGATCCAGCTTTTCCAGGACGGCAGGGTCTGTGGGCCACTGGTAACCGTCGGACTGCTCGTGGACGAAGCTGTTTTCTTCCTGGGCGGCGGCCGCAAAGGACAGGCCGATGGCCAGGGCGAGGAGGGTTATTCTTTTGATCATAGTCGGGTGTTATTTGTATACAAATATAGGTTTTTTATTTTGCAACTCCGAAAAATGTTTATACATTTGTAACTCCAAAACTTGAACTGAACGCTTTGTTCGTCATAATTAATAACGCACCGCAGACGATTGGCCGGCCTCTCTCTGATATGGGAGACGTTGGCTCTTTTTGTTAGTCCTCAAACCTAATTATAACTCCATCAAAACTTCAATCACTTATGTTCAAAAAGCTTCAATCAGTTTTACTGATGGTCATCCTGGTCTCCGTGTCCTGGGTGGCTTCTGCTCAGAACCGTACGGCCAAGGGCGTTGTCGTTGACAACATCGGCCCCGTCGTCGGCGCTGGCGTAGTTGTAGCCGGAACCAACAACGGTGCTATCACCGACGCAGACGGTTCCTTTACTCTTAACAACGTGCCGACGGGCGCCACCCTCGTGGTCAGCTGCATCGGTTACGAGACCGTAGAGGTTGTGTTCAACGGCCAGCCCGTGAATGTAACCCTTCGCGAAGACAGTGAACTCCTGGACGAGGTTGTTGTTACTGCCCTCGGTATCTCCCGTGAAAAGAAGTCCCTCGGTTATGCCGTGCAGGATGTGAAGGCGGAAGAACTCACCCGTGGCGGTGGCGTGACCCTCACCGACGCCCTGATGGGCAAGGTGGCCGGTCTGTCCATCAACAACTCAGCTACCGGTGCCGGCGGTTCCACCCGTGTGGTTCTGCGTGGTAACTCCTCCCTGTCCGACAACAACTCTCCTCTGTACGTGGTGGACGGTGTTCCCTACGATAACGGCGGTATGCCCGGTGCCGACCAGGCCGGTCTTTGGGGTTCCAAGGACCACCAGGGTGGTGCTTTCGACATCAACCCCGAGGACATCGAGAGCGTTTCCGTGCTGAAGGGCGCTACGGCTGCCGCTCTGTACGGTTCCCGCGCTGGTAACGGTGTTATCCTCATCACCACCAAGAAGGGTGGCAAGGGTCAGGAAAAGATCGGTGTCAGCTACAGCGGCAAGTTCACCTGGTCTCCCGTTGCCTACTTCCCGGCTCTCCAGAACGTTTATGGCCAGGGCTCCCTGGGCGTGTACGATCCCGAGGAATCCGGTTCCTGGGGCCCCCAGATGGGCTCCATCGCTCCTGTGGCCAACTGGTGGGATGGTACCACTACCATTCCTTATCAGGGCACCGAGAACCCCTGGAAGGAATTCTACCGCACTGGTAACAGCCAGAGCAACAACGTAACCCTCGCCGGCGGTGGCAAGGACAATCCTTTCCGTCTCACCCTGGGTTATGACAACACCAACTCCGTGGTGAAGACCTCCAACATCAAGCGCGCCAGCGTGGATTTCGTATCCAGCAACAAGCTTACGGACTGGCTCAAGCTGGACGTGAAGGCCAACTACGTGAATACTTCCGGTGCCAACCGTCAGGCTCGTGGTGCTTACGGTTCCTCCTTCAATATCCTCACCATGCCTCGTAGCATCCGCATGTCCGACCTGGCCGAGCACTGGCTGGACGAGACCGTGGTTGCCGCCGGTGGTGAAGGTCAGATCAACTGGCACAAGGTAAGCCCTAACTGCCAGAACCCCTACTTCATCCAGAACACCCGTGTGAATGGTGACGTGCAGCACAAGTTCTTCGGAATGGCCGGTATCACCATCAACCTGATGAAGAACCTCACCCTCAAGGTGAAGGACGGTATCACCTGGGCCGGTTCCACCGAGAAGGAATCCATGCTCTACAAGAACGCCGGTTTCCGCGTGCCCAGCTTTGATATGCGCAAGAGCACCACTTATGAGAACAACCTGGAAGGCCTCCTCAGCTACAACAACAGCTTTGGTGACTTCGACCTGGGTGTGAGCGTGGGTGGTAACCTCATGCACTACAAGAACGAGGTTCTCCGCGCTATCTCCAAGGATATCCCCTTCAACGGCGCTTTCTATGTGGCCGCCGGTTCCCTGGACGGTGACACCTGGAACTCCATCTACGAGAAGGAAATCCAGTCTGTCTATGCATTCGCCAACCTGGGTTGGAAGAACTTCCTCTTCCTGGACCTGACCGCCCGTAACGACTGGTCTTCCACCCTCCCTGCTGCCAACCGCAGCTACTTCTATCCTTCCGTGAGCGCCTCCTGGCTCATCACCGGTATGCTGGATGAGATTGGCGTAGACTACAACAAGGGTTTTGTGGACTATGGTAAGATCCGCGCTTCCTGGGCCAAGGTAGGTAAGGATACCGATCCTTATCAGCTGCAGACCCTCCTGGGTACCACCAGCGGAATCAACGGTCTCCAGTACATCACCTATCCTACCACCCGCGCCAATGCCAACCTGAAGCCCGAAATGGTGACTTCCTGGGAAGTAGGTACCGAGTGGCACTTCTTTAAGAACCGTCTGGGTATCGACCTCACCTACTATCGTTCCAACACCCGGAACCAGGTGATGAAGATCGCCCTTCCTTACTCCTCCGGTGTTCAGAACCAGTGGATCAACGCTGGTAACATCCAGAACCAGGGTATTGAGCTCCAGCTCAACGGTGACTTCATCCGCACCCGCGACGTCACCTTCGGCGCCACCTTCAACTTCGCCAAGAACTGGAACAAGGTTGTAGAGCTGTATCACAATGCCGAGATGGGCATCGATATGGACCGCTACTCCCTGGGTAACATCAACTTCTCCTCCTCCGGCGACGGTACCGTGTACGCCATCGAGGGCCGTCAGATCGGCACCCTCTACGGCACCGGTTACAAGTACGACGAAAAGGGCAACAAGATTATCGGCGAAAACGGCCTGCCCGTGATCGAATCCAACAAGGAGATCGCCAGCGTTGCTCCGGACTTCACCGGTTCCTTCGGCCTCAACTTCGCTTGGAAGGGCCTGGGCGTGAACGCTCTGTTCTCCTTCCAGAAGGGTGGTAGCCTGTACTCCGCTACAGAGTATATGACCCTGCACAGCGGTACCGGCCTGCGCACTGCAGATCGTCACGACCGTGTGATCGAGGGTGTTACCGAGTCTGGTGCCAAGAACTCTGTTTCCGTGACCGCCCAGAACTTCTGGAACAACATCCCTATGGAAGAGTGCGTATACGACGCTTCCTACCTGAAGTTGTCCGAGCTCTCCATCAGCTACAGCCTGCCTAAGAAATGGCTGGAGAAGGCCTTTGGCGGCTATGTGGACAATGTCCGCGTCTCTGCTGTAGGTTCCAACCTCTTCTACTTCCTCAAGAACACCCCTGGTACCACTCCTGACGGTGCTCTCACTGAGAACTCTCTCATGGCTACCGCCTTTGACCTGTGCCCTTACCCGGCTACCCGCAACTTCGGTTTCGCCATCAACATTGGTTTCTAATTTAAAGGGAGAAAGTGAATATGAAAAAGTTTATCATACCTGTTCTGGCTCTCCTCGCCCTGGCCTCCTGCACGGCTAAGTTCGATGAAATGAACAAGCCTACCACCGGCCTTACCGCAGAGTCTGCACAGCCCATGTACATCTTCGGCCGTACGCTGTACAACGGTTCCTCCAATGACCACCAGCGTAACTTCAACCTGAATGATGATATGTACGCCCACTACTTCGCCGATGGTCTTGGTTGGACCGACTACTGGCGTTACAACGCCGGTTGGGGTGATATTTTCTGGCGTGACTTCTATACCGATCGTCTCCAGGAATACTGGCTCATCAACGAAATCACCGAGGGTCAGGATATGTACTCCTGCGTTCGTGCTTGCAACGATATCTGGAACGTAGTTCTGTGGCTCCGCGTGATTGACCGTCACGGCGATGCTCCTTACTTTGACGCCGAAGGCAACTTCGCTGCCGGTAAGGGTACCACTCTTCCTTACAGCAATGTGGAAGAGATCTATGCCGACCTCATCAAGCGTCTGAAGAATGACGTGGCTCTCCTGGGCAACACCAGTGGCCAGGTAGATTTCGGCGCCTATGACTTCCTCTTCCAGAACAACTGGAACCAGTGGAAGAAGTTCGCCAACACTCTCATCATGCGTCTGTCCATGCGTTTCGCCAATGTCTGGGACAACTTCAAGCAGGATTTCATCACGGCTTCCGCCGCTTGCTTCGACAGCCCTTCCGACTATGCCCGCATCAGCTGCGATACCGGTGTTTGGGGTGACTACTACGACCGTACCTTCAACGACTGGTCCAACACCTTCACCAACTGCGACTTCATGGATATGATGAATGGTACCAACATCGGTTATATGACTGGTGTCGTGGATCCTCGTCGTGCCTTCTTCTTCCTGCCCGGTACCGAAGCCGCTACGGCCGGTAACAGCAACTGGGATGGTTATCCTTTCGACTACACCACGGATAACAAGGCCAAGACGATCAAAGACCACGGTGGTGAGAAGTCCTATGCCCGTCTGAATATGTACGAGAAGGATGGTTTCTTCCACTACAGCAAGGCCGGTAACGAGAACCTCTCCTGGTGCTACAGCTCCTATTCCGAGGCCCTGTTCCTGAAGGCTGAGGCCGCTCTCCGTGGCTGGATTTCCGGCAACGCCGAAGACCTCTTCAAGCAGGCCATCAAGGCTTCCATGGACGAGATCAGCACTTTCGTCACTCGTTCCGGTGGTAAGGCTACCATCAGCGATGCCGATGCCAACGCTTACATCGCCGCCCTGCCTCCTTTCGGTGCCAACAAGGAAATGCAGCTCCGTTCCATCATGATCCAGAAATGGGTTGCCCTCTATCCCAACTCTGTCGAGGCTTGGGCCGAGCAGCGCCGTACCGGTTATCCGGATTACGCCAGCGGTGTTCTTACCTATCCTCAGGTGAGCGCCAGCTCCGGTGTGTCCGTAGGAAACATCATCCAGCGTATCCCTTATCCTCAGAACGAGTATAACACCAACGCTGTGAACATCCCTGCCGACGCTAAGGATTACAACGCCAAGAATATGGAGAAGGGTATCTTCTGGAGCCTGAAGGGTGAAAACGGTGTGCAGAAGGCCGCCGAAGCCCCTGTCAACCATTTCTAGTAGATCCACTGCTTAAATCAACCGGCGACTCTTTTGAGCCGCCGGTTTTTTTATTCCTGCAAAAGCGTTAACTTTGGGTTATGAAACGCAGAACCTTCCTTAAAGACGCCGCCTGGGCCAGTGTGATGGCAGCCGCGGCACCCGCTCTTTCCGCCTGTTCCCAGGTGGATAAGGCCGATAAAAAGGCCGCCAGTATTGCCGCCTTGCTCCCCTACAGGGCCGACGGAACCTTCACCCTGGTGCAGTTTACCGATACGCACTACATTGCCGGAGACCCCCGTTCTCAGAGGGCCCTGGAATGCGTGAAAGATGCCATCGAAGGCGTCAAGCCAGACCTTATCATCCACACGGGAGACATCGTTTTCGGCAAGCCGGACCTGCAGAGCGCCCGGGAGATCCTTGCCCCCCTGGCCGAGAGCGGCATTCCGTGGGCGGTGGCCCTGGGGAACCACGATTCCCAGTTCGGAGCCACGCGGGAGGAGATGTTCGCCCTGATCCGGAGCCTCCCCGGCTGCGTAAATACAGCTCCTGAAGACGGCATTTACGGCTGTTCCAACGACGTGATAACCCTGAAAGGAGACAGTGGCGCAGACCGTGTGTTCTACCTCTTTGACTCTATGGATGCCGTAGTTCTCAAAGGTCTGGAGGAAACCCACTGCTACGACTACATCCGCTCCAGTCAGCTGGACTGGTACAGGGATCACAGCCTGCGGCTGCAGGAAGCCAACGGAGGCCAGCCCGTGCCGGCCCTGGCTTTCTTCCATATCCCGCTGCGGGAAATTGAAAGGGCTCTCTGGCAGGCTCCCAACCGCTATCTGGTGGGCAACAACTTCGAAGATCCTTGCCCGTCCCGCGTGAACAGCGGCCTCTTCGGCCTGTTCCTGGAAAGAGGAGACGTGCAGGCCATCGTCAACGGCCACGACCACGACTGCGACTACGTGCTCAAGGGAGAGACGTCCATCTACTTCATCTATGGCCGGTTCAGCGGCTGCGACACCGTATACAACCACCTGGGCCGCGAAGGCGTATCCGAGCAGAAGGTCTCCGGCAGCCGCGTGTTCCGGTTCACCAAAGGAAAGCCGAGTTTCCGCACCTGGGTGCGTCTTCTCGGCGGAGAGATTCAAAACGAAGTAGAGCTTTTTTAAGCGCTTTTTCTTATCTTTGTGGAAATCAATCTATTGACCATGCGTAAATTAACCCTAACCCTTCTGGCTGCCGTTGCGCTTCTGTGCGCCTGTGAGCAGCAAAAAGCCTCTTTCCCCATCTATGTATGGCAGGGCATCAATGAAAATACAGATTTTGCCCAGCTGCAGGAGCAGATGCGCTTCTGGAAATCCCAGGGCGTCGTGGGCGTTTGCCTGGAGAACAGCAATCCGGAAATCGTTGCCAAGGCTTCTTCCATCGCGCACGAGGAAGGCCTGGAATACCATGCCTGGATTCCCTGCATGCTCCGGGGAGACAAGCCGCACAGCTGGTATGCTGTGAACCGTCTGGGACAGCCGGCCGATGAGTATCCCGCCTATGTCCCTTATTACAAGGCTCTGGATCCCCGCAACCCGGAGGTACACAAGCTGCTGGTAGACCAGATGACGGCCATTGCCCAGATTCCCGATGTGGACTACGTTCAGCTGGACTACATCCGTTACCCGGATGTCATCCTCTCGCGCGGTCTGTGGGACAAGTACGGCCTGGTGATGGACGAGGAATACGCTCCGGCCGATTATTGCTACTGCGACGACTGCGTAGCCGCTTTCAAGGAGAAGACCGGCATTGACATCAAGGCCGTGGAAGATCCTTCCAAGGTGGCCGAATGGGCCCAGTTCCGCTGCGACCAGGTGACGGACCTGGTGAACGAAATCTGCGCCGCCGTACACGCTGCCGGCAAGAAGGTTAGCGCCGATGTGTTCCCCGGCCCCAAGAGCCACGCCTACTGGATGGTGCGCCAGGAATGGAACAAGTGGGACATTGATATGGTGTTCCCTATGAACTACAACGACTTCTATCTCCAGCCCGCCGAATGGGTGGGAGAGGTAACGGAAGAGGAAGTGAAATCCGTTCCCGGAAAGCCTGTCATCAGCGGCCTTTTCATCTGCCGCGAATGGAAGCGCAAGGTGGAACTGGAAGACCCTGAGCAGAGCGGCCTCATCCCCGCCGAAATGGCCACCGCCGTGCAGGGTGCCCGCAAGGCCGGTGCCGCCGGCATCTGCCTCTTCACGCCCGGCAGTATGACCCCCGAACACTGGGAGGCCCTTGCCGAAGCGCTCAAGTAGCAGAATTGCACATACCTGATATGTACGGCCATAGTGAATTCTATGGCCGTTTTTGTAACCCCGTGTGCACCAGAGCCCTCCAGTGCACACCGAGGGACCTTCGGACCGGGGCCAGCGGCTCCGTGAGGAGTCAGATCTTCAGTTTGATGTGGATCTTGCCCAGGGCCCAGGCGAGGAAGATGCACAGAGCGCTGAACAGGGCGCATTTGAGGGCGCCAGCGTAGCCGCAGAGCCAGGCGGGGATCTGCGGGCTCAGGAACACCCAGAAGCTGTAGAACAGGTACGGAATCATATAGACCGTGAGGGTGGCCGTTCCGGCGGGTTTCAGCGGGGTTGCCCAGGCCGTCCAGCCTTTGTGCTCCAGCCAGCGCAGAAGCGTGTAGAAAGCCACGGAGATGGCCGATACAAACAGTACCCAGGGGAGGGTCCCGATGTTCTTGGAAATGATCCAGTCCTGGTGGAAGCACTGGGCCATCACGGCCAGCCCGGCGGCGGCAGCCAGGCCGATACCCACGCGGGCGCTCTTCAGCCGACCCTCGCAGAGCACGGTGAGAGTGCCACCCAGTGCCATCAGGGCACAGCTGCCATTCCCCAGGTGCAGGGCTTCGGCCAGATCGGCCACGAAATTTTTCCCTATCCAGGCGCCGCCTTCCCGCATCGGAGTCACCGAGAGGTTCACCAGGCACAGCACGCCCCAAAGGAGAGCCAGCACCCATTTTTTCTCCCGGAACAGGAGGTACGCGCAGGAAGTGAAGAGGTAGGCCCAGCCGATGAGTCCCAGAATGCCCCACCAGCCGGCCTGGAAGAGGCCTCCATCGGCCCGGCGGAAAGTGATGGCAAGCATCCCGAGAAGCACAGCCCCCGCCCCCTGCAGCCATTTGGCGGCCTTAAACTCCTTAGGATACTGGTTCCAGACCAGGAAGAAGCCCAGCAGCATCAGCAGCCAGTAAACGCCTTTGTTGCCGGCCATTCCGGCTTCGGAATTGTTGATGAAAACGCCCATCAGCAGAAGGGCCAGCGTGCGCTTAAGGATGTGGCCGAGGGTGCTGCCCAGCGAATACCCCTTGGAGAAGCGGTTCTCCAGGGCATAGGGGACAGACATTCCCATGGCAAAGAGGAACATCGGGAAGACGATGTCCGCCAGGCTCATCCCGTCTGTCCAGGTGTCAAAGTGAATCATCCAGGAAGGGGCATCGTGCACGGTCCAGGAATCGTTTACAAAGACCATCAGGGCCATCGTCAGGCCCCGGAAAATGTCAATGGCTAAGTTTCGTTTATTCATTGTCCGGTAGTTTTACCCAGGTTTCATTGGACCAGCCCACGGTTCGGCCGATGCCTTTCACTTCGCCCCGGACGCCGGCCTCCTGCAGTTCCCGGAAACCGGGATCGGAGGGCCGAAGGTCCAGGAAGGGGAGGAGGTAGCAGCCGTGGTCCAGAAGGACGGCCTGCACCTCGGAGGCAGGCACTTCGGAAGGATGCCTGCCCGTTCGGACAGCCAGCGCCGCCAGCGCTCCGGCCGCCTGGCCCACGCCCATCACAACGGGCTGCAGGCGGGTGCTTCCGTTCATCTCCCAGCTGGAGCTCATAGCCTTGTCGGCCACCAGGAAATCTTCTGTATCCAGGGGAATGATTACGCCCATCGGCACGCTGAAGGAGGGGATTTTGCCATACCAGAGGTGGTCCAGTTCTTCCCTCCGGGGATTCTGCTTGTGGTGATGGTCCACGGGGTAGTCTCCCACGGCAATGGCGCGGGTGTAGAGGTCAAAATCGTAGGGCCTGCTGGCGGCTTCCACCGTCATCGTGTCCCTTCCGGCTATGCGCCGCGCTTCCCGGAAGTAAGGGTAGAAGGGCAGCCGGTCTTCCGTGGGGAAGACATCATCGGCCAGGCCGATGCGGCTGTACCCCAGCTCCGTCTGCAGGTAGTACAGATAGCCCAGGGTGCGCAGCTTGGCTTTTTGATAGGCATCGGCCCGCTGAGAGGGCGTCATATCCAGGTACTCCGCGAAGTAGTCGTTCCCGGCCTGAGGCCAGTTGAGCATGATGTGCCCGTCCGGCAGCCGGCCGTAGGAAAGCATCATCTCCTTGTCCCAGGTGTCGCAGCAGTGCCGGTACAGCTCCGGGTCGTAGCCTTCCGGCTTTTCGG
>ONWU01000013.1 GCA_900321655.1 uncultured Bacteroidales bacterium
CTCCTATCCTCCGTAGCAGCTGAGACCTACGCTACCCTCACGGCCCTTGGTACCAAGCAGGATATCATCTCCGACCTTGCCACCATCCGCTCCAACGCAGCAGCTGGCGCCACGGCCTACGGCTGGGGCAACCACGCCAACGCCGGTTACCTCCTGGCCTCCGTAGCAGCCGGAACCTACGCCACCATCACCAGCACCCTTGCTCTTGCAGAAGAGGACGCCACCGCAGCGGCGAGACTTTCCAGCCTGGAGTCCTGGTTCCTGCATCCGGAGCTTGCAGAACTGTATACAGGGATTCTAGACACGGATGAAATAGATCTTTCCGGTCTGGTTCTATCCGGGTCCAGCGGCGGTGTATTCATAATGAACGGGAACCCTGTATTTTCCTCCTTGGCAAACAGCGGGAACCAGATAGCAGTAACCATCGGCGGGCAGCAGCGGACCCTGACCGTAAACTTCGCTACCAACTGCACCAACGCATCGGCCGCCACAAACGCCACCTATGCAACAAATGATGCCTCCGGCCGGAATATCGTGTCCACCTATCAGACTATTTCCGAGGATCTGGAAACACAGAAATCCAACGCAGAAGGACTTGGCAATCTATACGCACGTGTGGCCTCATTGGAAGATTGGTTTGCACGGCCTTCGCTGGGCGAGGCGTTCATCCAGCAGCTGGACGTAGAAGAGATTTATGGCTCGAACGCATACTTATACAACCGCGTTTACTTCGCCGGAAAGACGGCTTTCATAGAGTGGGATGTCAGCGAGGCGGGCCTGCACTTTAATACCGGTATCTATTCTGACGCCTACATATCTGGAGACGGCGTATCGACCAGTTCGGACGCTCGCTTAAAAAAGAACCTTCAGGATGTAAAATTGACGGTGGCTCAAATCGCAGAAACGAGGGCTGTCACCTTTGACTGGGTCGACGAATCCAAGGGAAGCGGAGCCGGAACCATCGCGCAGGACTGGGAGGATCTGATTCCCCAGAACGTCCATCGCTGGACTGACGACATGCTATCCATTGAATACGGAAACATCGCCCTCATCTCTGCCATCGTTATAGCCAGAGAGGTAAAAGAGCAGAGTGGGCTCCTGAAAGAACAGAGCGGGCTCCTGAAAGACGTAATGCACCGCATCGAGATAATTGAACATCAACTTAATTTATCATAGCTATGTTTGAAGACATCACAGTTGAAAAAAACGTCGCCTTTCGCACGGTGACAGTCACGGAGACGGGGAACCCGTTTACCGTAAAGGCAATCCTCGGAGAAGAGGATGGCCAGTTCAAGGGCGCCTCATTCATTGAGGTAAAAAGGAGCGGAGTTGACTTTCCGGGAACCGGAATCCATTGTGGCCAGTACGGAGTCGTTCACTCCATGCAGCCAGGCGCCGATGCGGACAAACTGACGGCTGTCTGCCAGAAGCTGAATACCTCTATTGAGGAGAGCTACGGGATGCAGTTCGACCCTATCCCGGAACCGGCAATATCCGAAGAGCCCACCCCGCCGGCAGAGCCCGCTGAGGAGGAAAAGGTGGACGATAAAGAATCTGAAGAGACGGAGGAATAGCCCATGGCGTACGCATTTACCTTTGCCACGAAGGCTGCCTATCTGGCGGCCAAGCAGAGCGGGGGAGCAATCTACAATGCGCTGATCCCCGCGTCATCCACCGGCGGCACCACCAACGTGTCCCGCTCAGCCGTGTCATTCATCGCCGAGCTTGGACGTGCAGTGTCCGACTCAGTGAACCTCTGCGTACCTTATAAAGAAGGTGGTTTTGTGGGGGATATCCTCTGCTATAGCGCATCCCACGGATACTTCTGGGAGAAGGCCATGGCATCCTGGGATACGTCGGCCCTGGGGCAAACATACCACGATGCAACCACCTGGCCATCCAGCTTTGTCCGCATCGGCTACTGCTTCCACCGGGAGGGCAAGCACGGTCTCATTACGGAGATGGGCGGCGGACAGGGCCTGGCCTGGTCCTCAGATACCGCAACAACCGTCCCCGGCATCTATACCTCTACCGGCGTACCTAATGGCAATCGCCTGACGACATGGATTGCCGGGTGCAAGGAAGCCGCAGAGGCCGTACACGGAAGTTCGTACTATAGATATTCCTGGCCATTCCCTCGTGCAACATGGAACGAAATGGTAAGCCGCATCAAGGCTGGAACGACAGGATCCTGGAGCATAGGCGATTCCTCGTACGCTATCAGCCAGAATTCCAATGGCGCCATCGTGTGCACCATGACGGTAGTGGCCGTAGATACCTTCACGTCCAACCCGGCCGATTACGGGTATGACTTCGACCGCTGGTACCGCGCAAACGTGGAAGCCAGGATCCCGGGGCCTGCAGGATCCATCACGTCCACACTGCCTATCGGCGGCAACCAGCACGACGGCATAAAGAACACTCGGATCCTGTACAACACAGGCAACTCCGCTGCAGCAAACCGAGCGGTAGCCTATTCCGTAAATGCGCCTGATTACGGCGCCGGAAAATGGCGGATGCCGACCCTAAACGAGCTTATCCGCTGCTGCAAGGTTTACCCGGTGCTCAATAAGTACGGCGCCGGCTTCAGTACCAGCTACGCTTACTGGAGCAGTGACCAGTACGATGCCACGCACGCGTGGCTTGTGTACCTGGGCCGCGGCACTGTGTACACCATCACTAGGACCGACGGGTATCAGGTGCGCCTTGTCTCCGCCTTTGAAATCTCGTAACACTATTCTCTCTGGCCTGGCCCGGCAAAAAGCCGGGCGCGGGCTGGGCGTCATTTTCGCTTGATTGATGGCAAACAAACCCACAGAAGAACAGCGGCAGCTTCTCCGTCAGCTGGAAGAGCTCATCGGGAACCCGATGAACGCACTGGACGTGTACGCTCCGTTCAAGCGCTTCGAAGAGTATTTCATCCTGACGGTATTCGGCAATCTGAATGTCCGGATCCAGCGCTCGTATGGAAAGACCATCACGGACGAGATCCTGAAATGTCGAGTCCTGCTCCCGAAGTGCCAGTTCGGAACCAGGACAAGCAAGCTGGCCGCCACCGTGGATTTCCTGAACGCCTTCGCCACGATCCTTGGATGTGTAGAATTCATCATCCTTCACAACGTCGGCGTGTCCATCAATCAAGGAGCAGAACTAGTAATGCTAATCAAGGAAATCCGTTCGCAGATGGGTGGTTTCCGAAAGTATCTCGAAAACAGTCTTGAGAACTGCCAGAATCCAGAACCCACGGGCGAAAGGAGCGAGCAGGTTAAAACAAAAGGGAGTCCAGCTCTTATGTAGAGTTATGTCACCATGGGACCTTCAAACCAGTACAATGCCACGAACGCGTGGAATGTGAACCTGAACAACGGCAATGTGAACAACAACACTAAGACCAACGGGAATCAGGTGCGCCTTGTCTCCGAGTTTTGCTTGAACCCGGACACCCCCGCTGCACGGTATTTCCTTGATTTCGTTTCAAGCGTACTGGAGGCCTACGTGAAATGCATAAAAACAAAAATAGGCAATCCTAACGCTGCTTTCTACGCTCTTCGCGGAATTATGTCCACCCTGACGCTCGCAGAGGATATGTGGAACGACACCTATGAGATCCAGGGCGGAATCGCCTTTACCGTCCGCCTTCCTGTGTGGAGAGAATGCTTTGCTGCGACGCTCAGAGACCGAATCCCGCACGACTGGGTAATGATGCGGGAGGAGCTAATCTTCGAGCAGGTCTTCCCGGATGCGATTACGGCCAACAGGAAAGGCCGCGGTACGCTGGCCGCTATCCAGATGGTCCAGGATAAGATTTTCCAGTACACAGACGGATACACGCGAGATGATCTATGGGTGTTCTCCGGAGACTTCCGTGGATACTTTATGAATATCGACAAGCGCTGCGTCGTGGATACGGTCCTGGGGCTTAATGAAAAGTACTACAGAGGCCCGTTTGCGGACGTTCTGGACAGAATCTACGCCCAGATCATTTATAACTGTCCGCAAAAGACGGCCATCCGCCGCTCTCCATTACGCACGTGGACCGACCATATACCTCCGGAGAAATCCTTGTACAGCCAAGACCGATGGCATGGCCTGGCCATCGGCAATCTTCCGTCCCAATGGGCCGCCTGTGTTATTATGATGCTTGTCCTGGATGTCATGCTTCGGTACGGAGTCATCCTGGATATAGTGACCAGCATGGATGATTTCATCGCCCTGGTCCGAGACAAAGAGGCCTTCCTGAAGGCCCTTCCGGATATGGAGCAGGAGCTGAAGGACAAGCTTAACGTCACCCTCCATCCCGTCAAGCGCAACCTCCAGCATTATACCAAAGGATGGAAGTTCGTGGGCGGGAAAGGCCGCAATGGACGCCTTTATGCCAGCGACCGGATAATCCGCCGCGCAAGAGCAAAGATCCATTACTGCTGCAAGGTCCACGATCTGGAGAGTGTCTATAAATCCGTCAACTCCTATTTCGGCATCCTCTGCAAGTTCTGCACGTTCAAATTGAGGAAAGAGTTGTCAGAAAAAATCCTCGCTGAGTTCGGAAAAGAGCTGTACTTTGACGGACAGCTCACAAAGTGTATATTGCGCAAGAAATGTAACCGGCGGGAGCAGGTGAAGTCCTCTATCCGGCTGGCCAGAACGAAAAATGAAAAACACTTAATTTATTTCAGAAATGTCGCATAGTAACGGGAAAATATACGTCGATACAACGACCACGCCACACAAGGGTATCGATATCAGGAACGACATCGCTTACGTCCTTGGCCGCAACACGGGCAACCTCGGAATGCTCTATTGGGACCTGGACCGCGACAGAAACCCCCTGGCAAACCCCGTCGTGAATATGTGGTCCCGCCATAAGCCGGTTCCCTGGAGCATCAACGGCGTCAAAAACCGCAATCCGCAGCGGACGCATCCCAACGATTGGCACAAGGGAATCAATGGCGATTACGGTATCGTCATCCGATCCCTCACGCTCGTAACACAGCTTCCGCCGCTCATAGACGGAAAGTTGAACGGATGGTCCTACGAGAGGGATGCGCTCACGGCCCGCGTCAGGGATTTTCGGGATTACTACCATCCTTCCCCGAACCCATTCGACTATCTATACATTCAATTAGACCGAGACGAGGTTGCACCCGGCGGAGCCCTTACGCTCCAGTACCAGCTGCAGCAAGGCGGCGGCTCGACCACAGATGCAGACTCCCTGGGAATCCTGGACCTCAAGATGGACTCGGGAACCACGTCGCTCGCTAATTACTACGCGGCTGTTCTCATCTATCGCCTTTCCGGAGGAAACTACACCTTCGCCGGATGGGCGTCAGCTCAGGAGACCATCGCGACGCTTGAGTCAGATCCGGCGATGCACTCGTTCTCCTTCAGCGCTCCGACCACGGAAGGGACATACGCCTACATCCCCATTTTGTCAAAGTACGCAAAAGGCTCCGACGTGGCGCCGAGCGCCTTCACTACTATCCCCGGCTCGACATTCAGCGAGCTGGCAGTGGCCGAAAGTGTGAACCCTTCAATGTTCGTCGACGCCTTTGTCTACAACATCGGGACGAGCCAGAATCCGAACTACAACAACCGGCTCTACTTCACGCTGGATTTCCGCGGAGGTTCAAACGGCTACAGCTTCAATAATATCACAATGGATATCCTGAACGGAATAAATGACGTTCCAATCCACACGCTGACGAATGTGCAGAATAACGGCTCAGCCGGAGCCCTAACGGTAGGCGCCGACCAAAGCACCATGCGCCCGGGTGGAAGCGGAAACTATTACTACATCATCTGGCCCTCCTCGGCAGCTCTTTCGCTGGAGGCGCTGGTAAGGCAGTATAGAGGTAAAGCCCGCATTTCGCCGGGCCCCGGCGTAACTATACTTCATTCATACGAACAGCCTATCCGAGAAGCCGCAGGCCTGCCGGGCGGCACCGCAATCTTATTTGGAAACTAATTCTTAAAACATATCGTTATGAAACCCTGGAACAAACAAAACCTCATTTCCTTCTCGGTCATCATCGTGGCCGTAATCGTGATTGCTTTCACCATCGCCGTGCTGTTCTTCTACCTCAAGAACGGCTGCCCCTTCTGGCCGATCATCATTCCCCTTATCGCCATTGGGTATGCCGTGGCCGTGTTTGTAAAGAAGTACTACCAAAAGTCTCAATACTAGATCCATGAAAAAGAAAGACATAAAAATGGCGCTGGATGCGCTAAAGAAAGTGCCGGTCGCCAAGATCAAGGATGCAGAGCTCAAGCAGGCTATCGTCCAGGCCTATATGCAACTCCTCTCCGAGCGCAGAAAGCTCCAAGAGCAGGAGGACGGGATTCGCGCCCTCTTCCTGGATCAGTACCAGGACGAGCAGAAGGAGGTGTCCAAGCTATTTATCGAGCTCCAGAATACCGAAGACGAGGATAAGAGAAAAGCCATCTCCGCCGAGTTCGAGAAGCACGGAAGCTGTATTATGGCCGCAGACGAGATGGCTAAGGAGTTAAGGAAAATTAACGACGAGCCTGTATCCATAGACGCCATCGACGAAGAGAGCTTCATTAAGGCCTATGAGCAGACGGGAGACGTAGACCTGGTCGTCATCGAGGCTATCTATCCACTACTTAAATAGCAGAACCATGTCCAACAGAAGACTTGCACGCTTCCGGGCGGCGACCCGTAACGTGAGAACCAGCACCACAATAGCGCTCTGGATCTGCCTCATCATTTCCATCGCGCTCTTGGTTGCATCATTTCTAGTCCCGCCGATGGGCGAGATCTCGCCTTCGGCCCTGAGGGGCGGGAGTTTGATTTTTGCTTTTGCCGTGCTCTTCCTGGTTCGGGAAGCCGTTACGGAAGGCTTAGGTGTGAAGCTCACCCATGGAGACACCACGGTGATTGTACACGACATGGACGGGAAGGAAAGCGACCCGGCCACCCAGAGCGTCGAGGAGGAGGATGAATAATATGGCAAAATGTAGCACACTATGGCCCTTCATTAAGTCCTTCGAAGGCGGCTTTTCGGATCACCCGGCCGATAAGGGCGGCGCCACCAATATGGGCGTTACCATCGGGACCTGGAGAAAGCAGGGTTACGACAAGGACGGAGACGGCGATATCGACGTCGACGACCTCAGATTGATATCCGAAGCAGACGCCCAGAGAATCTTCCGGCTCAATTACTGGAACCGATGGAAGGCCGATGATATCAAAGATCAGAGTATCGCGAATATCCTGGTGGATTGGGTATGGGGTTCTGGCGCCTACGGCATCAAGATCCCTCAGCGCATCCTTGGCGTAGAGATTGATGGCAAGGCGGGGCCGAAGACCCTCGCAGCCCTGAACTCCAGGAATCCAGAAGAGCTCTTCGCCGAACTGAAGAAGGAGCGGGAAGAATACTTCCAACGCATCTGCACTGTTACACCGTCAAACAAGGCGTTCCTAAAGGGCTGGCTCCGGAGGCTTGACAGCATCCGCTACGGCTCCCTGAGGCTGAACTCCGTCAAGGAAACCATCATCACATTCTAATTAACCGTATCACTATGGGAACATTTCTTCTAAAACTGCTGCAGGGAGCGTGGTCCGCACTCTGCGGCCTCGTAAAGAAGCCCGTCTTCTGGTTGTGCCTGGCTCTCGCCATTGCGGTAGTGGTCTGCTGCGCTCAGCACTCACGGATCACACAGGACAAGCAGACGCTGACGCGCTACGAGGAAAACCAGACATCCCTGCTGGGAAAGATTCAGTATTACAGGGCGGAGAACGGAGAGCTCACCGCTTCCGTCCAGTCCCTGACGCTAAAGAGCGATGAACTAACGGAGCTCATCCCGAAATACGAGCAGGAAATCAAGCAGCTCCGGATAGACCTCCGGAACGCGAAAAGCCTTGCACACGTCAGTACGGAGACATCCGTAGATATCACGGCGCCGCTGGAGCCGGCAACTCCTCCGTCCGCGCAGCGCCCGGACAATGACACGTCTTCAACTACACAGAATCCGCCATTCATTCCAAGAGAGTTCTCCTGGACGGACCAATGGATATCTATCAGTGGAAAGGTTTACCAGGATACCGTCATCTGCTCATTCCTAAGCATCGACTCCCTTACCCTGATCGCCCACTACCAAAAGAAAAGATGCCTATTCTCCAAAGGGAGGAAAGGTAAGCTGATAAAATACGACGTGAAGACAAAGAACCCCCACACGAACATCACGGACGTCGAATACATAGAGCTCATCGAATAATCACCCAGAAAAGAAATAGAGGACGCCACATTGGCGCCCTCTATCGTTTCTAGGCATCGCCCTTCGGGAAAATGTCTATTCCCTTCAGAGCAGCCACGGCCTCCGCGGTCTTCCCGACATACACCCCCGTGATGGAGGGGCTGGAGTGATCCGCCTGCTGCTGCACATAGTTCAGTGAAACCCCCTTCGACAGCGTTTTTGTGATGCCGGTGTCCTTCAGGCTGTAAAAGCTCACCCCCGCTCCGAACCGGCACCTTGGCTCTACCACCCTGGACCAATAATGGCCGATCTTCTTATTGGTTGTCGGAGTCCGCCCAGGTGAGAAGTTCCCGGATTCTCCGGGGTGGCCACCGAAGAGGAACCAGTCCGGATGCGAGAGGTCGAGTCGCCGGAAGACCGGCATTGCGGCTGTCGGAATGGTCCGGAAGCTTTCGTTGTCGTTCTTTGCGATATCCTCAGATATGTGCACCGTCTGTGTCTCCAGGCTGATATCCCTGCACCTGAGAAGAGATATCTCCTTCGGCCTGATAAAACAGCAGTAACAGAGGACGCAGATGGCCAAGTATTCTGGATTGTCTTCGGCCAGGAAAGAGAAGAGCCTCCCCACCTCGTGATCCTCCATGGTCCTGCGCTTCTTCTTTGTCAGTTTTTTTGGCTTCCTCTCGAATCCAAGGAAGATATTCTCACGAACGTATCCCCGCTTCTGGATCCACCCGAAAAAGGTTACCATGAACGAAAGGTAATTATTATAGGTGGCCGCCGATATCTTGCTGTCTGCCTCCAGGTGGTCCAGAAAATCACCGGCAACCGACCTGTCCAGGGATGTAATCAAGGAGCGCCCTGAGAAGCCGGCTTCTTCCAGGAACCTTCTGAAGGTCCTGATGAAGGACTTGTAGGAAGCGATGGACTGTTTCTCCATCTCCTTTTCCTTCACACGTTCAAACTGGCTGAATACTTCGAAGGCCGGCACGGCGCCCCGCTGGGAGAGCCCTTCCGATAGTGGGCTCCAGCCCAGCTGCAGCTTCTGCGAGATCGATGCGATGAGCTCCCTTGCGGCCGCCCTTCGTTCCTTAACGGTTCCACGGTTGACCTTGACTCGGAAGCGCTTGAATTTACCCGTCTCAGGGCTTTTTACGGAATAGAAAACGTACCAGCAATCACTGGCATCATGCAGCCTTGGCGGCTTGAAATCTACATGGGGTCTTGGAGCGATATACATAATTTTTTTTTCTTTGCAGAAGTCCTGTAGTGCTTCATACAGGCCATGCTGCAAGGAAAAAAAGTTATCATCGTTTTGTCCCGGTTTTGTCCCGGTAAAATTGGAAAATCCCTGTAATTCACTATCTGAACGTGAGTTACGGGGATTTAGGGTGGATGATGGGGCTCGAACCCACGACACTCGGAACCACAATCCGATGCTCTACCAGCTGAACTACATCCACCATTTTGGGACTGCAAATGTAAGGATTATTTTCGTAAAACCAAAATAATTTGCAGGGGCCCCGTAGAAATCGTTAGCGAAGGTCTATGATTTGTTCTTCAATCACTTCTTCACCGGTGCTGTCTGTGGTGACCACATTCATGACCAGAGTGACCCAGGTGAAGTTCGGAATGTCCTTGACCGGAATGCAGTAGACGCGTCCTTCGGTGGAGAGTTCCACATCCGGCATATGTACCGGATCTTCGCCATTGCCCTCATGCTCTATGTAGATGGTGAGGTGTTCCTGCTCACTCTTGTAGTGGAAACGGAAGATATGGGCGTTGTTGGAAGCCGGGTCTTTGGTGATGTTGAAACCGAGGTTCAGATAACCGCCGCTGAATCCCTGCAGGGAGAACTCCACGGGGTCTTTGGCGTAGTCGTCCGGATTGTACTCGTCGGTGGCTTCCACGATGTTAGCGCGTAGAACATCTTTCAGGCGGATGTCCAGGCTGCGGTTGAGGATATCGAACAGGGCGTAGTAGCGGGCGCCTTCCACTTTCCATTTCTTGGCACCCACGGCATCTTCCACCACATTGAGGGTGTATCCGCTGTCATTGACCAGCTGGTCTCCCACCACCGTTACCATATCCTGGACGTTGGTCTGGGTGTACGTGTCTTTCATGTTGCAGGACCAGCAGGCAAACAGGCTGGCCACCAGCAGAGGAATCAGTTTTTTCATTCGCTTTTGCTTTTGCTTTTTGTAGGATGTGCAATGAGTTGGATATCAATATCCTCTACCGTATATCCCTTGAACTTGCGCCGGCGCAGGTGGGAAGCGACCAGCATACTCAGCTCTTCGTCTATGATGTCCCGGTACGTGTGGTTGTCCCGGTCGTAGAGGTGGATGTGGCGCACCACGTTCACGTCGAAGAACATTTTGCTGGTGGCCGACAGCCGACGTCCGTAGATGCGGTTGTCTGCCAGTTGGGAGAGGATGTTGTAAACAGAGGCTACGGTAACGTGCGTTCCCATCTGGGAAAGCTGGTCGCAGACCATATCGGCCGATGCGTGTCCGAGACCCATCATGACCTCGTGCACGGCCAGACGCTGCCGCGTGGCCTTGAGGTTGTGCCGCCGCAGCTGCGTGCGGAATTCGTCCATTGTAGGAATGGGGAGATTGATTTGGGGCATTTGTTAAGTAGTTAAAAGAGCTTCGGCGTTGGCGATGGCGGCAGGCGTAATGGTGGAGCCGGAAAGCATCCGGGCCAGTTCCTGCACCCTTCCTTCGTGGCCGAGGCATTGAATGGTTGTTTGGTTGTCGTTTTTGGATACCAGGTAATGGGCATGGCCCTTGGCCGCCACCTGGGGAAGGTGGGTAATGGCGAATACCTGCATATCGGCCCCCATCTGACACACGAGGGAGCCCATTTTGTCGGCGGCCGATCCCGACACGCCGGTGTCTATTTCGTCAAATACGAGGGTGGGCATCTGGGTGAGCCGCGCCATCACGGACTTGAGGCTGAGCATGATGCGGGAGAGTTCACCGCCCGATGCCGCTTTGGCCACATCTGTGGGATGGCTTCCGGTGGAGGAGAAGAGAAAACGGACGGCGTCTTCTTCTACGGCGACCTCGAAGACCGCCTTGTCCAGCTCCAGGTACCGCAACTGCTTCTCGATGGCTGCGGCAAAGGGGCCGGCCGCCTGGCGACGCTGCGAAAGCAGCTCTTCGTGGAGGGCCTCGAAAGCCTGCCGGGTTTCCCTGACGCGGGTTTCCAGGGTGGCTTCTTCCTCCTCAAGGGAAGAGAGATCCTGCACCAGGGCACCCAGGCGTTCCCTTTCCTCGATAAGCTCTTCGACAGAAGTGGCGCCGTACTTTTGCATGAGCTCGTACAGGAGGGAGATCCTCTCTTCCACTTCCTGGAGCCTTTCCGGGGAAACCTCCGTCCGGGAGCCCAGCTTCTCCACCTCCTCGTGGATATCTTCCAGTTCCACCCGGGCGCTTTCCATCCGGGCCGACAGCTCCTGCAGGGAAGGAATGAACCTGGCTCCCTTGTCCAGCATGCGGGTGGCCTCTTTCAGCTGGAGCTGCTCCAGGGCGTCTTGCACGCCAAAGAGAATCTCCTTGAGTTCTTCTGCATGGGCCAGCTGTTTCTGTTCGGCATCCAGGGTCTCCAGTTCTCCCGGGGTGAGGCGGGCGTCCTGCAGCCGCTGCCAGCGACTGCGGTTGTATTCCTGATCCCTCAGGGCCAGGGCCTTTTTCTCCCGGAGAGCCTCCAGCGCATGCAGCGCCGCCTGCCAGCTCCGCTGGGCCGACAGGGTCTGTTCCCGAAGCTGCGAACAGCCTGCAAACAGATCCAGCGCATCGATGCGGAACTTCTCGTCGGCCAGACGGAGGGTCTGGTGCTGGGAGTGGATGTCCACCAGCTCGCGGGCCAGATCCTGCAGGACGGGCAGGGTGACGGGCTCGTCGTTCGCAAAGCTCCTCGAGCGCCCGCTCTGGCCCACCGTCCTTCGAAGGATGAGGCGGTCTCCCTCGTCGGGCAGATCGGCCTCCTTGAGAATCCTTCTCACGGAAGGGGTGATGCCGAATTCGGCCTCCACTATGCAGTTCTCTCCGGCAGGGCCCACCATGGAGGCATCGGCCTTGGCGCCCAACACCAGCGAAAGTGCACCCAGCAGGATGGACTTACCGGCGCCGGTCTCTCCGGATATAATGATCAGACCCTCCGGAAATGTAGTATCCAGAGAGCCTATCAAAATGTAGTTGGAGACCGAGAGGCTGTACAGCATGGCTTATTTGCCGCTCTCGATGTCGATAGGGTTTTCGTTCTGGGCCTTGCGGTAGAAGAGTTCTCCGTTCTCGAATTCTGCGATGGCCGTCAGGTCCGGTTTGGGCTGACGCTCGTAGTACTTGGAGATTTCAATCTGTTCCTTGTTCTCGAACACTTCTTCCATGGTGTCACGGTCTCCGCGGAACTCGTCCAGCTTTTTCATCAATTCCTTCTTTTCGGCCACGGCGATCTGGTTGGCACGCTTGTAAAGGATGACGACGGATTCATAAATGTTTCCGGTGGGGGCGGCGAGGTTCTTGATGTCGCGCGTTACCGTGTTTACGGGTACTTTTTTCTTGCTTTCCATTATCTAAATTTTCCTTATTCTATATTAATGTACCGTAGCAGCGGGGCCGGAGTTTCAAAAATTTTTTACTTGGCCGCTGCTTCCGGCGTTTCGCCGCTTCGGCCCAGGAACTTCTGCACCTGGCGGTACAGGCGGTCCATCTCCGTGCGGTGTTTGGACTCCGGATACTCTCCCACAAAATTGAGGTAGTCGTCCACGAAAGTGAGATAACGCTCTTTCTGTTTGGCGGCTACGCTGAGGCGGGCGTAATGGTAGGAAGACATGGCCGTGTAGTAGAGCACATCTTCCCGGAAGATATTCTCGGAATTGGTTTTCAGAACGTTCTGGAGCTTGATGCGGGCGGCCGGGTAATCCTCCATCCTGTAGTAGAGTTTGCCGGCTTCCAGATCTTTTTTGTCCAGACGGGTCTGAAGGTCTTCCATCATTTTCTGGCAGGCTTCCATGTGGATATCATCCGGCCTTTCCCTCATGAACTGCTGGATGGTGGCCATGCAGGCGCGCGTGGGCATCTGGTCCAGTTCCCAGCGGTAGGTGGCCCTGTACATGCAGTCCAGGCGGTAGAACTGGGCGTCTGCCGCGAAGGGGCTGCGCGGGAAGTTCTCCACGAAGCGGGCAAAGTTGGATTCTGCCGTGAAGTAATCCTTGAAACGGTAGTTGGAAAGGCCCCAGTAGTACTGTACGGTGTCGTCCCTTTCCGTTCCGTTGGTAAGGACGGCCATGGATTCGAACAGTTGCGCGGCTTTCTGGTACTTCTTCTGGTTGAAGTAGTTCATGGCCGCATCGTACTTGGCATCCACATCTCCGGAGGCCAGCAGCACCTCATACTGGGATTTGCAGGAAAGGGTGGCCAGAAGGCCCGCCAAAAGAGCTGCAGAAAGTTTCAGATATCTCATCGCAAGTTTCAGTTAGCTTGTTCCAAAAGGAATTTTTCCGCGTCACGGGCGGCCATACAGCCGGATCCTGCGGCCGTAATGGCCTGACGGTACCGGGGGTCCTTTACGTCTCCGGCGGCAAAGACGCCGGGAATGGACGTCTCGCTGGTGCCGGGCCTGGTGACCAGATATCCGGCGGCATCCCTTTCCAGGTACGGGGCAAAGAGCTCCGACGCGGGGGTGTGGCCGATGGCGAGGAAAAATCCGTCGATGGCAATATCAAAAACGGTGCCGTCCTTTCTGAGGAGGCGGGCTCCCGTTACGCCCATCGCGTCTCCCAGGACTTCCTGGGTATTGCAGTTCCACAGCACCTCGATGTTCTCTGTGGAGAGTACCTTCTGCTGCATAATCTTGGAGGCGCGGAAAACATCCCGGCGCACAATCATATACACCTTCTTGGCAAGACCCGCCAGGTACAGGGCGTCTTCGCAGGCGGTGTCCCCTCCGCCCACCACAGCCACGGTGCGCTTGCGGTAGAAAAAGCCGTCGCAGGTGGCGCAGCCGCTCACACCGGCGCCCTTGAACTTTTCTTCCGAGGGCAGTCCCAGGTACTTGGCCTGGGCACCGGTGGCGATGATAAGGCTTTCGGCCTCTATCTCGGTTTCGGCATCAATGACCACCTTGAAAGGCCTCTTGGAAAGGTCCACGGAGGTGGCGGTACCCTGGCGGATATCGGCCCCGAAGTTTTTGGCCTGCTGCCTCATGTTCTCCATGAGGGTGTTGGCGTCCACTCCGTCCGGAAAACCGGGGAAGTTCTCGATGACGGTGGTGGTGGTAAGCTGGCCGCCCGGCTGGATTCCCTCATACAGGACGGGGGAGAGGTTGGCGCGGGAGGCATATATGGCAGCGGTGAATCCGGCAGGACCTCCGCCCAAAATCAAGCATTTGACTGATTCCATATGCCAGGGGGGATTAATGGAGTAAAACGGTAGTGAAATCCGGCTGGTATACTATGCGCCGGATGGCGATGTTGTGCCGGCAGTCGTTCTCATCGGCCTCGAAGAGGAAGTCCGTGTGCAGGCCGCGGCTGCGCTCCAGGCTCATCTTGTTCATCCAGTGGTTGCCGTAGCGGGCCACCATCTTCACAAAATAAGTGGCGGTGTCGTAGCCCTGGAAGGCGAACTGGGTGGGTTCCGTGCGGAAGAGGGCGCGGTAGGCCTGCACGAAGCTGTCTACCCGGGGACTTCCGTAATTCACATGATAGGCGGTGCTGATGTGGGAAGATACGGCGTGGAGGGCGCTGCCGTCGATGGAATCGAAGCCGCGCACCTTGGAAGGGGCGTACATCACAATGTCATAGCCCTTGCCCAGCATGATGCCCAGGTTGCGAACCACATCTCCTACGAAGGGCTCACTCTCGGAGGCTACCACCACGCGGTTCACTCCGCCCTTTTTCACCAGGGTGCGGGAGAGGGAATCCGGAACGGCGCGGCCGTCGGCGAGGGCGTAGCTGAGAATCTGGTACTCAATCCCGCGACGGGCCAGGGCGGTGCGGATGTTCACGGGAGCCTGAACATTGCTGGCATTCTTCTCGCTCACAAACAGAACCTTGTCCGAGTCTGCCAAATCGTCCTGGATCCACTGGGCCAGGTCTTCGTACTGGTTCTCCGTTCCGGCGGGAGCCTGGATGAAGCTGCTGTACAGGGTGCTCAGGGAGGCGGCCTTCTGGTCCAGAGGGGAGATCAGCGGAACCCGTCCCTCGATCATCTGCAGCATCACCTCCACATCCCGGGTGGCCACGGGACCCAGCACAAAGTCTCCCTTGCAGAGGGCCTCCACATCCGGCATGCCGGAATAAAGATCCTGAACGTGCATGTTTACCTTGAGGCCGTCGGCCTCCAGATCCCGGAGGGCCATCAGCACGCCGGAATAAAAGTCCATATTGGCTTCCGTTGCCGTGTTACCTACTTTGAGGGGAAGGAGCAGGGTAAAGTCCACTACATCTTTGGGCCGATCCACAAAGAAGGTGTCTTCCTCTTCCTGCTGGGGCACCACTTCCTCTACGGGCTGCTCGGGAACGATTTCCTCTGTCACCGTCTCTTCCACCACCACCACCACCGGCACCACGGGGGCGACAGCGGGGGCCTTGGCACCCGGATTGGGGATGCGCAGCACCTGACGGGTGGTCAGTTTGCGGGACTTGAGGTTGTTGTAGTCCATAATCTCCTGGACGGACATGTTGTAGCGGCGGGCGATGTCCTCCAGGTCTTCGTACCAGCGAACCACGTGCTCCCTGTATTCGGCCTGGGGCTCCTGCTCCCGGGGCTTTTCCTGGGCCTGGGCCTGGGCCTGGGGCTGCGGCTGAGCCTGGGCGGCGGGTTCCTTCCGGCTTGCCTTGTCCTCCTCTTTCTGTTTCATGGGGATCAGGAGGATGGTTCCTTTCTGCAGCCCCGTTTCCCTCAGGCTGGGGTTGGCCTCGTACAGGTCATTCTCGGTTACACCGTACGCCTTGGAAATGCTGAAGAGCGTCTGGCGCTCCAGAACGGGGTGGGCGTAATAGACTTTCCCGTTGAATTTCACCTTCTCCGAAGAGATGGTGACGGGCGTAGGTACATACTCCTGTGCCACGGCGGCAGCGCCGGACAGAAGGAGCAGAGAGGCCAGAAGGGCGATGTGACGTTTCATACTGTTGTAGGTTACAGGGTGGCGGCAAAGTCCTGGAGTGCCTCGCAGAAGGCATCCCAGCCCAGCCGTTTCTTCTCCTGCAGAATGGCTGCGTGACAGCTTTCCTGCAGGGAAGGGTCTTCAAAATAGCGCAAAATTTCCTTTCGGATGGCCGGGGCCGATGCTTCCGGTGCGACAATTCCCGTGCCACGGGCGCCGATGGTGCCTTTCAGGCCGCCTACGTCCGTTACCACGAGGGGTACGTCAAAATGGCAGGCGATGGAACTGATGCCGCTCTGGGTGGCGCTGCGATAGGGAAGGACGGCCAGGTCTGCCGCGCTGAAAAAGCGTTTGACTTCCGAGTCCCGGATGTAGTCCGGAAAGACACGGACACGCTCTTTCCCGGGCAGGGAATCTATGAGGGCCCGGTACTTGTCGAAAGAGCCGTAGGGCTCTCCGGCTATCACCAGCTGGTAATCCTCCGGGAGGTCCCGGAAGGCTTCCAACAGGATGTCCAGCCCCTTGTATTCCCGGATGAGGCCGAAGAAAAGGAGGGTTTTGCGGGAAGGGTCCAGCCCCAGGGCCTCAATGGCCTCCCGGCGGGGAAGCTTTTCCCCGAAATGGGTATACAGGGGATGGGGCCGAAGGATGTGCGGCGCTCCGGGCCGAAGGCTCAGGAGGTCTTTTTCCACGCTCTCGGACATAGCCACAAAACCGCTGCATCCGTTCAGGAAGTAGCGGGTAAGGGGCTTGTCGAACCAGTGGGGTTCGTGCGGGATGACGTTGTCCAGGACCACTACGCTTTTGCAGCCGCAGTGGCGGGCTACATACCCGAGCGAGGGGGCGAACCAGCTCATCCAGTACTTCATCACCAGAAGGTCCGGTTTCCAGGCACGGATGGCGCGGGCGGTTTTGATCCAGGTGAAGGGATTGACCGTGTCCAGAACTGCATCGGCCTGCACAGGCACCGCCTCGTCTTCCGGGGTGACGTACTGCGTCTTGCCGGGGAAGAGGAAATCCGGGTATTGCCTGGAGAAAGTATAGGCCTTTACAATATGACATTTTCCCAGTCCGGCTAACATACTAGCATTGAACTGGGAAATGCCACCCCGCAAGGGGTAAAAACTGGACAGGATCGCTATCCTCATCAATTATTTCTTGGGGGTGTTCTCCTTGGTCTTGATGTAGGCGGCGTTCAGGCCGGCGAGGAGATCTTCGGTGATGTCCAGGCGGGCGTCTCCGCACACGACGGGAGTGGAGAGGATGTTACCGGAAGTAGAGAGGATCATGGCGTACTGATGGGTCTCGTTGTACTCCTTGACAAACTCTGCGATGGCGTTGGCAATCTGGTTCATCATTACCTGCTGCTCTTCGGCCATTTCCTGCTGCTTGCGCACGGCGTACTCCTGGTACTCCTGCTGCTGCTGCTGAAGCTTCTGGTACTGGGCCTGGGCCACGGAAGTGGTGAGGAGGCCTTTGTCCACCTTGCTCTGGAAATCGTTGGCGTCTTTTTCCAGCTTCTTGCCGCGGCGGTCAATCTCTGCCTGGATACCGCTGGTCTTGGTCTCGAACACGGAGTTGAGGTCGTTGGCCATATCGTAGCTTTCCAGCACTTTGTCCATGTTGAAATAAACGATGCTGCCGGCAACGGCGGTGCTGTCCTGAGCGGGTGCGGCCTGGGTGGCGTTGCCACCGTTCTGGTTGCAAGAAGCGGCGAAAGCCACGGCAGCGGCTACGCCAAGAAGGATGAGAGTCTTTTTCATTGTATTTTTACTTTATATAATTATTCGTTGAATGCCAAGGGCGCAAAGTTAACTATTTTTTGCGGATTTCCGAAAGGTACGCCGCAATAGTTTTTTCGAGGCCCAGATACAGGGCGTCAGAAATGAGGGCGTGGCCGATGGAAACTTCGTCCGTGAAGGGGATGGTGCGGATAAAATACGCCAGGTTTTCCAGGGAAAGGTCGTGGCCGGCGTTGAGGCCGAGGCCGCATTCGCGGGCTCTGAGGGCGGTTTCCAGATACCGGGAGATGGCTTTTTCCGGGCCGAAGGGATACTGCTCGGCATAATCGGCCGTATACAGCTCCACGCGGTCTGCCCCGCAGGCGGCGGCGCCTTCGGCCATCTTCGGATCCGGGTCTATGAAGATGGAGGTGCGGATGCCCCTGCCTTTGAAAGTCCGGCAGAGATCCGTCAGCAGGTCCCTGTTTTTCAGGGTGTTCCATCCGGCGTTGGAGGTGATGGCGTTGTGTCCGTCCGGCACCAGGGTTACCTGGTCCGGGACCACTTCCAGCACCAGGTCCACAAAACTGGGCACGGTGGGGTTCCCTTCTATATTGAATTCCGTGTGCAGAAGAGGCCGGATTTCCCTCACGTCGGCATAGCGGATGTGGCGCTCGTCCGGCCTGGGGTGCACGGTGATGCCCTCTGCTCCGAAAGACTCGCAGCGAAGGGCTGCCTGGGTGACGTCCGGCGTGTTTCCCCCGCGGGCATTGCGGAGGGTGGCTACTTTATTTATATTGACGCTGAGTCTGGTCATGGCTTCAAATTGATTTTATATTCCACAAAAATAAGGAAAATTCTCAGAAATATGTTAATTTTGGCGTTTGATTTACTTGAACGTATATGAAAATAGGATACTTCATACTCCGGGAGAACCTCAGGAATGATGCGGGGATGCTGTCCCTGCTGAAAGACCTCCGCCAGGCCACTTTCGAGGTGTACGAGATCCGTACCAAGAGCGACGTCCAACCGGAAACGGACCTGGTCCTCTCGATGGGCGGGGATGGTACGTTCCTTTCGGCCGCGCATGTGGTGGCAGATATCGGCCTGCCCATCCTGGGCGTGAACTTCGGCCGCATCGGCTTCCTGTGCGAAAACCGTCCCGAAGACGTGCGGCGGGCCCTTCTCGAAGGAGATTTCCGCATAGAATACCGCACCGTCCTCAATGCCACCCTCAAGGGACCGGAGGCCCGGAAGACCATCGGCATGCTCCCTTATTCGGTGAACGAAGTGGCCCTGCACCGCAGCGGCTCTTCGGTGCTGGGCATCCACGTCAGCATAGACGGAGAGCCTCTTCCCACTTATTGGGCCGACGGCCTCATCGTAGCCACCTCGTCCGGTTCCACGGCGTATTCCCTTTCCGTGGGAGGCCCCATTTGTATGCCGGATACCAAGGTGCTGGTGGTGGCCCCTATCGCCCCGCACAACCTCAATGTCCGGCCCATCGTGCTGCCGGAAACGGCCAAGGTGGATATCTCCTTTGAGTCCCGGGACGGCCGCGCCACCATGTCCACGGACAACCGTACGGTAGAAATTCAGCCGGATTGGAGCATCCACGTGGAGATGGCACAATTTTCGCTTAAACGTATCCGGCTTGCCCAGTCCGGCTTTGTGAAGGCCCTTACTTCGCGTCTGTTCTGGGGAGAAGACATCAGAAATAATGGATAGCAACAAGAGAATTCCCAAACACGTTTCCATCATCATGGACGGAAACGGCCGGTGGGCCACGGCCCGCGGTATGAGCCGTTCCCAAGGCCACGCAGAAGGCGTGGAAAGCATTCGCGCCTGTCTGCAGGCCGCCATTGAAAGCGGGGTGGAGTACCTCTCCCTCTACGCTTTTTCGGAAGAGAACTGGAACCGCTCGGAGCAGGAGGTGATGGGCCTGATGGAACTGTTTTTCACCGGAATGAAGTCCGAACTGCAGCTGTTTCTCGATACCCACGTCCGTTTCCTGATGCTGGGCAACCGTCCTCGCCTCAGCGAAAAACTGAACAAGGCCATCGACGAGATGGAGGAGGCTACCTCCAAGGATTACCAGACCACCCTCATCCTTTTCTTCAGTTATTCGGGCCGATGGGATATTCTCCAGGCCATGAAAAAAGCGGCCCGGGAGCTCACCCCGGAGCAGTTCCAGGCCATGGAGCAGCAGGATTTCGACAGCTTCCTTTCCACCAGAGGCATCCCGGATCCGGACCTCATCATCCGCACCTCCGGAGAACTCCGCATTTCCAATTATCTGCTGTGGCAGGGTGCGTATTCGGAGTTCTATTTCACGGACACCCTGTGGCCGGAATTCCGCCAGAAAGAGTTTAAGCAGGCCCTGGAGGCGTACGCCATGCGGGAACGCCGATATGGAAAGTAGAAGAAAAATGTTTACCTTTGCAAGATAATCAAATAGCTGGAATGACTGTTAGAAGGATACTTTGCACCGCCGCCCTGCTGCTGGCCGTCCACTCTGTCTGGGGCCAGGGGGGGCGCAGCCGCATAGAGGTAGACTACGCCCATCCCAAAAAATACATCGTGGGCGGCGTAGGGATTGAAGGAAACCAGTATTTCAACGAGCATCAGATTCTTCAGCTGGTGGGCATGCAGCCCGGCCAGGAGATCACGGTTCCCGGTGAAGACATCACCGGTATAGTAAAGCGTCTGGTAGCCCAGCGTTACTTCGAGGATGTGGCCGTGGTGGTGGATTCCCTCAGTGCATCGGCCGATACCGCCTGGTTCAAGGTGTGCATCCGGGAGCGGCCCCGCGTTTCCCGCTGGACGTATTCCGGCGTCAAGTCCGGAGAAAAGAAAGACCTCCAGGAGCGTCTGAACCTGCGTCCGGGCCGTGAATATTCAGACTATGTGAAGAATACTTCCGTAGACATTATCAAGCGCTATTATAAGGAAAAGGGATTCCTCAAGGTGGACGTGGACGTCCAGACCATCCGGGATTCCATGATCCGCAGCGCCATGCGCGTGAATTTCCACGTGAACAAAGGCCCCAAGGTGCGCATTAAGGACATCAACTTCTCCGGTAACGAGCACGTGAAGGAGTATCGCCTGGCCAAGAACATGAAGGAAACCCACTCCAACAAGTGGTACAATTTCTTCAAGTCCAAGAAGTTCAAGGAAAAAGAATACGAGAACGACCGCAAAACCGTGCTGGAGGCCTTCAACGAGGCCGGTTACCGCGATGCCCGCCTGGTGAGGGACTCTGTGTACTATCTCCCGGACGGCAAGCACCTGGCCATCGACATGCAGTTCGAGGAAGGCCCCAAATACTATTTCCGCAATATCACCTGGACGGGTAACTCGGTGTACGCCACGGAGGTCCTTAACGGCATCCTGCAGGTGAAGAAGGGAGACGTATATGACAAGGTCACCCTGGAAAAGCGTCTGCACGGAGGCGGAAAGGAAAACGAGTACGATGTCTCCAAACTGTATAAGGACAACGGTTACCTCTTCTCCATCATTACGCCCGTGGAGGTGAACATCCAGAACGATTCCGTAGACCTGGAAGTTCGCATTTCCGAAGGCAAGCCCGCCACCATCAACGATGTGGTCATCAACGGCAACGACCTCACCAACGAGAGGGTGGTGCGCCGCCAGGTGATGACGCGTCCGGGATACCTGTTCAGTCAGTCGGACTTCGAGCGTTCCATCCGTGAAATCGCTTCCATGGGCCAGTTCGACCCGGAAGCCATCATGAAGCCGGGCGGCTATGCCATCCTCCCGAATCAGCTGAACAACACGGTGGACGTCGTCTATAATGTAACGGAGAAGCCCTCTTCCCAGCTGGAACTCTCCGGCGGTTGGGGCGGCAACACCTTCGTGCTCACGGCCGGTGTCAGCTTCAACAACTTCTCTACCCGCCGTATGTTCGAGAAGGGCGCCTGGCGTCCGGTTCCCCTGGGAGATGCCCAGAACCTGTCCTTCCGTTTCCAGACCAACGGCCGCTACTACACCTCCCTGAACGCCAGTTTCTCCGAGCCCTGGCTCTTCGGCAAGAAACCTACTTCCCTCAGCATATCCGGTTACTATTCCAGGATGACGGACTCGTACCTGGCCATCGGCATCCTCTCCACGGACAAGATGTTCGAGGTGTTCGGCTTCAACGCCGGTCTGGGTACCCGCCTCAAATGGCCGGACAACTATTTTGTGCTGTACAATGGTCTCAGCTGGCAGACATACAAGCTCACCAACTGGACCAACAGCATGTTTGCCTTCAACAATGGTATTTCCCACAACCTGAGCTATACCATCAACCTGTCCCGTAACTCCTCGGACCAGCAGATTTACCCCCGTACGGGTTCCGAATTCTCGGCCTCGCTGCAGTTTACGCCTCCGTACTCCCTCCTTCGCAAGTATACCTTCAACGAGCTGGGAGAGAAGGTGCCGGTCAAGAGCTGGAAGGACGTGGACTACGATACCTGGACATCGGCCCAGCGTTACAAGTGGATCGAATACCACAAATGGAAATTCAGCGGCACCGTGTACACCAAACTGGTGGGAGACCTGGTGCTGATGACCCGCGCCCAGTTCGGTTACCTGGGCTACTACAACCGCAACTGGGGTTATTCTCCCTTCGAGAACTTCCAGGTGGGCGGCGACGGTATGTCGGGTTATATGACTTACGGAGCAGAAATCATCTCCCTCCGCGGTTACGAGGATTATTCCCTCACCCCGAAGAAGATGACTCCTTACAGCCAGAGCATGGAAAGCTATGCGGGTAATGTCTTTGACAAGTTTACCATCGAGCTCCGTTACCCCGTGATCCTGCAGCCCCAGAGCACCATCTACGCCCTGGCCTTCCTGGAGGGAGGTAACTGCTGGAGCGATATCCGGGAATTCAACCCGTTCCAGATCAAGCGAAGCGCCGGTGTGGGTGTGCGTGTGTTCCTCCCGATGATCGGCCTGCTGGGTGTAGACTGGGGCTATGGTTTCGACGATCCGGTGAACGGAGGAAGCCAGTTCCACTTCGTCCTGGGACAGCAATTCTAACTCTGGTATGAAAATTGCCGTGTATAATCCGGTCCTGACAGAAAACAAATAAATTAAATGAATATGAAAAAACTTTTTGTTATCGCCCTTGCGGCCCTTGCAACCCTCACCGCTTCCGCTCAGACCTTCGGTCGCGTGAATTTCCAGGAACTCCTTATGCTGGCTCCCGAGATGGATGCCGCCCGTGAAGCCATCGCCGCTTCCCAGAAAGAGGCCGAGGAAACCTATTCCGCCATGGTGGAAGAGTACCAGGGCAAGCTCACCCAGTATCAGCAGAAGCAGGCCACCTGGACCGCCGCCATCCGTGAGTCCAAGGAGCGTGAACTGATGGAAATCCAGAACCGTATCCAGGAATTCCAGCAGTCTATCTCCCAGGAACTCCAGCAGCAGCAGAACCAGCTCACCGCTCCCATCCAGGAGAAAGTGAGCAAGGCCATCACCGATATCGCCAAGGCCAAGGGCCTCACCGCTGTCTTCGATCTCTCCCAGGCCTTGTACCTGGACGAGACCAAGGTAATTGACCTCACCCCCGATGCCCGCAAGGCCCTGAACATCCCGGCCGACCGCACCATCGAAAGCCTCCAGGCAGAGCTCCAGGCCCAGGCCGAAGCCGCCCAGGCCCCCGCTGCCAAGTAAGCAGAAATTTTACATAAAATTATTGGGAATTCGTTTGGATTTCTTTACATTTGTAAAGGAATTGAAGCGAATTCCATTTTATTTGTAACCATAACACTAAAAGATCGTTTTTGTAATGAAAACAACTGACATCATGGCACGCCTTCAGGCCAAGTATCCCCTGGAAAAGGAATACCTGCAGGCCGTACAGGAAGTTCTGGAGTCTATCGAGGATGTGTACAACCAGCATCCGGAGTTTGAAAAGGCCAAGATTGTGGAAAGGCTGGTAGAGCCGGACCGCATCTTTACTTTCCGCGTAACCTGGATAGACGATAGGGGAGAGGTCCAGACCAATACCGGCTATCGTATTCAGTTCAACAGTGCCATCGGTCCCTATAAGGGAGGTCTTCGCTTTCACAAAGCCGTAACGCCCTCCATGCTCAAGTTCCTGGGCTTTGAACAGACCTTCAAGAACGCCCTCACCACCCTCCCGATGGGCGGCGCCAAGGGCGGCAGTGACTTCGACCCCGTGGGCAAGTCCAACGACGAGATCATGCGTTTCTGTCAGGCCTTCATGCTGGAGCTGTGGAACTGCATCGGCCCGGACCAGGATATCCCTGCCGGTGATGTAGGTGTGGGCGGCCGTGAAATCGGCTACCTCTACGGCATGTACAAGAAGCTGGCCCGTCAGTACAATACCGGCGTCCTCACCGGCAAGGGCGGCACCTGGGGCGGCAGTATCCTCCGTCCGGAAGCCACCGGTTTCGGCGCCCTTTACTTCACCCAGCACCTTCTCCAGAAGGCCGGAAAGGACATCAAGGGCAAGAAAGTGGCCGTTTCCGGCTTCGGTAACGTGGCCTGGGGTGCCTGCATCAAGGCCACCGAGCTGGGCGCCAGGGTAGTGGCCATCTCCGGCCCGGACGGCGTCTGCCACATCCCCGACGGCATCACCAAGGAAATGATAGACTATATGCTGGTCATGCGTGCTTCCAACCGCAACAAGGTGGAAGACATGGCCACCAAGTTCCCCGGTAAGGCCCAGTTCACCGCCGGCAAGAAGGCCTGGAGCATTCCCGTGGACATCGCCCTCCCTTGCGCTTTCCAGAACGAACTCTCCGAGGAAGACGCCAAGGAACTGAAGGCCAATGGCTGCTGGTGCTGCTGCGAGGTCTCCAACATGGGCTGCCAGCCGGAGGCCATCCACTTCTTCCAGCACAACGGTGTCCTGTTTGCTCCCGGCAAGGCCGTGAATGCCGGTGGTGTGGCCACCAGCGGCCTGGAAATGACCCAGAACGCAGAGCACATCTCCTGGAGCGGAGAAGAGGTGGACCAGAAGCTCCACTTCATCATGAAGAGCATCCACGAGCAGTGCGTCAAATACGGCACCCAGCCGGACGGCACCATCGATTACGTGAAGGGCGCCAACATCGCCGGCTTCATGAAGGTGGCCACCGCCATGCTGGAGCAGGGAACCATCTAAATTCCCATCTCATTCACCGAAAGCGTCCCATTTGCGTGGGGCGCTTTTTTGTGCAGGAAAATATGGTTATGTGCCAATTAATGATTAAATTTGCAAGATTTTTAAAGGAATAATACCAAATCCAAATCATTATAATGAAAAACCTGAAGATTGCACTGGTTCTCGGCCTTTCCGCCGCAGCCCTCTGGTCCTGCCAGGAAAGCCGTACCAAGGCGGAACGCCTGTTGGAGAACTATGCTGAGGTAACCCTTCCCGCTCCGGACCTTTCGGGAATTACCGATAACGGAAAAGAGGTTCTGAACCTGTACCGTTTTGCCGCTGACGAGGCCGATGCCATCTACTGGCAGCAGGTCTTCGGAGACAAGGCTTTTTTCAGCGCCCTTCCCGAGGCGGAGCGTGAGTTCGCTTATGTGAACTACGGTCCCTGGGACCGCATTGACGACCAGCCTTTCCTGGAAGGCTTCGGCCCAAAACCCCTGGGTGCCCGTTTCTATCCGGAGGATATGACGGCCGAAGAATTCGACGCCCTGGAGGATCCGGCCAAGAACAGCCCTTACACCCTGATTGTCCGCCAGGCCGACGGCTCCCTGAAGGTAGTCTGGTATCATGAGGCCTATTCCTCCCACGTGAACAAGATTGCCCACTATCTCCGGGCTGCCGCCGATATCACCATCAAGGAGAGTGTACGCAGATACCTCCTGGAAAAGGCCGATGCCCTCCTCTCGGACGACTACGCCGACAGCGAGCGCGCTTGGCTGGAGATGACGGACAGCAAGATGGACCTGGTGATCGGCCCCAACGAAACCATTGACGACGAGCTGTACGGCAAGAAGACTTCCTATGGCGCCTATGTGCTGCTGAAGAACCTGGAGCGCACCAAGGTGCTGAACCAGATCGGCCACCGTCTTCCGGAACTGCAGGCCACCCTGCCTGGAGACCCCGCCTACCACGATTTCGTGCCGCTGGAACAGTCCAACATCTTCTCCTGCGACGTCCTCTATTACGGCGGTTATACCAATGCCGGATACAAGGTGATTGCCATCAACTTCCCGTACGACACCCGTCTGCAGGAAGAAGTGGGCACCCGCACCATCCTGTTTGACAATATCATCCGTGAGAAATACAACCGCACCGTTTTCCCTGCCGGCGCCCGTCTGCTGGAGGCGGAAGACTGCGCCCACCTGGATGCCAGCGCCTTCTACTGGGGCATTGTCTACCGTGAGGTGGCCAAGGGCATGGGCGTGAAGGAAACGGTGAACGGAAAGGGTTTCGTGATGGATGCCCTGGGCAATGCCGGTCTCACCCTGGAGAAAGCCAAGTCCAATATCCTGGGTACGCATCTCCTCCTCCAGGAGGTGGGTGCCCACCACGTGGACGCCCTCATCATGAGAAAGGACGTGCTGGCAACCTTCGTGGCCAACATCATCCGCTCCTGCCGCTTCGGGGATGCCAACGCTACCGGTCGTGCTAACCTGCTGGTATACAACTACTTCATTGAGCAGGGCGCCATCGCTCGCCAGGCTTCCGGCCGATACAAGATAGACTACGCCCGCACGGAGCAGGCCATCGAGGACCTGGGTGCCCTCATCCTCAAGATCCAGGCTACCGGAGACTACGAGGCCGCCAGCAACCTGGAAGAGAAGTACTGCGAGGTGAGCTCCACCATCAAGGCCGATATCGTGAACCTGGAACTGGAGAAGATCCCGGTGGACATCCGCATTAGTTACGAATAATCAAAAAACAGAATAATGGCTAAGAAATTCAACCTTAAGTATTGGGTGTTCCTGCCGCTTGTGCTCGCTATCACCATCTTCCTCTGGGCTGTGCCCGTGTCGTTCTTCGGCATTGAAGCCCTTACGGTCGTGCACCAGAGGGTGATTGCCCTTTTTGTGTTCGCCGCCTTGATGTGGATCTTCGAGATCATTCCCAACTGGGCCACATCGCTGCTGGTGATTGTGATTGCCCTTCTGACGGTGTCCAACAAGGGAATAGGTTTCTTCTGTGACCCTCAGTACGGCACCCTGGTCCCTTACTCCCGTATCATGAGCTCCATGGCAGACCCCGTGGTGATGCTGTTCCTGGGCGGTTTCGTGCTGGCTATCATGGCCGAGAGGTATGGCCTGGACGTCACCATGGCCCGCGCCCTTCTGAAACTCTTCGGCACCAAGCCGGAGATTGTGCTGCTGGGCTTCCTGGTGATGATTGCCATCTTCTCGATGTTTATGTCCAACACCGCCACTGCCGCCATGATGCTGGCCCTCCTCACCCCGGTGCTCTCGAAGCTTCCGGCCGATGACAAGGGCAAGATCGGCCTGGCCCTGTCCATTCCCGTCGCCGCCAACCTCGGCGGTATCGGCACCCCTATCGGCACGCCTCCCAATGCTACCGCCAAGGGCGCCCTGGAGCAGGCCGGCATAGATGTTTCCTTCGGCGAATGGTGCGTCCATATGATCCCTTACGTGATCATTATGATTGTCATCGCCTGGATCGTGCTGCGCGTGCTGTTCCCCTTCAAGACCAAGAAACTCGTGCTGGAAATCCCCGAGAGCGACCGCAAGAAAGACTGGAGGCTGTACGTGGTGTGGATCACCTTCGTGGGAACCATCCTTCTGTGGGCCACGGAGCAGCTCACCCACATCAACTCCAATATCGTTGCCCTTATCCCGCTGGGCGTCTTCACCGCCACGGGTCTTTTCGGCAAGGAAGAAATCAAGGAAATCAACTGGACCGTGCTGTGGCTGGTAGCCGGTGGCTTCTGCCTGGGTTACTGCCTGCAGGATACCGGTCTTGCCAAGGTGCTCATCCAGGCCATCCCGTTCGGCAGCATGTCCGTGGTGGTGGTGCTCATCATCGCCGGCCTGGTGTGCTACTTCCTCAGTAACTTCATCTCCAACTCCGCTACCGCCGCCCTGCTGATCCCTATCCTGATTGTGGTGGCCAACGGTATGGCAGATCCTGAAGCTGCCAACAACGCCCAGTTCCTGGCCATGGGCGGCACTTCGGCCATGATCATCTTCATCGCCGTCTGCGCCTCCATCGCCATGCTGTTCCCCATCTCCACTCCTCCGAACGCCATCGCTTCCTCCACCGGTATGGTGGATACCAGCGATATGATGAAGGTGGGTATCGTGATGGGCCTGGTGGGCTTTGTGCTGGGTTACTTCTGGCTTACAAAAATATTCCCGTTTGCATAATGAAAAAACTATTCGTTGTAGCTTTGGCAGCGTTGCTCACCGGCAGCGCTGCCTTTGCGCAGGAAGAGAAGCCTGCGCACTTCAAGCTTTACGGTTTTATCCGTAACTATCTCTCGGCCGACAGCCGTGCCGTGAGCGCCGGTACCGAAGATCTTTACTTCTATATGCCCAAGGGCCACGACATGAAGGACGGTATAGACCTGAATGACGGCTTTAACTGGCGCTTTGTTTCCCTCACCACCCGCCTGGGCCTGGATATCTCCGGCTACAAGTGGGGAACGATGGGCATCTCCGGTAAGGTGGAGGCGGATTTCTACTACCTCAGCGGTTCCGTTCCCACCCTGCGTCTGCGTCAGGCCTTCATGAAACTGAACTGGGACAACAGCCCGGTGGCCCTCACCATCGGCCAGGCCTGGCATCCCATGGCGGCCGATATGCCCCATATGAACAACCTGGAGACGGGCGCCCCCTTCAATCCCTTCAACCGCAGCCCTCAGCTGACGGCCGATGTGAACCTGGGCAGCGGCTTCTCCCTCACTGCCAGTCTCCTGTACCTGAACCATTACCTTCCCACCGGCCCCGCCGGCAAGAGCAAGGACTATTACAAGTACGGCGCACCGGAGTTTTACCTGGGCTTTGCCTACAAGAACAGCCATTTCACCGGCAAGTTGGGCGTTGACATGGTAAACATGCGCCCCTACCGTACCCTCGCAGACTGGAGGGTGCAGGATGGCAGCGGCAAGCTGGTGGAGGTGAAGAGCCTTCTGACCACCTTCTCTCCCTTCGTGTTCCTGCAGTACACCAATGGTAAGTTCCAGCTTCGCGCCAAGAGCATCCTGGCCCAGAGCGGAGAGCATCTGAACCTTCTCAGCGGCTACGGTGTGCACTCTTTCAACGACAACGGCACCATCGAGTATACTCCCATGCAGGACTGGGCTTCCTTCGTAAGTTTCTCCTACGGCAAGAAGTTCCAGGTGATGGGTATGCTGGGCTACATGAAGCAGCTGGGCACCACCAAGGACCTGACGGACAACTCCGTATGGATGAATACATCGGCCGATGTGCACATCCAGCAGGCTTTCCGTGCCACGCCTACCGTGGCCTGGAACCTGGGCAAGTTCACCGTTTCCCTGGAGTACAACCTCACCGCCGCGGAGTTCGGCAGCGGAGACCGCAACGCCCGCGGTATGTTCACCGGAAACAAGGAGTGGATCCTGAACCATCGCTTCATCTGTATGACCAAATTCAATTTCTAGGATAAGTATCCTCCCTGAAACCGGAAGCGGCGTTTGGCTGTTTCCGGTTTTTTGTTTACATTTGAAATGGCAAATAAAGTATACCACATAATGAATAAACGCAAACTCCTGAGTCTTGTCGTGGCGTTGTTTACCGTAGCGGTGCCCGCTCTGGCGGTCTTTACCGGCCTGGATCTGGACGCTACGCTGTCCAACCTGCGGCGGGAATTGTATCACGACTACCGGCAGATAGAGCAGACCTGGCAGCAGCTGGAGGTCAAGTATGAGCAGCAGCACCGGAGGATGGTGGATGTTGTCAAAAAATGCAACGACCTGTCCCTGATGCTGTATTCCCAGAAGCAGGATTACACCTTCGACATCAGCTATGCGCTGGAGAAAGTAAGCAAGGAGTACAAGGACTTCAACAAGAACCGTACGCCCTACGACCGCATCGTGGCCAATCTGGACATCGAGATCAACCGCTATGCGCGTCTGATCGAGTCCCTCCGTCGCCTGCCCCCGGAGCTGAGGGAGGTGGAGGTGGTGCCGGACAGCCTGGCCTACCACAATGATTCGCTGGATGTGCATCTGCTGCAGAACGAAAGCCTCCTGCAGCAGGAACTGCACGAGCAGGTGGAAGCCGTCCTCAATATGCCGGCGTTCATCCTGAGCGAGGGAGGTCAGGCAGATCGTGATTCCTGCCTCCTGTATGCCTCCGAGCTCCTGAAACTCTATGCCGAAACGAAAGACCGGGTAATGGCCGACAGCACCCATTACCGCGAGGCCCGGCTGAGGATGGAGGAATCCTACGAGTATGCCCGGGAGTACTATGACATCCTGCAAAACAAGGTGTTTGTGGAAGGCCAAACTCCCTGGTGGGTTATTCTCACCCATCCGGCAGAGTATTGGAGGGAGGCCCGCTGGGCGATGGGGGAGAAGTACAGCCTCTCTTTCATCCGGGATCTTTTTGTCAGCGAAGAGTTAGACTATACCGAGAAGGATATCGCCAGGGACAACCAGCTGGTCAATTCGGCCAAGATTTACTGGCTGCTCCTGTATTTTGTGGCATTCTTTGCCCTCTGGGGCCTGTCTGCCCTGCTTCTGATGCCGGTCTTCCGCTTTGTCAAGTCCATGCAGAAGGTGGACAAGGACCAGAAACGGTACCTGGCGCTGCTGCTGGGCTGTGTCCTGTTCCTGATTTTCAGCTATGACACCTCGGATGACGATATGGTCCGGAAGGGGGTGAGCATCCTGCACACCTTCATCGTCCTTCTGATGGCCATTACCACGGCCCTTATCATCCGGCTTACCCCCGCCCGGCTCAAGCACAGCCACAAGATCTATCTTCCCACCATCTTTACGGCGTTCTTCGTCATCAGCTGCCGGGTGCTGTTCGTGCCCAACGCCTTCCTGAATTTCTTCTTCCCGCCGCTGATACTGGGAATGACGCTGTGGCAGCTGGCTGCCAACCTCCGCCGGCGAAAAAAGGCCGACAGGACCGATGTCATCATCGGCTGGGTCTCCTTCGGGGTCACGGCCGTTGCCACGGTCTGCGGCTGGATAGGCTACATTTTCCTGGCCTTCATCATCCTGGTGTGGTGGTACTTCCAACTGGCCGTTATCCTGGCCATCGCCTCCATCCACTCCCTGATGATGTTGTACAAGCAGAAGAGACTGGATGGCAGGATATCGGCCTACAGGGCCAAGATTACCTATGTGACCGGCCCGGCCAAGGAACAGCTGATGTTTGCCGCCACCTGGTTCTACGACCTGGTCCGGGAAGTGCTCCTGCCGCTGCTGGCACTTGTCTCCATCCCTGCCTGTATATACTGGGCGTTGGATATTTTCGAATTCAACGACCTGTTCCGCACTCTCTTCCAGGAGCCTTTCATCCAGCAGGGAGAATTCAGGGTTTCCCTCTACAGTGTCCTCTTCCTGACGGGCCTGTTCCTGGTGTTCCGCTATCTGAACAAGGCGCTGCATACCCTTTGGCAGATGTTCGAGTACCGCCGCTTCCTGCGCAAGCACAACCGCAAGACCATCCGCAACAACGAGATCAATCTCTCGCTGGGCAACAGTCTTATCGGCGTGTTTGTCTGGTTCGTGTACATAGACCTTTTCATCGTCACGCTGAACATCCCCACCAAGTCGCTGGGACTCATCGCCGGCGGTCTGTCGGCCGGTATCGGTCTGGCCCTCAAGGATATCCTGAACAACTTTATCTACGGTATCCAGCTGATGGGAGGCCGGTTAAGGGTAGGGGACTGGATAGACTGCGACGGAGTCAGGGGCAAGGTGACGGACATCAACTACCAGACCACCCTGGTGGAAACGCTCAACGGAACCCAGGTGGCGTTCCTCAATGCCGCCCTGTTTGCCAAGAGCTTCACCAACCTCACGCGGAACCACGCCTATGAAATGACCATCGTCAAGGTGGGCGTGGCCTATGGAACAGACTTCCAGCAGCTTCGCGAGGCCCTGGAGAAAGGGCTGGAGGCGATGAAGACCAAGGACGCCTACGGCAGGGATGTGGTGGAACCCAACTACGGCATCTACATCCGCTTCGACGACTTTGGAGACAGCTCCGTGAATGTGGCCGTCAGGCAGTATGTGCTGGTTCCGGAGCAGATCGAGTATGTATACCGCTGCAAGGAGCTCATCTACAAGATCCTGAAGGAGAACGACATCACCATCCCGTTCCCGCAGAGAGATGTGCATATGATTGCCGATGAAAAGTAATAACCTCAATTAGTAATAACCATGGAACTTAGGTTTAAAGATAAGGGAACCATCTTCAATATAGCCGTCACCATCTTTGCGGCTGTGGTTTCCGTAGCCACCATGCTTTTCGGAGTCCTGCATTTCGGCGTGGAGAATACCTGGCCGGAACTGGTGCTCAATGTATTCTACATCGCCTGCCTGGTAATGATGTGGATGTACTTTTTCAACTACAGGATCACCACGGATCAGTTTAACTACTGGTGCTCCGTGTGCGTGGGAATAACGGTTCTGTTGAGGGACATCCTCTTTGCCCCGCCGCTCCCGTTCTATTCCCTCCGCCTGGCCTGTCTCACCCTCTCGGTGCTGATGCTTATGCTGCTCACTTATTTCTATGCCCGCAAGGACTGGGAAACCTATTCCAAGAGAAACCTCTGGCTTATCTGCATCATCGATATCCTGATTGCCACGCTCTATAACATAGACATTTTCCTGGAGCCCGCAGACGAAACCAGCACCTATATGATGGTGGAAATCTGGATCCGGCCCACCATCACGTACGGCCTCGTGGCCTGCTTTGTGAAGGAAAAGAATCAGTGAACATAAAAGGGCTAACTGCCCAGGTATACCGGGGCCCGATTTTTGCGGGTCCCGGTTTTTTTGTATCTTTGTGAATTGACTAAAACCGAAAACCCATGGGTGCATTTCACGCATATGACATCAGAGGTGTCTGGGGAAAAGACTGGAACCTGGACATCGCATACAAAGTGGGATATTTTATCCCTGCTCTTCTGAAAACCAACAAAGTGCTGGTAGGCCGTGACTGCCGGGTATCTTCCCCGGAAATCCACGACGCCGTCATCCGCGGCATCAACGATGCCGGAGCGGACGTTTACGACATCGGCCTCAGCTCCACCCCTATGGTCTATTTTGGCACGGCCAATTACGGCTTCGATGCCTCCGTGCAGATTACCGCCAGCCACAACCCGGCCGAATACAACGGCATGAAGGTGTCCACCACGGACGCCCAGGCCGTGGGATTCGATGCCGGTCTGGGCCAGATCAAGGCCTGGATAGACGAAGGAAAACCCACTCTTGTAGCCGCCCTGCGGGGAGGCATCTTCCACAAGGAGATCATGGCCGATTACCTGGCCTTCATGCGCAAGTTCGTCAAGGACTACAGCAACCTGACCATCGCCATGGACCTTTCCAACGGCATGGCCAACCTCTTCGCCAAGGAAATTTTCGGCACCGGCAGTAATATTCATTACCTCTTCGATACCCTGGACGGCCGTTTCCCCAACCACGAGCCCAACCCGCTCATCGAGAAAAACTGCTTCCCCCTGGAAGAGAAGGTGAAGGAAGTGAAGGCCGATGCCGGCGTCATCTATGATGGAGACGCAGACCGCGTCATGTTCATCGACGAGCAGGGCCACTTCATTTCTCCGGACCTGATGATTGCCCTGATGGGCCGTTACTTTGTGGGAGAAAGGGGCCTGAAAGGCATCGTGCTGCAGGATATCCGTTCTTCCAAGGCCGTAGGGGAGTACCTGGCTCCCATGGGCTGCAAGATGGAAACCTGGAAGGTGGGCCGCGCTTTCGCCGCCAAAAAACTCCGTGAGATAGACGGTGTCTGGGGCGGGGAACTGGCCGGTCACTACTATTTCCGGGACTTCTTCTACAGCGACAGCGGCCTGCTGGCCTCCATCATCCTCCTGAATATTGTCCAGGACCTCAAGGCCGAAGGGAAAACCCTCAGCCAGGCCATTGCAGAGATTGTCCGTTACAAGAACTCCGGAGAGATCAACTTCCGCCTGGAAGACAAGAAGGGCGCCATGGACGCCATCAAGGAGCATTTCATGTCGGCCGAGAAAGCCACGGCCTTCATGGACTTCGACGGCTACCGCGTAGAATTCCCGGAATGGTGGTTCAACATCCGTCCTTCCAATACGGAGCCGTACCTCCGCTTTATCTGCGAAGCCACTTCCGAGGCCCTGCTGCAAGAAAAGATAGCCGAAACCGAAAAGATTCTGACCAGCCGCTTCGGCGCCAAACGATAGCGAATGAAAAGAATACTTTCCCTTTTCCTGTTAGCTGGTTTCAGCCTTTCCCTGGGGGCCCAGGAAGAAAGCCGGGAGGCCGATTCCCTGCGCCACTCTTTCGGCCGGCAGTCCCTTAAGTCCTTTACCCAGCGTGCTACGCCTTATGCAGACACGCTGGACACCGGCAACCCTGCCGTGAAAGTGGTCCTTTACAACAACGGTACCTACCGCTACGTGAAAGACCCCAGCCTGCTGGCGGCCCAGGACGTCTTCAGCGAATGCTGGGACACCCGTACCGTCAATCCCTACAAGGAAGAGCCGGAAGTGATTCCGGACCGCTTCTCCCTCTGGATTGTGGATACGCTGGACTCCTATGTCTGCCCCTATGTGGTGAAACCGCGCTCCCTGTACGGTTACCGGCACGGCCGCCGGCACCAGGGCATAGACCTTCCGTATCCCACCGGTACGCCCGTTCCCGCCGCTTTTGACGGCCGCGTGCGCATCTCGGATTACGTGGGGGGATACGGCAACCTGGTGGTGGTGCGCCACGCCAACGGCCTGGAAACCTTCTACGGCCACCTGTCCAAGCGCAACGTGGAGGCAGGGGACTGGGTAAGCGCCGGAGACATCATCGGCCTGGGCGGTTCTACCGGCCGCTCCACCGGCCCGCACCTGCATTTTGAAACCCGCTACAAGGGCGCTGCCTTCGACCCTTCCTGGCTCATAGACTTTGAGACGGGAACTCTCCGGCACCGCCTGCTGAGAATCCGCTCCTGGTACTTCAATCCCAACCAGCGTTATGTCCAGAGCATAGACGACGAGGACGAGATTTTCCGCACGGACGAGGAAGACCGCCTGCTGGCCGAACAGCAGGCCAAGAAGGAAGCCGCGGCCCGTGCCGCTGCCGAAGCGGCCGCCATGCGCTATCACACCGTCCGCAGCGGAGACACCCTGTACAGCATAGCCCGCAAATACGGAACCTCCGTCAAGCACATCTGTCAGCTTAACGGCATCAAAGAGAACACCGTCCTGCGGGTGGGACGGCGTCTGAGGGTGCGGTAGTTATTTCAGTTTGGAATTATAGTGCGGATGCACTTTTCCTTTGGAGATGTTCTGCAGCTTGCTGGAGAGCATCTTTTTTCGGATAGGGGCGGCGTGGTCCGTGAACAGGTCTCCGTCCAGGTGGGACATCTCGTGCTGGACCATCCGGCAGGCGAAGTTGTCAAACTCTTCGGTGACCTGCTTCAGGTCTTCGTCGTAGTAGCGTACCTTCATCGATTTGGGACGGACCACATCGCAGTAGATGCCGGGGATGGACAGGCAGCCCTCGGAATAGGTGACCTGCTCCTCGCTCTCCTGGAGGATCTCCGGATTGATGAGAGTACGGCGGAAGCCCTTCAGGTACGGATAGTTGTCCGAAACTACGTCTCCGTCCACGATGACTACGCGCAGGCTCACCCCGATCTGCGGGGCGGCGAGGCCGCAGCCATCGGCCTTGACCAGGGTGTCCTTGAGGTCCTGCACCAGGGTGGCAATACCTTCTTTGTCTTTCAGATCGGCCTCCTGGGCCTTTTCGCGCAACACGGGTGCGCCGTACAGATAGATGGGCTTTATCATTTTCTTCTTCTTGTCTTGTTTTTGGACAGGCTGTCCGGGACGCTCAGGGGGTCTATGCTTCCCAGTCCTACGCTGCCGTTGCGGCGGTCCAGGAAGCCCTGCAGGATAAGGGCGGCCGATATGCGGTCTACGGATCCCTTCTCCCGGCGTTCGCTCTTTTTCATTCCGCCGTCAATCATTACCCGCTGGGCCAGCACGGAGGTGAAGCGTTCGTCTTCCAGGTGGACGGGCACCTCGGGGAAGGCGGTTTTGAGCTTTCCGAGGAAGACGTCCACATCGGCCTGAGCCTCAGAGGGTTCCCCGTTCATGTTTACCGGATACCCCACTACAAACGCAAGGATTCTCTCCGCTGTGGCGTATTTTTTGAGATAATCTATTAACTTTGTAGAATCAATTGTATCCAGGGCAGAGGCAAAGATTCCCAGAGGGTCGCTGGTGGCAACTCCCGTTCGTTTGCGTCCGTAATCTATGCCGATGAATCTGTCCATTACAATATGCAAAGGTAAGCATTTTTATGGAGAAAACAGATAATAAGAAGTCACGTACATACCGTCTGGCCCTGATTGACGCCGTCTCGCACGAGCGTTTGTGGAGCGTCCGCTTCACCCGCCCCATCTTTATAGGAGCCCTGGTTTCGGGCATAGTGGTAGCTATGGTGGCTTTCTATGCGCTGGTGGCCTATACCCCGCTGAGAACCTTCATTCCCGGATATCCCAGTGCCCAGACGCGCCGCCAGGCCGTGCACAATGCCCAGAAGATAGATTCCCTGGAGATGCGCCTGCTGCAGTGGGAACTGTATTCGGAGAACCTCCGCCGCATCGTGGCGGGAGAAACGCCCATCAAGGTGGACAGCGTGATGCTGGGATCCAGCGGCAGCCGGGATGTGACGGATGAGCAGTACTATGCCATCCGGGATTCCCTCCTGAGGGCGGATGTCCTTACCCAGGAGCAGTTCAACGTGAGCGATTCGCCCAGAAAGAACCTGCCGATGGAGGCTTTGTCCTTCTTCCCGCCTGTCAAGGGCGTGGTGTCGGAAGGCTTCGAAAGAACCCTGCATCCGTACATAGACATTACGGCCCCGGCCGGCAGCATGGTAACGGCCGTCCTGGACGGTACCGTGGTGCACACCTCCTGGGATTCTGAAGAAGGATACCTCATCGTGGTACAGCACGCCGGAGACATCCTTTCCATCTACAAGCACAACCAGAAACTCCTCCGTGCCCCCTCGGACGTCGTGAAGGCCGGAACGCCCATCGGCCTGGTGGCAGAATCGGCCTCCCTCACCAAGGGTAACCACCTCCATTTCGAGCTCTGGTACGAAGGCCAGCCCATGGATCCCACCCAGTTTATTAATTTCTGATGAAAAGAGTAGCCCTTCTCGGTTCCACCGGTTCCATTGGAACGCAGACGCTGGACGTCGTGCGCCAGCACCCGGACAAGTTCTGTGTAGATATGATATCGGCCAACAGCAGTGCGGATCTGCTCATTGAGCAGGCCCGCACCTTCCATGTGCCGCACGTGGTCATCTGCCATCCGGATAAATACCTTCAGGTGAAAGAGGCGCTCCCGGGCGTGGATGTGCAGCTGGGAATAGAGGCCGCGTGCCAGCTGGTACAGGCCCCCGAGGTGGATGTGGTCGTGGCTGCGATGGTAGGTTTTAGTGGCCTCAGGCCCACGCTTTCCGCTATCCGCGCCGGCAAGACCATCGCCCTGGCCAACAAGGAAACCCTGGTGGCGGCCGGTTCGCTGGTGATGGGGGAAGCCGCCCGTTGCAAGGCCCCCATTTACCCCGTGGATTCGGAGCATTCGGCCATTTTCCAGTGTCTGCTGGGGGCCGATGGAAACCCTCTCCGCCAGATCCATCTGACGGCTTCCGGCGGGCCTTTCCGTACCTGGGACAAGGAGAAAATAGCAGGGGCCACCAAGGCCCAGGCGCTGAAGCATCCCAACTGGGATATGGGCGCCAAGATCACCATAGATTCCGCTACCATGATGAACAAGGGTTTCGAGGTCATCGAGGCCAAGTGGCTCTTCGGCGTGGAGGCCGACCGCATCCACGTGGTGGTGCACCCGGAATCCGTCATCCACTCCATGGTGGAGTTTGAGGACGGCGCCGTGATGGCCCAGCTGGGCTGTCCGGATATGCGCCTTCCCATCGCCCTGGCGCTGGCGTATCCCACCCGCCTTCCGCTGGAAGGGAAGAGACTGGATTTCAGCACCCTGGGCGCCCTTACGTTCTTTGAACCGGACCGGGAGAAGTTCCCCTGCCTGCAGCTGGCCTTCGACGCCATCGGCCGGGGCGGCAACATCCCCTGCGCCATGAACGCCGCCAACGAGGCTGCCGTAGCGGCCTACTTGAAAGACAGGATCCGTTTCTATGATATCCCGGAGGTTATCGCTTCCGTTATGGAAGATACCGCCTTTGTGGCGCAGCCTTCCCTGGAAGATATCTTCGCCACCCATGAACAGGCCTTCGGCCAGGCACAAAGGAGGATATCGGCCCTATGATGATGGTTCTCGTGAAAACCCTCCAGGTGATCCTGGCCCTGTCCGTCCTCATCCTCATCCACGAGGCCGGGCATTTTCTCTGGGCGCGCCTTTTCCATATCAAGGTGGACAAGTTTTTCCTCTTTTTCGATGTGGGCGGGGTCAAGCTCTTTTCCAAGAAGATAGGAGATACGGAGTACGGTATCGGCTGGCTGCCCCTCGGCGGCTATTGCAAGATTGCCGGCATGGTGGACGAGTCCATGGACACGGAGCAGCTGAAAAAGGACCCTCAGCCCTGGGAGTTCCGCTCTAAACCGGCCTGGCAGCGCCTTTTGGTGATGTCCGGCGGCGTGCTCAACAACTTCCTGCTGGCCATCGTCCTTTTCTGCGCCATCCTGGGCATCTGGGGAGACAATTACATCCCCAACGACAGCCCGCTGTACGTGAATGAACTGGGAGAGGAGCTGGGCTTCCGCACGGGAGACCGCATCCTCCGCTACGACGACTATACCCCCACGGATTTCCTGAATCTCCAGGCCGATCTGGCCCGCCGCCAGGTGCAGCAGGTGCAGGTGCTCAGAGGTACGGATACCCTTACCCTCTATATGGACCAGTCCATGATGGGGGCTGTGGTGAATACCCCGGGCATGTTTGATATAGCCCTTCCCTTTGTGATAGACAGCGTGATGGTCACTTCTCCCAATGTGGGCGCAGGCCTCAGGAGGGGAGACCGGATCGTGGCGGTGGACGGCATTCCTTCCCCGTATCTGCAGGATGCGCAGAAAGTGCTCCGGGCCCATCCCGGAGAGCGCCTTCCCGTTACGCTGGTGAGGGCTTCGGATACCCTGTCCCTGGCCCTTCAGGTAGATTCTCTGGGCCTGCTGGGCGTTTACCCCCGCAATATTGCCATAGAACACAGGGATTACAATCTGGCGCAGTGCATTCCTGCGGGCTGCTCCCTGGCCTGGGACACGGTGACGGGCTACCTGAGAGACCTCCGGCTGGTGGCCACTCCTTCCACCGGGGCATACAAGTCCGTGGGCAGTTTCGTCGCCATCGGCCAGGTGTTCCCTTCCAGCTGGAACTGGCACCAGTTCCTCTATATTCTGGCGCTTCTGTCCATTATGCTGGGCGTGATGAACCTTCTTCCCATTCCCGCCCTGGACGGAGGCCATATCGTCTTCTGCCTCTATGAGATGATTACGGGCAAAAAGCCCGGTGATCGTTTCCTTATGGTGGCCCAAATGATAGGAATGGCACTGTTATTGCTGCTAATGATGCTGGCATTTGGAAACGATATCGCCAGAATAATTCATTGACTATGAAACATATCTCAAGACTAATGGCCCTGGTGGCCTGCGGCCTGGCCTTGATGGGCTGCAAAAGCGGGAACAAGAAAAGCCTCCTTCCCAATGTAAGCGGTAAAGCCGGCGAAGTGCTGGTAGTAATTGAACGGGAACAGTGGGAGGGCAACCTGGGCGTAGCCATTCGCGAAGCCTTGGCCATGGACACTCCTTACCTGGCTCAGAAAGAGCCCCTTTTCGTCCTTTCCAATGTGCCTGCAGGCAGTTTCAACGCCATGTTCAAGGTGCACAGGAACCTCCTGATGATCAACATCAATCCCCAGAACCAGAGCAACGGGGTGGTGTACAAGAACAACATCTGGGCGCAGCCCCAGGCGGTGGTGCAGATCAACGCGGCGGATGCGGACGAAGCCCTGGCCCTTTTCTCGGCCGCCAGCGACACCATCGCGGAGTTCTTCGAACAGAGCGAAAGAGACCGCATTATTGCTAATGCCAAGCTTTATGAGGAAAGCGCCCTGCAGGAACCTATGAGAAATGTAACCGGCGGCATCATCCATTTCCCCAGCGGCTACCGCTGCCGTAAGTTCACGGAGGATTTTGTCTGGATGGCCGATGAAAAGCAGTACGTCCAGCAGTATGTGATGGCATACCGCTATCCCGTCCCCACGGAGGGAGAAGTCTTCTCCATAGAGAATATCATCGCCACCCGCAACCATATCATGCAGGAAAACGTGCCGGGTATGTTTGAAGGCTCCTACATGACCACTTCCACTGCCGAGGAACCCACTACCCGTTCCCTCCGCTATAAGGGAAGGGACTTTATGGAAACCCGCGGTTTCTGGGAAGTGCACGGAGACTTTATGGGTGGTCCCTTCGTTTCCCACTCCTTCTACAGCCCGGACGGAAAGGAAATCATTGTGCTGGAGGCCTTTGTGTTTGCACCCAGATATGACAAGCGCCAGTACCTCCGCCAGGTGGAAGCCCTGCTCTATTCTTTTGAGTGGAATAGTCCTCAAAAAGATGAAAAATAATTTTGCTTGGTAAGAAAAATTTCTTACCTTTGCAGTCCCAAGTTTGGTGGGTTCGTATAACGGTTAGTACTCGGGATTTTCATTCCCGCAATAGGAGTTCGATTCTCCTACCCACTACTGCAAAAACTACGAGGAACGCCATCCGCGACCTCCGCAACACAACCGACAAGGCAGCAGCCCAGGAGAACGCTCCCAAGGTCTACGCAATGATCGACAAACTGGCCAAGATCGGAGTTATCCACAAGAACAAGGCTTCGAACCTTAAGAGTGGTCTTGCCGTTTACATTAACAAGCTCGCCTAAGGGCTTGTTTTTTATCTAGAGACGGGATGTAGCGCAGTTGGTAGCGCACTACGTTCGGGACGTAGGGGTCGCTCGTTCGAGTCGAGTCATCCCGACACAAAAAAGCCAGGCTGAAAGGTCTGGCTCTTTTTGTGTCTGAATCTGTCCGTCTATTGGGCGGTACCCGGCTCCAAGTATTCGTTAGGGTCATGGACGGTGAAATTCACCACCTTGTCTACGCCATAACCGGCCCAGTAGCCCATAGCCCCCTTCATACCGTTGGACATATCGTGCTCGTAGAACATATTGAACATATTGCCGGCCAGGGAGACCTCAAAGTTGTTCCAGTATTCGTAGATGCTTCTGTCTGTTGAACACAGTTTGATTTCTATCTCATCTCCCACGTGGATATTACCCCAGTAGATATAGTCCAGCAGCCTCTGGGTGCTGAACAGCTGGATCTCTGTGTATCCGTCCAGAACGTCGTCGCACAGGCTGGTAAAGGCCGAAGGGTGGAAGTGGGTGTCCTTCCCCTTGGTGCGGGTGAAAATCTTGTAATTGTTGCCTTTCAGGGGAGGGTCTGTGAAACCCACCTTGAGGATGGCCAGGGAATCCTTGACGGAAAGGACATATACCCTGTCGATGGGAACGGGCTCCGGAATGGTGGTCTGGGCTTCGGCCACATAGTCCTTGTACTCCACCTTCAGGGAGTAGGATTTGCCCACTTCTCCCACCATCTTCTTGGATGTGAAGATAAAAGGAGGAAAGTACCGGCTGTCCGCTACTCCGGTAAGGATCTCAGTGGTCTCTCCGTCCGAAATGGTTACCTTGGCCCATTTGGCCAGGTGGTCTACAATGTCCTTGGCGTCGAGGACTGTTTCGGAAGAAATGCCGATGGATTCCGAAACCATCACCACCGGGCGGGCTCCGTTCTCAATCCATCCTTCCACCACCAGCACGGAATCTCCCGGCTGCTCCGTTTTGGCGCAGGCAGAAAGGGTCAGGGCCAGTGCTATGCTATATAGAGTCTTTTTCATCAGAATTTATGGAAATAACCAATGGAGGGTAAAAACTTCATCTTCAGGCTCACCGCCCTGAACTGCATGGCAGATCGGCTTTTGCTGTAATGGAGCCCGTAACCAATGGCATTATCTCTGCCCAGCACATTGTACATGGCAAAGTTGAAGCCGTTGGTGAGTTTGGGACCTTTGTGCAGATACCAGTTCACGCTCAGGTCCATTTTTACGTATGCCGGCAGGCGCTCTCCGTTGTAGGGACCGTAGTTGCACATAATGCGGGAACCTACCACATAGAAGGAGGTGGGACGGGTATACGGGGTGCCGCTGGAGGCCACGAAGGTGGCGCCGACATCCACTTTCCCGAAATCATAGGTGACCACCACATCCAGTTCGTGGGCACGCTCGTGGCTGGAGGTATACTCTACGGAGTGGATGTCATTGGCGAAGGTTCTCAGGCTTCGGGACCAGGCGTAGCTGACCCAGCCGGTGAGTTTTCCCTTGGTTTTCTGGATCATGATATTGGCACCGAAGGCACGGCCGTGACCGCCCAGGGTGCTCTTCTCAAGCGTGTAGTCTCCGTTGTACAGGTCTATGAAGTTGCCCACATACTCCAGCTGGTTGAACAGCTGCTTGTAGTAAAGCTCCGTAGACACCGCCAGGTTTCCGTTGAAGAAGGTGTTGTTATACGCCAGGGAGATATTGTGAGACCACTGGGGGGCCTGCAGGTCTCCGGCCAGGACCCAGAATTCAAAGGGGAATCCGGTGGAAGTGAGACCGGTCTGGAACAGGTGCTGTCGCTTGATGCCGTAGGTAAGATCCAGCTTGCCGCCCTCCATGAAGTTGCCCCTCAGGCTCACTTCCGGGGTGGCACCCCAGTAGCTGCGCCGCTCCGGAGACAGATACCAGTCCACTCCGACGCCGGCTTTCACGCTGAGCCAGTAGCCCAGGTCCCGGGTGTATTCGGCCGACAGGGCCGCCATCACGCCGTTTTGTACAGGTACCTGGCCGCGGGTGTGGATGTCGTTGAAGTGGCCTTCAGACTTGGGGTTCTGGGGCTGGGCGATGTAGGAGCTCACGCGGGCTCCAAAATCGAATCCATTCCAGCTGAGCTTGGCCCGGTACCCATAGTCTATGATGTAGGAATCCATCGAGGCCGGTATGTTGAAGGCGCGCATATTGGGCTTCAGCCCGTAAGTGGTGCCATAGACCGTCTGCTTGAGCGTGGCTCCCGGAAAATAGTGATTCCAGTGGATGGCTCCCATCGCGTTGTACCACTTCATTTTGAGCTCTTCGATAACGCCGGTGACAAACTGGGTGTCGTCCAGGCTGCCGAAAAGATCTACCGTAATGCGGTCCCTGCGGGTGGGTTTCCATGTCCAGGTTATGTTGCCGTCCGTAAAGCCGTAGCGGATAGGGTCGTCCTCGAATTTGAGCATTCCTCCGTAAATGAGGTTGATAAAGCTGCGGCGGGCGCTCACCTTGAGCGAAGATTTCCCGAGGGGGATATCCACCGTTCCCTGGGCCGACAAAAGGCCGATGGAAAGGTCTGCCGTCAGTTTCCGGGCCACTGTATCGGCCAGTTGCATGTCAATGATTCCGCCGATGCGGGATTCCTGCCCGCAGGAGGTGGAATACCTCATTCCGCTGTAGTGCGGGGAGTTGAAGGTAGAGAAGAAACCCAGCAGGTGGGCGGCTCCGTAGATGGGGACGCCTCCCTGGGAGATGAGGGTGTGGGAGTGCTCTCCTCCCTGCATGAACAGGCCGCCTTCCATCTCCGTATTCACCTGGACGCTGGGAAGCAGGCGGATGAAGCGGAGAGGGTCCGGCGTACCCATGATGGTGGGGACGGAGGCAATCTTGTCCATGTTGATTTCTCCGCTGATACCGCGGCTGTTCACCACGATGGGCTTCTGCCTTTCTTCCGTGATGACGGATTTATCCAGGTTGAAGGTGGCCACGGTATCCAGCTGCGCCCGGGCTACCGAGCACAGGAGAAGGGCCGCCAGGACCGCCAAACTATTCCGTAGAGAAAACATTCTTAAGCAAGTAGTCAATTAAGGAATCTACCAGGAGCATGCTGGTGACGGCATAGCTGGTACCGTCATCAAAGTTGAAGACTGGTGTAGGAGTTCCTTCATACCAGATGAGGTCCAGCGTGGCAAGCTGCTCGTTATCATAGTACACGAGTATGTCTCCTTTCGTATCGCCGGAGCGTTCCATATGGACTCCGCCCAGAAAGTCTATGGTGAAAGAAGTGGTCTTCAAATCTACCGTAATCAGGGTGACCCCGTCTTTGATATACTTATACCGTAGCACGCCCAGATAAGGAGAGTAGATGCGGCTGTTTCTGATAATCTCCTGCCAGGGATCTTCCACCGTTTCCGGCTTGAGGTATTCGAAGAAGGTGGAAAAAGCGGTATCCAGCTGCTTCTTCTTCAGTTCCTGTTCCGTAAACGGGTGCATGTCCTGCCCTTTGTCCTCTTCCGGTACGGTTTGTTTCTGGCAGCCCGTCCAGACGCAAAGCATCAGCAGGGTGGGTATGATAAAGTTTGTTTTCATGGCTAGTAAATGAATTGTAATTCGTCAAGGTACAGAACGGAGGAAGTAGAACCGGTGAAATAGTCTCCCAGGGCACTGGAGGCAGCCACAATGGCTACGTAGCGGGGAGTACGCTCGTTGCGATAATCTATCTTGACGGTAAACTTCTCATAAGCATCCATCGTCTTTTCGAAGGTCACCTTGCCGTAACCGATCACTCCGGGATCCGTGTCGGGATTGAAGAGTTTCTCGGGCGGGCTCACTTCGAAGGGCTGGTCCCAGTCGGCCAGGATGATGAAGATGTGGCCCTTGTCCAGCTGGCCTTCCATACTTCTGTAAGGATCCTGCACCCAGTCAATGACACCGGGCTTGTAGCAGGCATAACCCTGCAGGCTGACGGGCCTGTGGTTGAAGGGAATGCCCCAGTAAATGCTGGCCGACATCTTGGTGAGGTTGATCTCTCCGGTGGAACCGTTGAAGATGCTGCCGGCAGCCAGTCTTTTCACCATGCCGAAAAGGGCGCTCACGCCCTGGGTCTGCAGTTTGACAGCTTTCTTGCCTTCTCCGGGAACGGCCAGGAACTTGTCTTCCGGGACTACGGTAGGATAGCCCAGGGGAGCGGTGGTGCCATTGGCCGATCCCCAGACGGTCTTCTGGGCTGCCGTGGCGTTGGGACCATAGCACACGTCCAGTTTGTTGATACCTTCCTGGGTCCAGTTGTCAAACGACATATTGTAGAGCTGAGGGCCTGCCTCACGCGGGTCGAAACCCTCTCCCTTGGCCACGGTATCGGACACGAGGTCGTTCCACTGTTTGGTGCAGGCCGTCAGGGCCAGAAGGGAGCACAGTATGATAACAGTCTTTTTCATAGTTTGCTAAAAATTAAAGGTGATACCCAGGTTGAGCCCCAGGATGCTGGGCTGGAAAGCACCGTAGGCGTGCCCCATGGCACTTTCGGCTTTGTCGTTGGTGAGCTGCTTGTTCCACTCGTAGCCGCCTTCCACCAGGGGCAGGGACAGCTCCACGGCAATGTTGTTGGTGAGGAAGAAGCAGATGCCGGGATACAGGCCCAGGGAGACGCTGTATACGTCTGCGTAGGTGCCGGTCTTGCCCTTCTCGTACTGCTCATAGTTCTTGTTGTAGCCCATTTTTCCGCTCAGACGGGCTTCGGCGAACAGGGCAAAGCACTTGCTGTTGAAAAGCGGCAGATAGGCACGGGCGGCCAGGGCGCCGGAAAGCGTCATGATATCGGCGTGGGTGTTGGAGAAGCTGATCTGGGACAGCAGGGAAGCGTTGTCCACGTTGAAGCCGGTCTTGGCAAAGCCCAGGCGGGCGCCCACGGAAATGTTGTTGGCCACGAAGTAATAGGCCGATGCCGAGGCGTTGGCAAAGGTGATATCGCCTTCCAGTTTGTTCACCAGGCCCAGGAACGTAGCGCCCTGGGCGCCGTTGAGACCGCCGGCGTTGAAGCGGTTGTATCCTCCCGCGATGCCCAGTTGCCAGGAGCCGCGCTCGATGTAGACAGATTTGGGATTGCCAAGGCCACGGTTCATGGTCTTGGCTTGGGCGGCAGGGCCCAGAATAGCCAGAGCCGCAGCAAGTACAATAGCTGTTTTCTTCATAATAGGATGAAGTTAAGGGTAATCATCGATAACAAAAATGGTCGGGACTTCGTTTTGCGTCTCGACCACATTTCTTGGCTCCCCCTGTTGGACTTGAACCAACGACCCTCTGATTAACAGTCAGATGCTCTAACCAACTGAGCTAAGGAGGAAGATATCCGTTGTTGTTGAACGGGATTGCAAAGGTACAACCTTTTTTGAATTCTCCAAAGCTTTTTGCTAAAAATTTTCATAATATTATTCAGTATATTTTTCGTATCTTTGCATGATAATCCGTAAGTGCCTATTTAGTATGGATATTGACCTCCTTGCCAAAATGGTGAAAGAAGTGGTAATGGACCACGATACCGTCACCTTGCCCGGTGTGGGCAGCTTTGTTGCAGAGCTGGTTCCGGCCACTTTTGCCGACAGGGGATACACCATCATGCCTCCGTACAGAAGGCTGTATTTCTCTCCCAAGCAAGGAGAAGACGCCCTCCTGACAGACCTGTATGCCGCCTCCAACGGCATTTCGCAGGCCGATGCCACCCGCATCCTGACAGATTTCCTGACAGAGATGAAAGAGGTGCTCAAGGAAAAAAAGACCATCATCTTCCCGGGTCTCGGCCGCCTGAGAGCCACCATGGAGAACCATATCTTTTTTGTGGCCGATGAAGATCTGGACATCTATCCCTCCGGATTCGGCCTGCAGCCCATCTCCCTGAAAACCCACGAGGAAACGAAGGAAGAGGTGGAAGAGGCCGTTGCCAGCCTGGCCGGTCTTCTGGAGAAAGAACCGGAGCCCGAACCGGAGCCCGAACCGGAGCCTGTGGTTGAGGCAGAGCCTGAGCCTGAACCTGAACCTGAACCTGAACCTGAACCGGAGCCCGAGCCCGAGCCCGAACCGGAACCTGAGGCGGAGCCCGAGCCCGAACCGGAACCTGTTGTCGAGGAAAAACCGGAACCGGAACCGGAGCCGGAACCGGAAAAGCCTGTGAAAGAGAAAAAGAGCGGCTGGAGCAAGTTCTGGGTTTTCGTCCTGGTCCTTATCATCATTGCCCTGGTGCTGGCCATTGCGCTGGTTGCCGTAGGCACGTTCTTCCCGGACTGGCTGGATACCATCCTGTACAGTCCTGAAGAGTACGAGATCCTTCATAATTAGAAAGCCATGACCCCTGTTAGAAGAGAAGGATATATATTTTGCCAGGACCTCCGGGTCGCCTGTTACCAGACCAACCGACAAACTTACCTGAAACCCACCGCCTTTATGGATATGGCCCAGGAAATTGCCTTCTGGGCGGCCAGCGGCCTGGGTTTTGGCTATGATACCCTGCACGTTCATCACCACGCCTGGGTCCTGAGCCGGATGCACCTGCATTTTATCTCCTTTCCCCGCTGGAGGGACGAGATCCTCCTGAAAACCTGGCACAAGGGGGCCGACGGCCTGTTCTACCTCCGTGATTTCGACCTTCGGAATGCGGCAGGGGAACCCTGCGCCCTGGGCACCAGTTCCTGGGTGGTGATTGACGAACAGACGCGCCGCTTCGTGCGTCCCGAAGACCTTCAGCACCTGATGGCCGTGGAGGAAAAGATGGACGATGCCATCGCCACGCCCGCTCCCAAGATCCAGCTGCCCCGAGAAACTGCTCCGGAGCTTGTCGCAGAGCATACGGTGGCGTATTCAGACCTGGACCTCGTGGGCCACACCAACAATGTGCGCTATGTGGTCTGGGCCCTGGACTGCCTTCCGCTGGAAGAAGCGGAGAAGCCCCTGAAAGATTTGTACGTTAATTATAATAAGGAAACAACCCACGGCCAGAAGGTGGAACTGTACCGCCTCCGGCAGGATAATGCCTGGTACGTGGAGGGCAGGGCAGAAGGTAAGCCCTGCTTTGTAGTAAAACTGGAGTATTAATCTATGCGAGAACTATTCTATGGCTATGGTGTAGCCCATACCATTTTGCTGCTTGCCTTTGTGATCGGAGTGGGCCTGTACCTGGGCCGCTTCAAGGTCAAAGGCATTTCCCTGGGCTCTACCTGGATTCTGTTCATGGGTATCCTGATGGGCCACCTGGGTTTCCAGGGAGACCTTACCATCCTTCACTTCGTCAAGGAGTTCGGCCTCATCCTCTTTGTCTTTTCCATCGGCCTGCAGGTGGGTCCCGGTTTCTTCCAGTCCTTCCGCAGCGGAGGCGTGAAGATGAACCTTCTGGCCGTCATGAATATCCTGCTGGCCGTGGCGGTCACTTACGCCATCTCCCTGGTATCCGGAGAAAAACTCACCACCATGGTGGGCGTCATGTCCGGTGCCGTCACCAATACCCCCGGCCTGGGTGCCGCCCAGCAGACCTTCTCGGATATTGCCTCCTCTACCGGAGACAGCGTCCTGGCGGCCGGCCACGCTTCCGAAACCCTGGCATCGGCCTATGCCGTTGCGTATCCCATCGGTGTTCTGGGCGTGATTGCCGTCATCATTGTCTTCCGCGCCATCTTCAAGATTGACCACACCAAAGAACTGGAGCAGCTGGACAAGGAAGGCCGGAGCGGAGAGCACGCCCGCCGGATGCATGTCGCCGTGGAAAACCCTGCCATCTTCAACCGCAAGCTCTACGATGTGCTGCACGAATTCGAGGGAGACTTCGTGGTTTCCCGCGTGATGCAGGGAGACGAAATCAAATTCCCTTCCGAGGACACGGTCCTTCACGAAGGAGACAAGCTTCTGCTGGTTACCTCCCAGCACGAGGTGGAGCGCCTTCGCATCCTCTTCGGGCAGGAAGTGCCGCTGCACGTTTCGGACTGGCAGGAAAAAGACCACAATATGGTTACCCGCCGCATTGTGATGACCAACAGCAAGCTGACGGGAACCACCCTCAAGGACCTCCGTCTTCGCAGTGCCTACGGTGTCAGCGTCACCCGCGTGATCCGCGCCGGCGTGGAACTGGTGGCCAACCCCACCCTCTATCTGCAGGTGGGAGACGGCCTCATGTGCGTGGGTACGGAAGAGAACATCAAGCAGGTGGCGGCCCGCGTGGGTAACTCCAGCGACGCCCTCAACAAACCCAACCTGGTACCTATCTTCCTGGGTATCGTGGTAGGTGTTATCTTCGGCTCCATTCCCTTCCATTTCCCGCACATCCCCCAGGCCATCAAGCTGGGTCTGGCCGGCGGTCCGCTCATTGTAGCCATCCTGCTGGGTCACTGGGGCCCCAAGTACGGAATCACCACGTACACCACCACCAGCGCCAACCTGATGATCCGGGAAATCGGCATTTCCCTCTTCCTGGCTTCGGTGGGTATCGGCGCCGGCGGAGATTTCTGGAGCTCTATCGTGAACGGCGGTTATTGGTGGATCCTCTACGGTGCCCTCATCACCATCGTGCCCCTCTGCATCACCTTTATCATCGCCCGGGCCGTGTGCCATCTCAATTTCTACCAGATCTGCGGTCTTATCAGCGGTTCCTGCACCAATCCTCCGGTGCTGGCCTTCTCCCAGGGAATGTATGGCAGTGACTATGCTTCCGTCAACTACGCAACGGTCTATCCGCTTTCCATGTTTATGCGCGTGCTGGTAGCCCAGCTGCTCATTGTATTCGCTTTGGGTTAGTCCGATATGCTGGATCTGGTCTATCCTTCCTCGCCGGCGCCCCTGTATCCCCGCCCGTCCGTGGATAACCCGGGGAGTCAGACCCTCCCTACCGGGGAAATGCTCCCCCTGGTGGAACCCAGCGGCCTTGTCTATGGCCAGGCCAGCCGGGAGTGGTGCCACAGCGGCTCGCACGTGCTACACCCGGTGGTGCACCTGCACATCATAGACCGTTTAGGCCGCCTGTATCTTCAGAAACGCTCTCTCACCAAGGACCTTCTGCCCGGCTACTGGGATACGGCCGTGGGAGGCCACGTCAGCTACGGGGAATCCATCCCCGAGGCCCTCTTCCGGGAAACCTCCGAAGAGCTGGGCCTGTCGGCCTTCAATCCCGTCCGCCTCTGCACCTATGTCTGGGAAACGGAGCGCGACAGCGAGTTCGTCTTTGTGCACGCCATCGTGGGACATCCCACCCTTCGGCCCAATGCGGAGGAAGTGTCCGAGGGCCGATGGTGGAGCATCCCCGAGCTGGAGGAAGCCATCGGCAAAAACATCCTCACCCCCAATTTCGAGAGCGAGTTCCAGCGCATCAAAGACCAGCTGCTGGCTATGTTATAGGGTTTGTCCCCATGTCTCGTCTATGGCGGCGCGGGCAGCAGAATCTGCCTTTTCGCTGAGGCCGATATAAGGGTCCGGGATCTTTTCTCCCTTCAGAAGGGCTTTTCGCAGGGCGAGGGCCCTTTCTTTCTGCTCTGCGGGAGGCATCAGCGAAACGATGCTGAGAAGATAGTCTTCCATTCCCAGGATATTCACCGCCTGCACTTTTCCTTCTTTCACCAGGAACTTGAGCGTTCCCGCATAGCGGCGCGTATCCTTGTGGTAAATGAGGAAAGAAGGCTCTGCAAAGAGGGTGGAGATGGTGTCGGCTTCGAACACCAGTTCGTCATAGAGCACCCCGTTATAGTCTATCCGGCCTTCCTGGAAGGTGACTTTCTGCGGACCGGCCCCGTCCGAGACAATCTCGAAGGAAATTTCCTGTCCGGACTCTATCTCCACTTCCACGCGGGGCTGGGTGCGCACAAGGCGCCACAGAAGGCGCTCTTGATCGGCCGCGGGCAGGGTGACGTCTTCAAAGATCTGCTCCAGCACCTTTTCGTCCAGGCGGTCGAAATCCTCGGCCCTGGGCACCACCACAAAGCCGGCCATATCCGCCGCGCCGGGAAGGATGGAAAAGCGGGCGTCTCCCACGGCAAAGTAGCACTGAGGATGTGAGGCGCCGCGGAGGGTGACGATGGAGCGGTACTCTCCTTCGCTGAAGTACGTATAGGCGTTGAAGCGGGGTTCGGTTTCCTCCGCCACCAGGTTCATGCAGTCCAGGAGCCGGTAAAAGAGTTTGGCCATGGACTTGGATGTAGTGGCCCGGAGAAGGAAGATGCCGCGGTGGAAGCGTTTGTAGTGGTACAGCTGGGCATCCCTTACGGAGGTGATGAACTCCATTTCCGGCCCTGTCTGTCCCGCTGCGGCCCCGCGAAGAAGACGCTCTGCGGCCCTTTCCAGCGGAAGGTATCCCTTGGGACAGGCCTGGAAATGGGCGTGCTGCGGCACGGTGGTTCCGCTGTTGGGGCTGTTGTAGAAGACGATGTAACCGGGCAGGCTGGCCGCCAGGTCCAGCATATCCGGGAAGCGGTGCCAGATGGTCTGGGGGGTGTGGATATCGCGCGTGATCACCAGGTGGTTGGGGAAGATGGGCGCCCGGTTCACCAGGATGCTGTACTTTCTTCCTTTTCGTCCCTCGAAGGGCAGGGTGTGCTGGTGTTCCATATAGTTTTCCTCGCACAGCGGGCAGCCGTGGTCGAAGATGGGAACCCGCCCCGGATTGGACTGCAGGGTGACCAGGATGCCGCCCAGGGGAAGCGTACGGGTGCGGGCGCTCTTGAGGTTCCGGTACTTGGCGGCCACTGCCGGCCAAACCGACAGCTGGTCGTGGACGAATTTGTCGATATCTGTTGCCATAGATTGTAAAGGTACGCATTTTTTGGCTATATTTGTATACTTATGGCAAGTATCGGCATATTTGATTCCGGTAGCGGCGGCCTGTCCGTGTACAGGGAGCTTGTCAAACTGCTCCCGAAGGAAAGGTATATCTATTTCTCGGACAACGCCCACTGCCCCTACGGAGAAAAAACGGCAGAATATATTCAGGAAAGGGCCCACATCATCACAGACTTCCTTCTGGAAAAGGGGGCCGATATCATAGTAGTGGCCTGCAACACGGCTACGGCGGCAGCCATCGCCTGTCTGAGGGAAGATTACCCGGACGTCCCCTTCATCGGGATGGAGCCGGCCGTCAAGCCCGCCGCCCTGGGGACCAGGAGCGGGGTCATCGGGGTCCTGGCCACCGCCGGCACCCTCAAGGGCTCTAAATACCTTCACACCCGCGGCCGCTTCGAAGACAACGTGAGCATAGTGGAGCACGTGGGAGATGGCTTTGTGGAGCTGGTGGAAAACGGCATCCTGGATGGCCCCAAGGCCGAGGAAACGGTTCTCAAGTCTCTCCAGCCCCTGCTGGACAAGGGGGCGGACATCATCGTTCTCGGCTGCACCCACTATCCCTTCCTGCAGCCCGTCATCGAGCGCCTCGCCGGCCCCGGCGTCCGCGTCATAGACCCTGCTCCTGCCGTGGCCCGTCAAACCCTTCACGTCCTGCAGGAAAAGGGCATCCCCACCGGGGAAGGCCCCTTCTCCATAGATCTCTATCATTCCGGAGAACCGGAATCCCTCCAACGCATATACCAGCTGGTCCAATGAGAAAAGTCGCCCTCCTTCTGGCCGGCCTGCTATGCGCCGCCACCCTCCGTGCCCAGGTAACTACCGGCCTGGAAGTGCTGGTGGAGGAAGGCTTTGAACCCCTTCTTGGGAAGCGGGTAGGCCTTGTGACCAATCCCAGCGGAGTAGACCGTAACTTCCGCTCCACCATAGACATCCTCTTCGATGCCCCGGAAGTGAACCTCGTGGCCCTCTACGGCCCGGAGCACGGGGTGAGGGGAGACGTCTATGCCGGAGACCACGTGGCCGATGGCCGGGATGCCCGGACGGGCCTTCCCGTTTATTCCCTCTACGGCGCCACGCGGGAGCCCACCCCCGAAATGCTGAAAGGGGTGGACGTGATGGTTTACGATATCCAGGATGTGGGCGTCAGATGCTATACGTTCATCTCTACCCTGGGCCTGGTGATGCGCGCCTGCGCCAAGGCCGGCATAGAGGTGGTGGTGCTGGACAGGCCCAATCCCCTGGGCGGCCGGAAAGTAGAGGGTTGCGTGGTGGAAGACGGCTTTTATTCCTTTGTAAGCCAGTACCGCATTCCTTTTATCTATGGCCTCACGGTGGGGGAACTGGCCATCCTTATCAACCAGGAAGAACTCAACCGGGGGCAGCAGGGAAAACTCAAGCCCCTCCGCTGTAACCTTACGGTGGTCCCTATGCGGGGCTGGAAGCGGGACATGCTGTACAAGGACACCGGCCTTCCCTGGATCCTTCCTTCCCCCAACATTCCTTCCGTCCAGTCGGCCCTCTGCTACGGGGCTTCCGGCATAGCGGGAGAGTACGGCCTGGTAAACACCGGCGTGGGGTACACTATCCCCTTCGAAACCTTCGCGGCCGAATGGATAGAGGCCGATAAGCTGCTGGAGCGGCTTGGCCGCTACCGCATCCCCGGGGTTGTCTTCCGTCCCATCCATTACAAGCCCATTGCCGGCAGCCTCAAGGGCGTCCTCCTGCACGGGGTACAGTTCTGCTATACAGACTTTGAAGCGTGCCCGGTGAGCCTGGTCCAGTTCTACGTCCTGCAGGCTCTCATGGAGCTTTATCCGGAGAAAAACCCCTATCCCCTGAAGTCCACCGCCATGCTGGATAAGGTTTGTGGCACGGATTATGTGAGAACATCCTTCGGAAAGCGAATGAAAGTTGAGGATATCGTTGAATATTGGAGCAAGGATGTTGAGGCTTTCAGGCGGCTCTCCCAAATTTATTACCTGTACCGTTAAATTAAAAACTTTAGTGCTATGAGAAGGTTTGTAACAATTTCAGCTTCCCTGATGCTGGCCCTGGCCATGCTCACGGCACCCGATATGTGGGCCCAGACCCGCCGCTCTTCCAGCAGTAGCGGAAGTTCTTCCCAGCAGCAGGGCAGTTCCTCCGGATCCACCCGCTCCAGCAGTACTTCCTCTACCCGCTCCAGCGGCAGCAGTTCCACTCAGCAGCAGAGCACCCGCCGCTCCAGCGGCTCCTCCTCTGTGTCCCGCTCTTCTTCCACTACCCGTTCTTCTTCTTCCGCCACCCGCTCCAGCAGCAGCACGGTGCAGCAGCAGGAGAGCAATCGTCGCAGCAGCAGCGCCACCCGTTCTACGGGCAGCAGTGTCAGCCGTTCTACGAACAGCAGCAGCACCGGCAGCAGCAGCGCCACCCGCAGCAGCGGAACGGCCCGCTCCAGCAGCGTTACCCGTTCCAGCGGCAGTTCCTCCCTGGAGGGCACCGTGGTGAATAACGCTACGGTCTCCATCCCTCAGGATCAGCGCTCCACCGCTACGGCCCGCTCGTCCAACGTCACCCGCGGCGGTCTCACCGGAACGCCGGTAGAGATCCCCGGTCACGAGAGCTCCGAGGCCTATCGTGATCCCGGCTACAACTACCGTTACCAGAACGATGTCAGGGTGGACGACCGGCACAATATGTACCGCATCCCTCCCCGCCAGAGAGACCCTATGGCCTGGGACCGTCCCGGCTACTTCTGGGGAGACCATCCTCACTACTACGGATACCGCATCCACGCGCTGCCTCCTTCCTGGAGAAGGATCAGCCACTGGGGCATAGACTACTATTACTACAATGGTATTTACTACCGTCCTTTCGGCGGTTCCTATGTGGTGTGCCGTCCTCCTTTCGGAACGCCCCTGGAGAGAGCCATAGACCGCGCCATCCTTCGCGCCATCCGCTTCTCCTATTACTACGATACCTATCGCACGTACGAGAGCGCCTTTGACTACTACAACGTCATCGCCCGGCAGAACCTGATCATCGCGCAGCAGAATGCCCGCATCATCGCCCGCAATTCCAACTACGCCATCAATTCCAACCGGGCCCTGTCGGCCTACGAGCTGGCCAGCCGCCTGGGGCTGGTGCAGAGCTACGCCTACGCCAATGCAGATTATTTCTACCAGGACGGCGTGTTCTATACCGTGTCCGCTTCGGGCGTGTACTCCACCATCGTGCCTCCGGCCGGTGCCCTGGTCACCTCCCTCCCGGACGACTACGAGATCATCGTCATGGACGGCATAGAGTACTATATGGTGGATAACACCGTGTTCCGCACCATCGTCTTCGAAGGAGAACCCTACCTGGAGGTGCTGGGCCAGATGTACGGAAGCCTGTACAGCCGATACAACGTTTACCGCTAAATAGAATCCCGGTTGTGAAGGCCGGGATTTTTTTTTAACTTTGTTCCCTATGATTACGCAGGAACAGATAAAGGATTTACAGGAAAGGGTGTCTTCCCTGAACGCTTGTTTGGATATTGACGGAAAACGGAAGGAGGTGGCCTCCAAGACGGAGGAAACCCTTGCTCCGGATTTCTGGGGAGACCCGAAGGCGGCGGAAGCTTTCCTGAAAAAGCTGTCCGGCATCAAGTCCTGGGTCACTTCTTACGACAAGGCCCGCAGCCAGGCCGAAGACCTGGATGTGCTGTACGAGTTTGCCAAGGACAGCCTGGGCGGTCAGGAAGAGGAAAGCCTGGAAACGGCCGAGACCAGGGAATTGGATGCGGCATACCAGCAGGCTGTAGAGGCTGTGGAGGCCCTGGAACTGCGTAATATGCTGGGCAATGAAGGGGATAACCTGGGTGCCGTCCTGACCATCAATTCCGGCGCCGGAGGCACGGAAGCCAACGACTGGAGCGCCATGCTCATGCGCATGTACACCCGCTGGTGCGAAAGGAACGGCTACAAATATACCATTACCTCGCTCCTGGAAGGGGAGGAAGCCGGCATCAAGAGCTGCACCATAGAAGTGGAAGGGGATTACGCCTACGGCTATCTGAAGGCCGAAAACGGCGTGCACCGCCTGGTGCGCATCTCTCCGTTCAATGCCCAGGGCAAGCGCCAGACCACCTTCTCCAGCGTGTTCGTGTACCCTCTGGTGGACGATTCCATCAATATAGAAATCAATCCCTCAGACCTGGAATGGGACACTTTCCGCAGCGGCGGCCATGGCGGCCAGAACGTGAACAAGGTGGAAACCGGCGTCCGCGTGCGGCACATCCCTTCCGGCATCATGGTGGAGAATACGGAAACCCGCAGCCAGCAGGACAACCGGCAGCGGGCACTCCTCATCCTCAAGTCCCGTCTGTATGATATTGAGCTCAAGAAGCGCCAGGAAAAGCAGGCCGAACTGGAAGGCCAGAAAAAGCGCATCGAGTGGGGCTCCCAGATCCGTAACTACGTCCTGCACCCTTACAAGCTGGTGAAGGACCTCAGGACTGGTTATAATACGGCCGATACGCAGGGCGTCCTGGACGGAGACCTGAACGAATTCATGAAAACCTATCTGATGGGCAAGGGCACTGCGGTGACAGACCCGGACGATTTAGACTAAACGGATATGAAAAAGGTACTCATTCTTTTATCGGCCCTGGCCGTTATGGCCTGCGCGGCCCCCAAGGACAACACCCTCACCAAGGCGGAGAAGGCCGATGGTTGGGAGCTTCTTTTTGACGGTCAAACCCTCAATGGCTGGCGCAACTTTAACGAACCCGCCCTGGTGGGAGAATCCTGGGTGGTGGAAGATGGCACCATCGCCGCCACCGGCAAGGGAGACGATGCCCACGGCTACATTGTGACGGACCGTGTGTTTGAGAACTTCCACCTCAAGTGGGACTGGAAGATTAGCAAGGGCGGCAACAGCGGTATGCTCTACCACGTGCAGGAAGGCCCCGAGTACGCCGTTCCCTATGTCACCGGCCCGGAGTACCAGATCATTGACGATGAGAACTTTACGGAAATGAACGACGGTTATGTCCTGGAGCCCTGGCAGAAGTGTGCCGTAGACTATGCTATGTACGTTCCGGACTTTGATACGGCCCCGTACATCAATCCTGCCGGAGAGTGGAACTCCTCCGAGATTATCTTCGACAACGGCCACGTAACCTATCTGATCAACGGCAAGGTGACCGTGGAGTTTGACGCCTGGACGCAGGACTGGTTCGCACGCAAGGACAGCGGTAAATGGAACAATGCACCCGAATACGGTCTTTCCCGCCGGGGTGTGATGTGCCTGCAGGACCACGGTTATCCCGCCTGGTTCAAGAACGTGAAAGTGAAGGAATTGCCTTCGAAGCCGGTAGAAGAGACGCTGTTCAACGGAAAGGATCTCACGGGCTGGGTCAATTACGGAACCGAACTCTGGTATGTGGACGAGGAGGGCAATCTCGTCTGCGAAAGCGGTCCCGACAAGGGCTACGGCTACTTCGCTACGGAGAAGTACTACAACAACTTTGACCTGTCCCTGGAGTTCAAGCAGGAAGCCAACGGCAATTCCGGCGTGTTCATCCGTTCTACCGTGGACGGAACCAAGGTGAGCGGCTGGCAGGTGGAAGTGGCTCCCAAGGGCAGTGACACCGGCGGCATCTATGAGTCCTACGGCCGGGGCTGGCTGGTCCAGATTCCCGATGAGAAGGAGAACATCCTCAAGGAAGGGGAGTGGAACACCCTGCGTGTCCTCTGCGAGGGAGACCGCGTCCAGACCTGGCTCAACGGTGATCCTATGGTGGATATCACAGATGAAAAGATTGGCGCCGGCAACGGCCGCATCGCCCTCCAGATCCACGACGGCGGCGGCATCAAGGTGCGCTGGCGCAACCTGAAGGTGAAAACCCTGTAATCAGCTTGGCAGAAATGGAACAGATCAACTACGCATACGTATCGGACAAGTACCAGTACACGATGGGAAAGTCCTATCTGGACTGCGGCAAGCAGGACCAGATTGCCGTTTTCAATCTCTTTTACCGCCAGGCCCCGGAAAACAACAACTGGGCGGTGGTGAGCGGCACGGAAGAAGTCATTGAACTGGTGAAGGGGCTGGGAACGGAGCCCGAGGAATTCTACGAGAAGTTCCTCCCCGGGGAAGAGTACCGGGAGTTCCGTAAGTTCCTCACCACGATGAAGTTCACCGGAGACCTCTACACCATGCGGGAGGGGGAGATCGTATTCCCCAACCAGCCCATCGTGACGGTAGTGGCCCCGCTGGTACAGGCCCAGGTGCTGGAAACCCCTATGTTGTGCATCCTGAACCACCAGATGGCCGTGGCCACCAAGGCTTCCCGCGTGTGCCGCAGCACGGACAAACCGGTTTCGGAGTTCGGCTCCCGCCGCGCCCACGGTCCCTGGGCGGCGGTGTTCGGAGGAAAGGCGGCCCAGATTGCGGGCTGCGCCAGTTCTTCCAACATCCTCACCGGCGCGTTCAACAACGTGCCCTCCTCCGGCACCATGGCCCACAGTTTCATCACCTCCTACGGCAGCACTGTAGAAGGGGAGCACAAGGCCTTCTGCGACTATATCAAAACCCACAGGGGAGAAAACCTCATTCTCCTGATAGATACCTACGATACCCTTAAGTGCGGCATCAAGAATGCCATCCGCTCCTTCCAGGAGAACGGGATTGACGATAATTATGCTCCCGGCTACGGCATCCGCCTGGACAGCGGAGACCTGGCGTACCTCTCGCAGGAAGTGCGCCGCATCCTGGATGAACACGGCTGCAAGAGGTGCAAGATCTTCGCCACCAACGGCCTGGACGAATACCTCATCACAGACCTGGAGAGACAGGGTGCCCGGATAGACAGCTACGGCGTGGGAGATGCCATCGCCACTTCCAAGGCGGCTCCCTGCTTCGGCAATGTGTACAAACTGGTGCAGATCAACGGAGAACCCGTCCTCAAGCGCTCGGAGGACAAGATCAAGCTCATCAACCCCGGCTTCCAGATCACCTGGCGTCTGTCGGCCCAGGACAAGGAGAAGGGCAATTCCCTGGACGGCTATGTCTTCAAGGCCGATGTCACCTGTCTTCGCGGTGACGCCATGGACCTGGCCATCCAGCAGGGAAAGACCATCACCATCCGGGACGAGTACGATTCCTTCAAGACCAAGACCTTCGAGGAAGGCACCTACGATGCCCGTCCGCTGCAGTTGCAGTCTGTCAAGGGCGGAGAACGCATAGCCCCGTACTACGACCTCCAGACCAAGAAGGCCTTCTACAAGGACAACCTCCATCATTTCTCTCCGGCCGAACGCCGCCTCATCAACCCCCACTACTACAAGGTGGATATCTCTGACGATCTCTACAACCTGAAGATGTCCATCATCGGCAAGCTGGTGAAGGAGATTGAGGAGTTTGACATCTAATGCATATGAAAAACAGCGCTCTGGTTGTCGTAGACATGATCTACGATTTCATAGACGGGTCCCTGGCCTGCCTCTGGGCCGATAAGGCCATTGCCAATACGGTTCAGTACATCGGGGAAGAGCATGCCTTTCCCATCCTCTTCGTGCGGGACCACCATCCCGCGAACCACTGCTCCTTCGTGGAGCAGGGAGGTCCCTGGCCGCCTCACTGCGTGCAGGGAACCCGCGGGGCGGAAGTCCATAAGGACTTCAGCCGTTTCGTGGAGGAAGAACTGTGCTTTTACAAGGGAGAAAACCCGGCCCTGGAGCAGTACAGCGGCTTCGAGGGCAAGAACGAAGCCGGCCAGACCCTGGGAGAGGTGCTGTCCCTTCTGGAAGTAGAGAATGTGGTGCTCTGCGGCATTGCCACGGAATACTGCGTCCGCAACACGGCCGAAGACCTGCTGAAAGCCGGCTTCAAGGTGACCGTCCTCAAGGATTGCCTGGCCTGCGTGGAAGAAAAAGGCCATTACGAAGCCCTGGATGCTATGAAGGCCGAAGGAATCCGGCTGGCGTAACGTAATCTTTCGGCCCGTGTGCACTGGAGCCCCCTGGTGCACACGGACCTTCATTTTTCACCCCTCGGTGTGCACTGGAGCCCCCTGGTGCACACGGACACAAGTCAAAACCACAGTGAGATTATGAAACGAGTATTCCTTATCCTTCTTGGAACCATATTGGCTTTCGCTCTTTCTGCCCAGCCGCTGCGGGTGGGCGTAGCGGGCGTAACGCACGACCACCTGGGCGGCGTGGTAAGTGCCCTGCAGGGCGGAGACGTGGAAGTGGTGGGCGTGTGGGAGGCCGATGCCCGGTACATCCATAACAACGCTCTGTCTGGGAAGGTGCCGGACGCGCTGTTCTATTCCCAGCTGGAAAAGATGCTGGACGAGACTCGGCCGGAGGCTGTGGTGGCCTATGGCTCCATCAAGGATCATCTGGCCGTGGTGGAGGCCTGCGCACCCCGTGGCATCCACGTGATGGTGGAAAAGCCGCTGGGCGCCACGCTGAAGGATGCCCGGAAGATGGCAGCCCTGGCCCGCAAGTACGGCATCCTGCTTCTGACCAACTACGAGACCACCTGGTATGCCAGCAATACCTATGTCAGGCAGCAAGTGAAGGAAGGAAAACTGGGGAAACTCTTCCGGATAGACGTGTATGACGGGCATGAGGGCCCGGCCGAAATCGGCTGCAGCCGCAAGTTCCTGGACTGGCTCACGGATCCGGTTCTCAACGGCGGCGGTGCGGTCATAGACTTTGGCTGCTACGGGGCCAACCTGGCCACCTGGCTGCTGGAGGGAAAGGCTCCCCGGAAGGTGTTTGCCGTGCTGCGTCAGAACAAGCCCTCCGTGTATCCCAAGGTGGATGACGATGCCCAGATTATGCTCCAGTACGAGGATGTAACGGTAAATATCGGTGCCTCCTGGTGCTGGCCCACCGGGAGAAAAGATATGTATGTGTATGGTTTGGGCGGGTATCTGTACCAGCGTACGCCGGAAAAGGTGAGCGGCCTCAGGGAAGGCTCTTTTATTCCGGAGTTCAGCGCCCCGGCCCTTCCGGCCCCTTACGATAATTCATTCCGTTACCTGAAGGCCGCCGTCCGTGGAGAGATTACGGTTGGCCCGGAAGATCTGAGCTCCCTGGAGAACAACCTCACCGTGATGCGTATCCTGGACGCCGCCATCCGCAGCGCCCGGACCGGCAAAGCGATAACCTTACAGACCCAGTTATGAAAATCAAGTATTTCCTTTTAGTCGCCGTGAGCCTTTTTTGCCTTACGGCCAACGCACAGAAAATAGTGGTGGCGTATGTGGGAGCGGGATCGGACGTGATGCCGGACTATTCCCTTATGACCCACATAGATTATGCCTTCGGGCATGTGAACGAGACATTTGACGGCATCCGGATCAGCCGGCCGGAGCGGCTGCAGGCCATTGTAGCCGGGAAAGGCAGCGTGAAAGTGTGCCTTTCCGTGGGCGGATGGGGCAGTGGCCGCTTCAGCGAGATGGCCTGGACCGAAGCGGGCCGGAAGGCGTTTGCGGCCGATTGCGCCAGAGTGATCCGGGAGTACAATCTGGACGGCATTGACCTGGACTGGGAGTATCCCGGAAGTTCGGCAGCAGGCATCTCATCGGCCCCCCAGGACACGCAGAACTTTACCCTGCTGATGCAGGAGATCCGTGCGGCCATCGGTCCGGACAAACTCCTTACCCTGGCCTCCGCCGCCAACGCACGGCACATTGATTTCAAGGCCATCCTGCCTCTGATAGATTTTGTGAACGTGATGTCCTACGATATGGGACGTCCGCCCAGGCACAACGCAGCGCTCTTCCGCGGCAAAGTGGCTGGAATGACGGCCGACGGAGCCGTGAAGCGCCACCTGGAGGCGGGTGTTCCCAAAGACAAGATTGTGATGGGAATGCCCTTCTACGGCCACGGGAACCGGAAGGAGTATCCGGACTATGTAGACTGGAAAGACCAGCAGCTCCCGCTGGAAGGCCTTCACGAAGAATGGGACGACGAAGCCAAGGTACCCTATTATGCCGATGCCGATGGACGGATGGTCCTGGGCTTTGACAACCCCCGTTCCATCACGGAAAAGTGCAACTATATCCTGGAGCAGGATCTTCTGGGAGGGATGTACTGGGAATATACCTGCGACAATGAGGCCCTGGAACTTTCCCGCACGGTAGCAGGTTGCCTGCTGGGCCTGTAAAAGGCTCCGCCTTTCCTCTCCGTGTGCACCAGAAGCCCCCAGCGCACACCGAGGGGTGAAAAATGACGGTCCGTGTGCAACAGAGGACTCTAGTGCACACGGGCGCGGTTTAGTCAACGAAAGTCATTTCGTCCAGCAGGTAAGCGGCGTGGCCGATTTCCTTAATGATAAACAGGATGTAACGGACATCCAGGGAGATGTTGCGGCAAATCTCGGGGTCGTAGACCAGGTCACTCATGGTGCCTTCCCACACGCGGTCGAAGTTGATGCCCACCAGGTTGCCGTCTGCATTCAGCACGGGGCTGCCGGAATTGCCGCCGGTGGTGTGGTTGGTGGCGAGGAAGCACACGGGCTGGTCCTCGTGGCCGCCCTGGGCATAGATATCCCTGAGGGTCTGGGGGATGTTGTAGTCAAAGATCTCCGGGTTATCCTTCTCTATGATACCGCGTAGGGTAGAAACCGGGTTGTACCACACGGCATCCACCGGGCGGTAACCGGCCACCTTGCCGTAAGCCACACGGAGGGTGAGGTTGGCATCCGGGTAGAAGGCCTTCTGCGGCTCGAACTCCATCTGGCCCTGCATATAGTCCCGGTACAGGAGCGTGATGCTCTTGCCCAGTTCCGCTACCGGCGGGGCTATGGTACTGTTGAAGTGCTCATTCAGGGCGGCAGAAAGCTCCCTGGCCTCGTTTTCATCGGCAAAGACGGCGTCTCTCCAGGCTTCCATCGTGCCGTACTGAGCCCGCTTTTCCAGGAAATACGGCGGCTTGTAGACATCCTCCACGTTCTGGTCAAAGGCGGTCATCATGGCCACGAACATCTCCTCGTCGATGGGCTGGTAGTAGTCTTTCCGGTTGAACCGGGGGTTGCCGGCCATCTGCAGCCGCTCAATGGTAAGGACGGATTCCCGGTAATACTCATAAGCGCGGTAGAGGGGATTGCGGGCGGCATAGAGGTTGGTGAGCCGGCCGATGATGCCCTCGTAACGGGTGCCTTGGGCCCACTCCTCGAACCTCTTCTCGTATGCCTGCTTCACCGGGACCACGTGGTTCTTCCTCAGGCCTTTCTCCTCTCCCTGCCACTTCTTCCAGGCATTGGCCACGCCCGCGTACTTGGAAGAGTACTGGATGCGGACGGCCTGGCTCTGGTCCATGTATTTTTTCATGATGTTGAGGCGGGTGGTACGGAGGGCGATCTTCTCCGGATCCGAGATGTCCTGAATGTACTTCACGGCCTCCGAGTGCACATATTCCTGCGTGGAGCCGGGGCAGCCGTAAACAAAGGTGAAGTCTCCTTCCTTAACGCCTGCGCGGGAAATCCTGAGGGACTTTTTGGGCCGATAGGGAACATTGCTTTCACTGTAATCGGCCGGCAGGTTGTCCTTTCCGGCATAAATGCGGAAGATGGAGAAGTCTCCGGTGTGACGGGGCCACATCCAGTTGTCCGTCTCTCCTCCGAACTTGCCGATGGAGGACGGCGGAGCGCCCACCAGGCGCACGTCCCGGTACTCACGGAACACAAAGAGGAAGTACTGGTTGCCGTAGTAGAGGGCTTCCACACTGGCCTTGAGCCCGTTTCCTTCCTTCACAGCCTGGGCCTTGATTCTGTCGGCGTTCTTTTTCACCAGCGCCTGCCTCTGCTCTTCGGTCATCTTCTCCTTATAGCCCTTCAGGACGGCGGCGGTCACGTCCTCCATCCTTTCCAGGAAGCGGACGGTGAGGCCGGGATTCGGGAGCTCATCGGCCCGGGTCCTGGCCCAGAAACCGTCCTTCAGGTAATCGTGCTCCACGGAGGAGTGCTTCTGGATGTAGCCGTAGCCGCAGTGGTGGTTGGTGAAAAGGAGCCCTTCACTGCTCACCAGCTCTCCAGTGCAGCCGCTGCCGAAAAGCACCACGGCGTCCTTCAGGCTGGCCTGGTTCACGCTGTAGATGTCTTCGGCCGAAAGGCGGAAGCCTTTGGCCTGCATGTCTTCAATTCGCTGGGAAACAAGGGCGGGAAGCCACATGCCTTCATCGGCCCGGACGGGAAGAGCCCAAAGCGCAAGGAGCGCAGCAAGGAGGGAAAAACGTTTCATAGGTATTCTGCTTTGCACAAATGTAGCAAATAATTCTTATATTTGCCCTACTAAACCTACTATTATGAGAATACCCGAATCAGAACTGATTATCAACGGAAACGGATCCGTTTTTCACCTGCATATGAAGCCGGAGCACCTGGCAGACAACGTGATCATGATGGGAGACCCCGGCCGGATAGACATCCTGGCAGATTATCTGTCGGATATCGAATGCCGCAACGCTCACCGTGAGTTCGTCTCCATCACCGGTAAATACAAGGGAAAGCGCATCACCGCGGTGTCCCACGGCATCGGCCCGGACAATATAGACATCGTGATGACAGAGCTGGACGCCCTCGCCAATGTAGATTTCCAGACCCGCGAGGTGAAGCCCGAGCACCGCACCCTCAATATCCTCAGAATCGGCACTTCCGGTGCTCTCCATGCCGATATTCCGCTGGGAAGCTATGTGCTGTCCCACATCAGCGTCGGCTTTGACGGAGTGATGAACTGGTATGGCAACCGGGAAAAGATAACCATCCCCGAGGTGGAGGAGGCCTTCAAAAAGCATATGAACTGGCCGGATGTCCTTCCGTCCCCTTATTTCGTGAAGGCTTCTCCCAAGATCATAGACCTGATGAAGGACATCACCATCAAGGGCGCTACCATATCGGCCCCCGGCTTCTATGGTCCCCAGGGCCGAGTGGTGCGCATTCCGCTGGCCATGCCCCATATGCTGGAAGACATCGAGAGTTTCCGCTTCTCCACGGGCGGGGAAGACTACCGCATCACCAATTTCGAGATGGAAAGTTCCCCGCTGGCCGGCATGGCCGCCCACCTGGGACACAATGCCTGCACCGTGTGCTGCATCATAGCCAACCGCTATCTCAAGAGCACCAACACAGACTACAAGCCCATTATGCGCCAGCTGGTGGAAACCAGCCTGGAGCGTATGGCTTCCCTGTAGGAATTAAACGCTCAGCATTATATCGTTCAGGAGCCCACCCGCCGTCTGGCGCGTGCCGGCTCCTGCTCCTTGTATGAGCATAGGGGAAGGGTAGTCTCCGGTGGTGATGAGGACGGCGTTGTCCGTTCCGCGCAGGCCGAACAGCGGGCTTTCGGGACCCACTTCCTGCAACCCCACGGTGGCGTGCCCCTCGGCATCCACGGAAGCCACGTACCGGAGCTTGCGGCCCGCGGCGGCGGCTTTTTCGTAACGCCGGGCAATATCGGCGGGAATGGGCTCCAGGGTTACCTGGGAGTCTTCCAGCGGAATGCCGGCCTGACGGCTGAGGATGAGGATTTTTCTAAGGACATCCACTCCGCTGAGGTCTATGTTCGGGTCCGGCTCTGTGTATCCTTTCACGCGGGCTTCCTCTACCAACTCTTCCCAGCCGCTGCCTTTGTAGTTGTCCAGCAGGTAATTAAGCGTCCCGGACAGCACGGCTTCCATCCTCACCAGGCGGTCTCCGCTCTGGACCACGCGGTCCAGGGTGACCAGTACCGGCAGGGCGGCGCCGGCGGTGGTTTCGTAGCGAAGGGCCACGCCCGCTCGCTGGGCATCGGCCTGCAGGCTTCTGAACTGCGCATAGGTGCCGGAGAAAGGAATCTTGTTGCAGGCCACCACGCTGTATCCGCATTGGAAAAGGTCCGGATAGCGGAAGCCGATTTCCTCGTTGGCGGTGCAGTCTATGAAAAGGGGATTCTCCAGGGACAGGCCGCAGAGAGCATCTATGTAAGAGCCGGGCTCTCCCTTTTCCAGCAACTCACCCGCGCGGGAAAGGTCAATTCCTTCTGTGTCAATGATATACTTGACGCTGCGGGCAATGCCGCAGATTTTCAGCACCTTGCCGGAGCGCCGGGCGATGGCCTCGGCATTCTCCTGAATCATCTGCACCAGGGCTTTCCCCACGCGGCCGTAACCGGCGATGAACACCGGCACCACCTGCTGCTCGTACTTGTCAAAGAAGACGTGGTGGATGGCACGGATGGCTTCCTCGGCCCGGGCCGAGGGCACTATGACGGAGATATTCCTCTCCGAAGAGCCCTGTGCCGTGGCGCGGACCGGAATGCCGTGGCGGCCCAGGGCGGCCAGCATCTGGCCCGTGGCGCCGCTGTGGCCCAGGATATCGTCTCCGATCACGCACACGATGGAAAAGCCGGTCTCCACCTTCAGGGGATTCAACTTGCCCAGCGAAATCTCGTAGGCAAAGCAGTTGTCGGCCGCCTGCCGCGCCTTTTCCGCATCGGCCGCCGAGATGGCGATGCACATCGAATGCACGGAAGAGGCCTGGGTGATGAGGATGATGTTGATGCCCTTGCGGTAGAGGGCGTCGAACAGGCGGGCGCTGAAGCCCGGGACCCCCACCATTCCGCTGCCTTCCAGCGAGATGAGGGCGATGCCCTCGGAGTGGGCCAGGCCGATGACCCCGCCTTCGGTCTGCGGGGGATTCTTCTCCACCAGCGTGCCGGGATTCTCCGGGTGGAAGGTATCCTTCACGTAGATGGGAATGCCCTCGGCCACCACCGGCTGGATGGTGGGCGGATAGATGACTTTGGCGCCGAAGTGGGAAAGCTCCTGCGCGGCGCGGTAGGAGATGTTGGGAATGGTGCGGGCCGACGGCGCCACCTTCGGGTTGGCCGTCATGATGCCGGGCACATCCGTCCAGATTTCCTCGCGGCGGGCGTGGACGCCTACGGCAAAGAGGGAGGCGGTGTAGTCCGATCCTCCGCGGCCCAGCGTGGCGGGCCGGCCTTCCTCGTCGCGGGCAATGAAGCCCGGAACCACGAACAGCTGCGTGTGCAGATGCTTCTGCACGCTCTCCTGGATGCGCTTGTAGGTGACGGTGGTGTCCACAGACCCACCCCGCACTACAACCAGTTCGCGGGCGTCCAGCCATTGACACGGGACGCCCAGCGACTGGAATTTATCGGTAAGAATACGGGTAGACAAGAGTTCGCCGAAGCTCTCTACGGCGGCCAGGCTGGTAGGGGAGAGCTCGGATAGAAGATAGACTCCCCTCAGGATGCTGGAGAGCTGGGTGAAGGTCTTTTCCACCGTCTCCATCGTCTTGGCCTGGCTGCTTTTGGGAAGGAGTTCCCGGACAATCTGCCGGTGCCGCTCCTGCAGGGCCTGCAGGCGCTCTTCGTAACTTTTGTCCCGCACGCCGGCCAGCCGGCCGATGGCAATGAGCTCATCCGTGCAGCCGCTGATGGCCGAGCTCACCACGATGGTGCGGTCTGTTTCCAGGGCTTTCCGGACAATCTGGATCACTTGGAGCATAGCGTCGGCGCTGGCGACGGAACTGCCTCCGAATTTGAGAACTTGCATAGCTAAGGGAAGTTACAGGATTAAGGCCGACAGTTTGGCGATTTCCAGCAGGAAGCCGTCGTGGCCGAAAGAGGATGATATCTCGATGAAACGGGCGTCCGGAATCCAGGATGCCCACTGCCGCCCTTCGTGGGGCGGGAAGATGAGGTCTGTATCCACGGAAAGCACGGTGCAGGGAGCTTGGATGGTGCGCAGGGCTGCCTGCACGCCGCCGCGGCCGCGCCCCACATTGTGGCTGTCCAGGGCGTTGCAGAGGGTGAAATAGGAATAGGCGTCAAAGCCGCGGCGGACCAGTTTTTCTCCCTGGTACCGCTCGTAGGAGGCCACGCGTCCGGCAAAGAGGGTATCCGGATCCTGCTCGCTCTGGGTGAGCTGGTATCCCTGGAAGCAGCGGTAGCTGATAAGGGCCTGCGCCCGGGCGCATTTGAGACCGGCCGATCCGCCGCTGAGGTCCCTGGCTTCGCGGAAGGTGGGATCGGCCTCCAGGGCCATCCGCTGGGCTTCCACCGTGGCGCCCAGGAAGGGAGAGATGCGGGGAGCGGTGCACAGGAAAAGACACCGGCCGAAACGTTCCGGTTCCATGACGGCCCATTCGATGGCGTTGAAACCGCCGTTGGAAGCGCCGATCAAAAGGTCTATCTTCTCTATCCCCAGGTGCTTGCGGACGGCGATGAAAGCGTTCACACTGTCCCGGATGGTGACCATGGGGAAGTCCAGCAGCCAGGGTTTTCCTGTTTCCGGATTGATGCGGGCGGGACCTTCGGTACCGTACGCACTTCCCAGCATATTCACGCACACCACCCGGTCCCGGAGGGTGTCGATGGTCTTGCCCGGCCCTACCAGCTCCGGCCACCAGTCTTCGGGGTTGCTGTTGGCCGTGAGGGCGTGGCAGATCCAGATGGTCTTTCCTCCGCGCGCCTCGCTCTGGTGGAATACGATCCTGGCCCCGCGGAGGATCTCTCCGTTTTCCAGGGGAAGGTCTACTGTTATCTCGTGTCTGGTCATCCCTTGGCGCAGTTAAGAGCCTGCTGAAGGTCTCCGATAATATCTTCCACATCTTCCAGGCCGATGCTCAGGCGGATCAGGTCCGGGGCAATGCCGGCGGCGCGCAGCTGCTCGTCGGAGAGCTGGCGGTGGGTGTGGGAGGCCGGATGCAGCACGCAGGTGTGGCAGTCTGCCACGTGGGTTTCGATGGTGACCAGTTTCAGGGCATCCAGGAAGCGGTTGTCAAAGGCGCGACCGCCCTTAAGGCCGAAGCACATCACGCCGCTGCAGCCGTCCGGCAGGTACTTGAGGGCCAGGCTGTGGTGAGGGTCGCTCTCCAGGCCGGGATAGTGTACCCAGGCCACCTCGGGGCATCCCTCCAGCCACTGGGCTACCTTCAGGGCGCTCTGGCTGTGGCGCTTCATCCTCAGGTGCAGGGTCTGCAGACCCAGGTGCAGGTAGAAGGCGTTCTGGGGGCTCTGGATGCTGCCCAGATCCCGCATCAGGTGCGTGGTAGCCTTGACAATATAGGCCGCCTTGCCGAACTTTTTGGTATAGGTGAGTCCGTGATAGGATTCGTCGGGGGTGGTGAGGCCGGTGAACCGTTCAGAGTATTGGTCCCAGGGGAAGTTGCCGCTGTCCACCACGGCGCCGCCTACGCTCACTCCGTGGCCGTCGATGTATTTGGTGGTGGAATGGGTGACGATGTCTGCACCCCATTCAAAGGGACGGCAGAGGTACGGGGTGGGGAAGGTATTGTCCACCACCAGCGGAAGGCCGTTTTTGTGGGCCACCTTGGCCCAGCGCTCGATATCAAAGACCTCCACGCCCGGGTTGGAGAGGGTTTCTCCGAACACCAGCTTGGTGTTGGGGCGGATGGCGGCCTCAATCTCCTGATCGCTGGAATCGGCCTTGAGGAAGGTAACCTCGATGCCCATCTGCTGCAGGGTGACGCCCAGCAGGTTGAAGGTGCCTCCGTAGATATTGTTGGCGGCAATGATGTGGTCTCCGCTGCGGGCGATGTTGATGCAGGCAAACAGGTTGGCCGTCTGGCCGGAGGAGGTGAGGACGGCGCCTACGCCGCCTTCCAGGTCGTTGATCTGGGCGGCCGTGGTATCCACCGTGGGGTTCTGGAGACGGGAATAGAAGTAGCCGGCCTCTTCCAGGTCGAAAAGTTTTCCCATCTGGTCCGAGGTCTCATATTTAAAAGTGGTACTCTGGATGATGGGAACCTGGCGGGGTTCTCCCTTGCCGGGTTTGTATCCTGCGTGGACGCAGCGGGTGTCAATCTTTGCCATATTGTTTGTTCTTTCTTCGGAGGCAAAGGTATGCGTTTTGGAAAAAATGGGCAAGAAATTTCTAAATATTAGAAAATAATTCTATATTTGTTGTCATAAATAGAAAAACAGCCATTTTTCTGTGGATTTTGGGCTGTTTTGCAGAATGCTTTTCTTATGAACGATGTCTTGCTGGATGCCATAGACCTGCGAATCCTGAGGGCTTTGCAGGAAAACGCCCGGCTCACCACCAAGGAACTGGCGGCCCGGGTGAACCTGTCCACCACCCCGGTCTTCGAGCGCCTGAAGCGCCTGGAGAAGGACGGGTGGATCAAAAAGTATGTGGCGGTGCTGGATGCAGAGAAACTGGGCCGGGGCTTCACGGTTTTCTGCTCCGTGAAACTCAAGCAGATGAGCCGCCAGGTGGCCCGGGATTTCGTCTCCATCATCCGGGATATCCCGCAGGTGGCGGAATGTTATAATATTTCAGGGGAGTACGACTATCTGCTCAAGATCCAGTCTCCGGATATGAAATACTACAACGAGTTCATCATCAATGTTCTGGGAAACATTGACGCCATCGGCTCCGTGCTCTCGTCCTTTGTGATGAACGAGATCAAGAACACCCACGCAGTGTATTTATAATCAGTAAGTAAGGATGTATTCGGTAGAGATGCCTCCCACCTCTTCCAGGACCATGCGGGTAAGTTTGCCCTGCTTGTCATAGTCCAGTTCCATACCGGAATAACCCTTGGGTAAAGCCTTGCGCATTTTCAGGACCACATGCTTTCCACCATTCTTTCCAGCGGTAACCGTGCAGTCGGCGTCCATCTCCTTGGCAATGTCTTCGTACTTGCCCTGAACGGAGTAGAGGATGGCGTTGCGCTGGCTCTGCACCAGTTTGTTGCCGGTGGAGTTCACATCCACTGCAATGCCGCGGAGGTCCATCCTCACCTGGGGACCGTCAATGATGAAGTAGTCTCCCTCGGGATCGGTATACATCATGGCCAGCTGATCCGGAGCGGTGTAGGTGATTTCCCCTTCGCTCTTGATCACTTTGCCGGTAATCTTCAAAGTCTTGGCCTGCTTGAAAGTGGCCTCAAAGTTCTGTGCGCCCGCGGTGAATGCCATCGCCAGCAGGGCGGTCATAACGAAAAATCTTTTCATAGCGTGACAGTACTTCACAAATATCATGCAAAATTAACGACAATTTGGCAGTTTGGCAAACTGGCTTGATTCTTGTTCGTTTGCGACCAGATTATTTTTCCTATGCAATTACAAGTTTCTGAAGACCTTAACCAGGTCATTAAATACGCCCGGGAAGAGGCCATGCGCACCGGCAGTTACGGCATCGGCCCGGATCATCTGTTCCTGGGAATCATCCGCCAGGAGGAGAATGCCGCCTTCCGCAGCCTGCAGAGTCTGGGGATAGAACCGGCCGATCTGAAAACGTTCATAGACCAGCGCATCTTCACGGGGGAAACCCTGCCTTACGAACAGTTGGACCACATCGCCTTCAGCCGGCAGGCCCAGAATGTGCTCAGTATCACGGTGATGGAGGCCTCGCGCCTGAAGAGTGCCCTGGCCCAGCCGCAGCACCTTCTGCTGGCGCTCTGCCGTACTACGGAGAGCTACGGACAGGTTTATCTCCGCAGTCACGGGATAGACTACGGCCGCCTTCTGGCCTATATGGAAGACGAGGGCCTTCTGAGGCCCAAGGAGCCGTCCCGTGAGCAGCAGCCCTCCCAGGGTCCGGACGAGGAGCCCCAGGAGAAGAAGCTGGACATCGAGGAGTTTGCCTTTGACTTGACGCGTGCCGCCCGGGAAGGCAAACTGGATCCCGTGGTGGGCCGGGACGCGGAGATTTCCCGCGTCATTGAGATCCTGGGCCGAAGGAAGAAGAACAACCCCATGCTCATCGGAGAACCCGGCGTGGGCAAATCGGCCATCGTGGAGGGCATAGCCCAGAAGATTGCCTCCGGTGACATCTCGGCCGCCCTGGCCAAAAAGCGCATCCTGTCCCTTGACATCGCTTCCGTCGTGGCCGGCACCAAATACCGCGGAGACTTTGAAAAACGCCTCAAGGGCATTATCCAGGAGGCTTCCGAGAATCCGGATCTGATCCTTTTCATCGACGAGTTCCATACCATCGTGGGGGCGGGCGGCGCTTCCGGCAGTCTGGATGCCGCCAATATGCTCAAGCCGGCCCTCGCGCGGGGAGAATTCCAGTGCATCGGCGCCACCACCCTGGACGAGTTCACCAAGATTGTAGAAAAGGACGGCGCCCTGGACCGCCGTTTCCAGAAGATTGTGGTGGAGCCCACCGGCGTGCAGCAGTCCATAGAGATCCTGCTGCAGCTGCGCCCGAAGTACGAGGAGTTCCACTCCCTGAAGTACTCCGACGAGGCGGTGGAGGCGGCCGTGCGCCTGACAGACCGCTACATTACGGACAAATCCCTGCCGGACAAGGCCATCGACGCCTTTGACGAAGCGGGTTCCATGGTGCGGCTTTCCACTTCCCGGAAGAAGGCGGAAGTATCGGCCGAGGATATCGCTACGGTGGTTTCCAAGATGACGGGCATCCCCGTGAACAAGGTGGCTGAGAGCGAGGGCAACCGCATCGTGAAGATGCGCACCCGGCTGAGGAGCCGCATCATCGGGCAGGACGAGGCCGTCGAGACGGTGGTGAGGGCCATCCAGAGAAACCGCGCCGGCCTCAAGGATCCCCACCGTCCCATCGGCACCTTCCTCTTTTTCGGGCCCACGGGTGTGGGAAAAACCCAGCTGGCCCGCTCCCTGGCAGAGTACCTGTTTGACAGTGAGGACAACCTCATCCGCATAGATATGAGCGAATACATGGAGAAATTCAGCGTTTCCCGCCTGATTGGCGCGCCTCCCGGATACGTGGGCTACGAAGAGGGCGGACAGCTGAGCGAGCGGGTGCGCCGCAAGCCCTATGCGGTGGTTCTTCTGGACGAAATTGAGAAAGCCCATCCGGATATTTTCAATCTGCTGCTGCAGGTGATGGACGAGGGCCGACTCACGGACAGCAACGGCCGGACGGTGGATTTCAAGAACACCATCGTGATCATGACTTCCAACGTAGGAAGCCGCGAGGTGCAGGATTATGGCAGTGGAATAGGCTTTGCCACGGCCGGAAAGGATGTGGAGGTGGACCGCAAGGGCGTTGTGGAAAAGGCCGTTCGGAAGGCTTTCCCTCCGGAATTCATCAACCGCGTGGACGAGCAGGTGTACTTCCATTCCCTTAGCCGGGAATCCATAGAAGAGATCATAGACATCGAGCTCAAGGACCTGCGGGAAAGGGCCCTGGAGGCAGGTTACAAACTTATCGTCACCCCTGCGGCCAAGCGCCTGGTGGCCGATGCCGGCTATGACCCCGCTTATGGAGCCCGTCCTCTTCGCCGCGCGGTGATGCGCTACGTGGAAGACCCTGTTTCGGAATTCATCATCAGCGACCGCATCCTGGTTTCCAGGAAGAAGGCCGACGGCACCCTGCGCACCCTTCGCGTGGGTCTGTCTCCGGACAAGGAATCCACCGTGGTGGAGCTGAAGACTCCCTAGAGGGCCATGGCGTCTTCCAGTTCCAGGTCCAGATCCTTGATCATATCCTGGAGAGCCTTGAAAGAGGTGTTGGAGGAAATCATGTTTCCGAGGAGGTCCTGGGTGTAATCTGTGTTTCTCATAACAATACTTCGGTAAATTTTATGTTTAGGAGCCGCAAGGCGGCGGACTAAACGAAAACATACAGTTTAACAACAAAAGTTCATTGAAAACACTGTCAAT
>ONWU01000008.1 GCA_900321655.1 uncultured Bacteroidales bacterium
GGGCACGATGGTCTTTTTCTCCTTGCGAAGACTCTTTTCCAGCAGCGGGTGGCGGGCCTTGCGAAGGCGCAGTTCTCCGCTTTCGGACAGCACCGGCATCCCGGCAATATAGTCCAGGGCCACGTGGGCCTTGGCCATGATGAAATCCAGCTCTCCCACAAAGGTGGCGCCGGCCAGGAGCTCCGGCACAAAGGGGCGCAGGAATTCGGCAAATTCGTAAAGGATGCGGGCAATCTCACGGGTCTCGGCAAAATGCAGCTCGGAAATTTCGTTCTGCAGGGCCACTACCTCTGCCGGCTCCATAAAGGTGGTCTTTCCGGTGGCGCTTTCGTCGTATACAAAGCCCTGGAAGGCGCGTTTTTTGGCCGATGCTACCGGGATGAGCATCTTTCCGTCGCGGATGGAGACGCTGGCATCGGCATCCACCAGGCCTTCCTGCTGTGCCTGCCGAAGGATGGCGTTCATCCGGCGGGAGATGTTGATTTCCTTGTCCTTGATGCTGCGGCGAATCTTGTACAGCTCGTCAGAAGCCGTATCCTTGATTTCTCCGTGCCGGTCCAGGATGGAATCTATGCGGCCGATGACCTCTGCCGGGGCGCTGATGCCCGAAGCCATATGCTGGAGATTGGGGTAGATGCCCTCTTTCACCGTATGGAAAAAGTGCAGGGCCCGGCGCAGCGTGTCCAGAAGGGTTCTCAGTTTGCCCAGGGAAAGGATATCGATGGAAGCATTCTTGCCGATGGGCTCCAGGAAAGGGATGGCGTCAATATACCCGGAGGTGGGGAAATTTTCCTCGAACATCAGGATCAGGCGCATCTCGTCCGTGAGCAGATGGCGACGATGGATCTGGTCCCCGTCCGTGCAGAACTCTTCCTGTTCTACCCGGGCGGCCGCGTATTCCGTGGAACAACGGGCTGCGATGGCGGCCCGTACCTTGTCAAAACCTATCTTCGCTTCCAGCCTCGCGTCCATTCGCTTCTATTCCTCCTTGGTCATCAGGGAGCCCAGCAGCTGGCGGAGCTCCTTCATATCCTGCACGGTGTGGATCTCTCCCCCGCGCACAAAACTCACATTACCGGTTTCTTCGGAAACCACGATGATGTCCGCATCCGTATCTTCGCTGAGGCCGATGGCTGCGCGGTGGCGCATCCCGTAATGGGCGGGGATGTCCGTGCGGTTGGTCATCGGAAGCTGACAGCGGGCGGCGGCGATGTGGTCTCCCACTATAATCATGGCTCCGTCGTGAAGGGGAGAATTCTTGAAGAAGATATTCATGATGAGGCGGCGGTTGATATCGGCCTCAAAACGGTCTCCCGTCTCCATATACTCCTCCATCGAGGATTTGTGCTGCAGCACGATGAGGGCTCCGGTTTTCTCTGCCGACATGGCACGGACGGCTTCTCCCAGCTCTTCGGCGCTATGGCTGCCCATCGTCTCTTCCTTGATGCCCAGCAGGCGGTTGAAAAGCTGACCGCTACGGCGGGCGATGCCCGACTGAACGGCCACCCGGTTAAGCATATGGCGGATTTCCGGCTGGAACAGGATGAGCACCGCCAGAACACCCACATCCAGCAGGGCGCTCAGCAGGGCCGTCATCATCCTCATGCCCAGGGCGGTTACCACGGCCTGCAAAACCAGCAGGAACACCAGCACCAGCACGATATTGAGCACGGTGGAATCTCCCCTCAGGCTCCGGAACAGCAGGAAGATAATGATGGCCACCATCAGGATGTCCAGAATATCCGCCCAGCCGAAGCTGAGGAAACCGAATATGCCCAATACTTTTGTCATAGTTTACAAAGATACGGAAAATTCTTAATATAGAAGCAGAACAGGGCCGATGAGTCCGCTTTCCCGAAGCGGACTGCCGGGTTCCGGGCCCGCAATGGTCCAGGTCTTGCGCTCACCTTCCGGCAGGTTGACGTCATAGGCCAGGCGGTTGAACCAAGTGCCGGTGACGGCAATCCGGAGGGTGTTCCGGCCCGCCTTTCCCTTTACCGTGAGCCGATAGGGGCTGGCCCAAAGCACCCCGGCGGGGGCGCCGTTCACCTGAACATCGGCAATCATATCCACGCGGCCCAGATCCAGCAGCACTTCTCCCGCCCTCGGGAGCGTGAAGGTGGTTTCGTACACCGCCGTGCCGGAGAAGGCCTTGCCTTCCTCGCCCAGAGGAAGGTCTTTCCAGGCCTTCAACCCCTTCAGGGTCAACGGTTTTTCGGGAGCGCCCCAGCCCTCCGGGAAACGAAGGGTCCAGGTTGTCAGTTCCTTGCTGCGGGCATATACCGGCTTATCGGCCGGCTGCCGGGAACTTCCGGGACGGAAAACCACAAAGCAGTTGCCGGCGCGCTCCAGATCCAGCTTTACCGCGGCATACTCCCCTTCCTGACGGGTCTCCAGGCCCTCTATCCGGCCCGTTACCGCGTCCCAGCGTTCGGCCTTTCCCTGTGCTTTCAGCATAACCGTTCCGTGGAAGTCTTTTCCCGTGGGGGCGGCTATATAGAACCAGTGGGCTCCTTCGGTTTCCCGGTGAAGCCAAAGCAGCTCTTCATTCGCAACCAGCTGAGGATGAAGGCGATGCAACTCCAGCGTATTCCGGTTTAGGGAAGGGCCCAGGACCACCCGGGCGCCTTTTTCCATCAGGAAACGCACCCTTTCCACCGTACGGGCCGACAGGTTCCCGTTGTCCGGGATCCAGAGAAGGCCATACGACTGACCTTCCGGGGTTACCAGCCTTCCTTCCTTCACTTCCAGGCGGTTAAAGAGCACGTCCGGGTTGCAGTAATCATATTTGTAACCCTGGGGGAACGGCGCCTTCTGGTCCGGCTTCTGGGTTACTTCATCACCCACATACCACAGGACATCCACTACGGGAAGGCCCCTCTCCAGCAGATAACTGGTGCGGGCCAGGTAAGTGGTGAAATAAGGCATATACTTCCACCAGGTCTGTCCCCGGAGAAAGGGGGTTCCAATCTTGTTCCCGAAACTGGTTCCCGGCGGCAGGAAGCCCACCTGGGGGTTGTGGGTATAGGTGTGGAACACATTGTGCGTAACACCCTCCGTCATATTCAGGTTGGCCACTTCTTTGAGCATTTCCCAGTGCTCGTCCCAGCTGAGGTCGAAACTGGTGAAACTCTCCGCGGCCACGCGGCGCTTGCCATAGAGGTGGGCGGCCGATGCCGTGGGCTTGATGGGCTTGAAGTTCAGGTCTCCCACAAAGCCTTCCGTGATGGGGTGCCAGAATTCCGTCATGGGGACGTCGGCATACTTGTAGTATTCCATGAAATCCATAGCAACCACATCTCCTCCGGCGGTTTCGTACTGCACCTGCAGACCTTTCTCGTGGGCCAGATCTGTCATTGTCTTGAAGAAATTCCGGTTGTAAAGGTCACTCTTGACGCGGCGCCACTGGTCCAGGAAACGGGCGGTAGCTTCCTGACTGTCCAGCACATAGCCCGCCAAAGCGGGCATCCAGCCGCGGAGGGCATAGCCGGTGCCGGAAAGGAATTCCTCCTCCATTTTTCCCGTCCACGTCTGGTTGTAGCACTCCCAGCTATCCATCAGCATTCCATTGCCCAGGCCCTGCAGCGGCCCTTCCTGGAGGCGTCCCACATAATGGGCAAACTGAACCTGGGCCCCGCGGGGATCCAGCTTGTTGCATTCCCAGCCGGTGGCTTCGGCCGGTGCCGGACCGTTGCGGTACCCGCTATTCACGTGGCCGAAACGGAGAATCGTCCAACTGCATCCTTCGGGCGCGGTCCACGAGAGGGTTCCGTCGGCCTGCAGGAGAGACGTAAGGTCCTGAATCTCATCTTTCTGCACAAAGGCGGCAGGGTCCTGGCGGGTTCTGTCCTGATAGCGTTCCTTCTCACGGAGGGTGCTGCCGGAGCGGGCCTGCCAGTCGTTCATCCGGGCGGCCGAGAAGAAGCGCACGTAGCCGACGTGAATGTTGTGCTCATTGGAGAGGGTGAATTCCAGCTTCTGAGCGGGGCGCGAGGGCTCATTCACCGCCAGGGACATAGGCTGGTTGTCCTGCCAGCTTCCCATAGGCAAGTGGCTGTGCAGCAGGGTTTCCCGCTTCCCGTCCGGGCCAATGCCCACCAGCGTAAGCTCCATCCCCGGGGTGTTCACGAAGTCCCGGCCGAAGCTGTCCAGACTGGGAAGTTCCAGCGTCCTTACCACGGCGCCTTCCGGCAGGGTGAAGGTGACGCTGTGGGTGGTTCCACCCTTTGCATCCAGGGCTTTCCCTTCGCGAAGAAGGGCCGCCCAATCGGCCTCAACGGAACTTATATTCCTGACTTCTAACGGCTTTCCCGTATCTCCCAGCGGGGTGGGGAAAGCCAGCACACAAACGTCCCTATAGTCTCTCCACTCCTCCTGAGAAGGCTGGCCCTTGGGAAGGACACCCTGCCAGGACGTTCCGCCAAAAACGTCCGTCCGGCTCCAGACCAGGTCTCTCATCGCATCTTCGGGCTTTATCCAGGGCCCGCCGGCCATAGCCCAGCCGGGACAGGTCTGGATGGTGAGCCGAAGACCCAGGCTGCGGGCTTTCTGGCCCAGATACGCGACCATCTTGTCCCAATCCGGGGAAAGCGGCACCACCGGGGTGTCCACGCCCGGCCATCGACCCCCGAAGGCGCCGTGAAACCACTGGATACCGGCAATCCCGGCCCCGGCGATGGCCTCCAGGTCTGCATCCATTCCTTCCCGGGAGACATTATCCCCTATAAAATGGAACCAGGTTTCCGGCCAGAAGACCTTGGGCGGTGAAACGAAGTTCTGCTCGTCCTGCGCTCCGAAGGGTGCGTCCAGCAAAGATGCAGGTGCTTGAATATCGGCCACCTGGGCCCACGCAAGCAGGCCGAAGAGCAGGCCCGAAAGGGAAAGGAAAATTCTTTTCATGGTTATCAGTGTGTGCTTTTCACAAACATAATCATTTTTGATATTTGTAGCATAGCACTATTGCTAAAATCTTACACGTCAACCATATGAAAGAACTGAAAGAAACCAAGACCGAGAAGAACCTCCAGGAGGCCTTCGCCGGTGAATCCCAGGCCCGCAACAAGTACACCTACTTTGCTTCCAAGGCCAAAAAAGACGGCTATGTCCAAATCTCCAAGATTTTTGAGGAGACGGCCGATAATGAAAAGGAACACGCCAAGATCTGGTTCAAGTACCTCTGCGGCGGTGGCATCGGATCCACCATAGAGAATCTGGCCGAAGCCGCCAACGGTGAGAATTACGAGTGGACGGACATGTATGACAGAATGGCCCGGGAGGCCGAAGAGGAAGGCTTCCAGGAGATTGCCGAGAAGTTCCGGATGGTGGGTGCCATCGAGAAGGAGCACGAGGCCCGCTACCGCAAGCTACTGGAGAACATCCAGAAAGAGATTGTCTTCTCCCGTGACGGGGACTGCATCTGGCAGTGCTCCAACTGCGGCCACATTGTGGTAGGGAAAAAAGCTCCGGAAATCTGTCCCGTCTGTGACCATCCCCAGAGCTTTTTCCAAATCAAAGCGGAAAACTATTAATTAATAGGTTATCTGAATTTTCAACGCCTGCGAGGCTGCCGATTCCGGAAGGGAGATGCAAGCTTCGCGGGTGTTTTCGTTGTAGGTGCACTCCAGGGAGGAACCGCCAAGCGTGGCCTTGGGGCAACGGTTCACGCCGCCCAGTATCAGGGAAATCCTACGGGTTTCACTCATACCCTTGAAGGATCCTTCCCTTGCCGCCACAAATATCGTGCAGGCGCTTCCCGTGGCATTTTTCTCTATGCGAGTGGTGGCAAACTGCTCCGGATAGGCCTGGCTTTCACCATCATCCTCATAGTGCACATAGTGGCTGCGTCCCTTGCCGGGAGCCACATAAATGCGGTACTCATTGGTGGGCGTCTGGAGGTCCTGGATGCCTTCCTGGGCCAGGGGCAGGATGGCTCCGGCTTTCACAAACCAGGCATTCTGGTCTATGGTATAAGATAGTTTCTGAACCGTACCCCCCTTGAGCATCTTTCGGTGGGCCATATCGTACCAGTCGTTGCCGGCGGGGAGCCAGACGTCCCTGCGAGCTTTTCCATCGGCCCCCACGGGCTCACAGATGGTGGCGGCAAGGATATTGTCTCCAAAGAAATATTCCTGCTTCCAGGTGTAGGCCTCTTCCTTCTCCGGATACTCATAATAGAGCGGACGACAAAGGGAAATGCCGGTCTCATAGGCCTGACGGGCCATATCATAGATATAAGGAGTAAGCGCATAACGAAGTTCCAGCGCTTCCTTCATATACTCATAGTGGGACGGGAACATCCAGATGCGCCGCTCCAGGGCAGCCGATGAGGTGCTGTGCGTCTTGAAGATGGGAGAGAACACGCCGTACTGCAGCCAGCGGGTGAACAGCTCCGGCTCTGTAGGAACCTGCTCTCCGGGCATCCAGTGGCCGCCCAAGTCGTGGCCCCAATAGCCGTAGAGCACGTTGGAAGCCGTAGAGGTGAATTCGGGCAGATAGCCCAGCACCTCCCACTTGATCTGCGTGTCTCCGGAGAAACCCAGCTGGTAGCGGTGGCTGCCCAGGCCGCCCCAGCGGTGATAAATCATGGGACGGGGTGCCTGATCGGCCTTAAGCCCCTTGGCCTGGCGCACCTTATCGTTGAAAAAGATGTGGTTAATCCAGAACGTGTTGCTGAGACCCTTCACATAGCGGCTTTCCTTGTACTGCTGCCAGTCCAGCCACCAGAAATCCACACCCTGCTGCTCCAGGGGATGGATGATGGAGTTGAAGTAGGCATCGGCCCAGGCCACCTGGTCCATCCTGTACGGGACAGAGGCGTGATAACCGGGCTTGGCGGGGCCGTTCCAGATGTCTTCACCGCCTTTATAGACATACCCTTCCGGGCCGTCATAGTCTGTGGTACGGGACAAATAATCCTGCACGAAGGTCTTATACACCTTCTCGCGGGGAATCACGCCCACGGCCGGGTGCAGGTTCAGGGAGGTCTTCAGGTGCATACTGTGCACCTCTCCCAGAAAGCCCTCGGGGTCTCCAATGAGGTCCTGGTTCCAGGTGTATCCCGTCCAGCCCAGGCCTTCTCCGTGATCGTCACGGGTGCGGCGGGCGGCGTTCGGCCAGGTTTCGTGCCAGTCCATATCTATGACCATAACGTCAATGGGCAGCTTCCTTTCACGGAATTCTCGGCCCAGGGCCAGGAACTCATCGTCGGTATAGGCCCAGTAGCGGCTCCACCAATAACCGAACACAAATTTGGGCGGCAGGGGAATTCGGCCGGCCACCTTGGCATAATCTGCCAGGGCGGTCTTGTAGTCGTGTCCGTAGGCAAAGAGGTACCAGTCCTGCATCTCTCCCTCCGGCCGGGCGGCCACCCACTGGCCCCAGTCGCTGGAGTCTTCTACAAGCAGGTGCCTTCCGCTCTCGTCCACCAGGGCCCAGCCGTCGCGGGAAAGGATTCCCTTCTCCATAGGGTCATCGTAATTAATCTTATCCGGGCCCTCGCAACCGTCCAGCGTACGGGCCGTACCCATCAGATTGCCGGTGTCGCTTAATCCGGGATACCATTTACGGGTTTTTCCATTCAGCGGGAACTGAACCTGCAGGTTTTCCTGGGAAAAAGGCTTGCCATCGGCCTTGTACGTGAGGGTCAAAGACTTGGTCTTGACCACCAGCTTACCTCCCGTCCGGGAAACGGTGAAAGCCGGCACCGGCAGTTCCCGGTTCACAATGGCCAGGGTTGCGTGGTCTTCAAACCGGGCGTTCTCGCTCCACTCCATGCGGATGAGCCGGTCTGTGAGCATAGTAAAACGGGCGTTTCCCTCCACCACCTGCGCAGCGGGAAGGGCAACGGGGTTTTGGGCCAGGGCACTCACGGCAGCCAGCAGTCCCACCAGAAAAATCATAGATTTTTTCATAAAATCGATATTACCTTTTCTTATAATCAAAGCCTTGTGCATCCCACGCGGGCATTTCCTTCTTTTTGACTATGCTATAGAACTGATTGAAGTCCGTTTGTTCGCTATTCCAGGCACGCTCCCAAACACCCACGGCCTTGGGCAGCATCTGGTACGTGGCGTTGTCGAAACTACGGATGTTCTCAGACCACAGAAGCGCCTCGGCACCCACAATATACTCCGGATGCCGAAGGCCCGGATAATCCCACACCGGAAGTGCAAAACTCTTTCTCTCGTCCACGAAACCGCCCCAGTGCAGGCCAATCTCGTTGGGATCGTCACTGTACGCCAGATCTACATAGGCGTGCTGCACATTGGAAAGGAGCACGGGAATGCCTTCATTGGCCAGGCGGGCCGGCAAATCTTCATTCTCTTCCCGGGTGCTCCAGGCATTGACGAAAAGCAGCTGCTTTTTAAGCGCTTCCAGGGTTTCGGGCTCTATATTCTCCACGATCTCCTGCCAACCGGCCAGTTTCACTCCGTGCTCCCGGGCCAGAGCCAGCATCCGGCGGGTGAAAAGGTCCTTCATCTGCTTCCGGTCTCTTCCGGCCCAGCAACCGCCCGGCACCTCGTCTCCTCCGATGTGGATACCCGGAAGAGGTACACCGGCCTCCTTGTGCATTTTCACAACCTCCTCAAACACAACTGAATAGAAGGCGTAAACGCCCGGAAGCTCCGGATCCAGCACATTGTCCGTAAAGTCCTGGGCGCTCCAGTAACGGGAGGTATCGGCGGGATCCTGCATCCGGAAAGTGGTGTCTCCGGTTTTGCGCTCATAGGCCTGCATAGCCTTGATGGAAGAGCGGGAATGGCCCGGGGCGTCGAACTCCGGAACCACCCGGATGCGGCGCTCCCACGCATAACGCAGGATTTCTTCGTACTCCTGTACCGTATAGAAGGTGGTATTGCCCGTGCGGCCATTGGCCGTGGGTTTGAGGGCCCGGGTCTCCTGCAGGTCCCAGTCCGGGAGCTGGTGATGGCCGCTGAAGGCCGTCAGCTCCGGCAGGCGGGGAATCTCCAGGCACCAGGACTCATCGTCTCCCAGGTGGAAATGGAGGAGGTTCAGCTTGTAGGAAGCCATAATGTCCAGCACCTTCAGAACCTCTTCCTTGCTGCGGAAATCCCGCACCACATCCAGCATAAAGCCGCGAAGACCCAGGTCCGGCCAGTCTTCAATAACCGTGTCCGAGAGACCCTCGGGAAGCTTTTTCAGGGTGGTCTGCGCGAAGAATGCGCCATCCTCATCATCGGCCTCCACCGAAGGCTCCCCCTTATCATCGAAACTAATCTTATACCAGCCGGCAGGATGGGATTCCCCCTCAAAAGCCCTTTCCTTCACCTGCGGAATGATGTCTGTGGCCCGGGGCTCATAGGTGGCGGCAAAGAGGGTGGAGTCGATGGGCGTTCCCTGGCGGTCCAGGAAATGGTATTCCACAGGGATGGGCTTGTCGGCCTTTCCCTTCTGCTGCAGCATAAATCCCTCCGGAGCCCAAGAGTGGCGGGGCAGCGGACGGCCCAGATAGGTTATGGTAAGCGTTCCTCCCTGGGGAAGGTCCAGATAGCGGCTGGTGCCCTGGAAATGCTTGATTTCCTTCACGGGACCACCGGTAATCTCGTAATTGTCAAACAGTTCCTGGAACCAAACACGCCCGCCCGCGGGCATATTACGAAGCTCCAGCGTATGCTGTGCGCGTCCGTTTTCTCCTACAGGTCCCTCCGTCCATACGGCCGAAGGCTGCCCACAGGACCACAGCAGGACCAGGGGCAGCAATAAAAGCAGTGTTTTTTTCATAAAAGGCAGAAACTATTCCGTCTTCAGGTTCAGGGCTATCTGGAGTTCGTCCAGCTGCTCCTGATCTATCTGGGACGGGGAATCAATCATCACATCCCTGCCCTGGTTGTTCTTGGGGAAGGCGATGTAGTCGCGGATGGTGTCCTGGCCGCCCATCAGGGCGCAGACGCGGTCGAAACCGAAGGCCAGGCCTCCGTGCGGCGGGGCGCCGAACTTGAAGGCGTTGATGATGAACCCGAACTTGTATTCGGCCTCTTCCGGGCCGATTCCCAGCACCTCGAACATACGTTTCTGCATATCGGCATTGTGGATACGGATGGAGCCGCCTCCCAGCTCGTTGCCGTTGAGAACGAAGTCGTAGGCATTGGCGCAGACGCGCTCCAGGTCTTCTTTCTTGTCGGAATAGAACCACTTCTCGTGCTCCGGCTTGGGAGCGGTGAAGGGGTGGTGCATGGCGTAGAAACGCTGGGTTTCGTCATCCCATTCCAGCAGCGGGAAGTCTACGATCCACAGCGGGGCAAACACGTCCGGCTTGCGGTAGCCCAGGCGGCCGCCCATCTCCAGACGGAGAACGCCCAGCATAGTCTGTACCTTGCGCTTGGCGGCGCCGCTCATCACCAGGATGAGGTCTCCGGGCTGCGCCTCGGCAGCAGCCGCTATCTTCTGGAGATCTTCGGCCCCATAGAACTTGTCGATGGAGCTCTTGAAGGAACCGTCGGCATTCACTCGGATGTAGATGAGGCCCTTGGCGCCTACCTGGGGGCGTTTGACCCATTCGGTGAGCTCGTCAATCTGCTTGCGGGTATACTCGGAAGCGCCCGGCACGCAGATGGCGCCGATGTACGCGGCATCGTCCAGCACGCTGAAGCCCTTGCCCTTGGCCGCCTCGGTGATTTCGTGGATTTTCATCCCGAAACGCACGTCCGGCTTGTCGGAGCCGTAGAAGTCCATGGCGTCGTACCAGGTCATGCGGGGCAGCGGGTTGGGGATATCTACGTTCAGAACGTTCTTGAACAGGGTGCGCATCATCCCTTCGAAGGTATTCAGGACGTCTTCCTGCTCCACGAAGGACATTTCGCAGTCTATCTGGGTGAATTCCGGCTGTCGGTCTGCGCGGAGGTCCTCGTCACGGAAGCAGCGCACAATCTGGAAGTAGCGGTCGTAACCGGCTACCATCAGCAGCTGCTTGAAGGTCTGTGGGCTCTGCGGCAGGGCGTAGAACTGGCCGGGATTCATACGGGAAGGAACCACAAAGTCTCTGGCGCCTTCCGGGGTGGACTTGATCAGGTAAGGGGTTTCGATCTCCATAAAGCCCAGGCTGTCCAGGTAGTTGCGGGCCTCGTGGGCCACCTTGTGCCGAAGGGCCAGGGCGCGCTGCAGCGGGCCGCGGCGGAGGTCCAGGTAACGGTACTTGGCGCGGAGATCCTCACCGCCGTCGCTCTCTTCCTCGATGGTGAAGGGAGGGGTGACGCTCTTGTTGAGGATGGTGATGGCCTCCAGCTTGATCTCAATGTCTCCGGTGGGCATCTTGGCGTTCTTGGCGCTGCGCTCCACCACTTCACCCCTGGCCTGGATTACGAATTCACGGCCCAGGGAGGTGGCGGTTTCCACCAGGGCGGCGGGGGCATCGGCCTCCACTACCAACTGGGTGATGCCGTAACGGTCGCGAAGGTCTATGAAGGTCATTCCGCCCAGTTTACGGGCTTTCTGAACCCATCCGGCCAGGGTTACTTTCTGGCCTTTGTTCTCAATGCGGAGCTCCCCGCAGGTGTGTGTTCTGTACATATGATGGTTTAATTTGTATTCCAATTTACAAAGATAAGCAATTTTCCCTGAAAGTAATTATCTTTGCAGGTATGACAGAAGTACGCGCAAAAAAGGCCCTGGGCCAGCATTTCCTCACGGACCAGAAGGTGGCCCGCGCCATCGTGGATGCCCTGCACGGCGGGCTTCCCACGCTGGAAGTGGGGCCCGGAATGGGCGTCCTTACCCAGTATCTGCTGGAAAGGGAAGACATTGACCTGAAGCTTATCGAGATAGATACGGAGAGCGTGGAATACCTTCTCACGCACTTCCAGGGTATGCAGGGCAAGCTGATGGAGGGAGACTTCCTGAGGCTCAAACTGGAAAAACTCTTCCCGGAGAAGTTTGCCATCATCGGCAATTTCCCCTACAACATTTCTTCCCAGATCTTTTTCAAGGTGCTGGACTACAAGGACAGCATTCCGGAGGTGGTGGGAATGGTGCAGAAGGAAGTGGCCGAAAGGATTGCCGAAAAGCCCGGAAGCAAAACCTACGGCATCCTATCCGTGCTTCTGCAGGCCTGGTACGACATCGAATACCTTTTCACAGTGGGTTCCGGCTGCTTTGCCCCGCCGCCCAAGGTGGAAAGCGCCGTCATCCGCCTCACCCGCAATTCCCGCACCAGCCTGGGCTGCGACGAGGCCCTGTTCAAGACGGTGGTGAAAACCGCCTTCGGCCAGCGGCGCAAGATGATGCGCAATCCCCTCAAACCCCTGGCCCTGGCCCGCGGCAAAGCCGACGTCCTTTCCCAGGACATCTTCTCCCAGCGCCCCGAACAGCTCTCCGTAGAGGACTTTGTGGCGCTTACCAATCTGCTGGATTAGATTCCGCCGCCGTCCACGCTGCCGCGGATGGGTGCGAAGTTGGGCTGCAGCAGATAGCGGCCGTCATTGCCCTCCTGCCGGGCCTGCGCGGCCAGTTTTCCAATCTTGGACTCCGGGCTTCGACCCACATCGATGATGAGTCCGTGCACCGTATTGCCGAAGGAAGTGAGCATCGGTACGTCTCCGTTGGAGTCCCCTGCCACCAGGATGGGGCCCACCTTGCCGTGAAGCGGAGCCATATGGGTGTTGATGCAGCGGACCTTTCCGTCCTTGATGGGCTGAACATAGGAAGGGTCATATTCGGCCACTATCTTTTCTCCCGGAACAAAGCGAAGGCCGAAAACCTGCTCCTCAGGCAGGCCGACACCCAGTTGGGGGTCACAGGCGAGCACCTCGACGATAAGCTCCAGCGAGGCGGAACATACATAAGGCGTAATTCCGTTGGCCTGGAGGGTATGATACAGATCTTTCATCTCCGGGGAGAGCCAGATGCCGCGCTCTACGAGCTGGCTCCATTGTCCGTCCGGAGAAGTCCACTCCTGCACTTCCAGCTTGTCCTTTCCCAGCTGGTCTTCAAGGGCTTCGCGCACCACCTCGCGGGCCTCTTCCTCCGTAAAGCCGGCCAGAAGGCCCGGCATCCAGAGATAGGATACCTCATAACCGAACACATCGTCCATCTCCACCAGGAGGGTGGCCATCCGGGCGCGGAAGTCCAGATACTCCGGGGAGGCATAAACCTCCTCCCACGACATTCCGGCTCCCAGCTTATGCACCAGGCGCTCGTGCTCCGCCTCCAGCATATTGCCCATATCGGTAAACGTCACGCCGGGAGCAATCTCCCGGGAAGGATCCGGAATGCCGTCCAGGAAATTGTGTTCCGGGGCATCGGCATAGCGCAAATGCTCTACCTGATAGACCCAGAGGGCCTGGGACACATCGTGGACGATGGAGGTTTTGTCAAAATCGAACACGGCGTAGGCGCCCGAATCCCTATAATTGTCCAGGAGATTGTTCAGGTGATTCTGGATGCGGGGATCCCAGTTGCCGGCGGAGAGATAACGATGCTGCACCGTCGGATGGCAGGCCAGCGTAAGGGTCAGGGAAATCAGTAGAAAAATGCGTTTCATTCGGTATAATTTTCGCAAATTTACGAAAGAACGGTTTTTTCTGCAACAAATCCATTTTCCGTACGTCTTTAAGATAGAACGAAACAAAATGACACGGCAAGAAATCACAGCATTCTATCAGCAGCACCACCGGCGGGTCTACAACACCGCCTGGAGGATCCTGAGGAATTCTGACGATGCCGAGGAAGTGATGCAGGACACCTTTATCAAATATATAGGCCGAAAAGACGGCACTCCGCTCACCGAAGAGCAAACTGCGGCCTGGTTGTCCAGAACCTGCATCCGGGCTTCCATCGACCGCCTTCGGGAGCGGAAAAGAAGGGCCGATTTCCTGGAGCTCTACGCCGTAGACGAAAGTGAGGTGGAGCAGCCGGAAGTTCCCCTGGAGGGATGGGAGGTATCCACGGTGCTCAAGGCCTTGGAGCAGTTGGAAGAGCCGTACCGGCTGGTTCTCAACCTGGTTCTTCTGGAAGGGCTGGATTATGAGGAAATCTCTGCTTTCACGGGTAAAAAAGAAACAACGCTGCGTTCCATCTACTCCCGGGGACGCGCCCAACTAATAAAAAGACTTGGAAAATGAAGGAGTTAGAACAATACATCCGCTCCCACGCCGGCGAGTTTGACGTGATGGAACCCGCTCCGGGTCACGAGGACCGCTTCCTCTCCCGCCTGGAAGAGGCTCAGAAGGCGGCCCGCCGCCCCTGGCGGGTGGTCTGGAGCGCGGCTGCGGTCGCCGCTGCCATATCGGCCCTTTTCATTGTGGAAGGCCATCGGAGAAACAGCCCGGAAGCCATCTATATGGCTTATATGGACCAGGTTTCCAGACTTTATGCCGATTGTCCGGTGGATGCCGGAGAGGACTGGGACCAAAGTCTGGCCGCTCTGACGGAGGAAACCAGTCCGCTGTTTCTGCAGCTACCGGAAGAGCTGTCCCAAAGACAGAAAGCCCACATCCTCAAAGAGCACTATGCCTCCCTTCTGGAAGGCGCCAAACAACTTGTCAATCAATAAATCATTAATACCATGAAAAAAATTATCACCCTTTTCGCGGCCGCTTTGATGGCCCTTGCGCCCGCCGCCGCCAACAACAATCCGGAAACCGTCAAGAAGGAAACCAAAACTTTCCAGGTGGCTTCTTTTGAAGGACTGGAGGTGTCCTGGATCTTCCAAGTGGAACTGTCCCAGGCCTCCCAGCAGAAGGTGGTGGTGGAAGCCCCGGATTTCCTGATGCCCTACCTCAAGGTGAAGGTCCGGGACAACAAACTCATCCTGGGCGTGGACAACCTGCCGGGAAATATCCGCCGCAGGGTGGAGAAGGAAAACCACACGGTACGCGCCATCGTGGCCATGCCGGAACTCTCGGACCTGGAGATGTCCGGCGCCAGCAAAGTAGTGGCCACGGGAGATTTCCAAACCACCCACTTTGAAATGGAGCTGAGCGGCGCTTCTTCCCTCAAGGGTCTGAAGATGTCTGCCAGAGATGCCGACTTAGAATGCAGCGGCGCCAGCAAATTCCAGATGACCGGGAAAGTAAACACCCTTGAAATGGACCTTTCCGGTGCCTCCAAGGGCTCCTGGGAGGGAGACGCCAGCCTGGCAGACCTGGATCTTTCCGGATCGGCCAAACTGGATATGAGCGGCGCTTTTGACAACCTCAAGGCAGAGGTATCGGCCGCCAGTAACCTGCAGGCAAGAGGCTCCTTGAAAACGCTGCATCTCTCCTGCTCCGGGGCCGCCAAGGCAGACCTGGTGGAATGCCCCACGAAAGACCTCTGGGTGGTGCTGAGCGGCGCTTCATCTGCCCGCGTCAATGCCCTTGAAACGCTCTCCGCCCACGTTTCCGGCGCATCCAAATGTCAATACAAAGCCGGCGAGAAGCTCCAGATTACCGAGATGGATGTGGACCGCGCCGCCAGTCTGAAAAAACTGTAGGGCTTAGAACTGGAAATAGATGAAACTCTGGAGATCGGCCGTGATGAACTGGTAGATGAGCAGAACCAGCAGTACCACCACCAGGCCCATCCAGCCCAGCGGGAGACGAGAGAAAGCCAGACGGTAACGCCGCTTGAAGCGCTCCGGCAGCCAGTGGATGATCATTCCCAGAACAAAGATAATGAGCACGGTACGGTGCTCCCAAGCCATGGCCGGCACCTTGGAGAGATCCCAGGTGCCGCCAATTTGATTGACCATATTCTTGGCGGTATTCCAGGCCTGCTCATTGGCCAGGGCGGGGTCCAGATTGGAGCCACTGCGGAAGAAAAGGCGCGTAAAGGTTATGAAAACGAAGGTCTGGAAGATGTCCCAGGCGCGGGAGGTCCAGTTCACAGACCGCACCCACCAGGGATCCCTGGCCCTGACCAGGTTCAGGTTGGCATCCAGCGTATAAACGGGTTCCGGCGCAGGAACAAGGGCGTTAAAGGCCCACTTGACCAGCGTTCCCACCCAGATAATCAGAAGCCAAACCAGGAACAGGTTCCAAACCGGGGCCGGAGTAATGCGGGAAAGAAGGAGCACCAGCAGCGTGAAGAACGTCACAATCCCCACTTTCTGGATCATACTGCGTCCGGTCCACACCTTGTAAATGACCATCCCGATACCGTTGAGGCCGCCCCAGATCATAAAATTCCAACTGGCCCCGTGCCACAGGCCGCCCAGCAGCATCGTGTTCATGGAATTGATGTTGGTGGTAATGAGCTTGCGGTCCGCCGGCTTCTTCCAGGCCCAGAGGCCGATGGCCCCCGCCACCAGCACTACGGCCAGCCCCACCCACCAGCTGCCGCTAAGGAAAGAGCCGATGATGGCGATGGCGGCGATGATGATATAAGTGGCGGGCGTAGCATTTCGGTTGCCGCCCAGCGGAATGTAAAGGTAGTCCCGGAGCCAGCGGCTGAGGGTCATATGCCAGCGGCGCCAGAACTGCTGCGTATTCACGGCCTTATAGGGTGAATCGAAGTTCTTGGGCAGGTAGAAACCCATCAGCATGGCCACGCCGGTAGCGATGTCCGTGTAGCCGGAAAAGTCTGCATAGACCTGCAGGGAATAGCAGAAAAGGGCCGACAGGTTCTCGAAGCCGCTGTACATCAGGGGATTCTCAAACACACGGTCTGCGAAGTTGACGGCCAGGTAATCGGCCAGGATGAGCTTTTTCAGCAGGCCGTTCATAATCCAGAAGATGGCTATCCCGAACCAACGTCGGCTCAGGTTGTAAGGCTTGTGCAGCTGCTCCACAAATTCCACGGCCCGCACGATGGGACCGGCCACCAGCTGGGGGAAAAAGCTGAGATAGAAGCCGAAATCCAGGAAATTCCCTACAGGCTCGATCTTCCTTCGCTTCACATCCACCATATAGCTCACGGCCTGGAAGGTGAAGAAGGAAATGCCTACCGGCAGGATGATGGCGTCTACACGGAAAATACTGGCCCCCGTGAGCATGTTCAGCCACTCTCCCAGCACATCGTGCACCTCCAGCGACAGGCCGAAGAGGTTGTTCACAAAGTCCGTGAGGAAGTACGCATACTTGAAATACGCCAGGATGCCCAGGTCTACCACCACGCTGACGGCGGTGAGGGCCGATCGGCCTTTCTCCCCCTTGATACGGCTCAGCCACTTGGCGGCCAGATAGTTATAGACAATGACGAATACCAGCAGGGCCAGAAAAACGCCACTGGTCTTGTAATAGAAGAACAGTGACACGGCAAACAGGTATGCGTTTCTGAGAAGCGGCTTGGAATGGATGAGGGAAAAACCGGCAAACACCAGTGCAAAGAAGGCCCAGAAATAGAACTGGGTGAACAGCAGCGGGTGCGCCTGGTCAAAGGAGAACAGGTTCTTCAGGAAATCCCATATGAGGTCCCAGAAGGTCATCTCCCCTTGTAATAGTCTTCCAGAATGGCGTCAAACAGCATATCGGCCACCTCCCGGTATCCCTGGGGAGTGAAATGAACCTTGTCGGCCTGGGCCAGGCCGGCCGTTTCCCAACTGGCCATGGAGCCGTAGCCTCCCATCACTTCGTACCAGTCCCAGAACACGGCTTTGTATTCGGCCGCCAGGTCCCGGAAGGCCTTTTCGGCCCGGGCCGTGTGCTCGTTCACGCCGCGTCCCCTTCGCCAACTGTCGTTGATACCGGTGAACAGGAAGGCGCAGCGGGGATTCACCTTCTTGATTTCCTGGATGATGGCGCGGTAATTGGCCTTGAAATAATCTTCGTCAAAGTCTCCTCCCTGGATGTCGTTGATGCCGATGGAGAAAACCACCAGGTCTGGGCGGACGCGGCGAAGATCCTCCGTCAGGCGGCTGCAACGGCGCCAGGAATGCGTGGATGCGCCGTTCACCCCGGCTTCGCTAAGGGTGAATCCGGCATTGGGACGGTCCAGATACAGGCCTCTCACGGTGTATTTTCCCTTACCTTTGAAGGAGAGCTGCAGCCAGTCCGTATAGTACGGGAGGTCGAAGTGGCAGAGTTCTTTTCCAATGACTCCGCGCACCGTGTCCCGGCCATTGAGGACGATGACGGGCTCCAGGGAACCCTCTCCCAGCACATCCACCTTGTTGAAGCAGTAGTGCTGCTGGAGCAGCTGATTCTCCTTCAGAACCAGGTCTACCACTACACGGGCCGATGTATCCCGTGCCGTCACGGCCATTCCGCTGACGCCCAGCTGGGCATCCCGCGGCTTGAGGCAGGTGGCACTTTCCCACGAGCCCTGCCAGGAGGTATTGTAGCTGGAGGGCGTATTGGTGCCGGCCGCCGAGAAGGGGAAAACCAGGCCCCGGCCCCCGTCTATGCCGTAGCGGAGAGACAGGAAATGCCGACGCAGGCGGTCTGTAAAGGTGCCGCCCTGCACATGGGAGCCGCCCATATGAAGCACCTTGACATCCGTATTGCCGGTGGAAAGGAGGGTATCCAGCTTACGGAGGAAAAGGGCATAATCCGGCGACTGGCCGGCCGGATATTGGATCTGGCTCTTGTCCGGACGCATAAAAGGATACCTGCGCGCCCCGGCGGGGAGCAGCATTCCCAAAAGCAACACACACAGAATCAAACGTTTCATTTGGAAGACTTTCGGTACTGGTAGTAATCGTAATAAGTAAGGAGGGAACGGGTGAGGGTTTCTCCCACTTTCTGCGCGCCGGCAGGGGTGAAGTGGATGTAGTCCGATCCGGCCAGCGGGGGATTGTGCTTAACCCATTGAACCATCGAGTTTTCTCCACCCATCATCCGGTAAAGGTCCCAGTAGGCGGCCTCGTTGCGAAGCGCCGTAGCCTTGAGGGAATCCACCAGTTCCGGCAAGCGGGGCCAGGTGACCACGCGTCCATTCACGCTCTTGCCCATATCGGAAGGGCCGATAAAGAGGATTTTGGCCTCGGGCGCCACTTCGTGGAAATATTGGATTTGGGCGGCTATCTGCTCCATATACTGCTCTATGACCCGGGTGTTCCGGGCCACGGGCATATAGTTTCCTCCAAATTGCAGGATGATAAGACGGGTGCCGGTAAGATCCAGGCTTTCGGCCATCAGGGGTTTGCTGATGCGAGTGAAAATATTGCCCGAACAGCCCCTCAGCGGCACATTGTCCACCGCTACGCCGTTTTCCCCATCGGCACTGATGCCATAAATCTCGGCACTGCCGGAAAACTGGACCGCGGCTTTGGCCACCGGGCGGGAGAAGTGCCAGGTTTGGAGCACCACCCCGTTTTCTCCTTTCCGGGTTTCCACGCGGGGCTTCAGGGTATCGGCCTGCACCTTGACGGAAAAATCCTTGCCGGGACGGCCATACAGCACACTTACGCTGGAAAACTCCAGGGCGCCGGGAAGGGCATACTTGCTCTTGGAGGCACGAAGCGATACCGTTCCGCCGCCATAGAGCTGGACCACCTGGGCCAGCAGGCCATAGCGGTTATGGCCGGCCCTTACGGTGGTGGAATCACCGTACATGGTATATTGAACAAATCCTCCGCTGGCGCTCTTGTAGATGGTGGCCGAGGGAACATTGCTAAGGGCCGGGAAAAAACCCGTTCCCCTACCGCCAAAACGCTCCTGAAGGCCCTCCCGAAGGTCCTGGCTGATGCGGTCCATCTCAATCTGGGAGTCTCCATAGTGGAGAATTCTGAGCGGACGGGACTGCCTGGAAGCCTGCTCCATTTCCTCAAACAGAGGGTCGAAGAAATAGAGGTCGTTCTCCGGGAGATAGATGCGGTCCGGGTTCTCGAAAAAGAATTTGCGGTAGAAGGCCAGCGTATCCTGCTCCATAACAAAGCGGGAGTCCAGGGTGCGCAGAACCGAATCCACATTCACCCGGGCCATCTTGGCATCGGCCAGCGACCGCTGGTACGACGAGTAGCGGATGGTAAGCGGCCCCGCGGCGATGCCATCGGCCGGAAAAACCAGCCACAGCGCGCCCAATGCCGAAAAAACGCCCAGGAAGAAAATGAGAACCTGTTTTGCCTTCATAGAATTACAAAGATAAACATTTTCTTTCAATATCCCCACGGCCCGCAGAAAACGCAAAAAACGCTTGCCGAGGCGTCAGACAAAACGTCGCAGCAAGCGTTTAGAGGCTAAAGTGCGGGCTGTCAGTGCAGCATAACCGTAAGGCCGGCCATGACGATGGAGACCATGCTCATCAGCTTGATGAGGATGTTCAGGGAAGGGCCGGAGGTGTCTTTGAAGGGATCTCCCACCGTGTCTCCCACGATGGTGGCCTTGTGGGCAGGAGAGTTCTTGCCGCCGAAATTGCCTTCTTCCACAAACTTCTTGGCATTGTCCCAGGCGCCGCCGGAATTGGCCAGGAAGATGGCCAGCACGAAGCCGGCTCCGAGGCCGCCGGCCAGCAGGCCGATGACGCCGGCAGGGCCCAGGATGACACCCACCAGCATGGGCACGACGATAGCCAGGATGGAGGGAAGAATCATTTCCTTCTGGGCGGCTTTGGTGGAGATGCGGACGCAACTGGTATAGTCCGGTCTTCTCTCCCCTTCCAGGATTCCCTTCATTTCACGGAACTGGCGGCGTACTTCCACCACCATCTTGGAAGCGGCCCGGCCCACAGCGTCCATCGTGAGGCCGCAGAAGAGGAAGGCCATCATCGAGCCCACGAAAACGCCCACCAGAACCATCGGGTTCATCAGGGTAATATCGTAATACTCAACTATATCCGTAATGGAGGCCGACAGAGTATCCACCGTGCGGTCCCCTACTTCCAGAACGGTTTTTCCAATGTGGCTAAAGCCGATTTTGAGTTCTTCGATGTAGGAAGCCAGCAGGGCCAGGGCGGTAAGGGCGGCCGATCCTATGGCAAAGCCCTTGCCGGTGGCGGCAGTGGTATTGCCCAGGGAATCCAGCACATCCGTCTTTTCACGGACGGAAGGATCCAGTTCGCTCATCTGGGCGTTGCCGCCGGCATTGTCTGCGATGGGGCCGTAGGCATCCGTGGCGAGGGTGATACCCAGGGTGGAGAGCATACCCACAGCGGCAATGGAGATGCCGTAAAGACCCAGGCTGAGGGTGCTGGTGGAGAAGACGAAACCGGTGGCGCAGCCGTAGGCCAGAAGGATGGCGATGGCAATGGTAATCACCGGGATAGCCGTGGAGCGCATTCCCAAGCCCACGCCGCTGATGATGACGGTGGCCGAACCGGTTTGCGCGCTGGAAGCCAGCTTGCGGGTGGGACGGTAGGAGTGGGAGGTGTAGAATTCCGTCACCTTGCCCACGATGACGCCGGCAGCCAGGCCGCTGAGTACGCTCAGGGACAGTTGCCACCACTGCGGCAGACCGTTCTGCCCGTCGAAGCCCAGCAGGTAAAACACACCGAACGCGGCTACGGCAATGAGGCTGGCGCTAAGGTTGGTACCCACGCTCAGAGAGCCCAGGAGGTCTTTCAGGGTGGCCCCTTCCTTGGTGCGCACGGCAAAAATACCCAGGATAGAAAGCACAACGCCGATGGCCGCGATAACCATAGGGGCCAGGATGGCTTTCATCTGGATGTCCGTTCCCTGGGTAAAGAAGGCCGATGCTCCGAGGGCCATCGTAGCCAGGATGGAGCCGCAATAGCTTTCGTAGAGGTCTGCCCCCATGCCGGCCACATCTCCAACGTTGTCACCTACGTTATCGGCAATGGTAGCCGGATTGCGAGGATCGTCCTCGGGGATATCCTGCTCCACTTTTCCAACGATATCGGCCCCCACATCGGCCGCCTTGGTGTAGATGCCGCCGCCCACGCGGGCAAAGAGCGCCTGCGTGGATGCACCCATTCCGAAGGTGAGCATCGTGGTGGTAATCACTACCAGGGTCTGGGCGGGCGTCACTTCCTCAACGAACGCGTTCAGGACCACCCACCAGATGGAGATATCCAGAAGGCCCAGTCCCACCACGGTGAGGCCCATCACGGCGCCGCTGCGGAAGGCGATTTTAAGGCCTGCGTTAAGACTGTGCATGGTGGCATTGGCCGTTCTTGCACTGGCATAGGTGGCCGTTTTCATTCCCACAAAGCCCGCCAGGCCGGAGAAGAAACCGCCGGTCAGGAAGGCAAAGGGGACCCAGGGGTTCTGCACCCCGAAGCCATATGCCAGGATGGCAAAGAAGACGGCCAGTACAAGAAAGACGATAACCACCACCTTGTACTGCTGTTTGAGGTATGCCATAGCACCCTCGCGCACGTACTGGGCAATTTCCCGCATCGTGGGGGTTCCTTCGCTCTCTTTGTACATCTGCCGGAAGAAAATCCAGGCAAACAACAGCGCCAGCAGCGCCGCTGCCGGTACCAGATAGAATAAAGGGGTCATAGTTTAGTGCTCGTTCTTGGGTTAATTCATTTCTTCGATGGTAAAGCCGTCCAGGCTATCCATCAGGTTCTTTATTGTGGTCAGGTAATCTTTTTGGCGAAGGCGGAGGGTAAGATGGACTTTCCCTTCCTGAATGGCGTAGGTTTCTACGTTGATGCGCTGCTGCTTGAGGAGCTGGGGAAGCGTCGGGAGGTCATAGGGTTTGCCGGGAATCAGCGTAAGGTCTACCACTTTCTCGGTGTAGTGGAGGTTTACAAAATGCATCATCTCCAGGCAGAGTACCGTCAGGAGGGTGGCGGCTATGGCCACGGGATACATTCCGTCTCCACAGGCCAGGCCGATGGCCGCTGCCACCCACAGGCCGGCGGCGGTGGTGACACCACGGACCACATTGCGCTGGAAAATGATAACGCCGGCGCCGATGAAACCGATGCCGGAAACGACCTGCGCAGCCACACGCGCGGCATCGTGCTGCTTGCCCTCAAACGCGAATTCCGAAATAATCATAAACAGGGCACTGCCCAGGGCCACGATAAAATGTGTCCGCACACCGGCCTCCTTGGCGCGGAATTCCCGCTCCATACCAATGAAGCCGCCCAGCAGGCCGGCGGCCACCAGTCGGAAAATCAATATCCAGTCAAAATGTTCCATACTTGTGCAAAAATACAAAAACTAAAACAATCCCGGTGTAATATGAAGCCATTTTAATACAGTTTCCCCGAAAAGAAGGATCAGGAACCAGGAGAAGGTCATCATCGTGATGCCGTATTTGAAGGCGTCCGTCATACTGTACTGGTTGGTGGTGTACAGCAGGGCCGCGGGTTTGCTGTTGAAGGGAAGCACGTAGCAGTGCTCGATAAGCATCGATACCGGCAGGGCCAGGCTCATGGGCGGGAAGCCGAAACGCTTCTCCACGCCCAGGGCGATGGGGACAAACACCATCGTCCGGATGGTCTTGCTCTGGAACACCAGGCCGGAATACATCATCAGGAAGGTAAGAATCACGTAAAGTACCCAGAAGGGCGTATCGGCCGTAATACCCAGCGAATTGAACGCCGCGTTCACCATGGTGTTGGGAAGATCCGTGGCATTGAGGCCGCTGCCCAGGGTGTAGGCGCCTGCGCTGAAGAGCATCAGGTGCCAGGGGATGTCTACATCGTTCCACTTCACCACGCCTACTCCCGGCAGCAGGGCCAGGATGGCACCGATAAGGGCCACGATGGTTTCGTCAATGTGGTGGAAGGTGCCTTTGGTTACCCACAGCAGGAGCACCAGGCAGAAGATGCCCACGGCTTTCCACTCCTGAGAGGACATCTTTCCCATAGCGGAAAGCTCTTCCTTCAAGCGTTCCAGGCCTCCTTCCAGCTGGGGTTTCTGCTCTTCCTTTTTCATAGGGAAGAAAACAAACATTCCCAGAAGCAGGCCCACCACCAGGATGATCAGGCTCATCGGCCCCACGGCCACAAGCCATTCCTTGTAGCCAAAGTCGCAGCTTCCCACGAAGCCCGCAATCAGGGAGATGGCCAGCAGGTGGGCTCCGCTGCCCGTATAGAAGGCATTGGCGCCGATGTTCACCTGGAACAAGTTCTGAATCACCAAGTTACGGCCAAAATTATTGCGATGGCCGTCCGAGGCCCCGTAAATGGCGCAGATGACCATAAAGATGGGCAGCATGATGGTGGCCTTCACGGTGGTGGCCGATATGAAGGCACTCAGAACCAGGTTAATAAGAAGGAAACTCCACAGAACCCCTTTGGCGCTTCGGCCGAACTTGATCACAAAAGCCAGGGCCAGGCGCCTCGCAAACTGGGTTTTCACCAGCATCGAAGCCAGCACAAAGCTGAGGATGTTCAGCCACATCACCGGGTGACCCAGCTGGGCCAGTGCCTCCTTTTGGGAGGTCACATTGAAAAGGACTACGCCCAGAATGAGGATGAGGGAAGTCAGGTAATTGGGAATGGCTTCCGTAATCCAGAGGATGAGGCTGGCCACAAAGATGCCCAGCATGGCATAGTTGGCGCGGAGGAACCCTTCCGGCCCCAGCACATCCAGGCGTTTCTGGGCCGCGGTGGCCAAAGAGCCCATATCCAGGTTGTCTATGAAGTCGAAGTGGCAGAACCAACAGATCCAGACAAAGGCGATGAGGGCCAGAGGCCCCCCCAGCCGGGCCATCCATACTTCGAACTTCGATTTCTGCATCTTGGGCAGTTTCTCGATCTTGTAGTTGTTCATGTCCAGCGGGTCAAAGCTCACCGCCTTTGTCGTATCTGTTGCCATAATCTTACTTCCAGTTCTTATAAGGGTTCTTCATAAGCATGGAGTTGAAGTACTTGGGGTCTCCGGTCACCTCCTCACCCAGCCAGGCGGGCTTGTCGAAGGGCTCGTTCTCGTCGGAGAGCTCTACTTCGGCCACGGTCAGGCCTTCGTTGTCTCCGTAGAACTCGTCCACTTCCCAGGTGTGCTTGCCGTCGGTGTTTTTCACCAGGTAGCGGGTCTTGTCGATGACGCCGGGTTCGGCCAGCTCCAGCAGGGACTTTACCTCATCCACGGGGATTTCCTTCTCCCATTCGAAGCGGGCGGCGCCGGAAGCGTTGCCGATGCCCTTGATGGTGATGAATCCCTTCTCTCCCTTGACGCGGACACGCACGGTGCGCTCCGGAACGGAGGAGAGATAACCCTGCGTAATACGGGTGGCCTTGAAGGCCTCTGCCTTGAAGTCTCCCTTTACCAAGAATTTCTTTTCAATTTCCTGTGCCATGGCTTATTCGTTTGCTAAAGGTTTGTCACTCATACCGATAACACGCTTGATGGCCTGCAGGTAGTTGATGTTCTCCACACCCTCCAGGTGACAATCGGCCACGGTCTTCTTGATGTCTTCGATCTCCGTGCTTTCGGAGTTGATGGTCACCACCTTGGCGCCGTTGATAAGGACGTTGCCCACCTCGCAGATGGTGTTGTTCACCATATAGCCGAAGCGCTGCTTGTGAACGCGGACGGCGGCCAGGTCCGGGCAGGCCTTCACCATGGCGAGGAACTCCTCGAAGGTGTAGGTGTCCTTGGTGAGCTTGGGCATCTCCACCATAAAGGCCGGGAACACTTCCTTCTCCAGGACTTCCCGGGAAATGGGGAACTCACCCTTCATCAGGGGATTCCACTGTTCAAAGCCGTCTACGGTCTGGACATACGTCTTGATGTCCATCTTGCCGTCACGGATCTTGGTGTTGTTGATGTCGTTCTTGGCGCTGATGATGTAAATCTCGTCGCTGGTACGCTCCCACACCTTCTCGGGGACGGGGACGCTCAGGCGGGCCATTCTCTTGTGTGCCTCGCAGAAGCACTGTCCAAAGCTACGGAATTCGAAGCGAGGTTTGGAAATCTCGCCAATCTTAAGTTCTGCCATAATTGTTTAAGTTATTAAGAATTACTGTTTTACGTCGGGATCATCGGTTCCGGAAGTGGCGTTCTTGGCGCCCTGGGTGGGAGCGGCAATCTTGAAGGCACCCGTGCCGTCGGGAATGCGCTGCCAGGAATCCGTCACATTGGACAGGCTGACGCCCCACTTGCCGTCGGCACCCTTCTCACCGCGCTGGAACTGGTCAATCTTGTTGCCCTTGGTGTCGAAGAGTTCCACCAACACGCTCTTCTTGGAGGAGAAACCGCTGGAGAAGCCGCGCTCCGTGGTGCCCTTAGCACCTACGATGGCGAACACACCGTGGGCGGGAACCACTTCACCGTCAATACCGGTCCAGCACAGGGCTTCGTCCTTGTTCAGGGTGACGCCGGTGAGCTTGATGGGGAAGTCGCTGCCGTTGTGGAGTTCGATGAATTTCTCCTCATCGGCGCCGGCACCGTACAGTTCGTTGATCTTGAGCTTGGTCCAGTCGGTGGCCGGGTCTCCCACTTTGTAGAAGAAGTTGTCCGATACGGTCTCGAATTCGGCGTCGTTGATCACTTTGATGTTGAAGGTGATCTCCGTTCCGTCAGGCATGGCGGGGATGGTGGCCTTGAACTGGTTGCCGCTGTTGTCCGGAGTCATCGGAACGGCGGCGTTTCCGTAATACAGGGTGGCCGTCTTGACAGCCTGCAGGCCGCTGACCGTGGCAACTACGGTTACGGCATCGTTGGAAGTGGGTGCCTCGGGGGTGAAGACTACCTTCTCAATCTTGGAAGGGCCTTTGAAAATATCGTCCTGGACGCATCCGGTAAGGGCCAGAAGGGCCGCTGCGGTAATATAAAATATCTTTTTCATGACTGAAGTCTGTTATACGTTATACTAGAAGTCCACCTCGAGGCGAAGGGCTACCATATGGTAATCCACGCCGGCCTTGCCCTTGGGAGCCACCACCTTGGTGTAGTCCTTGGTGGGATTGCCCTGGGCGTCCAGGCCCACGTTCAGCTTGTCCTTGCCGTTGGCGTAACGGTCGTTGTTGTTGAACTGGTAATTGAGCTGGAAGCGCACGTTGTTGGTGATCCACCAGTTCAGGCCCACGGTGTAGGCCTCGGCGCTGCCGCCGTAAACCTTCTCCTTGGCGTTATCGCGGGTGTCGTTCAGGTTGATGTACTCGTAGCGGGCGCAGAGCTCCAGGTCTCCCCACTTCCTGCCGCGCTCGGCACGGGTGTACTTGGCACCCTTGGCATCGTAGCGCTGCTTGCCGCCGAACAGCAGATAACCGGCCTGGACATACCAGCCGCCGAAGTCGTTCACCTGCTTGGTGTTCTTGTAGTGCACATTGTCACCGATGTAAGCGGTCTCAAAGCGGAAGCCGCCCCAGTGACCGGCCAGTTCCACCGTCCAGAGGTTGTTGTAGTCGTAGTCCTTGAGGTTGTTGGTGTCTACGTACTTCTTGCGGTTGATGCTGGTGGAGTTGCGGGCGCTGGCGCGATAGGTGCCCCATTCGCCGGTGGCCACGCTGCCCAGGGTGGTGCGGAAGGAGTGGGCCAGGCCGATGTGAAGGCCGGCATTCTCCAGGCGGAACAGAGGACGGAAGACCACCTTGCTGGTGACGGCATAGCCGGTGTTGTTCAGGAAACTGATGCCACGGCCGAAGTCCTTGTTGTTGTCCTGCACGTTGGTAAGCTCCTCAATGCCGGCGCCTTCCTGGCCGAAAACGCCCACGGAAGCCCAGATGAAGGGGTTGTCATACTTGACGTTGAAGCCCAGGTGACGGGAAGGAGCCAGGGCGGAGCATACCATAGGACGCTCCAAAAACATCAGGTAGCGGGAAGAAGAGTTGCGCTGGATGGAGAAATTCTCCTTGAAGTTACCAGCCTGCAGTTCCAGGTTGCGCACGCCGGTGAAGCGGACGATGGCGTCCTTGAGTTCTACCTTGCCATCGGCCAGGTCCATATCAAACTCTCCGTACCATTTGTCGTCCAGCTGGGCTTTCATGGCAAAGCGGGCGCGGCGGATACTGATACCGCTGCCGATAGGATCTGCGTAGGAGGGAGCTCCGAAGAAGGCGCCCATGTCCACCTGGACACGGTTGTCAAACCAGATCTTGTAGTTGCTGTTGGGGGATCCGATGACCAGGAATCCGTCCTGGGATTCAGCATCCAGGACCTCGGATTTCACGGCCACGCCGTACTGATTGTACTTGACGGCTTTCTGCGCAAAGGCTGCGGACGCAGTCAGCAGCACGATTGCAATCACAGAGGTTAGTTTACGCATAGCTGTAAAAATTGGGTTAGATTGATTTAATGTATTGTACAAGGTTGACGGAACGGTCCAGGCCCAGCTTGAGGCGTAGGCGATACCGGCCGATTTCCACACTTTTCGGAGTAATGTTCATAAGGGAGGCAATGTACTTGGAAGAGAAGCCCTGGCGCAACAGGATGGCCAGTTTCCGCTCTCCTTCCGTGAGATCCGGGAAGGCCTCCTTGAGGCGCATGTTGAAATCCCGGTGAAGGACTTCCGTACGCGCATAAAAATCGTTCATCTCGCGGGAGAAGTACATCCTTTCCCTCAGCTGGCTGAGGACTTCTTCCAGGGACTGGTTCTTTTCGGGGCCGTCCGGAAGGTCCTTGGTATGGGACAGCTCTTCGTAGACTTTTTCCATAAAGGCCTTTTGGTCACTTACCCCAACGGCAAAGTCCACCAGCTCTTTCCGCTTGATATCCAGTTTGTTAAGAAGGTCTTTCTCATTGGTTTCCACCCGGACTTCCAGGGCCGACAGGGCCTTCTGTGTACTTACCACCTGCTCTTCACGGGCATTCATAAGCCTCTGGCGCAGGGCCTCTTCCCGGCGGCTGCGGTTATAGACATACAGGACAGAAAGGACCAGCACCATGCCCAGCAGGATGAAAACGGGCACGGGATTGGCGTTCCAACCGGCGCTTCCCGAGCGGGCTTCGCTGGCCCCGAGGATGAGGCTCAGACAATATCCCAGCAGGATGCCCATCACCGGAGCCACCACCGTTGCACCCACGTGCCTTCGGATGTCGTCTCCGCTGAGGGCCGCTTTCTGCCGCACCAGGCTGCCGGCCACCAGGGCCGATATGAGAAGGGAGCCGGCGCTGAGGGGAGCCGGGAGACCCTTCGGCCAGGAGAAAAGGGCAAAGGTGAGGGCCATGGAAAGGAGGATGGCCAGCGTATGGCCGGTTCCAAAGTCCAGCTGGTCTTCGGCCATCTCGCCCACCCGCACGTGGATACCGCGCGCCTGCGTGAAATACAGAAGGAAAGTAACCCCCAGGACCACGCCGGCCGCCAGCTCACCGCCGCCAAGCCCCGGAAGCGGAAGCAGGGAAAGCAGCTGACCCTCATTCCAGCCGGCCGCTGCCACCAGAAGCAGGGAGGCCAGGATGCAGCCTCTCAGAAGCCGGCGGTCTGAATACGCCAGATGCCGTCCGCTTTTGGTGGAATACGTTGAAAAAATACGGGTCAACAAAGCTGTGAGCAGGCCGCAAATGAGGGGGGCAGCCACCCAGGCGGCCGCCATACGGCCCATCTGGATCCAGTCCAGACGCCCGCTAACCATCAGGGAACAGCCAAAGACAGCCCCCATAAAGGCGTACGGAACGGCGGTCCAGCGGTGCAGCATGGAAGCCACGGCAACCGCCACAGCCGTACTGAGGGAGATGGCCAGCAGGCTCTGCAGATCCTTCGACGGGAGGGTTTCCTTCAGGATTTCCGTGTATCCGCCCGGGTAAAACAGCGGAAGAAGCGTGGCTCCCAAAAGAAGGAGCGGAACCAGCAACTTCACCGAGATGCGTTCGTCGGCACCGGAGGCGTGCACTACGCCCAAAACGGAAGGAAATTCCAGCCGAATGAGCGGGAATCCTACCAGCAGCAGCGCCAGGACGACAGCAAGAAGGGGAAGGACCATTTTACAGGCTTCGTTTGATGGACATAACGGAAAGCTGGTCTGCCACCTTGACGGCGGCGGTGGAAAGGTCCTCTATGTGGAGGGCGAAGTAACGCAGGTGGAATTTCTCACTCAGCTTGAGCTGTGACATCTCGTGGAAAACCGTACGCTTGATGCCCTGGGACAGCTTGACGGCCTGCTTGTCATAGAGGTATACCCGGTGAATGGTCTCGCTCACCTTGTCCGGCTCCGAGAAATAGGCCTTGGTTCCGGGGATGGAGGCCTCTACCGCCATGACCGCCAGTTCTGCCAGCTTGACAAACTCCTTGTTCAGAGATGCCGGCACGTGGGGAGACTCTATTTCGAACTGGATGAGGTCGTTACTCAGGGTGGAAAGGATGTGGTCGTAGCGCTCCAGAAGGCGCATGATGTCTCCGCGGTAACGGATAAGGGACCCGCGGGCGTAGAGCATATTCTCTATATCCCGCCGGAGGGCGCCGGCCTCCGTTTCTGCGGTGGCCATGGCCGACAAGGTGCGGGAGAAACTCTCCTGATCATTGTATAGGTAACTCCTTACTCCCTCCTTGAAAAGGATGAGAGCAGTGTCCACGGTGCTGAGGAGTTTTTCTACGGCCTCTGCGAACATCCGTGGCCTGCTTGCAGAGAAAATTCCGAACAGTTTCATACGCTTGCGGTTAGTTTGCCAACCCAAAGGTAGAAACTATTCGGAATCTCTACAAGCTATTCTTTCGCCTGATGGGTTTTTGTAGAGTTTTTTTCACAACAAAGCTAACGCTTCGGGACCTGGATAACCGAGCCGTGTTCCTGGGCCACGGTCTCCTTCCAGAGGTCTGTATAGCCAGGTTGCTCCACTTTGGCAGGCATTCCCTCGCTGTACTTGGCGTGGATGAACCTTCCGTCCTCGTCCTGGGGCACCACATTGCCGTCCATGAACTTCACCAATAACTCTACTTCCAGGTTCTGCCACTTGGCAAACTGCTCCTGGGCGGTATGGACGCTGTACTCCGTGACGTAGTTCACGATTTTGGCGAAAGGCTTGCTGGAAACCATCACATCGTGGCGGGATTCCAGCTTCTTCTGCAGCTTGACCGCCACCTGGTTGTACATAACCACGGCCATACTGTCCACCGTATGGGTGCGGTGTTCCACCTGATCCCTTTCGAAGGCATCCACGCGGGAGCGCACGTACGGGGCCATCTGGTTGTACATCTTGTAGCAGGCATTGGAAATGCGGTTGTTAAGCCAGAAGGAAGAGGTGGGAGAATAGTGCAGACGGTCTCCGTTGCCCTGGCGGAAGCACTCGGGAACTTCCGTGATGCTGGTGTAGATGGGGGTAAGATAAGAGGTGGCCGCATCGTCCGTACCAAACCAGAGGATGCCGCCCACCACATCAGGAACGTAGTTGCGGGCCTGTCCCACCATCCAGAAACCGGTCTGCTGGGTGGCGATGGCACGTTCGTTAACATACGTCTTTCCGTCTACGGTAAATTCCATAGGGCGCCAGCGATAAGGGAGGGCGTTGCCGCCGGCTCCGATATCCTGGGTCATATCCATCGGGGTTCCCTCGTAGTGGTCTCTCATGGCATCGGCCACTTCCTTCACTCCGGCCTTGCGGCGGGGGAAGATGAAAAGGGGCATATCGGCTTCCAGATCCCGGCCCATCACATAGTCCAAATAGGTATAGGCGTCCCGGGTGACGGCGTTTCCCTTCTCATCATAGAAGGAGAACCAGCCGTCGGAGAGGATGTTGAAGGCGCTCCAGACGCGGGCGTCGCAGCCGCGCACCGTGCCGAAATCGGCCGGGCAGTAGGCTTTCTTGAAACTGAAGTCGCTGTCCTGGCCCTCGAAATAGCCCTTGCGGCGGGCGAAGGAGATGACGTCCGGGGCATAAATGCAGTTTTCGGGGTCGTTCAGGGGGAACTTGCCGATGCGGGCCTGGTTGGCGTGGGCGCAGATGGCTCCGTCAGGAACGCGCATAGCTACCCAGACAATGCCCTTCTGCGTATTGACGCCGTTGCGGAGATTGGTGCCCTTGCCGATGAGCTCCATGATCCAGGCCTCGTTCTTGTCTGCGATGGAGAAGGTTTCTCCCTCGGAGGCATAGCCGTATTCATTGGCCAGGTTCACAATGACGTCAATGGCCTCACGGGCGGTTCTGGAGCGCTGAAGGGCAATATAGATGAGGGAGCCGTAGTCTATTCCGCCGGTTCTGTCCTCCAGTTCCGGACGGCCTCCCCAGGTGGTTTCCGTGATAATCACCTGAAACTCGTTCATATTACCCACGGTCTGGAAGGTGTGGGGAACCTGATCTATGATACCCAGGGGTTTGTTGGTATCCCAATCGTATATCTGGATGCTGGTACCGCTCTTCCAGTCCCGGGCGGGCCTGTAATAAAGCTCTCCGTAAAGGGTGTGGGAGTCTGCCGCATAGGAGACCAGTACCGATCCGTCCTGGCTGGCGCCCCGGCTGATAATGATATTGGTGCAGGGGCGGGCTTCCATAGATCCCAGCAGGGCGGCCGTAGCCACCAGTACTTTCAAAAGCGAATTTCTCATCGTATTTGGGCTTTTTCGATTTATTGCGTAATTTTGTCCTTTGACTTTATCCTGCAAAGTTATGAAAATTTATCATTTATTATGCGCTGCCGCCTTTTTTAGCCTGTCGGTTTTCGCCGCCCGGGCCCAGAACCAGCCCCTCTCCCCCGAGGAACAGGAAAAGCGCATCCTGGAATACGTAGATGCCCGCACCCAGAAACTTTCCACCCTTCTGGAGCTGGAGTACTGGCAGGAGTTTTATGTAGACTCCACCCTCACCCACGACATCAAGGCTATGTGGGAAGAGTCGTCCAAAATGCAGGCCGCCAAGGTAGAGAACCGGGATCTTTTCATCGCCGTGGAAGACAAGTGGGAGCAGCAGATAGACGACAGCTTCAAGCGTTTTTTCACCGAAGAGCAGTGGAAGAAGTACTGGAAAAGCGGCGCCGAGCGGGCCTGGAAGGCTCGCCAGAAACGCAAAAAATAATTATCTTTGCAGGCTTATTTATTGAAAGGTAATGAAAGAAGCGATTGAATTAATCATGAAAGAGCTGGCCGACCTCAAAGTGGCCAGCCAGAAAGAGGTAGAGGAAGCCCGCATCCGCTTCCTGGGAAAAAAGGGCGAGGTAACCGCCCTGATGGAGCAGTTCCGCACCGTGGCGCCCGAACTCAAGAGAGAGTATGGCCAGAAGCTGAACGAGCTCAAGAAAGCCGCCAATGCCCGCATCGAAGAGCTCAAGTTCTCCGTAGAGGAAAGCGAGATGGCATCGGCCCCGAAGGAAGATCTTTCGATGCCCGGAGACGCCCTTCCGCTGGGCTCCCGCCATCCGGTATCCATCGTCCGTCAGCAGATTGTGGACATCTTCCGCAAATTTGGCTACGATGTGGCCGAAGGTCCGGAGATTGAGGACGACTATCATGTCTTCGAGGCCCTCAACTTCCCGCCCAACCACCCGGCCCGCGAAATGCAGGATACCTTCTTCGTGAGCACCGGTCACCTGAATCCGCTTCTTCTGAGAACCCACACCTCCTCCGTGCAGGTGCGCACGATGGAAAAGCAGTCCCTGCCCATCCGTGTGGTTTGCCCGGGCCGCGTCTTCCGCAACGAGGCCATCAGCGCCCGCGCCCACTGCATCTTCCACCAGGTGGAGGGTCTTTATATCGACAAGGATGTCACCTTCGCAGACCTCAAGCAGGCCATCCTGCTGTTTGCCCGCGAAATGTTCGGCCCGGACACCCAGATCCGCATGCGCCCTTCCTACTTCCCCTTCACGGAGCCTTCGGCCGAAGTGGACGTAAGCTGCAACATCTGCCACGGAAAGGGCTGCAACATCTGCAAGGGAACCGGCTGGCTGGAGATTATGGGCTGCGGCATGGTAGACCCCAACGTGCTCAAGGCCAGCGGGATAGACCCCAACGAATACAGCGGCTTCGCCTTCGGTATGGGCGTAGAGCGCATCGCCATGCTCAAGTGGCAGGTGAATGACCTCCGCCACTACTTCGAGAACGACATGCGTTTCCTTCAGGAATTCGCCACCGCTACGGAAGTGTAGGTCTTAGTTGCCGTAACGTTTCTTGATGTCCTGCCAGCGGTAGAAACTGCCCGGGGCGGCCATAGGAAGCGGCAGCGTGGCCTCAAAGCCATTGAGAAGAACCTGGACCAGGATGTCCGGGTTCTTTTTGCTTTTGAAAAAGACCAGCTGGAAGTTGCAGCCCATCGGGATGTCGAAGTTGCGCCAGTAGTTTTCCGCCTCGTAAGGGTTTTCCACACGGACACCCATATCGTTCACCCCCATCAGGGACAGCAGGGGCATCAGGGTGGAGTCGTGGGCAAAGCGCAGCCGCAGCTGGACGCCGTTTTGCCAGTCTGTCTCGGCCTTTTCAAGGATATCGTCCAACAGAGGTCTCATGGCCTGGACGCGAAGGTTCTGCGTGTCCGGTGACGGGCCCACAATCTGATAATCGCGGTAGTTTTTAACTCTCCAGAGCCGGTAGCGCTCTTCGGGGGTGTAAACCTCATAGAGTTCCTGGGGGGCGGGAACGTCCAAATTGTCCAGCGTGGACACAAGGGTATGCATGTCGTAGCAGAACTTGTACTTTCCCCGGGTCACCAGAGAGTCCGGCCGGGTGAACCATTTGGCCAGCAGGGCGTCCAGGTCCAGGACCTCGTCCCGGAAAGCGTTGAACTTCTCCTCGGCCGATCCGCTCCTTTCCGCATTGGAATCGATGATGTCGGGCAGCAGGTAGCTCTGGTAAGGCTGGCCGTAATCGGCCGCAAAAGTAAAGTCCCTGTCCGTGTTGTCCAGCTGGCTCAGGAAGAAGAACATACTCACAATCACGCGATGCGATACGGTAGAAACCGCCTCTGCGTGCGTGGCCCCCTTGAAGATGGACGGATAGTTCTTATAAATCTGCGCGGCGATGAAGCGGTGCTGGTTCTGGCCCTTGATGGTCAGGTTGCCTTCCCGCCTGGCCACGGCAGGATAGAAATCCTTGTACGCCTGATAGAACACCTCTCCTTCCGGGGTTAACCAGCCCTTCTCGTGGCCCTGGGTAAAGGTGGAGAGGATATCCTCATACAACGACCCTCCCAGTCCGTGGCGGGAACCGTGGCGGCCCACGTGGCTAATATAGAAGGCCTCATACCCCTTGGGGGCTGCCGTGGGCGCGGGCTGGCTGGTGGGATAAACGTAATACTCACCGCCGGCACGGGCGATATCGGCCATTATCTGGGCCCGGCTGTCCTGCTGGGCATACGCTGCACTGCCAATGGCAAGAAGCGCAAAAACAAAAATCGCTATCTTTTTCATATCCAAAGATAGCGATTTTTCTTTAATTGCGGACCACCACTTCTCCGCCGGAAACATCCACCGTCACCGTGGAGTCCTTGTGGATGGTTCCTTCCAGGATATTCTTGGCCAGCAAATTCACCAGTTCCCTCTGCATCAGGCGTTTCACGGGGCGGGCACCGTAGGCGGGATCGTAGCCGTGTTCCACCATATGGTCTTCGAAGGCCGGTGAGAATTCCAGCGTGACGCCGCTCTCGGAAAGCTTGCGCTGGAGCTCCTCTTCCTGGATGTGCAGGATGTCACGGATATCGGCCTTGGTGAGCGGATCGAACATGATGATTTCGTCGATACGGTTGAGGAACTCGGGCCGGACCGTCATCTTGAGAACGTCCAGTACCTTTTTGCTGCATTCGTCCAGAAGGCTGCGGCGGGTGGCGATGGCCTGCATATCCACTCCGTTCACCTCCGGAAGTTTCTCCATATAGCTCTGGATAATATCGGCCCCGGCATTGGAGGTCATGATGAGGATGGTATTCTTGAAGTCCACCGTGCGGCCCTTGTTGTCCGTGAGCCGCCCGTCGTCCAGCACCTGCAGGAGCACGTTGAACACGTCCGGGTGGGCTTTTTCGATCTCGTCCAGCAGCACCACGCTGTAGGGTTTGCGGCGCACGGCCTCCGTGAGCTGGCCGCCCTCATCGTATCCCACATATCCCGGAGGCGCTCCCACCAGACGGGAAACGGTGTGCCGCTCCTGGTATTCGGACATATCGATACGGGTCATCATATTCTCGTCGTTGAACAGGAAGGACGCCAGCGCCTTGGCCAGCTCCGTCTTACCCACGCCGGTGGTACCCATAAAGAGGAAGGAGCCGATGGGGCGCTTCTCATTGGAAAGGCCGGCACGGTTGCGGCGCACGGCATCGGCCACGGCGCGGATGGCCTCGTCCTGGCCCACGACCCTCTTGTGCAGCTCGCTTTCCATCCGCAGGAGCTTTTCCTTCTCGCTTTCCAGCATCCGCTTCACGGGAATGCCCGTCCACTTGGCCACCACTTCGGCAATGTCTTCCGGGGTAACCGCCTCTGTCACAAGCGGATTCTGGATGGCCTCGGCCTTGGCGGTGAGCTCGTCAATCCGCTTCTGCGTAGCGGCCATCTTGCCGTAACGGATCTCTGCCACCTGGGCGTAGTCTCCGTTGCGCTCGGCCGTCTTGGCCTTCTGATTAAGCTCTTCCAGCTCCTGGCGGGCCGTCTGCAGGCCTCCCAGGGTCTCTTTTTCCTCGTTCCAGCGCTTCATCAGGCCTTCGCGCTTTTCCTGCAGCTCTTTCAGTTCGGCCTCCAGCTTTTCCAGCTTGGCCGATACACCCTCGCGCTTGATGGCCTCCCGCTCAATCTCCTTCTGCCGGATGGCGGAATTGAGCTCGTCGATGGGTTCGGGCACGGAATTCATCTCCAGACGCAGCTTGGAGGCCGCCTCGTCCACCAGGTCGATGGCCTTGTCCGGCAGGAAACGGCTGGTGATGTACCGGTGGGAAAGGTTGACGGCGGCGATGAGGGCATCGTCCTCGATCCTCACCTTGTGGTGGTTCTCGTACCGCTCCTTCAGACCTCTTAATATAGCGATGGACTCTGCCGGCGAAGGTTCGTCCACCATTACCATCTGGAAACGGCGCTCCAGGGCCTTGTCGGCCTCAAAGTACTTCTGATACTCGTCCAGGGTGGTACTGCCGATGGTGCGCAGTTCGCCGCGGGCCAGGGCCGGCTTGAGGATGTTGGAGGCATCCATGGCACCGGAGCTTCGGCCGGCTCCCACCAGGGTGTGGATTTCATCGATGAACAGGATGATCTCGCCGGCGCTGTCAACGACTTCCTTGACCACGCCCTTGAGGCGCTCCTCAAACTCTCCCTGATATTTCGCACCCGCAATCAGGGCGCCCATATCCAGGGAGTATACCTTCTTGGACTTCAGGTTTTCCGGCACCTGCCCGTTCACGATGTTCTGGGCGATGCCTTCAGAAATGGCGGTCTTGCCCACGCCGGGCTCGCCCACCAGGATGGGGTTGTTCTTGGTGCGCCGGGAAAGGATCTGCAGCACACGCCTTATTTCGTCGTCCCGGCCGATAACCGGATCCAACTTGCCCTGCGAGGCCCTCTCGTTGAGGTTGATCGCAAAGCGTTCCAAAAAATGACTGTTATTGTTTTCGTTCATAATTCAATCTCCTTTGCCCCGTTTTGTTTCAATCTCCGTTCCTTCGTCAATTAACTGACAAAATGGCAGTTTGTTTTCTTTTTTTTCGTATCTTTGCGAAACTATGGATTTGCAAGCGCTAAAAAACAAGTACGACATCATAGGCAACGACCCGGCCCTGAACGAGGCGCTGGAGACGGCCGTGAAGTTTGCCCCCACCGGCCTGAGTGTGCTCATTCTGGGAGAAAGCGGTGTGGGTAAGGAAAGCGTGGCCCGCATCATCCATCAGTACGGACCCCGCCGCCAGAACTCCTTCTTCGTGGTGAACTGCGGCGCCCTGCCCAAGGAACTGGTGAATTCAGAGTTGTTCGGCCACGTGAAGGGCTCCTTCACCGGCGCCGTGGATAACCGCAAGGGCTATTTTGAGGAGGCCGATGGCGGAACGCTCTTTCTGGACGAGATAGCCGAGCTGCCCCTGGAAAGCCAGGCGCTGCTGCTTCGCGTCCTGCAGAGCGGAGAATACCGCAAGGTGGGCTCCAACAAGGTGGAGCACACGGACGTTCGCATCGTGGCGGCCACCAACGTGAACCTTTATGAAGCGGTCAAGCGCGGGAAATTCCGCGAGGACCTCTACTTCCGCCTGTCCGCCGCCCAGATCCGCATCCCCGCCCTGCGGGAGAGAAAATCAGATATCTACCTGCTGTTCAGAAAGTTCACTTCGGATTTCTCGGAGGTGAACGGCATGTGCAAGATTTCCCTGAGGCCGGACGCCATCCGCCTGCTGGAAGGATACCGCTGGCCGGGCAACATCCGCCAGCTGCAGGGCTTCACGCAGGCCCTCACCGCCCAGCTTTCCCAGAAAGTAACCCCCACCCTCCAGCGCATAGAATTATCGGCCGAAGAGCTGGCCCCCTTTATGCCCAGGGAGCAGGGAGAACCCATCCCCGTGCTGTACGAAGGTCCCCAGCCGCAGTCTTCCTCCTCCTTCAGCAACGAAGAGCGCCAGGCTATCATGAAAGCCATCCTGGACCTCAAGCATGAAGTGGATGCCCTCAAGGCACGCGTAGACCGCCGGGAACTGCCCGCTCCCCCGGCGCCTATGGAAGAGGAGGCCGAATGGCAAGGCCAGGAGGAATTCACTTCCCATCGGCCCATTGTGCGGGTAGAACATCACGAAATGCCGGAGGAAGAGCCCTCTCTCAGCGTTCGCCGCTCGGAGGAAGAGCTCATCCGCCAGGCCCTGGAAAAATACCACGGCAACCGCAAGAAGGCCGCCGAAGAACTGGGGATGAGCGAAAGAACCCTCTATCGCAAACTGCCCCCCGAATACCGTAAGAAATGAAGCGCACCGCCCTCATACTTGTGTCGGCCCTGCTGGTGGTCTCCTGTGGAATCTATTCTTTCACAGGCACTTCCATCCAGCCGGACGTAAAAACCATCACCATTCCCTATGTGGAGTACAAGGCCCTCCGCGTGAACCCCAGCCTGGCCGGAGACCTCACCGACGCCCTGCAGGAGAAATTCCGCAAGCTCACCCGCCTGGAGCAGGTGGACCAGGACGGAGACCTGGAACTGGTAGTGGAAGTGACGGGATATGACGTCAAGGCCACGGCCATCACGGCCAACGAAATGGCGGCCCAGAACCGGCTCACCGTGGGGGTGAAGATTGCATTCACCAACCGCAAATACCCAGAGGACGATGTCAACCAGAGTTTCAGCGCCTATGAGGACTTTGATGCCACGCAGTCGCTGGAAGCCGTAGAAAGCGGCCTTTGCGAAACCATCATCGACAAACTGGTAGAAGATATTTTCAACGCAACTGTAGCACAATGGTAGGCACTTCCCGCATAGACCTTCACACCCTCAACCTGGACGAACTGGTGGGGGTGGTCAACCTGTACCCCTGGTATGCCGGCGCCCGGCTGGAACTGTGCCGCCGGATGTCCCGGATGGGAGACACCTGGGACCAGGACCAGTATGCCCCCGAGGCCCTGTACCTGCCCCAGCGCAGCATTCTGGTAAGCCTCCTGAAGCGCTCCAACCAGGCCGATTATTCCGACAAGGATGTCCAGGAGCTGTTGGCCTCCTACCTGGAACCGCCCGTCCAGGAAACCGACACCGAACGTCCGGCCCAGCACTCCGTACATGTGGTGGGAGGAGATTACTTCTCCCAGGCCCAGTACGACAATGTGAAAAAGGGGTCGGACAGCATCTTCTCCCGCTTTGCCACCCAGATCCGTTCGGAGACGGCGGCCGCCCAGGAGGACGTGTCTCCGGTGGCAGACCGCTTCGCCACCGAAACCCTCGCCCGAATCTTTGCCGAACAGGGCCGTCCGGAGGAAGCCAAACGCATTTATTCGCGTCTGATTTTGGATATTCCGGAAAAAAGTGCTTACTTTGCAACCCTTATCGACTCTTTGAAGTCCGAAACAGAGCAATAAAGAAAATAAAAAGATAAATATATGTCTACTGCATTTGTAATTTTGCTGTCCCTGATTATCATCGCATCCATTCTCCTGATTGCGGTTGTCCTCCTGCAGAATGGTAAGGACGGCGGTCTGGCAACCAACTTCACTTCTGCCAACCAAACCCTGGGGGTGCGCCAGACGGCCACCATCCTGGAGAAGGCCACCTGGTACCTGGTTGCCTTTATCCTGCTGGTTTCCATCCTCACCGTGTTCGTGAACCGTGGCAGCACCGCCACCGGCACCAACGACGCCATCGGCTCCGGCATTGTAAACCAGGCCGAAAGTGCCGCCGAGGAAGCTGCTACCGTAGACTTCCCCGTCACCCAGCAGAACCCCGAGGCCGAATAATCCGGCTATCGGCAAGCGCTTTACTCCTCCTGGTCCGGACGGGCCGGGAGGATTTTTCGTAAGCGTTTTCTTGCAAAAGAGCACATCTTAATGTATATTTGTGGTCTAGCATTAGTATTGAAGAATATGAAAAAAATCCTGATTTTCTTCGCCGCCGCTACGCTTGCCGTAGCCTGCGCGTCTCCTGAAAAGATGGCCAAAATGGCCAACAATGTCCTAGTGACCTGCGAACCCTCTGTTCTGGAGGTGGTTAACGGAACCATCGACCCCGTCGTGACGGTTACTTACCCCAAGGATTATTTCAATCCCAAGGTAATCCTGGAAGTCACCCCCGTGATTGTGTACGAAGGTGGTGAGGCGGCCATGAAGCCCTTCAAGTATCAGGGCGAAAAGGTGAAGGACAACTACAAAGTGGTTTCTTCCGAAGGCCAGAAAGTAACGGAGCGCCTCCACTTCGACTATGTGGAAGGTATGGAAAAGAGCCATCTGGAGCTCCGCAGCCGCGTACTGGCCGGCAAGAAGTCCATCAACCTGCCCACCCGCAAGGTGGCCGACGGTGCCAACACCACCTATATGCTGGTCAAGCGCGCCGGGAACGTGGCCTTCAAGAAGGACAACTATCAGGACGTGATCGTGACCACGGCCGAGGGTCAGATCAAATACAAGGTAAATAGCTCCGAGGTTCGCAATTCCGAACTGAAGGGAACCTCCGTCAAGGAGTTCCTGGCCGCCCTGGACGCCGCCAACGCCAATGAGCGTTCCACCGTCAAGAGCACGGAGATTGTGGCCTACGCCTCCCCCGAAGGTGCCGAGAAACTGAACAACAAGCTCTCCGGTAACCGTTCCCAGAGCGCTTCCAAGGCCTGGAACAAGATCACCAAGGGCCACGACGCCCTGGATCCCTCCGTCAAGAGCGTGGGTGAAGACTGGGAAGGCTTCCAGCAGCTGGTTTCCGAGAGCAATATCGAAGACAAGGAGCTCATCCTCCGCGTCCTGTCCATGTATAGCGACCCTGCCGTGCGCGAAAACGAAATCCGCAACATGTCCCAGGTATTCACCGCCCTCAAGGGTGAGGTGCTGCCGGAACTGCGCCGCGCCCGCCTCATCGCCAATGTGGAAACCAAGAACTACACCAACGAGGAACTCCTGGACATCCTGAAGAACAACGAGAAGATCCTGGACGAGGAAGCCCTCCTCCGCGTAGCTTCCGTGGCTCAGGACAACGCCCAGAAGGAAAGCATCTACCAGAAGGCCATCGAGCGCTTCAACTCTTCCCGTGCCATGTACAACCTGGCTGCCCTTTACCTGAACGAAGGCAAAGTGAGCAAGGCCGAGGCCGGTCTGGCAGAACTGAACGCCGCAGATCCTGACGTAATCAACGCCAAGGGCGTGGTTGCCCTCCGCAAGGATGACTTCGGCACCGCCGAGAGCCTCTTCCGCAAGGCCGGCACCCCCGAAGCCAAAAAGAATCTGGGCATCGTTCTCATCCTCACCGGACAGTACGAAGAAGCCGCCCAGGTGCTCAAGGACGTGGATGGCTGCTGCCACAACACCGTTCTGGCCTACATCCTCACGGATCAGCTGGACAAGGCTATGGAATCTGCCCACTGCGGAGATCCTAAGGTATGGTACCTGAAGGCCATCGTCGCCGCCCGTCAGGGTAAGGTGAGCGAAATGAAGACTTTCCTGGAGAGAGCCTACAAGAACCCGAGCCTGCAGGCCCGCGCCGCCAAGGACATCGAGTTCGCCGCTTACGATCTTTAGGCCGTGAAAACACGCCTTCTCATTTGGGACATCATCTTCTGCGTCCTCGTGGTGCCGGGGATGATGTTCTTATTTCCCATCTCGCAGTGGATCCAATGGCATCCAGACTACGTTTTGGGATATTTTGTATGGCTGGAGGGCGTGTGGTTCATGTGCAGAAAAGGGATAGGACCGCTGCTGGTGCAGGACCGTCAAGGCATGGCACTGGCAGTGGGTTCTCTCTTTTTAATAGGCGTGGTCACCTTCCTGATGACGCTTACGCCTGTTAACTTCACCAGCCCCGGAGACAGCTTCGGGATGATGAAGCTTCATCACCGCGCCATGTGGATCCTTCTGCTGGCTGTGGTATCAGCCGGTATTCCCGAGGGCGCCCTGGCAGCCAAAAACAAGGAACTGATGGCCGAAAAAGACCGGGAAGAAAAGACGGAGAAGGCCAGGACAGCCCTGGCCACCCGCCGGGCGGAAGCCTTCACGGACGCCGGAGACGACGAGATCCAGGTGAAGGCGGGCTACCGCACCGTGCACCTGCCCCTCACGGCCATCCAGTTCATCGAAGGAAGGAACAATTATGCGGCCTTCCACCTGGACAACCGGGAGGAGGTGGTGTCCCAAATTCCCCTTAAAAACGTAATGGAACTGCTTCCGGAAGGGAAGTTCGTGCGCATCCACCGTTCGTATATCGTTCCGGCCTGGCGCATCGAAAAACGTACGGCAACGGCCATCAAACTCATGGGCATTCAAGACCCTCTCCCCATCGGCCGGGCGTACAGGGAAGAATTAAAATCGAACAAATAAATGGCAAAGAACAACAAAGATTTTTACGCAACCCGTTCGACGGCCTGGTGGAAAGTGGCCATCGCCATGATCGGGTCCTGCCTGTCGGGTGTTACCTTCGTGTCCGTCCCCGGTATGGTGGATATAGCCGGCTTCGGCTATCTCCAGATGGTTATGGGCTTCTTCCTGGGCTATTTGGTCATCGCTTTCGTACTGTGTCCGCTGTACTTCAAACTCAATGTGGTATCCGTCTATGAATACCTGGACAAGCGCTTCGGAATGGCCTCCCACAAAACCGGCGCCTGGTTCTTTTTCATCTCCAAGATCCTGGGGGCATCGGCCCGCCTGTTTCTGGTCTGCGCCACGCTGCAGCTGTTGCTGATGGGGCCCATCGGCGTTCCCTTCTGGGTAACGGTGCTGCTGAGCGTACTGCTGGTGTGGCTTTACACCGTACGGGGCGGCGTAAAGGCCGTGATCGGGATGGATATCTTCAAGACTCTCTGCATGCTGGCAGCGGTGGGCCTTACCCTTTTCCTGGTGGGAAAGGAAGTGGGCAAACTGGACACCGGATACATGAAACTCTTCCATTTTGACGACGTAAACGCCTCCCAGTATTTCTGGAAACAGCTGCTGGGCGGCATGTTCACCGTGATAGCCATGACCGGCCTGGATCAGGATATGATGCAGCGCACCCTGGCCTGCAAGAACGTAAGAGACTCCCAGAAGAATCTGATGGTGTCTATCCTGCTGCAGGCGGTGATGATTTCGCTCTTCCTCTTCCTGGGCGTGGCCCTGTACCAGTATGCCGGCCTGCATGGCATTACGGCCCGGGGAGACCAGTTGTTCCCGGAAGTGGCCTGGAACGGCGGCCTTCCCAAGATTGTGGGCGTTCTGTTCCTGGTGGGCCTGGTGATGGCGGGCTTCCCGGCCGGAGGATCGGCCCTGACCTCCCTCACCACGTCCTTTACCATTGACATCCTGGGAGGAAAAGACCAGAAGCGCACCCTCATCCACAGCGGAATGGCGGTTCTGATGGCCCTCGCCATCATCGTTTTCAACGCCCTCAACAACACCAGCGTCATCGATGCGGTGTACCGGCTGGCCAGTTACTCCTACGGCCCGCTTCTGGGCCTGTTCACCTTCGGCCTTTGCTGCAAGAGGACGGTGAAGGACCGCTGGGTGCCCGTGGTGGCCATCCTGGCCCCCATCCTCTGCCTGGTATTGGATATGAATTCCGTGAAGTGGTTCAACGGATACCACTTCAGCTATGAACTGTTACTGATGAACGCCGCCTTTACGATAGTTGGCCTGCTGCTGATCAGCAAGAAAAAATAGGGGAACGTCCCCTATTTTTTCTTTTTAGGAACGATGTAGCGGGAATAGCCTACCTGGATGCCCAGAAGTTCTACGTTACGGGCAATCTTGAACTCATTCATAGTGGCCGAGCCCATATTGGCCTGGTCTTTTTGAGCATCTGTCATATTCCAGAACTTATCCTGGTGGCTGCGCTGCCAGACAGCTCCCACAAGGGGAACACTTACGGTAATTACGCTGTTGTCCTTAAGCCTGAGGGCGGCACCGCCGGCAATCTCCAGGCCGATGGAAAGGCTGCTGGATTCACGAAGTTTGGTCACTTCTCCCCCGTTTTTGGGAATGGGGTGGGAGAAGGTGAATCCATAATTGCCAAAAAGGCGCCCTTCGGCAAATACACCCAGCATCTTGCTGCCGAACAAAGACTTATAGCGACGGGCCGTGAAAGCGGCGCCCACCTTGTGGTGAATCATATGACGGTGGGAAAGCTGGATGTTCAGATTCTCCTCCTTGGGATCCGCATTCAGGATATCCCGGAAATCCAACTGAAGGTTGGAGTCCAACAGGTAGCCGCTGTAACCGAGACGGAAGCCCAGGGAGGTGTCATCGGCCACAAACCAGGCGAAACGGGGGCTGACGTTCCAGATCTGCATTTTTCCCTGCCCGATGTTCAGGATGGAAAGGATGGAATAACCGTCTCCTTCGTTCGCGCCGGTCACATCGAACAGGCGATAAGAGCCGCTGATGCCGATGGAACGGCCGCCTTTGGCCAGGAAAGCACTACTCTGAGGGTTGTCAGGGTCATTGAAGCGGCCCAGAACTTTGTCGATAGGGTTTTGGGCAAAGGCCGACAGAGAAACCATCGTAAGAGCAATAATGATCAGTTTTTTCATGGTTAAATTATTGATTGTTAGAATTTCCATTTGACACCCAGCACAAAGAAGCGCCGGTTGCTACGCACCTGTTCCACCCAGAACTCCTGCTGTTCTTCCGACTCAAAGCTGGTTTCGCGGGGCTGGTCCAGCAAGTCCTTGGCCTGCAGATACAGCGTGAATTTCTTGAAATCTTTCTGGACACGGGCGTTGAGCTCGCAGTATTCCTTGAACAGGGTAAAGAAAGTGGCCACCTTGCTCTGGTATTTGGCATCGGCCCCTACGCTCCAACCCTTGCCCAGGAAGGCCGTTATGTCGCCGTTCAGCTTCCAGTCGAAGGAGTTCTTGACTTTGTCGCCCTCCTTGGCCGTGCGACGGGACTGGTTGTAGGTTACACCTATATTGGCCACGATCACTTTTCCCCTCCATCCCAGTTTCTGGTTGATACCCACAGACTTGCTGTTGGAGGAATTGAGCCAGTGGAAAACTTTGTACTGGCGTCCTTCAATCTCTTCGTTGGTCCAGGTCTGGTCTATTTCATCGTATACCTCTTTGTAGGACACGTTGGTCTGGGAGAGGAAGCGTTTGTACTTGAATTCGTATTCCAGGCCGTAGAGGTAGGTGGTGGGAGAAAACAGCTGCTCGTTTCCCCGGTACAGCTGGTCCAGATAACCGGCCGTACGGTCGTACCAGCAAATCTTGAGATAGTCCGGGTGGCTCACGCTAATCTGGTTGGTCAGGTTCAGGGAATGGTTGGGAGAAATGGTCCATTTGATATTGGACTTTCCTACCGGATAGACGCCCTTGACTTTCAACGGCTGCCGGTGGGTGTCGTCATTGAGGCGGCGGGCGTAAACCTGGGCGGCATAGTTGGCGTGGGCCTCCACCCTCTTCCATTTGAAATCGGCCGCCAGATAAGGATCGGCCCAGAGACTCAAGTAGTTGAAGCTTTCCCGCAGGCGGGTGGAGTCTTTCCACATCTCTTCCTCCTCGTAAAGGGAAACCCGGGTGGCGCCGCTGTTCTGGTCCAGGGCGTGCTTGAGGGTAACGCGTGCGCCGGGGGTAAGGGTTAGCTTGACGTCCTGGTTCAGGAGAACCTGCTGCAGATGGACGTCTCCGTCCAGGTTGAAATCCTGGCTGCTGGGGGTGATCCTGTATTTCCAGGCATAACCCTGAAGGTCTTCCACATCTACCCGCGTACCGCCTTTTCCCGGATCGGTCTTGAACACCGTCCAGATATTGCTTCTGCTGCTTCCGATGGACTGTAGGACGACAGAGCCGTGCAGGGTGCTGCGGTCCCCGTTGAAACGATGGGAGACCCGTGCGCCCGCTTCCAGCTTGTGCTCGTCCATGACAGGCGTCTCATAATAGTAGGAGAAGCGTTGCACTTCTTCCGCATTCCCGTCAAAATTCATCGAATGGTTCTGGGCGCGGTCGTTCTTATACTGGTACAGGATCCAGGTGGAATAGGTCCTGAACGGGGAAGGCGTCCACTCGAAGTCTGTCCGGATGCTGGTAGAAAGGGGCTTGGTGGTAGCCGCTTTATATACCAGTCCCGTCTTTTCCTTTTTGTAGGAAAAGCGGGCGTTGTCGGTGGTCTTGGGCTCCCACTTCCCGTCCACTTTGGTGCTCCAGCGGAATTTGTCCGTCTTGTAATTCAATTGGAAAACACCCTGGGTAAAGCCGTGGAACATCGGCTTGTCATCGGAGACGACGCTGCCTTCCATTCCTCCCAGACCGGCCGAGAAGTCCACATTGCCGGTCCACTGTGCCCTTAGCGGAAGGGAGCACAGCAGCAGGGCGAAGGCCAGGTACAGACTCAGGTGCCGATTCATCTATTTATCCTCTTTAACAAGATGAACGTCGCACTGCGGGAACGGGATGCTGATGCCCGCCGCATTCAGCGCTTCGTAAATCACTTCCTTGGAACGGTCTATATACCCAATCCTTTCGGGAACCAGCACGTACTGCTTCACGGCTATCTCTACCGCGCTGTCGGCCATATTGTTGACCACGACGTTGATCCCGTACTTGGGCTCCACGATCTCCCGGCCATACGGATCCTTGGTCCTCAGTTTCTCCATCGCCTCTACCAGCACCTGGCGAACCTTCTTGACGTCGGTCCCATAGGCCACGCCCGCAATGATCTTGGTGAACTCATAGGAGTTGTTGCGGGTCAGGTTGTTGAAGTTCTTGCCGAAGAGGGAGGCATTGAGGAAAGACATCTCCGTGCCGTCCAGGGTTTCCACCACCACGCACTGGTAGTTGATGGCCACCACCTGCCCGCGCACGCCGTCGCATTCAATCCAGTCTCCAACCCGCAGGCGGCCGCCCATCAGCTGGATACCATAAATGAAGTTGTTCAGGATATCCTTGAGGGCCAGACCGATACCGGCCGACAGACCGCCGGCGATGAGGCCCAGCGATCCGGTAGGGATGTTCAGCACGGAGACCACCACCACGGCGTAAGTCATCCAAACCAGGACGGAGATGATGCTGTTGCCCAGGGCCAGGTTGATCTCATTGGCCCGGATGGTGGTCCGGTTGTGCTTGCGCATAAAGGTAACATACCGCACAAACTGCCAGATGGCGTGAATGGCCTGGTTGAGATATCGCAGGGCAAAGAACAGGATGGACAGGCCGATGATGCTCCTGCCGGAGATGCGGAGCGTCTCGAATCCCTCCTTGTCCAGGAGCTGGACGAAAGGAATATTGAAAATCTTGTCGTAGAGGTCGTCAAAATCGAAGACATCCAACGACATATGGATGCATAGCGGCAGGGAGAGCAGCACCATAGCCGGAATAGCTACTTGCCGGACGAAGCTATAAAACCACGTGGCGCCAAACAGGAGCGATTCCCGGTCTGTGCCCGACACATAGGTGATTCTCTCTCGCAGGGATTTCACACGCTGGTCAAGCCAACGCTGCTTATAGCGTTCCATCAGGTCTGATACGCAGAAGATGGTAAGAATCACGGCCAGCTGGAAGTACCACCAGATGAGAACGAGCAGGGCCAGGAAGGTGTAGCCGAAGAAGGCAAAGAGGAATGCTATGAGGTAAATGGCCAGCGATACCCAGCCCAGAGCACTGTCGATGGGGGTTGCCTTTCCGCTTTCGCCTATGCTGAAGATCAGTTGCCGCAACACGGCCAGGGCCAGGATGGGCGGAAGCAGGAAATTGATGAAGGAATCCGGCACAAAGCTGATGCGGCAGACAATGATGATGAGCGCCAGGACAAAGGTGGGAATGTAGAGCCGGAGACTGTGGTGGATTTTCTCCGGTTCCACCCGCAGCAGCATAGACCCGGTAATGGCAATGAGCAGCCACAGGAAAGTGTTGATGTGCCGACCGGTCAGCTCGATATACTCGTTGCCGTGTACGCCGAAGCCCAGCACCAGGAAGTATGCGATGGTTCCTACCAGGACGGAGAACAGGGGCAGCTGCTTCAGGGGAAGGTGGCGCTTGATCTTCTCCACGCGGCTCAGGAGCCACAGGAGAAGGAATGTCACCAGCCAGAAAAGGACCAGGAACACCAGCTGGATGGCGCTGACCAGAACCAGAATGGCGTTGGCTCCCCTGCTGGAAAGCCCGTCAAACAGATCGGCCTCTTCCTGCTGATCGGCCTGCTGGCTCTCATCATCGTCCAGTTCCTCGAAATCATATTGCTCGCGAAGGTCTCCTTTGACCTTCTCCCAATAGGGATGGGGATTGGACAGGATGTTCAGGAAAGACGTCTGCCCATCCACGAAGACGTATTTTTCCAGTTCCCGGTAGCGGGACTGGGCGTAATCGTAAGCTTCCTTCATACGCCAGTAGGCCGCCTGGTAGTGCGAACTGTCCGCTACCATGACGTCGCGGTTGTCGGCGTACATCTTCAACAGCTCGAAGGCATACCGGATGCAACTGTCCCTGTGCACTTCGCCTTCCTCGTCCAGAACAAAGGGGGAAGAGAGCGAATCCTTGATGGCTATGCGGATCACTTCCTTTTCCAGGGAAGAGGAAATGTCTGAGATGCGCTGGTCCAGGGAATCGTTGTGATACAGCAGGCTGTCCGGAACAATCTCTATCTCGATCTCCTTCATCACCGGAGGTAACCGGCGAAGAGCCTCGATGAGGCGGGCATAACGGTCAATTTCCGTATTCAGCTCCTGGACAAAACGGTCGTACGGTTTCCTGTCTTTGCTGAAATCCTTGTAGGCCGATGTCACTTTGTTCAGGGCATAAGCCAGGTCAAAGGTCATATCCGATTCCTGCGTATACAGCAGGAGGGAGAGTTCGTTGGACGCGGTGATGATATCCACCATCCGCTTGTGCTCGCGGTCATAATTCTCCTGGAACTGTTTCTGCTCCTGGGTACGCTGTTCAAAAACCATCTTCAGCTCGGAGCGCAGATCCTTGAGCACATCGCTCAGTGCCTGTCCATTCACGACCGACAGGAGCGGAATGGAAAACACAAAGAGGGCAAATGTAATCGTCAGAAGTCTCTTTTTCATCTGGGAAACCTTACTATAAGTAGCAAAGTTACATATTATTTCTTGACTTTCTCCCCAAAATGGCTTATTTTTGGACACTGGACCGCATTTGTAAACCTTCTTAATTATAATACTAATGAAAACATTAAGATTCCTTTTCGCTGGAGCACTGGCACTTATTTGCACCGGAGCCCTGGCCCAGAATTCCCTCCAGGAAACCGTTGCCCCCGGAAACAAGGTCTATGTCCAGATTGTCAATGACCAGGATCACCCCATTCCGGCCGATGAAATAGAGGATGTCACCCGGGAGCTGGCCGCCGCCGGCGAGTGGGAACGCGTGAACGATCCCGCCGAGGCCGATTTCACCCTCAGCATCGAAGCCAAGAAGAAGATGGTCTTCAACAGCCCCCGCACCTGGCTCACCCCCTCCGTCATCGACAAGGAAGGCAATGTTCTCTGGAAAGGAGACACCTACAAGGCCGACGCAACGATGTTCAACGGCTACCGGAGCACAAACACCTGCATCCGTACGGTAAAGGAGAAGGGCTTCGAGAAAAACCTCTTCAAAAAGGCCGGGAGATAACAAAAACCCTCGCAAGAAACTGTAAATCAGCTTGTCGCGAGGGTTCTTTGTGATTATTTTAGTGGGTTACTCCCAGTTGCCGCTTTTGGCTGTTCCGTCGGCAGCAAAGTCGAAGAGAAACTTCATTATAGGTTTATCCAGATACCTTTCAGCGTAGTCTGGAACTTTGTTATACGCCATATCCACTCCGCCATTCGATGAGTTGGATACCGTGCTCCCCAGCTTCTCGTTGTTTTTGTTTACGACATAGTACTCGTAGTGGTAGAGGTGCTTTGCACTGAATACGCCCTCTTTGGTGGGATCGAAACCATCCTTCAACTTGATTGTCACGCGGCCCCCCAGGGTAGCGGGCAGTTTGTTGGACTTGATGGTCTTGGTCCACTCCGCCGAAGTCATGGTTTCGGTTTTCAGTGCACCGGCGGCATCATAGTACTCCACAGTCAGGGTGAAAGCGTTAAAGAGATCCTCGGTGACCGTGAATTTGTAGGTCATCACGGCGGAAACAGGGGTGGTGTCCGGAGCTTCGGGCTGATCGGGGTTGTTCTTGCCACAGGACGTGGACAAGGCTGTGCAGCAAAGGACGGCTGCAAGTGTCATCAGATTCTTTTTCATTGTTTTATAATTAATTAAATCAGTTGTCACTGGTGATGTACTGGAGAGCGCGCTCCAGCTGAGAGTCGCGGCCAGTGTTTTTGAATAGCGTGTCATCGAAGTCCACTTCGATGTCGGGGGTGATGCCCTCGCCTTCAATCAGCTTTTTGTCCAAGGTGAAGGCACCGAGCATGGGCACATAGCCATAGACGGCCGTCTTGCCCTTTTCGCCGATATGTCCGGAGTAGTTGTAGGTGTTGTACTCGTTCTCGGACAGCGGGCAAAGGCCGCCCCAGGTGCGCTTGCCGATGACCTTGCCATTGGGCATGGTCTTGACGCCCAGGGTGGACATCTCTGACATGCTGACGGACTTGCCGTTGGTGAGGATGACGACGGGTTCGGTGATGGTCTCGTGGGGCGTGCTCATGGTGACAGCAGTGGCCTCCATCATCGGGGAGTAGTCGTAGCGGGCGGTGCCACGCTTGTAGCGCTGGTAGCCAAAGTGAAGGCCGCCGGAGGGCAACAGGGAACCTACAAAGTACTGGAAATCATTCACATTTCCGCCGGTGTTGCTGCGTACGTCCAGGACGACACCGCCCAGCGTTCCGCTTCGGTGAAGCTGCTGCACGGTATTGAACCAGGCTTGCCACACCTCGCGCATCTGCTGGATATGATGCATGGTGGCAGGGTCGGAGGTGTTGAAGGTCTCCTGTGTGCTGGCATCTTCCAAATAGAGGGTCATGGCGAAGCTGTTGACGTGGAAATAGGCGATATTACCCTTGAACAGGGCGTAGTCGAACGTGATGCCTTTGGTGACGAAGATGGGATCGATGTAGTCGTAACCGGGAATCTCGAGGAAGCCGTATTTCTCGTGAAGACGGTTGTAGAGGGTGACAGCGGCGTCCAGCAAAAGGCCCCCGATGGTAGACAGCTCCTGGTAGAAGGCTTGCAGCTGCTGGAGCTGGAAGTTCTCCATCTCGGTGCGAATGGGCAGTGCGGCGAGTTCCTGAATACGGGATCTCGCCCACTGAAGGCCGATACCGGGTGTGCTTAGGAAACGCAGGATCATGTCAAGGGCGGAGGTGCTATAGCTCATCACAATGGGGTTGCCCTCAGCATCGGTCTCCACCTGGCCATGGGCCACATCGGCGTAGTAAGTGAGGTCGGGCTTAAAGCCGTTGGCAATGGCGTAGTCGTCGCGCGAGGCAAAGCGGTCGAAGGCAGGTGAATAGCTCACGGTATTGCCCGTCTTGTGGTTCTTCATGTCAAAACTGAAGTGGCCGTCGTGCAGCGGACCCAGGGTCTTCTGCATGAGGGTCTTCAACTCGTCGTCGGTCACGGTGGAAGCCTTGTCCAGAGCCTCGAACTGGGGATAATACTCGTCATAGATGGCATCCCAATCTACGCCGTGATGGGCCTCGTAGTCCCAGATGGAATAGTACTGGTTAAGGCCGTTCCACATGATCTGGAACTTGGCGGCAAAGGAGGAGTCAGCACTCGCGAACACCAATTTGTCATTGTGTGCGTAGGATACCAGCGTGTCGCTCTCAGGTCGGCAGGCTCCCATGCTCAGCAGCAGGAGCATCGCACTTGTGATGGATAATATCTTTTTCATGGATGATGATCAATTGAGGGTCAAACTTTACTTGAACAAGTAATACACGCCTACCTGAAGGGCCATGGTGCTGTTGTAGCGATAGTCAGCTACGCGCATATAGGGCTTGGTGGTAGAGGTGAGGCCGTGGTAGTAGCGGGCTTCGAGCTGGATGGCCCAGTGCTTGCCCATGAGGTACTCCAAACCGGCAGCGGCCAGCAGACCGGCATCCCAGCGGTAATCGCGGTCAGAGTTGAACTTCACGTCCTCGTTGATGTTTACCCATTTGTCGCTGAATAGGTTGTAGTCGGTACCGGAAAGGTGGCTCTTGAGCCAGAAGCCGGTGTAGAAACCCAGATTGCAGAAGCCGCGCAGCCGATTACCGCCAAAACTGAAGGCGGCCATCACGGGCAGCTGCACGTAGTTGTTGCGATAGCAATACTCCCATTGATCGAGCATCGCACGATGCATCTGGTAGTTCTTCTGCGTGAAGTTGAGATCCACGCGCACGCCCATCCAGTCCTTGAAGTTGTACTGCCCGGAGACGCCGGCGGTGAGGCCATGGGAGCCCTGAATCTCGTAGTCTGACATATACTGCTTGTCCATGGAGTAGAAGTTGTAGTTTCCTCCAGTGGTGGCGCCCACGCGCCATTGTGCGCGGGCCGAAATGGTCGTCAGCAGCATTACGGCCACCATTAAAGTTCGCATTTTCATTGCCTTATTTTGTGTGATTATTAATTTCGTCCAACAGTTCAATATTCTCTCGGATAAACCGGGCCAGGGCGGCATTCTTGTCTCCAATGCACCACCGCTGGAAAACGATGATGGCTACCAGCATCAGTACGATGACGATGACGGCGGCTGCCAGGGCTACGGAGATAATCATGGTAAAATCCATACGCTTTGCTCGTTTAATCCGGCAGCAAAGGTATACAAAGAAGGGTGGCCCGTTGTGCCACCCTTACAAATCATTGTGCCAATCCTTCAAAAACTACTTTTTGGCCGCTTTCCGGTAGTCCGACGGGGACATGGAATAAGCTTCGTCAAAAAGGCGGTAGAAGGTGCGGCGGGAAAGGCCGCAGAGTTCGGCAATCAGGGATACGGAATCCGAAGTGGTGGCCAGCAGGCGGGCTGCGTAGCGCAGGCGGCAACCGTTGATGAAGTCGATGGGGGTCACACCGGCACACTCGCGCAGGGCGTCGTAGACATAGGTGCGGTTGGTCCCGGCCAGGCTGGCCAGCGTATCCTGGTTGGTGTCCGGATTGGTGAAGACGTCGGGGCTGCTCATGATCTCGCACAGGCGGCGGTAGAGCAGCTCACTCTGCGAAAGCGTCTCGGCCGGTCTTTCCCGAAGGGCTTCACGCTCATCGGCTTCGGCCTTCTCACGCTTCTGGATCTCCTGGTAGAGGCTACGGTTCTTTTCCTCCAACGCCTTGTTGTATTTGCGGGCGCGTACAAGGAGATAACCCACGAGAAGGATAATGACGATGGCCGAAAAGAGGATGATGCGATGGATGGCCAGCGAATGGCGGCGGCTGGTGATTTCGGCCTCTTTCTCCCGGATGACCTCCTGCTGCTCCATATCCATCTTCCGCTCTTGAAGGTGGATGGAATCGCTCAGGTGGCGCATGCGGTCGGCGTAGGTCATGGCCTCGTCCGTACGTCCGGCCTTTTTCAAGGCCTTGTACTGGCTCATCATGTAATTGTTGATGTAGGCGCTGTTGATGGAACTGCCCCGGGCAATATAGAGGGAATCGGTCTTGCGGAACAGGCGGATGGCCTCGTCATAGCGGCCGATTATCGTGAGGTAACGGGCTTCGGCCACCAAATCATAAGGCGTCAGATTGGAAGCCTGCCGATGTTTCTCATAGAGAACCTCGGCCTTGTCGTAAAGGCCATTGGCGGCATAGTTCAGGGCCTGGTTGATGGTCAGGTTGTTGCAGCGGACGTTAAGGACGCGCTCCGGCATATCGGGACAACGGGCCATACGGGCCAGGGTTGTGTCACCTTTCTCCACCAGGGGCAGGGCCTTTTTGGGATTTTCCCACTCCAGGTAGAACTCCGTTGCTTCCAATACGGCCATGGACAGGGCATCGATGATCCAGTAATCTTTGGGCTGCGTAACGCCCATCATTAGGTCTATTCCATCCAGATAATAACGTTCGGCCTCTTCCATATGCCCCATATCCTTCTCACAGGCACCTTTGATGGTGAGTGCGCGACTCTTTATCCGAAAGGCCATCTGCTCGTCCATATCGCCTTTGTCCACGTCGGCAATCATTTCATCGGCCAGATGGAGGGCCTTTCCCCATTCTCCGCTCTTGTTCAGAAGAGACATAAGATTCAGAAGGGCCGAATAATAGTTGACGCCTTCACTTCTGAGTTGGGTATGATTGATTTGCTCGCCGTAGAAAATAGCCAGCTGCGTTTTGCCCATTTGCCCGTAGACATTGGACCGAATCAGGTTGGCCGTAGTCTCCGAGAACACGCCAGCCCGTTCCGCACTGTCTACCCGCGCCAATACTTGTTCCGGGTTCGAGAATAATTGATCCTGGAGTTCGAGTTTCAGCTGGTTTGCCTCTTCGCTGCGGTCCGGCTTTGAACACCCCACTAACAACGAAAAAGCAGCAACTACTCCAGTCAATAGGATAGCATACCTGCGCTTCATGGGATTTTTTTCGTCGCTCATTTCACTACTAACTTGTTAAGTTTCGGCTTGCAAAGTTAAACATATTTATGAACCTGCAAATAATCCTACTTCGTATTCCCCCCTTTTGGCTTCAGAAGGAAGGTACCCGTATAGTTCCTTGTAGCACTTGCTGAAATAGCGCGGCGAGGTAAAGCCCACTTCATAGCAGATTTCCGAGACGGAGAGTCCGCAAAGGCCGGGAGATAACGCCCAGCCCAGCTCTTCGCCACAATACGGCTTAAAAACGAGTTAAGATCCGGCCTAGGTCGGATCTTAACCATAATAGAGCCCAAAATCGAACTAAGAGCCGGGAACCTGGGCCACTTTTGGGGCCACGATTTACTAAAAATGCCTCCCACAATACTGTGGAAGGCATTTTGGCGGAGGGGACGAGATTCGAACTCGTGGTACAGAATAACCCGTACGGCAGTTTAGCAAACTGCTGGTTTCAGCCACTCACCCACCCCGCGGGACTGCAAAGATATACATTTTTATTGAGTCCGCAAGGGAAAGTTTGAAAAATATCCAGAAATCCTTCTTCAAAAGGTGGGAAATCAGAAAAAAATCGTAAATTTGCAACCTATTTTGCCGTAGTGTCTATAGACGCCGGTAAAAGCATTGAAAATAAGTTAAATCAAAACAATAAAAAAATGCAAAGCAAAGGTTGGATCAGATTTGTAGCCATTATGCTTGGCATCGCCAGCATCTGGCAGCTTTCCTTCACCGCCGTAACGCGTTACCAGGAGAACAAGGCTGCCAAATATGCCGAGGCTCAGGCCCAGCAGTTCGTAGAGGCTAACAACGTCCCCGCCGAGATTCTGGAATATGTGAAGGACTCGGTGGCAAACAACATCAACAGGGCCTACATTGACTCCCTGAACAACGAAAAGGTGTACCTCTGGTACCTCTTCAAGAACGTCAAGTCCAAGGAAATCAACCTGGGTCTGGACCTTAAGGGCGGTATGAACGTGATGCTGCAGGTGCAGCTGGAAGACGTTCTGAAGGCCCTTGCCGCCAATCCCAACGATCCGGACTTCGTGGCCGCCATGAACAAGGCCCGTCAGGAAAACGTGAACGACAGCCGTGACTTCATCGGCCTGTTCGAGAGCGCCTGGAACCAGGTAGCTCCCCAGCGTCGCCTGAACGAGATTTTCGCCACCACCGAACTCCGCGACAAGATTTCCAACGACTCCTCCAACAGCGAAGTGATCGCCGCCCTCCGCGCAGAAGCCAAGAGCGCCATCGACGACTCCTTCAACGTGCTCCGCAAGCGTATTGACCGCCTGGGTGTTACCCAGCCCAATATCCAGCAGGTGAGCAACACCGGCAAGATCCTCATCGAACTGCCGGGCGTTAAGGATCCCGAGCGTGTACGTAACCTCCTGCAGGGCACCGCTTCCCTGGAGTTCTGGCCCACTTTCACCGCTCAGGAAATTGACCTCGCCGGTGTGAACGCCCGCGTGAGCGAGCTCCTCGCCGGTGAAGACGGTGCCGTGGCAGATCCTCTGTTCAGCGTGCTCCTCCCTACCGGAGGTGCCGGTGCCTGCCTGGGTTATGCCAGTGCCGTGGATACCGCTACCGTGAATTCTTACCTGGCCATGGCTGCAGACTATCTGCCCGCAGAATTCCGTGGTGCCTGGTCTGTGAAGCCCGTAGAGCAGCAGTATGACAAGGACGGAAATCCCTACTACAGCAACGTTGTCGTCGGCAAATTCGAACTGGTAGCCCTCAAGGTGACGGATCCGGACGGAAACGCCCCCCTGGACGGCAGCGTAGTTACGGACACCCGCGTCAATTTCAACGGTGCACAGCGCGGCGGTAACGGTGCTCCTTCCGTGAGCATGACCATGAACCGCGAAGGCGCCAACATCTGGGCCAACCTCACCAAGGACAACATCGGCCGCCAGATTGCCATCGTCCTGGATGGTCTGGTATATTCCTATCCCAACGTGAATAGCGCCATCACCGGCGGTTCCTCCGAAATCACCGGTAATTTCTCCGTGGAAGAGGCTGAGGACCTTGCCAACGTGCTCAAGGCCGGTAAGCTGCGCGCTCCCGCTACCATCATTCAGGAGCAGGTTGTGGGCCCGTCCCTGGGTTCCGCTTCCATCCGCGCCGGTCTCATCTCCTTCCTCATCGCCTTCATCCTGGTGCTCATCTACATGGTGCTGTTCTACCGGGGTGCCGGTCTCATTGCAGACGTGGCCCTGCTGTGCAACGTGCTCCTGCTGTTCGGCGTGCTGGTTTCCTTCGGCGCCGTACTCACCCTGCCCGGTATCGCCGGTCTGGTGTTGACCCTGGGTATGGCTGTGGATGCCAACGTGATTATCTATGAGCGTATCAAGGAAGAGTTGGCTGCCGGCAAGGGCTTCTCCCTGGCCGTGCACGACGGTTACAAGAACGCTTACTCCGCCATCATCGACGGTCAGGTAACCACCCTCCTCACCGGTATCATCCTGTTCATGGCCGGTTCCGGTCCGGTCCGCGGTTTTGCTACCACCCTTATCATCGGTATCATCACCTCCGTTCTTACCTCCATCTTCATCACCCGTCTGATCTTTGACGACCGCATCCAGAAGGGTAAGACCGTAAGCCTGTCCAACAAGTTCACCGAGAACTTCCTCAAGCACACCAACGTAGACTTCATCGGCCTGAAGAAGTATTCCTATATTATTTCCGGTGCCCTCATCATCATCGCCATCGCTTCCATCTCCTTCAAGGGATTCAGCTATGGTGTAGACTTCACCGGTGGCCGTACCTATGTGGTCCGCTTCGACCAGAGCGTCACCGCTGAAGATGTGCGTTCCGCAGTGGAAGAAACCTTCCGCGTGGCTGCCGAGCAGGCTGGCGTAGACCAGTCCTCCGTTGAGGTTAAGCAGTTCGGTAGTGACTCCCAGATGAAGATCTCCACCCAGTACAAGTACCGCGAGGAAAGCTCCGCTGTGGATACCGAGATCGAAGGCCTGCTGTACGATGCCCTGAAGGGCTTCTACAAGGAACCCGTTTCCCTGGCCAGCTTTACCTCCACGCTGGAGAATCCTAACGGTATCATCTCCTCCGACAAGGTATCGGCCTCCATCTCCAACGAAATTACCAACCGCGCCATCATCTCCGTGCTGCTGGCCCTGCTGGTGATCTTCGCCTACATCGCCTTCCGTTTCAAGGGCTGGACCTGGGGTCTCGGCGGCGTGGTTTCCCTGGCTCACACGGCCATCATCATCATCGGCTTCTTCTCCCTGTTCAACGGTATCCTGCCGTTCAACCTGGATGTGGACCAGACCTTCATCGCAGCTATCCTTACCATCATCGGTTACGCCATCAACGATAACGTGGTTATCTTCGACCGTATCCGTGAGCAGAGAGGCCTGCACCCGAAGGACGACTTCCGCAAGACGGTGAACACCGCTCTGAATGCCACCCTCACCCGTACCGTGAACACGTCCGTGTCCACCCTCCTTCCTATGGTTGCCATCGCAATCTGGGGCGGTGAGAGCATCCGCGGTCTGGCCGTGGCCCTGTGCCTGGGCGTTCTCATTGGAACTTATGCTTCCATCATGATCGGTACTCCCATCATGTTCGACGCCACCACCAAGGCTGCCAAGAAAGAGCAGAAGTAAAAATCTTCGATAAAAAAAGAAGCCGCGACCTTTTACGGGCCGCGGCTTTTTGTTATCTTTGTTCCATGGCATTCGTACACCTTCACGTTCATACACAATACTCCATCCTGGACGGTCAGTCGTCCATCGAGAACCTCTTTAACCGGGCCGAAGAGCTGGGGATGCCTGCCCTGGCCATCACGGATCACGGCAATATGTTCGGCGTGAAGGAGTTCTTCAAGTATGCCAAGAAGCACCCTTCGGTGAAGCCCATCATCGGCTGCGAAGTCTACGTGTCCAAGGGAGACCACCGGATCAAGGAAAAGGGATATTACCACCTGATCCTGCTGGCAAAAAACTACACGGGATACCTCAATCTGGTGAAGATTGTGTCCGAAGCCCATATCAATGGCCAGTATTATCGGCCCCGCATCAGCCACGAGATCATTGAGCAGTACCACGAAGGACTTATTTGCTCATCGGCCTGTATGGCGGGAGAGGTTCCGCGCGCTATTATGGCGCACGACGATGCCGCCGTGGAAAAAGCCATCCTCTGGCACAAACGGGTGTTCGGGGAGGACTATTACCTGGAGGTGATGAAGCACAAGACGGAGGTTCCGGGCCTGGACAACCAGCTGTACGAGGACCAGTGCTACTATACCGGGGAAATCTTCAAGCTGGCGGAAAAATACGGCGTCAAGGTGATTGCCACCAACGACGCCCACTTCGTGCGCAAGGAAGACGGCCCCGTGCACGACCGCCTCATCTGCCTCACCACCAACGCCTATATCGATGATCCGGACCGTCTGCGCTATACCCAGCAGGAGTACATCAAGAGCGAAGAGGAGATGCGGGCGCTGTTCCCGGACCATCCGGAGTGCATAGAAAACACCCTGGAAGTGGCCTCCAAGATAGAGGAATACTCCATAGACAGGGATCCGGTGCTGCCGGTCTACGAGATAGACCCGGCCTTTATGGCCGATATAGACAAGTACCTGGAGAAATACAAGGAAATTATCGATGCCGGCCGATGCGACAAGCACGGCACGTACCGCGGAGACGGCTTCTGCCATTCGGTGGCATACCTGTGCCACCTCACGTACCAGGGCGCGCACCAGCGCTATGGAGAAACGCTCACCCAGGAGCAGGAAGAGCGTATAGATTTTGAGCTCAAGACCATCTGCCGAATGGGATTCCCGGACTATTTCCTCATCGTCCAGGACTATATCGCCGCCTCCCGTGCCGCCGGCTCCATGGTGGGCCCGGGCCGTGGCTCCGCGGCCGGATCGGTGGTGGCCTACTGCCTCAAGATCACCAACCTGGACCCTATCAAATACCAGCTCCTGTTCGAGCGTTTCCTCAACCCGGACCGTATCTCCATGCCGGATATAGACGTGGATTTTGAGGACCTGACCAAGGCGCACCAGTATGTGGAAGAAAAATACGGTGCCAGCCACGTGTCCCGCGTAATCACCTTTGGTACGATGGCTGCCAAGAGCGCCATCAAGGATGTGGCCCGCATCAGCCGCGTCAGCATAGACGAAAGCAACCGTCTCACCAAGATGGTCCCGGACCGTCTGAGCGAGAAAAAAGAGAAGAAATACCCCTTCAACCCCAAACTGGACGAGCTGAAGCCCGGTTTCAAGGTGGTGGAAGAAGAAGTGGAAGAAGAAAGGGACGGCCAGGTGGTCAAGGTCAAGAAGACCTTCCAGAAGGGTATGGAGGACGTGGATGTCAAGATCAACCTGAAGAACTGCTACCGCCTGGTGCCGGAGTTCATAGAAGAACTCAAAAACGGCCCGGAGATCAATAAGGAGGTGCTCAAGTACGCCCAGGCCCTGGAAGGCTGTGTCCGCCAGGTGGGAATGCACGCCTGCGCCACCATTATCGGCCGGGGAGACCTCACGGATTATCTGCCCATTACCCTTTCCAAGGATAAGGAAACCGGTCTGGATGTGCGCACTTCGCAGTACGACGGTCACTATATCGAGGATGTGGGTATGCTCAAGATGGACTTCCTGGGCCTCATTACCCTCCAGATCATCCACAATTGCCTGGACCTCATCAAGGAGCATCACGGAGAGGAGATAGACATCGAGGCCATCCCCATTGACGACAAGCCCACCCTGGAGCTGTACGGACGGGGAGACACCACCTCCGTGTTCCAGTTTGAATCGGAAGGCATGAAAACCTGGCTGCAGAAGCTGCGCCCGGAGCGTTTCGAAGACCTCATCGCCATGAATGCCCTCTATCGGCCCGGCCCGATGGATTATATCCCGGATTTCGTAGCCCGAAAGCAGGGAGAACAGGCCATCGAGTACGACCTTCCCGAAATGGAGGAGTTTCTGCAGGACACCTATGGCGTCACGGTATATCAGGAGCAGGTGATGCTGCTGTCCCAGAAGCTGGCCGGCTTTACCAAGGGTGAGGCCGACAAGCTCCGCAAGGCCATGGGTAAGAAGCAGATAGACATCCTGAACTCGCTGAAGGACAAGTTTATGACGGGCGGGCAGGCCAACGGCCATCCGGAGAAGGTGCTGGACAAGATCTGGAAAGACTGGGAGAAGTTTGCCCAGTATGCTTTCAACAAGTCCCACGCCACCTGCTATGCCTGGGTGAGCTACCAGACCGGCTGGCTCAAGGCCCACTATCCTTCCGAATTCTTCGCCTCCTGCCTCAACTGCGCCAAGAGCATGGAGGAAATCATCAAGATTATGGACGACTGCCGTGCCCATGGCATCAAGGTCCTGAGCCCGGATGTGAACGAGAGCTCCGGCCACTTCACCGTCAACAAGGACGGAGACGTGCGCTTTGCCCTCAGCAGCATCAAGGGCTTTGGCTCCAACGTGGTGGAGGCCATTATGGCCGAAAGGGAGGAAAAGGGCTTGTTCTCAGACGTTTATGATTTTGTGGAACGGATGGCCGGCAGCGTGAACCGCAAGAGTTTTGAAAACCTGGTGCTCTCCGGCGCCCTGGACAGCCTGGGCCATAAACGCAGCATGTACTTCCAGCCCGGCCGGGGAGGAGACCTCTTCATAGACCAACTGGTGCGCTATGGGGAACTGTTCAAGGAAGATACCCTCTCCGGCGGCGTATCCCTCTTCGGAGATATGGAGGAAATGAAGCCGGAACGCCCGGTTATGCCGGATTTCGAGGGTGAAATGGACATTATGGAAATGCTGCAGAAGGAAAAGGAGCTGGTGGGGATGTACTTGAGTTCCCATCCCCTGGACCGCTATCGTTTTGAAATTCAGAACTTCTGCAACTGCCAGATGGCCAATATGACCAATTTCATTTCCGAGTGCGAGAACAAGAAGCAGCCGGCGAAGGTCTATGTGGCCGGCATTGTGACGGATTTCAAGCAGCTTACCACCAAAACCGGCAAGCCCTATTCCCGCACTATGCTGGAGGACTACAGCGGCTCCTACGAACTCACACTCTTCGGCAAGGAGCACGAAAACTTCATGCAGTATATGACTCCCCACGCAACGCTCTTTTTAGAGGGCCAGGTGGAAGAAAAATTCTTCCTTAAGCCCGAAGAACGTGCGCAGGGTAAAACGTCGCCATACGCCTTTAAACTGCGCAAAGTGACGCTGCTGGGAAATATTTCGGACGACATCCTGTCCGGATTCAGTATGGACATCACCACCCCGATGCTCACCCAGCAGTTCCGGAAAGACCTGGTGGCCGTAGTCAAGAAGCACAAGGGCAACATTCCTCTTACCCTCTTCCTCTACGACCCCGTCACCCATTATCGCATCCAATTCTATTCCAAGAAGTTCCAGGTGGCGGTTACCTCAGAATTCCTGCAGGATCTCCGCCGGATAGGAATAGACAAATACGAAGTGAACAGGAAATAAAAAGAAGCCGTAGTCTTTTTGGGACCACGGCTTCTTCTATCATTGAAGAAAGCTACTTGCTCATCTTGAAGCCCAGACGGTAGTTGTCATAGCCTTCTGCCAGCTTGGCCAGGGAGCCGACGCTGGAAGAGCTCTGGCCGATCACAGAAGCCAGTTTCTTGATGAAAGCGGTGGCTTTGTTCACCGGGAACACCATACGGGCGCCGCTGAGGCTGGACTCCAGCGAGCCGGTGAGGCACAGGTACTGCATCTTCTTGCCGAAGGTGAGGGTGACCGTCTTTTCGCCGTCTCCCACCTTGTAGGTTCCGGGAAGGGAAATGCCGGCCACGTTCAGGGTGAAGGTGTTGTCCGAAGAGTTGAAGTTGAACTGCATGGCACCCGGCTTGATGCCCACCTTGGACAGGTATTCATCGGCCTTGTTTTCCAGGGCAGAGGTGGCGGCAGAGCCCGCCAGGTTGGTGAGAAGACCGCCTTCGGAGCTGGTGGCCGATACGGCGATACCATTATAAGTATAAGAGCCATTGAGGCTTACAGGGGCGGAATACACCACGCCGGCGGCATTGGAAAGGACATTGCCCAGGCTGCCCAGCTTGTCCAGCAGGCCGCCCTGTGCATTCACGGACAGGCTGAAAGCTGCCGTCAAGACGATAAGGGATACTAGTTTTTTCATACGTATTAAGGGTTTTATTGTTCTGTTTCTTCTTCCTGCCAGCCCTGTGCTTTCACAGGGAATTCGACGCCCTCCGGTGTTACCAAAACCGTGCCAGCCTCCGGCTGCGCCAGGTGGCCGATGACGTCGAAGGTCTGGAACTCCCGGCGGAACTTCTCCAGATGCAGGATGGGAACCACAAAGAGAAGGCGGTTGTCGTCTCCCCCGTTCATAGCTGCCGATACCGGATCCATATCCAGTTCTTTGCCCAGCTGGAAACTGTTTCCTTCGAAGGGAATTTTGTCGGCATACACCTTGGCGCCCAGGCCGCTGTCACGTGACAGGCGTTTTAAGGCGTCAGAAAGGCCCCTGGTGACAAAGTAACCGTACGAAGGGTAGATTTCCACGTCTTCCAGTCTGGACACCACAGAAGCGTCCAATTCGGGCCTTAAATAAGAACCCACCAGCATCTTGTACTGGCTCATGTCCGGCTGTGTGCCCTTTTCCTGGAACTCCTTGGCGCCGCGCTCCAGCACCTGCAGGCCCAGATAGGCCGCGCCCAGACTGCCGGAAACGCAGATGAGGTCCTTGGACTTGGCCGCCATCCGGCGTTTGTCCGTAAAAAGGGACGTTTCACCCGTGGCCGATATACTCACATACAATCCGTTGTTGGAAGGCTGCAAATCCAGGTTAACCGCCTCAAAACCATGCTCTTTAGCCGCCACGGTTATTCCCATCCAAAGGTCTTTGACCTGCGGGAAATCCAGTTTGGCCGAAACTCCCAGCACCACATTCAGAAGTTTTGGGGCTGCCAGGGCGGCATATAACTCTCCTGTTACACCGACCACGCATTTGTAACCCAAATGTTTCAACGGGAAGTAAACCAGGTTGAAATCAATGCCTTCCAGATACATACGGGACGCCGTTGTAATGCGCCCGCCCTTGGAGGATGTGTAACTGAGCCCGCTCACGGGATTGTATGCCGACAGGCGATAGAGCTGCTCTATGGCCTGGATTTTACCTATTTCAGAGAATGATTCTGCCATTTCAAATGCTGTTTGTGCAAAGATAGCAATTATTTGCCTTCTTTACTTCACCCACACTTCATCTATGAACATCCAGCAGGGGTTGCCCACGCCGTAATGCCATTCCGGGCAGTCTTTCACGCCCTCCACAAAGAGGCGGACGTAGCGCGCCTGCGCCTCGCCCTTCCCTACCACGGGCGTGAACTCAATGGCTCCGCTTCTGTTCTCTTCAAGCGTCTTGTAATCAAACGTTTGGTAATCCTTCCCATCGGCCGACACAGAAAAGCGCACGGATTTGGGTTCCAGCACCCAGGCGCCAATCTGGCGGAGGAAATCAGCCCCGATCTCATGAATGGACTGTATAGAGCCCAGGTCGATGGTGAAATCGGCATCCGTTCCTTCCCAGCCCACCCAGCTCTCTACGTATCCGGCGCCGCCGTACAAGCCGTCCGTAAGGGCGGTTTTACCCAACTCCACGTATTTGGGACGCGGATTGATAGCAAAAGATACCGGCCGGCCAAAAGCCAGGTTGCCTTCCTGAGAAGTCAAATAACGCTCCCGGAATAACTTACAGTATTCCTGCGGGCTGTTGGCGCGCTCGTTCAGGCTGGGGACGTTGAATTCCCGGATGCGGCTTTCAAACAGATCCAGCTGCTTTTCCACCGCGGCATTGTCCCGGTGAAGGTCTGTCCTGGCAATCTCCAGGGCCGAATACTGCAGCGGAAGGCGGGATCTGCGGACGCGGGAAAGTCTCAGCGGATCATCGGCCACGGCGGCTTCGGCCTCATCGAACATAGCGTTATATCTCTTGAACAGGGCCGGCTGCAGGATATTCCCCTTGTAGGAAACGGGGGAATCGTAAATGAAAAGGTCTACATCCGTAGCTACGGCGGCGCCCTCCATCGTGTGGATATACCTTAAAATCTGAGGAGCAGCGGCGCCGTAATAGGCCTCACAGAAGTGCCGCTCCAGGGAATCCAGGCTGGCCCGGGGGTTCCACATCAGCTTGGAAACCAGATACGGTCTCAGCTCGGCCATATCCCCGCCCCGGGAACTGTTGATCTGCGAGAAATGCATCTTTACCCCATGGTCCTTGAAGATAACCATATTATCTTTAATGGTCTGCAGGTTGGGGAAGGGTGACAGGTAATTGTCGAAGTTGATGCCGTAATCCCAGAGGAAAATGTTGTCACAGATGGCGCTCCAGCCCTCCAGGGCCCGCATAAACACCTGCCCGGAAGGGTTTTCCGGCAAGGACGTCTGCCGGCGGCAATCTATGTCGCAAAGCATGATGGACACGTTGGGGCGCGGTTTGGTCATTTTAGGAGGCTGCACGGAGAAAAGATATGCCAGCGTAGAGATTTCCTTGTCCGGAAAACGCTCCGCCACGGCATTCACAAAGCGGAGGATGGGCCCGGAAGGACTCCCCTCCTCGTCCATAATGGCCTGACAGACCGGGCAGCGGCAATAAGTGTCTGACCCATCATTCTGTGAGATGGAAATCATCTTCTGCTCCGGATGGGCCCGGAACAAACTGTCCAGCGTACCACACACGATTTCCAGCACCTCGGGGTTGCTCATACACCACTGGCTGGCACTCCCGGGATGGCGCTTTCCGTTGTAATAGGCATAATATTCGGGATGCCGGGCCCCATAGCGCGAAGCCGGCAGCAAGCGGTTGCAGGTATGGACCCACAGATTGTCTACAAAAAGGTCTTTGGGCTCTTCCAGCCGCATCCAGGTGCGAAGAAAAGGATCTTCCCTTATCAAATAGTGGCTGCATTGCCGGTAACGGAAGGCAGGAATCTCGGTCCTGGGGCGCACCGTAACGGTGTTGACGCGGGGCAGATCATACTCTCCTCCTCCCCAGTAATTCATCCCCACTTCCTGCTCCAGGAAGTCACAGGCGGCGTAGGAAAGGCTCTTTCCACTTCCCTCCAGTACAACGGCACCGTTTTCCAGGCCGATGCGGAAAGCGTCTTCCGGAAGATTGGCTACCTCCCGCAGCAGGATATCGGCCTTTTTAGAGCTTCCATTCACGATGGGAAAAGCGTACCCGGTAGCTTCTCCCAGGTAGCGCTGCAGGATAGCGGCGGCGGGAGAGTCTTCAGAAGTAACAATGCGGCTGTTTTTGTTGAACCGGACGTTCTGGGCCCCGGCGCCAAGGGTCAGCGCCAGCAGGGCAAAGGTTATCAGTAATTGCTTCATACGTCCACAAAGATACAAAACAAAACAAAAAAACGGCCCCGCAGTTTTCTGCGGAGCCGTTAAATTGCTTAAGTTCCTTTATCGGAGCTGGAAGATCACGGGGAAGGTGTAGGTAACCTTCACAGCGCGGTCACGCTGGCGACCGGGGGTCCACTTGGGAGAGCTGGACACAACGCGGACGGCTTCCTTATCCAGGGACTCATCCACGCCACGCAGCACGCGCACATTGGTAACGCGGCCGTCGGCCTCTACGGTGAACTGGAGGGTTACACGACCCTGCACACCGTTCTCCTTGGCGATTTCCGGATACACCAGACGGGAGTTAACCCACTTGGAGAATTCGTTGGCGTCTCCACCCTGGAAAGAGGGCTTCTTTTCTACCAGCTGGAAAGGGATGGCTTCCTCTTCCACTTCTTCCTCTTCCACAGCGGCTTCCTTGTAATCCTGGATTTCGAAGGCCTGGTTGTTGTCTTCCAGGTTGATGAACAGGTCGTCGTCCAATTTGATGTCATCGTCCACGATATCGATCTGGTCGCTCAGGACGGGGATGCTGGGAGCCTCGGGCGGGGGCGGGGGAAGCTCGTTCTGGATGGCCACCATCTCTTCTTCTACCAGAACCTGGGTGGTATCCTCGAGGACGGCCACCTTGGCGTCTTTGGAAGAGTAGTTGAAGGCCAGATACACGATGCAAAGAGCAACAAGAAGGCCGATCTCCGTGAAGAGGAGCCGCTTGTTCTCAAGGCTGGCTTTGGGGGATTTCTTTACTTCCATGGTTATTGATTTTTTGGGGTTTAATTTCACTGATGCAAAGATGCAAAGCTTATTCCAAGAGTCCAAATTATCTCTGAAAAAGAATCTCGCAGAAAGCCTTCAAAAACCCACTGAAAATAAAGCGTTTACCAAGAGTGCTGGTAAAAAGAATCTCGCAATCACCCTTTTTTGTGTCGAAAACCCGTACTTTTTTGTCGTTAACCACCGTGGGAAACTAGCGATCCAGGCAGGCAAGGAAAAGCGCCTTATCCGCACTTTCAGAGGCTTTTATTCGCTCTTTCAGCCGGTAAATGCGATTATAGACATAGGGTTTGTCCTTCTCCAAAAGAGTGGAAATAGTGGTGGAAGAGAAGCCTGAGGCCGCGAAAAGGTACAACAAGTAATCCTCTTGTTTCCACTTCGGAAAAGTGTTCCTCAGTTTGGACATTACATTGTCCGAGCCCTCATTCAGGGCTTGTTCCAGCTGTTTCTGGACTCCTTCATCGGCCCGGAGGCCTTCCACGATGGCGCGAACCTCCTTCAAAATGCGCGGCTGAAGGTTATCTGTGCCCTCATATATGTAGTATTGTTCGCACAGACGGTCCAGCGTGTCCAGTTTATGACCCGGAGAGCGCCGCTGGAAGGCGCCCAGCCGGGCCTGGAGGTCTTCTGCGATGGACATGATGCGCTCGTTTTCCTCACGCTCCTCCAGCAGTTGTTTCTCCAGCTGGGCTTTTCGGGCCCAGAAGTACAGGACCAGGGTGGCCAGAATGGCCGTAATCAAGAGCAAAAGCGGCCCATAATCCTGACTATCCTCCCGGACACAGGAGCCCAGAAGGATAGTCAAATTTATGATTATAAGCGCATTTCGCATAAATGTTACAGGTTGCGGAGCAGATTGGTGAGAGAAACCTTCTTATCGATCATGGCGCGAAGGTCTTCAATCTTCACACGCTCCTGCGTCATGCTGTCTCTGTCGCGGACGGTAACGCAGCCGTCGTTCAGGGAATCGTGGTCTACGGTTACGCAGAAAGGCGTTCCAATGGCATCCTGGCGACGATAGCGCTTGCCGATGGAGTCTTTCTCATCGTACTGGTAGGAGAAGTCGTATTTGAGCTCGTCCACTACCTTCTGGGCCAGTTCCGGCAGGCCGTCCTTTTTCACCAGGGGCATCACAGCCACCTTGATGGGGGCCAGCGGGGCAGGAATCTTCATCACGACGCGCTCTTCTCCGTTCTCCAGCTTCTCTACGGTGTAGGAGTGGGAGAGAACGGCCAGCACCATACGGTCTACGCCGATGGATGTTTCAATCACATAGGGAGTGTAAGAGGTATTCTCCTCAGGATCAAAGTATTCAATCTTCTTGCCGGAGAACTTCTGGTGGTTGCCCAGGTCGAAGTTGGTGCGGCTGTGAATGCCTTCCAGCTCTTTGAAGCCGAAGGGGAAGTTGAATTCGATGTCCGTAGCGGCATTGGCGTAGTGGGCCAGCTTCTCGTGATCGTGGAAACGGTAATTCTCGGCGCCCATACCCAGGTTCACATGCCATTTCATACGGGTTTCCTTCCATTTCTTGAACCAATCCAGCTCAGTACCGGGCTTGATGAAGAACTGCATCTCCATCTGCTCGAACTCCCTCATACGGAAGATAAACTGGCGGGCTACAATCTCGTTACGGAAGGCCTTGCCAATCTGGGCGATACCGAAAGGAATCTTCATCCGGCCGGTCTTCTGCACGTTCAGATAGTTCACAAATATGCCCTGGGCGGTCTCCGGACGCAGATAAATGAGGTTGGCGCCGTCGGCCGTGGAACCCATCGAGGTGGAGAACATCAGGTTGAACTGACGCACTTCCGTCCAGTTGCAGGTGCCGGAAATGGGGCACACGATGTTGCAGTCGATGATGATCTGGCGATATTCCGCGAAGTCGTTGGCCTTTTCGGCGGCTACATAGCGGTTGTGAATCTCGTCCCATTTGGCCTTTTCTCTGAGGACATTGGGGTTGGTGGCACGGAACTGGGCCTCGTCAAAGGCATCTCCGAACTTCTTTTTGCCCTTGGCAACCTCTTTTTCAATCTTTTCCTCAATCTTGCCCAGGTAGTCTTCGATGAGAACATCGGCCCTGTAGCGTTTCTTGGAGTCTTTGTTGTCGATGAGAGGATCGTTGAAGGCTCCTACATGGCCGGACGCCTCCCAGATGCGGGGGTGCATGAAGATGGCGGAGTCTATGCCCACGATGTTCTCATTCAGGCGGGTCATAGCTTCCCACCAGTAGTTCTTGATGTTGTTTTTGAGCTGAACACCCATCTGGCCATAGTCGTAAACCGCGGCCAGACCGTCGTAAATCTCACTGGAGGGGAAGATAAAGCCATACTCCTTGCAGTGAGCTACGAGCACCTTGAATAATTCGTCTTGCGTCATATTATAATACTTTATACTTTCAAAAATCCTGCAAATTTACTCAAATATTTCGGGAAACGCCTCGCGGACGGCCGGTTTTGAAATCTCCAGAAGGGGCTTTTTCACAAAATCCCGCTGGCCGATCAGGGGGTGGGGGACAGTAAGGTCTTCTGTATGAATAATATGTGTGCCATACAAAAGGATGTCAATATCGATGATACGATTGTGGTAGACACGCTTGCCATCGGCATCAAACAGGGCTTCTTCCGTTCTTCCCAGGGCTTTTTCTATCTCCTTGACCTGCCGGAGAATCCGGGTTGCCTGCTCCTCGGGCGTTCCCGTCCGCGGAAGGCGGTACAGAACGCACAGATTCAGAAAATCCGGCCCTTCAAAGCCCCAGGCGGGGGTTTCCACAATACGGGAAATGCGCTCCGGATGCATCCCAAAGGCCTCATCCAGCAGGTTCATCGCCTTAAGGAGATTCAAATCCCGGTCTCCCAGGTTGGAGCCCAGCCCCAGAAACACATCGACCCTTTCCATTTATTCGTTCAGTTTGCCGTAATCGTCTTCCTCGTAGTCCAGACCCAGTTCTACACGCGCTTCCTCGGAGAGCATACTGCGGTCCCATTCCGGCTCAAAAGTGAGCTCGATGTTGCATTTGGTAACACCCGGAACGCCTTCCACGCCCTGTTGAACCTCCATCATCACCTGGTCTGCCATCGGGCAATTGGGAGCGGTGAAAGTCATCAGGATAGAGACTTCCCGCTCTTTGCTGATGGTAAGTTCGTAAATGAGACCCAGGTCGTATATGTTTACGGGGATTTCAGGGTCGTAGACCTCTTTCAGGGCCGATATGACCGCTGCATAAAGCGGCTGCAGCTCCTTTACATCCTCCGCCGTCAAAACTTCTTTATCTGCCATTTTCTGCCAAGTTCTTAATTGTATTAATCATAGAGACCAGCCCGTTGGCGCGCGTAGGGGAGAGGTTCTCCTTGAGGCCGATCTCTGCCACAAAGCCAAAATCATCGGCCGCAATCTCTTCGCGCGTGCGTCCGGAATAGACGCTGATGAGCAGCGAAATGATGCCCTTGGTGATGATGGCATCGCTGTCTGCCGTGAAATACAGTTTGCCTTCTTTCTCCTCGGCATCCAGCCAAACACGTGACTGACAGCCTTTTATCAGGCGATCCTCTGTTTTCTTTTCTTCCGGGAACGGCTCCAGGGACTTACCCAGTTCAATCAAATACTCATATTTGTCCAGCCACTCGTCGTATAGGGAAAAATCCTCTATGATCTCCTGCTTTTTCTCTTCCAGTGTCATCTCTAAACCAACATTTCTATGGCCCTGTTCAGGCTCTTGATAAAATATTTTGCTTCTTCCAGGGTATTGTAGGGGGCAAACGAAACCCTCAGAAGGCCTGTTACACCCAGATAATCCATCAGCGGCTCTGCGCACATCTGACCGGAACGAACGGCTATGCCCATCTTGTCCAGAATGAGGGCCAGATCCTCGTGGTGGACCCCTTTCACGGCAAAGGAGAACAGGGGAATGCGGGCCTGCCGGTTGCTGCCATATAGAACAATCTGATCGTTTTCCGTCAGAGCTGTGTAAACATAATCCAGAATGGCCTTCTGCTCTTGCTGCACCTCCTTACTTTCGCGGGCCGACTCTGCAAAATCCAGAGCGGGAACGAGGGTGGGAACGGCGTTAAAGTTCTGAGTTCCAGCCTCAAACTTCATCGGAAGGGGAGCGTAGGTGGTTCCGCTGAACTTCACCGTCTCTATCATTTCTCCACCTCCCATATACGGCGGCATCGCCTCCAGCCACTTCTTTTTTCCGTACAGCACACCGGTACCCGTGGCCGCATAGATCTTGTGTCCGGAGAACGCATAAAAGTCACAGTCCAGATCCTGGACATCTATCTTTTCGTGCACCACGCCCTGAGCCCCGTCCACCAGTACCGGAATGCCGGCACTATGACAAACAGCAACCAGCTCCTTGACGGGATTCACAAGACCTAACACATTGGAAATGTGCGCGATAGCTACTATTTTGGTGCGGGGAGTCAAGAGGGTTTGCAACTTCTGTACACTGAGCAGTCCGTCCTCCTCCGGCTCCAGCACCTTGAGGATGGCACCCTTACGTTCACAAAGCAGCTGCCAAGGGACAATGTTAGAATGATGCTCACAAGCGCTCACAATTACCTCATCTCCCTGATTTACAAACACTTGACCAAAAGAGGAGGCCAGCAGATTAATTGATGCCGTAGCACCGGAGGTAAAAATAATCTCCTCCCGGGCCGATGCATTCAGGAAGCTCCTGACCCGGTCCCGGGCGCCCTCGTAAGCATCCGTAGCCTGGGCAGCGAGGTGATGTACCGCCCTGTGAATGTTTGCGTTTGACCCTTCTACCAGCTGCTTCCAACAGTCCACGACCGCTTCCGGACGCTGAGCCGTGGCAGCGTTGTCCAGATACACCAGCGGCTTTCCGTACACCTGCGTGTTCAGAATAGGGAATTGAGCGCGTATTTCGGTAATAGTCATTTGCTTTTGATAAGTCTGCAAATTTACATAAATTTGCGTTATGATAGACTATATTAAAGGACAAATCGTGGAGCTGACGCCCACGGAACTGGTTCTGGACAACCAGGGGATAGGGTATAGCATCCTTATTTCCCTCCAAACCTACGAGGCTTTTCAGGGAAAAACATCCGCCACGGCATACATCCATCACTACATCCGCGAAGACGAGGAACTCTATTACGGTTTTGCCACAAAAGACGAGCGGGAGTTGTTCCGCCTGCTTATCAGCGTTTCCGGTATCGGCGTAGCCTCTGCCCGGATGATGCTTTCCACGCTCACCTCTGAGGAAATTCGCCAAGCCATCCTGGCCGAAGACGTCAACAAGATCAAATCGGTGAAAGGAATAGGACTCAAGAGCGCCCAGAGGATGGTTTTAGAGCTTAAAGACAAGGTGGTCAAAGGCGAAGGAAGTGCAGACACGGCCCTCTTCAAGGTGGA